>NZ_QWEK01000077.1 GCF_009935845.1 Pseudoflavonifractor sp. 524-17 | reverse complement strand
GCAGATTGTTTCCCGTGTTATCTTACGGGGTAGTACCTTACGCTACTTCACACAATGCCCTATCTGGGCGCACTTCCCCGACAGTGATTTTCTCAATCAGGGCGTTGACCATAGCGGCGGACAGCTCGGCGGTGTCGGCGTACCCGGCAATCAGGGAAAAGAAGTCCTTTACCCCGTTGTCGGCGGTTTCCTTTTCAGCCAGTGAAACGTTGATTTCCTCAATCCGGGCCGAAAGCTGGGCCTGTTCCGCTTCGTATTTCCGGGAAACCATGTCATAATTGCGCTGGGTAATACGCTCCATGACCTTATCTTCATACAGGGCTGAAAAGAGCTTGTCCAACTCGCCCAGCCGCTTGTCCAGCTTGCGCTTTTCCCGTTCCAAAGCCTTTTGCTCGGTGGCCCCGATGGAGGACAGCCGCTCCTGAAGCTGGCGCACCCGCTTTTCATCCCCCTCCACCGCCAACTTTGCGTAATGGCGAATATCGGCCAGCACAGCGTCAAACAAGTCCCTGGCTTCGATGGTGTGGGCTGAACAGCCCTCGGTGCCGTTGGTGCCGTAGTTGTTGCACACATACTGCACACAGTCTATCGGATCGGGCCGCTTGCGCCGGTTGACGCTCATGGCCCGCATAGCGTAGCCGCAGTCGGCGCATTTCAGTATCCCGGAAAAGATGTTGTCAAAGCCGCTCCCGCCCTTGTCCCGCCGCCTGCTGGTCATCAGCCGCTGGACGGTATCAAACTGCGCCTGGGTGACAATGCCCTCGTGGGTGTTGGGTATCACCTCCCATTCCTCCGGGAGCCTGGAGGGGCGTTTCTTGCTTTTCATGCTCACCGCCACCCGCTTATACCCTACAAGATTTCCGGCGTACACAGGGCTGCGTAGAATGGCCCTGACGCTGTTGTTGCTCCACTGGTAGCGGTTATCCTCCTTGCCCTCAAAGTGCCGCTCATAGCCGCTCTCACCCCGCTCTGCAGCGGCGTAGGCGGCGGGGCGGAGGATATGGCTGGCGTTGAGGTGGTTGCGTATCTTGGCGATCCCAGCCCCGTCCAGCGCCATTTGAAAAATCAGCTTCACCACCGGAGCCGCTTTCTCGTCAATAATCAGGTGGTTGTGGTCGGCGGGGTCTTTCAGGTAGCCGTAGGGGGGAGAGGTGGACACATACAGACCGCTGTTGAACCTGGCACGGAGGGCCGATTTCACCTTCATGGACACATCGGCGGCGTACATTTCGTTCAGGATGTTCCGAAACGGGGTAATGTCCATAGCACTCTTGTTCAGCGTGTCCACCCCATCATTGACAGAGATATACCGCACCCCATGCTCCGGGAAGAACACTTCCAGATACAGCCCGCAGTCCAGATAGTTGCGGCCCAGCCGGGACAGGTCTTTGGTGATGACACAGTTGATACGCTTGGCTTCAATGTCCTGAATCATGCTCTGAAAACCGGGCCTTTGAAAATTCGTTCCAGAATACCCATCGTCTACATAGGTCTGGACAAGGTGCCAGCCCCGTTGACGTACATACTCGGTGAGGATGGCCTTTTGCGTCCCAATGCTGGCGCTTTCATCGCCGGAACCGTCCTCTTTCACGTCCTCCCGTGACAATCTGCAATAAATCGCCACATCGTAAATGGTGCTGTCTTTTTTCGTTCCCATCGTGATACCTCCTTGTGTTGAACAGACTTTACGGACAGTTTATCCGCTCTCACCCTCCTTGTCCAAGGTGCGGCGGCGTTCAAGCTGCCGCCGCAAATCCTCATAAATAACGGGGAAAAGAACATCTTCCATGCTCTTTTCCCCAATGAATACCCGCTGAACAACAAGGCGGGGCTTCTGCCGCTTTGGAGCGGTCTGCTTCGCCATGCCGCTCACCTCCCGTCCCGGCTGGAACGCTGGCGCTCCAGGTGGCGGGCGTAAAAGGCCAGGGCTTTCAGGATGAAGTCCTCTTTCTGCTGGGGAGTACGCAGCTTGTTCAGGTACTTGCCAACCTTGTCGCTGGACAGCTTGATGTACTCCTTCTGATTGCCCTTGACCTCCGACATGATGTGGAAGATACCATCCATATCAAGCTGGCCCGTTTCGCTTAGCTTTCGCATACGGATGGCCTGGGACAAGGAGGGGGTGGCGTCCTCACTTTCAATGGTTTCCAGCAAATCCCGCTGTTCCCGCTGGGTCAGATAGGACAGCTCCACGGCGGGGGTAAAGGCGATCCTGCCCTCGTCTACCAGGGCCAGGAGGGGCTTTTCCAGTTTGGTCAGGCGGATATACCGCTGCACCTGTGTTTCGCTCTCGCCGGCATTCTGCGCCACAGCGCCCCGTGACGACTTCTGTCCAGGTTGGACAGACCTTTTTCCCTGGTGCCGCAGGGCTTCCACTTTCATCTTGTAGGCAAACGCCTTTTCAGACGGTAACAGCCCCTCCCGTTGGATATTGGAATCCACCATGAAGATCACGGCGCTGTCACGCTCCATATCATGGACAAGGGCGGGGATTTCCTCAATCCCCGCCCTCTTGCAAGCGTGTATCCTGCGGTGCCCGCTGACGATCTCATAGCCGCTTTCCTTGACCGGGCGCACCACAACGGGTGTCATGACGCCAAACTCCTTGATACTCTGGACAAGCAGCTCCATCCCCTCGTCGTCCCTGACCTGAAAGGGGTTGTTCTGAAAAGCCATGCACTCCGATACCTTGATTTCCTGAATATTCATCTATCATTCCCTCTTTCCTGAATTTTTCGGGCTTCCCGCTCACTTTTCGTCAACTGCGCCAGCAGTTCCGGGGGAATCCGGGAGATGATTTCCGCCAGCCGTTTTTGCTCCCGGTTCAGTTGATACAGCTTGTAGTTAGCTTCCTCCAACTCCTGTTTGTAATCCTGATTGGCCCGCCATGCCGTGGCCCTGCCCTCCGTCACATAGGCAAGCTCCCGTTCCAGGTCGGCGATCTGCTTGTCTGTGCTGGCGACCTGGGCCTTTAGCTGGGTCATTTCCGGGGCGTACCTGCCGAGGAGGGCGATGGCTTCCTCCTTTTTCCTGCCGCTGTTCAGAACGCCGATACTGTTGATGGCCTGACAAATCTCGTCATAATGCTTGTATAGCTCCGCTGTCAGCTTGAACATATAGGGCGGGACGTGCTTACGATGGGTCAGCTTTTTGGGCAAGCCACGGGACAGGTCGGGGTAACGCTGGTGCATATGCTCGTAAAACCTGTCCTGCCATTTCACAAGGCCTTGCGGCCCGCCGATAATGTCCTTGGAGGACAAGCGGCCCTTGGCGGTGATGGGGACAAAGCAAAGGTGCATGTGGGGAGTAACCTCGTCCATATGCACCACGGCGGATATGATATTCTCTTTTCCGAAATTCTGTTCAAAGAATTGGTAGGCGTGGCTGAAATACACCCGCTGTTCCTCCTGGCTCTTTGCTTTCAGCCAGTCAGGAGTGCCGCCCACAAAGCAGTCCTGAAGCACAACGCTGTCCTTGCGCCGCCGTGCCCCGGCCTGCTCAATGCGGGCCAGCACAGCGTCCCGGTAGGGGAGGGACGGCGCTATGATGTGGTAGTTCAGGCCGGTGCGCTCCCGGTCGATGTCGGGATTGCTCTTGTATTCTTCTTTCAGCCGTTCATGGTGCTTGTTGATACGCCCCACCGAGGGCAGCTTTCGTTTTTCGATCCGCATGATTGCGTAATTCGCCATAGCGACCTCCTTTGAGGAAGGATGTAAGAAGTCACATTGTCCCGTAGAAGCGGGCGGTATCTCCCATCCCTCCGTCTGTGTTTGGAACGAATGTGTTCAAGACCGGGCGGGGTCAGGTACACAACATTTGCGCCCGCAAAAAGATACCGCCATGCTTTGTTCGCTCTCCGCTCACAAAGCATAACGGTATCTGGTGGTGGTTGTGGCGCTCGCCCCGGCTCGCGCCACAACCGCCGCCGCAGGCGCAAGTGTTGTGTAACCCACTACACCTTGCAAGCAAGGTGGTGGGCCAGAGGGCTTCCCTCTGGACTCCCTTTTGGGTGGCGTCATAGACCGTCCTCGTCAGGTAGCGACCAAAGCCATACAGCCCCCGCCTTGATGGAGCGGACGCCCATGAGCTGCTTGGCCTTTTTCGCCGTACTCTCCCCAACACCCGCCGTCCTCAGTTTCTCCATAATTTCCCGCTGGGGCTTCGGCCCGTCCGAGAGAAGCTGACTTATTACCTCTTTGGCCTGCCGCATTTGGGTGTCAGGTCTGCCCAGGTTGGCGAACACGTTGCCCAGCACTTCATCCGCTGTCCTGGCGGTTTCCTCAAGCCACTGGACAGCGCCACCTACTGAAAAGACGATGGCGCTGCCGGTAGGCCCCACGTTGCATTTCACCTGGGCCATGATACGCTCGTCCGGGTGTTCACGGTCTGTCCGGGCCACCAGCAGGACGCTCCGGGCAGCGCCCACAATGTCCACGGAGCCGACGGCCCGGTTGATGGCCTTTTGCCCGATAGCTTTGTTCATGTGGTGGACGATGAGGATGGCGCACCGCTGTTCCCTGGCGATCTCAATGAGGGGGCGGAACTGCCGCCGCACCTCGTTGGCGGCGTTGATACCTGTTTCCTCCCCGATGTAGGCGGAGAGAGGGTCGAGGACAACGAGCCTTGCGCCGGTCTGCCTGACGGCCTGTGTCAGCCGTTCATCGGAAAAAGAGAGATACCGCTCCCTCTCGCTGATGAACAGCAGACGCTCCGGGTCGCCCCCGGCGCTGATGAACCGGGGGACGATGGTATCATCGGCATCGTCCTCGCTGGATTGGTAAATGATGTTGATTGGGGGGTGGCCCGTGCCGTCCGTAAAGGGCATGGGCTGGCCCCGGCTGAGCATGGCGGCGAGGTTGAGGACAAAGGTGCTTTTGCCGTCCCCGGCGTCCCCCTGCACCACGGTTATCTTGCCGAAGGGGATGTAGGGATACCACAGCCATTCAATCTTCCGTACCTTGACCTCGCTGGCCTTTGTGATTTCAATTTCTGCCATGTGACTGCTCCTCTCGTTAGCTTGATTATGGCATAAAAATAGGGCTGGGAGTTTCCCCGGCCCTATGTACGCAACGGTATAATGTGACTTCTTACATCCTTCCTTTGCGGCCAAAAGTATGTTGAATTTTTTGGTGGATGCTGGTATAATGACGTTGATAGAATAGTTTGGCGCCCCGAATTTATGGAGGAACGCAATGGAAAACTACAATTTTCAGATTACGCCATATGATATAGAAAGCCTTTTACCGCAAGTAAGTAAAGCACTTGAGAAAAGAACCGAGTTTGTTTCAAGAGAGCGTTACCCAGGTCTATGGGAAAACATTGATAAGCTCAATGCTGTGTCAAAAGGAAAGCGACGGAGCAGTCTCCGCTCAAAGATAATGAGCATTATCTGTTTGGTGCTGGGGGTATTTCTCTTTGTTCCTGGGCTTATGAAACCGCAGGAACTACTTGTCCCTTTGCTTGTAGGTGCTTTTGCCATAGTTATTGGCATTGTTTACTTATACATCGGTAGAAAAGACAAGAAAAATCCCTTTGATAAGTCTGCGAGACTGTTGCTGATGGGTAAAGATACCATTTCTGCAAAACAGTCTATCATGGTGTCTTTTTCTGAATCAGGGATGGAGATACGAGCAGATGATAGAGAACCCCAGCACATCCCATACAGTGACTTTGAATCTATGATAGAGACTGAGGATTTGTTCCTTTTCGTTCATGATACTCGCATTACCGTACTACAAAAGAAAGACCTGACATCTAATGACATAACTGATTTCCGCAATTTCATTTCAAGAAATGTCCCGCAATCAATTGTGTAAATGCTACGGGTTTAGCCTTGAAGGAAGTGTTTTGATGAGCCAAATCCAAGTGCAAATGATAGATAATACTGTTTCATCGGACTGGTGGAGAAAACTTGTTCAGCATTTTGTCAAAGTCGGCGATGAATTAGAAATTCGTTGTTGGAAGGAAGAAACTGCGGAAATTCAGCAGGCATCCTTGTACGGAAAACCTGTAAGCGAAAAGCATGAAGTTTCAATCAAGGGAACTGTTACAACGAAATTACTTGCGGAGTTATCAGCGGATGAATCAGTAGATAGAAGCGTATATAATAAAATGACCAAATATTTTACAATCAATTCCAAAAACGGACAGCGGAAGTTTAGTAGCGCCCATTATGGCACAGAAATGTATATAGACGAGGCATCTGAAGATGATACTGCTTTCTTTTCAAAAATCATGGAGCAATATGATGATTGCTTCAGTATCAGCATAGAGGAATAGTAAACCACCATTTATTGAGGGATATGAAACAGGCAGGCACACGTAGAACCTAAAAAACTATGTACCCACAAGCCTATTTGTCCCCGACACCCCGGCTGCCGCCAAAAGTATGTTGAAATTTGGCGGGTGCTGGTATAATGGCGATGGTAAAACTAACGGGCAAATGAGAATTTGTAAGGAAGTGACACTTTTATGAAGCGATTATCTTTTAAGTCACAATGCTATATTTCTTTGGCTATCGTGGCGTGCGGTTTTGTGTCCGCTCAAATTTTTAAGATGGGTATACTCCACAACATTATGTGGATTATCATTGGATTGCTCTTTTTTGTAAACCCTGTATGGCCTAAATCCGCAGATTGGCGTAGTCATGACGAGTTGACGAAAGGTATTCGTATTGGCAGTGTGCTGGTGATTATTGTGTTTGGGTTTTTGATTCGTTATGGCGTGTAACTTCCGATTTATCGGGGAGATGAACACAGCAAAATCCTTGCTAAAATCGGGAGTATGACTATGTATCTGCAAGCCCATTTGTCCCCGACACCCCGGCCCGCAAAGGGAAGTCGTCAAGCGGCGGTGTGCCGCACCACCTCACGGGAGTTTCACCCCAACTGCCGTTCTGACAGAGCCGCCTCCATTGTGTGAAGCTGTGGCTGGGCGGGAGTACCATTGTCATTCCGACTGTCATCGCCATGCCGGGGGCAAACCGGCACTTACAGGGGGTATTCTCGCTCGGCCCGGTAGGGCGGGGGTCATGGCGTACCCTGCTGCTGTGGCTCATGCTTTCGCACATCGGAACTGATGTACTTGACGAATGCGTGTCCAGTTGTCAAGGAGCATTGAGGGAATATCCCTCAACGTCCTACTACAACTTTTAAGGCCCAAAACGGAACTTTTATTTTCCCGTGAGTTTTCACAAAATTTTAGCTGGCATTTTTGCGGACGGAAACAGATATTGATTCAAGACACCCCAACGACACAAAGTAACTTCTTACATCCTTCCTTGCAAAAGCGGAGACACCCTGACAGGTGTCTCCGCTTTGATATGTGTCCGCAAAGTCCGTCCATCATCGGCGGGCCGCCATGGGCAGTCGAGATCATGGGAGGCAATCAATTTTGTCTGCACGTTGGTCCCAGCACCCATTTTCTGGGTACTGCCCAGCAGAATCCGCACCTTGCCCTCCCGGACCTTCCCAAAGAGCTCGTCCTTCTGTGCCTCGGTATTGGCCTGGTGGATAAAGGCGATCTCCTCTGAGGGGACGCCCCTGGCGATGAGCTTGTCCCGGATGTCCACATACACGCTGGTCTCCAGCCGGACAGTTTCCTCGTCCGCTTCGTCCTCGGGCTCCTGATCGCTGCCGTCCTCCTTCCCCGTTTGGGATGTTTTCTCCGATTTGCCCTTGGGCGTAGACAAATCGGAGAAAATGAGCTGTGTGCTCCGCGTTCCGGCGCTCTCCTGCCAGATATGAAACACATTTTCCACACAGGCGTTGACCTTGCTGCCGGGGTCGTCTGGCAGGAGGGGGTTGGCAAGCCGCTGGTCCAGCGCCAGCTTGCGTCCATCCGAGGTGATTTTCAGCATATTATCCACGTTAGGCTGTACCGTTCCCTTTCGGACCTCCTCTGCACGGACAGCCAATTCCTGGACCATAGCCTTTTGTGCCTCGCTGGGCTCGGTGGAGATGGTGAAGTACTCCGCCTCCGGGACGGGGAGGCGGAGCATATCCGCCGTCTGGATGTCCGCCGCCTCTTTCCAGAGGCTCATGAGCTCCGGCAGGTTGTAAAACCGGGCGAACCGGGTTTTGGCCCGAAAACCCGTGCCCTCTGGCTTCAGCTCCACCGCCGTTACCTTCTCGCCAAAGGAGGCCGCCCAGGAATCAAAATGACTTAATCCCCGCTCTTTTAGCATCTCAAATTGCAGATACCGCATCATGGTATACAACTCTACCATACTGTTGGAGATAGGCGTACCCGTGGCAAACACGATACCATGCCCCTCGGTAATCTCATCCAGGTAGCGGCATTTTCCAAACATATCACTGGATTTCTGTGCATCAATTTGGCTGATACCGGCTACATTCCGCATTTTTGTGTGCATGTAGAGGTTTTTGTGATAATGTGCCTCATCCACAAAGAGGCGGTCCACACCCAGTTCCTCAAAGGTGACAGTATCATCCCGTTTCTTGTCATTCAGCTTTTTCAGTTTTGCATCCAGCTTGAGCTTGGTATTCTCCATCTGCTTGATGCTCCACCGTTCGGCCTGTTCCAGCTTGGCCTCCTGAATGGCGATTAGAATTTCGTCAATCTGCTCTTGAATGACCCGTTTCTGCCGCTCCGGGGAGAGGGGGATTTTCTCAAACTGCGTGTGTCCCATCACAATGGCGTCGTAGTCTCCGGTGGCGATTCTGGCGCAGAACTGCTTGCGTTTGGCGGGGGTAAAGTCCTCCCTGGTGGCCACCAGTACCTTTGCGCCGGGGTATAGCTTCAGAAAATCGCCGCCCCACTGCTCCGTCAGGTGGTTGGGTACGACGAAAAGGGATTTTTGGCACAGTCCCAGACGCTTGCCCTCCATACAGGCGGCAATCATCGTAAAGGTCTTCCCAGCCCCCACACAGTGAGCCAGCAGGGTATTCCCGCCGTACAGCATCCGGGCCACGGCATTGCGCTGGTGGGGCTCCAGACTGTACTCCGGGTTCATGCCGGTGAAGCTGATGTGCTCCCCGCTGTACGTGCGGGGCCGGATGGCGTTGAACAGGCGGTTATAGGTGGCGCAGAGGTCGGCCCGGCGCTCCGGGTCCTTGAAAATCCAGTTCCGGAACGCCTCTCCAATCGCCTCCTTCTTCTGCTGAGCGATCATGGTTCTTTTCTGGTCCACCACGCGCTTTTCTTCGCCATTTACAGAAACCGTCTTGTATATCTGCGTGTCCCGCAGATTCAGTGCGTCCTCAAACAGCGCGTAGGCGCTGCGGTATTTTGCGCCGTAGGTGGACCAAATGAGCGGATTGTCCCGTTTGTCCTCGCTCTTGCCCTTGACGTTCCACTCGCCGGAGGCATCCGAATAGAGCACGTCCACCTTACCCTTCTGAAGATGCCAGGGGGTTTTCAGCAGCTCAAAGAGAAACTGTCTATAATACTCCGGCTTCACCCAGGGCGCGCCGATGTGAACGTCAATCTCGGCGGCGGTCAGATCCTTGGGCTGTACCTGCTCCAGCTTTTCCACGTTGACGGAGAACTCTGGGTATGTCTCAGCGGCGGCGCGGGCGGCGGTGAGCTTCCTCCGCACATCGCCGGAGAGGTATTCGTCCGCCGTCTGCCAGCCCTTGTCCCAGTTTGGGCCGCCCGCCTCCAGGTCAAAGGGGCCGGTGCTGGGGTCCTTGAAGATGACGCCCCGCAAATCCGCCACAATCTGGGGGATTTTATCCCTGCCGCCCATAAGGGAGGCCATATAGTCCAAATCCACGCCGGCTCTTTCACTGATGGAGACGGCCAGGGCCTCCGCCGCTGTGTCCGTGCTGGTGACGCTCCGGTGGTGCTGAATGGTCCGCTTGGAAAACATATCCGCCTTGCGGACCAGAGCGCCCTTGCCGTCCAACACCTCCAACGAGCACAGCAGCGGATAGGAGGAATCTTTTCGGAAAGCCAGCCGGTTTCCGGCGCTGTTCAGCAGACCGTATTTTTTTGTAAACTGGTCATAGAGCCGGTTCAGATTGGCCTGTTCGGCGTGGATTTCCTCGTCGTTCGCTCCACGCAGCTGCAAGTCAATGAGCGCCCGGGCGCTGTCCCGGATGGCGATCATGCCCTTGACGCGCTCCATAGGGGCCCTGCCCAGCTCAACCCGGTTCATGCGGGAATTTTCCCGGAAGTACAGCTTTCCGCCAGATAGGACAAAGCTGAAATTGCGCACAGCGGGGTCGGCGGGGATGGATTCGATCTCTTTGCCGTTCTCCTGCCCCGGCTGGACTTCCAGCAGTTCCCGGTTGGGCGGCGCAATGTGCTGGATGGCCCCGGCAAGCTGCTGGGACAGGTCGGCCCCCTCAATGGGCAGGCAGGCCGTCTCCGTCTCATTGCCGTACATATTCTTCCAAAACGACATTTTGCCCAGCACCATCTCCGGGTTTTGCAGAAAATAGCGGTTCAGGGGTACGCCGTCCTCCGTCCGTCCGGTTTCCACCCACTCCGGCAGCTTCTCCGGGGCGCGGTCACGCTTCTGGAAAAAGAGGATGTCCGTGGTAACTTCGGTACCAGCGTTGGCCTTAAACGCGCTGTTGGGCAGGCGAATGGCCCCCAGCAAATCGGCCTTCCGGGCCAGGGCCGCCCGAACACTGCTGTTTTTCTTGTCCAGCGTCCCCTTGGTGGTGACAAAGGCCACGATGCCGCCGGGGCGCACCTTGTCCAGCGTTTTCGTGATGAAATAGTCGTGAATGTACAGGTTCTGACGGTCATACCGGCGGTCGTGGACGCCGTAGCTTCCAAAGGGGACGTTGCCCACGGCCAGGTCAAAGTAGTTGTCTGGGTAGCCGGTGTTCTCAAAGCCGTCTATGGTGATGTCCGCATTCTGGTAGAGCTGCTTGGCTATCCGCCCGGTGAGAGGATCCAGCTCCACGCCGTGGAGCTTCGCCCCCGCCATGGACTCCGGCAAAAGGCCGAAGAAGTTGCCGATGCCCATGGACGGCTCCAGCACGGTCCCCGGCCGGAACTCCATATTCTCTACCGCTTGATAAATAGCCTTGACGACGGCGGGAGAGGTATAGCGATAGGTAATCCGCCGCTTTTACCGTCCTCATGAGAGGATGGCAGTCAGAGCGGATTTTCCCCCGCTTC
>NZ_QWEK01000076.1 GCF_009935845.1 Pseudoflavonifractor sp. 524-17 | reverse complement strand
AGCACAATCCTCCAGCACTCTGACCCGGCCAATCCCATACTTCAGTTCATGGACAAAAAGCGGGCCGAGGGCAAGCACTTTTATGTCTACACCGTGGCCGGTGCTGCCAAGTTTCTGCGCATCTACTATGCCAGGGTAAAGGCTCATCTGACGGCGTTGGACAGCGGAGCAAATACTGCCGCTTAACCGAACTTAACGAACGCTTTCAGCCGGTCCGCAAAAATCCCTCGCCGACCAGCTTGGTTTGCCGCTACCTTAAGACACGTCCCTATCTATGGCCTTTCCTTCTCCATTCTTATTGTACCTAAGCGTTGCCGGAGGGACTTCTGCCTTTTACCGGTCAAGCTCCATAGCGCAAGGGGCGCCAGTTTTAATTCAATTGAAACTTATGCACCAGATCGTTCATCCGCAGCGATTGATCCGACAGCTCCTGCGCCGTAGCGGCGCTTTGCTCCGAAGTCGCCGAGGTACTTTGAACAATGGAGGATATTTGTTCGATTCCCTCTGTAACCTGAGCGATCGCGGTGGTCTGCCCCCCAACGGCGCCTACCATTGCGCTCATTTTGGCGGTCACATTTTCCGCGATTGTACTGGTTGCATCCAGCGATCCCGTCACCTTCTCAAATACCTGGCCGCCCTCCGCAACAGCGGCAATAGAAGCCTCGATCAGCTCCTTGGTCGCCTTAGCCGCCTCATCAGATCTGGAAGCTAGATTACGTACCTCATCGGCTACCACAGCAAAGCCTTTGCCTGCGCTGCCCGCACGGGCCGCCTCTACAGCGGCATTCAATGCCAAGATATTTGTCTGAAACGCGATATTTTCAATCGTGTCAATGATTTTGCTGATTTCCGTGGACGAACCGGAGATTCTCTGCATCGCGGTATTCAGCTCCTTGACATAGTCTACGCAGATCCCAAGCTGTGTTCCCACCTGTGTCACAAAATCTCCCGCTTCCTCTGCAGTGGAAACGGTCTGGTTTGCGCTCTCCACGATGCTGGCGGCGGTGAAGAAAAGTTTCTGAACGGCGCTGGTCTGCTCTGCGGCCCCCTGACTCAGGGACTGTGCGCCGTTGGACACCTGAACGGCGCTGCTGGCCACGGCTCCGGCGGATTGACTGATCTGGGAAAGCGTATGCCGCAGAGAATTGTGGATTGCCTTGATGGACTGCTCCATGGTCACAAAATCTCCCCAGTATGTACGGGTGATATTCTCGCGGAAATCTCCCCGCGCCATTTTTCCCAGGTGGTGAGACGCATCCTGCAACACGTCGTTCAGGCGGAGAATCGTCGTGTCCAGCGCCATTGTCAGCTTAGCGGTCTCATCCTTTGAGCGGGCTACTGGGGTCGGCGAGCGCAGATCGCCGTCTGCCAGCTGCTCCAGTCGGACAACGCAGGACTGGATGGGGCCAGAAATGGACTGTCCCACCTTGACGGCCACAGGGAAAGTAGCCAGCACAACAAGAACTACCACCAAGACCGTCAGCATAAGGCTGCGGTCCAGTGTGGACTTGAATTCCCTCTGGCTGGCTTCTATGGCGATGCTCCACTTCTGATAACCTCCAATAGGGGCGAAACCAACGAACTTATTGTCGCCATAAAAGTTGTAGGCCCCGAAGCCAGTCTCCCCCTGGAGCATACGCTGGTTTACGGCGGCCACATCAGCCACGCTGGAGTCTGTTTTTGCGGTCTCAATCATGTTGGAACCCGACTCTACGATGGAGGTATCCCGATGACCGATGACATTGCCCCGGTGGTCCAGCACATAGGCCACGCCATCGCGGCCCATGGACAGGTCAACTACGATGTCTGATAGGAAATCCGCGCTGATCCCGCCGTAAACGATGCCGTCAAAGCGGCCGTTGGTAATGATGGGGACCTCAAGCAGGAAGATCATCTGCTGGCCGTCGCTCATAATATCAGAGATATAAGGCTGCATAGTGGCCTTACACTGCTGGAAATAATCTTCCTCTGCGTAGCTGTAGCCTGTGGAGGAAAAGCCGTTAGCATCCATTTTTCCCGTGTACAGAAACCCATTTCGCTGGGCAATTTTATCCCGGACAGACACCAGCTCCTGATCCATAGGGTCGGAGTCGCGGAAAATATCAGAGGCTGCGGCCTCCTGAAGCGCCGTCCAGTAGTTCCCCATCCTCCATTCCACCGCGTTCGCAGCCATCTGTGTGGCGGGGCCCAGGGTTTTTGTCATAACATCATCGATTCCGGCGGCATTGAGTAGGGCTGTGATCACACCGATCAGCACTGAGCCAATCAGCACCACCGACAGCATACTGACTTGTATTTTTGATTTGATCGACTTCATGTATCATCATTCCTCTCTTGTGCATTTTGATGTGGGGACAGAGAAGCATCCCTCTCCAGGATATACCATAATTTTTAAATACATTCCTCCCATTCCCTATATACTATCATGACGCCACAAAGAATTCAAACCTAAATTTGCGGCCTTGCGTGCAGGCGCTGTTGTGTACTTTGCTGGGTTTTTATGCCCCGTTTCCAACAAGACATGTGAAAGATGTATTTTGTTCTGGGTTTGCCCGTTACCCTAGCTAGCTAGCGAAAACATATGCTTGACTTTTCCGCGGTTTTTAATTAGGATAGACTATGTATCGCTTCATGCGACTTTGCAATAATAAAGCTGGAGGTAGCCACATGAAAAAGCGCATTTTAGTTGTCGATGACGACAGCATGAATTTGGCCAGGACACAGATCATCCTCGGGAAGGAATATGACGTGCTCACGGCGGAATCAGGGATGGACGCGCTGATGAGGTTGAGGGACACGAAGGTAGACATGGTTCTTCTGGACATTGATATGCCGGAGATGAACGGCATTGAGACATTTGAGCGCATGAAGGGCTTTGCCCCCGAGATCCCCGTGATCTTTTTGACTGCATCGGGGCTGGAGGAGGATGTCGTCAGGGCCATCAAGCTGGGCGCGGTGAACTATCTTAAAAAGCCCTACCGTCCCCAGGAGCTGCTAAAACGGATCTTCCAGGAGTTTGAGAAGCGATGAGGCCGGAGGAACAGATAAGCAGGCACCTTCTGCTGGCGGTCATCATTACGGTACTTAGCGGTATATTGAGTTTTGTCACATTGGTCATGTCATGGGAATTTTGGATGATTCTACCAATAACAGCAGGGTGTTTCAGCGTGTGGATTTTGCATATTACGAAGTTTGGGGCGGATATGTTTTATGAGAATCTGTGCGCGGGAGTGATGCTGATCGAATTCTTTTTCTTCAGCGTACATGAATCCAGCCTTTATGATATACCAGCCATAGCCTGTATTCTTGTCCTCGCGCTATTCATGCTGAATAAAAAGTGGATATTGCATACGATAGCCGCTCTGCATATGCTGGCGCTACTGTACCACGGTCTGATCCTCCATACCATCTCAGCTCAATTGGGACTCCGGGACATCGTGCGCATAGGCCTTGGCGCTGTTGTGACCCTTGGAGGAGCCGCGCTGGCGCGGTACTGGGTCAACCGGCGGAATGTGCAGTGGAAGTGGTATGAGCATATATTTGAAGAGCTGGAGACGGCGGGGAAGCAAAACGCCATCTTTCTATCCAATGTATCCCATGAACTTCGTACGCCGATCAATATGGTGATCGGCATCAGCGAGGTAGCCTTGGCAAAGGAGCTTCCCCCGGACATCCGCTCGGATATGTCATCCATAAAGCTGGCGGGAAAGCGCCTGTCCAACCAGATTAACAATATGCTGGACTATACGGAGATCTTGGAAGGCACGCTGACCCCGATCAAAAAAGAATATATGATCACCTCGGTGCTAAACGATGTGATTACAACGGTCGCGCTGCAAACCAATCGGCAGCATTTGGAGTTGGTGTTTGATATCGACCCCAATGTGCCGGCGGTCCTTGTCGGCGATGCGGAAAAGATTTCCCATGTACTCAAAATCCTGGTAGAGAATTCTATCAAGTTTACGGAAGAGGGCGGCGTGAATATCCGTATCAAGCACCGCCGGGAGAATTACGGCGCCAATCTGGTCATTGATATCTGTGACACCGGCATCGGCATGACCGATTCTCAGCTGACACAGATGTATGATGTCTTTTATCAGGCGGATACCGGGAGCAGCCGTCTTGCGGGAGGGCTCGGTCTTGGCCTCCCCATCGCGCAGGGACTTTTGACTGCCATGGGCGGTTTTATCCATTTCAACAGCGAGAAAAGGCAGGGACTGTCTGCCCATATCGTGATTCCACAGAGGGTTGTGGACGAGCGGCCATGCATTGTGCTTAATCACCCGGAACAGCTGTGCATAGCCTGCTATTTCAGGCCGGAAAGATATGTCTGTGATGAGGTCCGGGGATATTACGACGGGCTGATCTATAATCTGATGCATGGGCTTGGCATCCAAGGATACCAGGCGCATAATTTTGAGGCTCTGCTCAAATTGCGGCGCAGCCACAAGCTGACCCATGTGTTCATTGCCCATTCGGAGTATGATGAGAACCGGGAGTATTATGAGGAGCTGACAAATACGCTCTGTGTTATCGTGATTGCAGAGAGAGATTTCACACTGAGCCCTGAAAGCCGTCTGCTTGTGATACATAAGCCGTTTTCTGCTCTTTCCGTGGCGAATCTGCTGAACGGCGAGATGGGGGAGCGCGAGTTCGCGGAGGACCAGGCCGCAGGCCGGAAGCCCTTTACCTGCGTTGGAGTCCGGGCCTTGGCGGTGGATGATGAAGAGATGAACCTCATGGTCGCAAAGGGAGTTTTGGGAAACTATGGGATCGAGGTAGACACCTGCCTAAGCGGAAAAGAGGCCATCGCCCAGTGCGGAACCACCGCCTACGACATCATCTTTCTGGATCATATGATGCCAGGCTTTGACGGCGTGGAGACGCTGAAGAGGATTCGGGAGCTTCGGAACGGAATGTACCAGGAACTGCCGGTGATCGCGCTGACCGCCAATACCGTCAGCGGCGCGAGGGAAATGTTCCGCAACGAGGGGTTCACTGAATTTGTCCCCAAACCAATTGAACGGATGGTTCTGGAGCGGGTGTTGCGGAAGGTTTTGCCCAAGAGTTGCATCCAATATAGCGTAACGCCCACAAATGGGGAAATGCCTGTGGAAGAACTTCCGGAAGCCGCGCGGAGCGTCCAAGCAGACAGCCCGGAGCAGCCCGGGCCGGCTAAGCCTCCGATGCGCCAAGCAGATGCCTCAGCGATCCCCTATGACCGGCTTGCTCAGTCCGGCATCAACGTGGACGTGGGATTGGATTATTGTGCCGGGGACGAGGGCTTTTATCGGGAAATGCTTCGGCTTTTCAGCGCCCAGGGCGAGGAAAAGCGGACGGAGATCGCCGCGTTGTATGAAAGCGCCAACTGGACGGACTATGCCATCAAGGTCCACGCACTGAAGAGCACGTCACTGACCATCGGGGCAGAGGCGCTTTCCGCACAGGCAAAAGAGCTGGAGCTGGCGGGAAAGCGGAGCGATGTTGACTTCATCCGGGCACATCACCATGCGCTGCTGAGCGCACATGAAGAACTCTGTGCGCAAATTACCGGGCTGTAGCTTTTTCTGTGTTTTTCCTGGAAATATTATAATTTGAGGAGTGGGAAACTGCGTGATAAAAAAATGGTTTAAAATCATCACTGATCACAGGATCAGCCTGTATGAGCGTATGTTCCGCCTTGTCACGGGCATCTGCATGATTGCGCTGATATTTACCATGCCCATGGGCCGAACGCTATGGAATATTCTTATCATGGTAGTTTACCTGATCGCTATGGCACTGATTGTCAAATTCAGCATTCAAAAGAAATGCGTTCATACAGGGGCCACTATTATCGCGATACTGCTTCTAACACTTTTTCCCGTCTGCTTTTTTACTGCGGGCGGGTTTTACAGCGGAGTGCCGGAATGGTTTGTTTTTTGCTTTGTTTATGTCTGCATCACCCTGCAGGGGCGGCGCATGAATGCATTTTTTGTACTCTGCGCGCTGGAAACCCTGTTTTGCTACGGCATGGCCTTTTATTACCCGGAGCTGGTCGCTCAAAACGAGCAGCATCACGCCTTTTTTGACTCTGCGTTCTCTGTGATTATGGTCGGCTTGCTGACCTGTGCCCTGCTCATGTTCCTGAACAGGATGTATGAAGAGGAGAACGCCCTAACCCAAAAGCAGAAAAAAGAGATCGAGGAGCTGAATCACGCGGAAAATCACTTTTTCTCCAGCATGAGCCATGAGATTCGCACGCCCATCAACACGATCATTGGCCTGAACGAGATCATTTTGCGGCAGAATACTTCCGAAGAGGTGGCGGAGAACGCCAGGAATATCCAGGGGGCCAGCAAACTGCTACTCTCTCTGATCAATGACATCCTGGACATATCCAAGATCAAATCGGGGAAGATGGAAATCGTCAACGTCTCCTATGAGACAGGCGCTCTCTTTTCCGAGATCGTCAATATGATATGGATCAAAGCAAAGGAAAAAGGGCTGGAGTTCAAACTCCAGGTGGACTCATCCATCCCAAGTATGCTTTGCGGGGACGAGGTTCGTATCAAGCAGATTTTAATCAACCTGCTGAACAATGCGGTGAAGTATACCAGCGAAGGGTCTGTTACCCTCTCTGTCCGGTGCGAGCGACAGGCGATTAACCGGGTGCGTGTCTGGTACTCCGTGGAAGATACCGGGCAGGGCGTAAAAAAGGAGAACATCCCTTATATTTTTAATGCATTCCGGCGGGTAGATGAAGAGCGGAACCGTCATATCGAGGGGACCGGGCTGGGATTGAGCATCGTCCACCAACTGGTGGGGCTGATGGGCGGCGAGATCAGCGTGAACAGCGTCTATACGATAGGCTCAAAATTTGTGGTCATGCTGGAGCAGGACATCGTTGACGGCAAGGAGCTGGGAACGTTTACCCTTGCCTCCCGCACGAAGGTACACGAAAGCGAAACTTACCAGCAGAGCTTTGAGGCGCCGAATGCCCATATTCTTGTGGTGGACGATAACGATATGAATCTGCTGGTGGTAAAAAAGCTGCTTGCGGAGACAAAGATTCAGATCGATACAGCCTCCAGCGGCGCCGAATGCTTAAGCCTGACCCAAAACTACCACTACGACTGCATCCTTATGGATCATTTGATGCCGGAAATGGATGGGATTGAATGCCTCCACGCACTGCGGGCACAGCCAACGGGATTATGTCAGGATGTTCCTGTGGTTGCCTTGACCGCCAACGCGGGCAGCGACAACCAGCTTCTCTACCGGAAAGAGGGATTCAGCGGATATCTTGCCAAGCCGGTCAGCGGTGCGTTGCTGGAGGCGGCTGTGCTGAGTATTCTTCCCAAGGAGCTGGTGCATCTGAATGAAAATGTTAGGCAGACGGATATTGAAAAAGATATTCTGATCTTCGAGCAAGCGCAAAGGCGCTCGGTGCTGGTGACAACAGACAGTGTGTGCGATCTGCCGGAATCCTTCTTGAAGGAATATGACATTTCGGTATGTCCCTACTATGTCTGCACAGAGGAAGGGCGGTTCCTGGATGACCAAGAGATTGGGACGGATGAATTGCTGATGCATATTACGGAGGGCCGAAAGGGCATTTCTCAGCCGCCTGAGGTGGAGGATTACGAACGGTTTTTTGCCCAGAAGCTGACGGAAGCGCAAAATGTCATTCACATTGCCATGGCAAAGCACGTCAGCAAGGGCTATCAAAACGCTCTTGAGGCGGCAAAATCCTTTGAAAATGTTACGGTGGTCGACTCGGGGCATCTCTCCAGCAGCATGGGCCTGCTGGTATTATACGCGGCCCACATGGCGGAGCATCACACGGCAAAGGAAGATATCGTGGAGTCCATGAAACGAATGCGGCGGTTCATTTCTTCCGCATTTATCATAGACACTACCCATATGATGTGCAGCTCCGGGCTGATATCCAAGAAGATACAGGTTCTCTGTGACGCGCTTCTGTTGCATCCGGTGCTTATGCTGAAAAAGAGTAAAATGGTAGTCAGGCGTGTGGAAATGGGCAATTTTTCACACATGGCCAAAAGGTATATCAGGAAAACGCTGCAGGAAGCAAGAAATATTGACCGCCGCATTCTGTTTATCACATATTCTGGGCTGGATAAGGAGAAGCTCCAGTACATCAAAAACTTAGTGCAGCAATATTGTACATTTGAACGGGTCTACCTGCAAAAAGCGTCTTCTGCCATTGCCAGCAACTGCGGTCCTGGTTCCTTTGGCCTCCTGTTCATGCGAAAGGACGACGCCTCAAACTCCTTTTTTGAGTTGCCCAACCAAAATGGGATAGCCTAGAATTGTTTGCGGTACTGTCAAGAAAAATGCGCAAATTAGTTTGCAGACGCTGGCTGAAAGAGGTCAGCCAGCGATAGAGGTGTCACCCTGGATCGCCTCTAAGTGCTTCATATTCATGTACTTCTTGCTGCGCCACTGGGTAGCAGCTACATGGCGGAGCCTGGCACAGACCAGCATCAGAGCAGAATTACCGTCCGGGAAGCAGCCCACTACCCTTGTACGGCGGCGGATCTCCCGGTTGAGCCGTTCAATGACATTGTTGGTCCGGATACGAGTCCAGTGTTCGCTGGGAAAGTCGCAGTAAGTCAACGTCTCCTCAATACCAGCTTCTACTTTCTTGGCAGCCTCTTTCAGCCTCATGGCACGCAGCTTCTCCACCACAGCTTTGGCCTTCTCCCGAGCAGCTTGACTCCGTCCAGGCCGCGGCCTCGCAGCCACTGGAAGAAGCTGACCCAGTTGGCCTTTGTCCTCATCCCCTCGGCGGCGCCCAAAACTTCACGGTATCCATCCTCGTTTACTGCAATCGCCACTAGAATGGCTACATTCTCATACGCTCCGCCCCAGTTGCGCCGCAGGTAGATCCCGTCCACATACACATACGGATAGCGTCCGCCTTGTAAGGGCCGGTTCCGCCAAGCCTCAATGTGGACATACGCTTTCTTGTTCAGTTCGCTGATGGCCGCTGGCGACACTTTGCTCCCCCACAGCACCTCGGTAATATCCTCTACCTGGCGCACCGAGACACCAGCCAGGTACATTTCCATGAGTGCTTCCTCCACGCTGCTCTCCCGCCGGCGACACCGCTCTATGATGGCCGTTTCAAAAGAAACTCCTTTGAGCCGGGGCACATGGAGCGTAACACCTCCCGAGGTGGTGGTAAGGTTTCGGTTGTAGTGACCACTGCAGTACCCCTGCCGGGCCTCATTTCGCTCGTACCGGGCTGCCTGGGTCAGTTGCTCCGCTTCCTGCTCCGGCAGCTCATTCAGCGTTTCTTCCACGCTCCCGCGAACCAGCTCCTTTAGTTGACCCTTGATTACTTCTTCATTTAGCTGTACAATCTTCTCTGACATGGTTTACTGTCCCCTCTCTGAATGGTGTGTCCCAACTTCATTCTACCAGAGGGCTGCTAACCATGTCTCTTTTTCTTCTATTCAATTTACGCATCTTATTGTACTTTATCATACCTCTCTTTTGTTCTAAGAAAGTGTTTCGGAAAAATAAAAAGCGGGCGAAATAATACGAAAAAGTTAGCAAAAAGATTTGTATGAAAATGAAGACCTACGTTTGCGGGAAATATCCCAGCGGGCAGGTCAGAGCTTCCAGACAGTGCAGAAATACGCATACCAGGAGGATTGGTGTGAAGAGAAGCTGCCACGAAAGCAGCGGCAGGAGCTTCCGGGCCAGGCTGACCTGATCCAGACTGGCAAATATGTGTGGCTCTGCTGTACTGTCTTTCTGTCCAGACTTCTCTGTACTGGCGGTCCGCATGTTCTGGTACGCACTATTCAAGTAATTGGTTGCACTGATTATCATGCTCATGATGGTTCCTTCCGTTCTAAAGATGACCTGTTATGGTGTGCCGGACCCTCCGGCTGGGGCAATCTATAAACGCAGGAGCGTCAGCTTGTCCGCGGGATAACTGCGGTAAAGGTAATAACGCCGTCCGCATAATGGTTGGAGATGCGGCCTTTGTGTCGGGTGACGATGGCCTTTGCGGTAGACAGCCCAATGCCATAGCCGCCGGTAGAGCGGGCGCGGGAGGAATCCGCCCGATAGAAACGGTCAAAATATCGGGAGAGCTGGGCCGTGTCCAATCCCGCACATGAGTTGGATACGGAAATGTAGATATTCCGCCCCCGCATGGAAACAGACAGATAGAGCGTCCCCGCCGGGTCACAGTATTTGACTGCGTTGTCCAGCAAGATGGAAAACGGCCGGAAAAAATTATCCTGGACACCCTTTATCTTGATCTCTGCTGTCAACGATTTCCCGTCTGCTTCGGCCAGCGGCTGAAATGCGTCTGCATTGGCTTGAGCAATCTCGCTGACGGAAAATACCTCCACGGCATCCTCTTTGATGGTCTCCTCTGTGCGGGCTAGCTCCACCAGATTTTTAATCAGCATATCCAGCCGGGTGATCTGAGATTTTGCACTCTCCAACCACTTGTCCTCTCCATAGGTATCTTCCAACAATCCCATATCCGCCGATAAAATGGCCAGCGATGTTTTCAGCTCGTGGGAGGCATCGGTGACAAACTGCCGCTGCCGCTCCAGATTATCAACAAGAGGACGAATGGCCCGCTTGGACAGAACCCGCAGGAGGACGAAAACAACCAAAATGCAGGCCAAGAATATGGCGACTGTAATACGCAGCATATTATTAACCGCCTGAAGTTGGAGGAAGGAATCCAGCACAATGATGGTGCTTCCGCCATCTTCGTTGGAGAATATACCGAAACGGTAGTGATCGATATATCCGCGCCTCGTTCCGGCATCTATGATTCGGCTGACAGCGTCCACCACCGTCTGGCGGTCCAGCGCCGCGATATGCTCCAGGTTAACGGATTCGATTTCTTTTTGCGCTGTAAGCTCCACAATGAAATATCTTGGTTCAAAGGCGGTTTCCGGTGTGACTTGGAAATTGAAATCGGAAGGGTCGAAATGGGAACCGGGCGGGAGGAAGGTTCCGCCATTCTGATGAAGAATAAAAATAGCCTTGTCCACCCGGTTTGTGGTTACACAATAGTTGCTAATCCCTATGGCGGCGCAGAGAACAGACATTGTTCCAATCAGGGAAGCCATTGCAATTAGAATAAACTTCCGGCGCAATGAGGAAATCATACGCGCTGTCATAGCCCCAGATATGCTCCATGAACTGTTCTGTGGAGATTAGCCGCCCCGTCTGCCGCATGAGCAGCTCCAGCATTTGAAACTCCTTGCTGCCCAGCCGGATGCAGGAAGAGCCGCATTTCAATTCAAAGGTTGAGCAGTCCAGCGTGACATTTCCGGCAACAAGGACTTTAGGGGTATATTCTCCGCCTCTGCGGGTCAGCGCCCGGACTCTGGCAATAAATTCCCGGTTGTCAAAGGGGTTTGGCAGATAGTCGTCCGCACCGCTGTCCAACCCGGCCACCCGATCCTCCACCTGACTTTTTGCCGTCAAACGGAGGTACAACTGATGAAAAAGCTGAACTTCCAAACATCCAGCAGTGGATTGAACCGGAACGCCTTTCGCGGA
>NZ_QWEK01000075.1 GCF_009935845.1 Pseudoflavonifractor sp. 524-17 | reverse complement strand
TTCTCTGTATTTTATTGGATAACTCATATCTTCATTATACTACTTCGCTTTGTGCTTTTTCAAGTACTATCACTATATACTTTGGGACCAATAAAAAATAGTACAACAGCATATTCTGCCGGGCATGGATTTTCTTCCTTTGGACAAGCCGATGTTTTTCCTTCCATAGGTATGTCTAAAATTGCAACCGCCCGCTCTTATGCCAACGATCTTCTAGATGTATCTATAATTACTCCAGAGTATGGGAACAGTTTTGCAGGTGCCAGTAGCAATTTCCTATCCCCTAAGGCAGGAACAGCTGTATACATGGCAGGAGCAGTATCTGGCATTACGCACGGTACCGTATCACGTACAGGCCTCACACTAAATATAGAAGGAACAGTCTTTAGAAAATTAGCAGAAGCAGATTATCAGTGTGATTATGGTGACAGCGGAGCTGCGATTTTTGCAAGTGATACTTCCTTTTCTAGGTGAAACGCCCTGTAACTTCTCCGCTCTGGAATCAGAGGAAGGGCGTTGATTCCTTTCGGTAGGTACGATGTGGATAGGCATGGTTAGAGGAAGTTGGTTATAGTCTGTAAAAGTTAACCGCTTTCATTCCATTTTTCTATAAAGCGCTGTATAGAACTTTGTCACTATCTCAACGTTCTTTCCCAGATGTGTTGTTGTCTCCTTCATGAATCCTTTGCGGGGCAATGGATTCAGCCTTTTTATTCCGCAAGTCGATCTATGACTCTAATTTAAAAATATTTTATATATTTCTTTTTCTCATATAACTGGTTACATATGGTATTTCTATTTGACCTTATAGGAAATATATGCTATACTTGGAACATAGAGTAGGGCCTTACTCAAGTAAGATCGGTTTCCAGAGTTACTAAGGAGGTTAATTATGAAACTTCGAAAGTTAGTTGCAACCGTCCTTAGCTTGGCAATGATCTTGACCTTCTGCCCCAGCCTTGCCGCAAGCTATCCGCCCGGAACAATTATCTCGTCTGAATTCGATGAGGAGAGTGGGACTCTGACGCTTGAAACATCGGACAATAATATATACGAGATTGTTGTCAAAGAAGAGAATGGTATGGTAATATGTCAGCAGTACAACAATGGAGTACTGTTTGATGAGGTATCTACACCACTCCCTCAACCTGAGCAGCTTTACAACACTCCGGCACCGCTCGTATCTGGTACATACTATGGCACAGTCCACTACACAGGCGGTATGAACCCAACCTATACGATGTCGGTAGATGTGCTCCGTTCGGCTTCAAGTACTGCTGAATGGCCTACTGTGACCTATACCCCGCCATCTGTATCAATGACCCTCGCTCAACTTACCAGTGATATTACACTATTACTTGGACTTCCAATGGTTTTTGCCTCTAAAGTTGCAGGGCTAGTCGTAGCAGCCTTGGGTATAATTTCGGAAGGTTATATAAGGTGGTATAATAAAACTAATCCACCTCTTACTTGTAGGCGTTTCGATTATTCCTATACCCTTGTACATCATGGTACTGCTCCTGTATACTATGAGGGTGAAGAAATCCAACGATATGGCTCCAAATACCTCGCATATGCTGTTGATGATTATAGCAAAACCTTCTTAAATGAAACCTATAACGAGGGCCTTGTTATTGAATCAAGAAATGCAAAGTCTGCGGAAGACATCTATTATGCGCTCTATTACTATCCACAGTGGAGCTATATAAAATGGACAAGCTGACAAAAAAAATTTTTCTTGGGCTGGGCTGTTATGTTGCGATTGTTGTGGTCTTCTCCATCTATAAAGTCTGGTACTACTCCCGCGAATTTCCCCTCCGCGCCGATTCCCTGGATGACATGACAGCCCTCCCCCAGGTACTGCGCGAGCACACTTACTATCCCCATGATATCCCCCGCTCCTATCAGATATGGCCGGAGGACGTCTCCCAGTATGAGATCTACATTGACAGCGAGGTGCGCATTTACGCCGTCGCCATTCCGGAGGAGGTGACGCCCCGTTACCCCTTTTACTGTATCATCCTTGAGAAGGCCCCCCTTTTCCCCTGGTACCGGGTCTCCGGTTCCAGCGAGCTTACCACCCCCGTCAACGGCGATCCGCTGACCTTCCACTATAAGACAAGGCTCCTCACCTTTGATGTTGACCTCTCCACCGGCCACCTTCTGGTGACCAACCGGAAGGAAAAGTTCTACCGCCTGCCCATTATCAGCCCCCTGTGGGAGTTCCGCATTTTTTCCATGTAGCATTACCGCAAAGACGCCCGGCATGGATTCCATGCCGGGGATTTTCGTACTGCTTTCGCCGTGAACCGGGTGAAACGCCCCGTAGCTTCTCCGCTCTGGAATCAGAGAAGGGCGTTGATTCCTTTCAGCAGGTGCGAAAGGTAACCGTTTTCATTCCGCTTTTCTATAAAACTCTGTATAGAATTTTATCACCATCTTAACGTTTTTTCTCATCTGTGTTGTTGCCCTCTTCATGAACCCTTTGCGCGGCAATGGATTCAGCCTTTTATTCCGCAAGTTGATTTGCAGCTTTAATTTAAAAGTAATAATAAATTTCTTTCCTTTTCTTCTTTTGTAACTGGTTACATATAACAATTTCTATTTTACTTTTTAGGAAATATATGCTATATTATAAGTAATGATAGTAAATATACGGATTGGGGTTGATTCCAATGTGCTATGATTGAAACTTTCTTACTTCTCATCGTAAAGGATAATTAGACAGCCATCTACAATAATCATCACAATATGGAGTAAGGAGTTTCACGTATGAAAAAGTTCTTTAAAGCAATCGTTCAGGAAGTGATCGAACACGATGAACTCTATCAAGAAATGGTTGCCCAGTACGGCCCGCTGGAGGAGGTATCAACCAAAACTTCATATATCGTGACAGACTATGTAGTTAATGAGGAACAAACACTCTCTACAGAAAAAGTCCAAACATATGATGAACTCCCCCTACAATACCGAATGTACTCGCTTACGCCCTTCAACATCAATCCTGGCGGAGAAGTTAAAAAGACCTTTTCTATTATAGAGTTAACGCTTAGATTTGAGAAAACCAACAACAGCAACAAATAGCAACAAATATTATGTAGCAACTATATTCCGTTATCTTCAATTACCTGCTGTTACAAGCAAGTTCGGTTCGATCGAAGGCGTCGTGGGCCTAGCTTTTAACCCTCAGCTTTCCATTGATGGTAGTTCTTATGGCAGCTACATTTACTATGGCAGAGCCAGACATGATAGCCCCGTCGAAGATGTCAGCCAAAGATTGAATGTCCAAGCTAATTCGACATCTGGAATTGGAGCAAAATTTAGGATACCACATTTGTCAGCTGGGGTAGGGAATACTTATGTCTATGACTATGCAACATACCTCAGTGGACTTATATCCTGCACAGCATACAAAAGCAATATAAATGATCGTTATTGTTCTGCTTTGGGGTGTTACAGTATTCCGAGTACAAGTATAACTGATGTTTCTTTTACTGTCAGTTGTCCTCCTGGGATTAGTTTTACTCCCGGAATCGTTTCCGATGACTATAAGCTTCAGGACACACTTAATCTTTCTTAAATTATGCAAGGCCACTTCTTTTGAAGGGAGATGTTCCCATTGCCGGAAGGTTTCATTGTATCCATAATGGCGGGTGTTCTGGTGTTTTTCGTCATGCTCACTGCGCCCCTGGGCACCGCGGTTGTCCTGGCCCTCAATTTCTCCCTGTCCCTCATGATCCTGTGGGAGCTGATGGCGCGTAAGCGAAAGGACGCCGGCGAAACGCCCCCGGAGAACCAAAGCGGCGATCAGAACAAAGAGCCATAGGCAAAAAAACACCCGGTGGGGACAAAATTCGTCCCATCCGGGTGCTTTTTTCTCTTTATTTCGCCATAAACCGGGCCAAAAACTCCTTGGTTCTGGCCTGTTTGGGGTTTTCAAAGAGGTCTTTGGGGGCGCCCTCCTCGCAGATGACGCCGTCGGCCATATAGACCACGTGGTTGGACACATCCCGGGCGAAGGCCATCTCGTGGGTGACCACCAGCATGGTCATGCCCCGGGCGGCCAGGTCCCGCATGACGGAGAGCACCTCCCCCACCATCTCCGGGTCCAGGGCGGAGGTGGGCTCGTCGAAGAGGAGGATCTCCGGCTCCATGGCCAGGGCCCGGGCGATGGCCACCCGCTGCTTCTGTCCGCCGGAGATCTGCCGGGGCCGGGCGTTGATGTAGGGGGCCATGCCCACCTGCTCCAGGTACTGGAGCGCCCGCTTCCGGGCGGTCTCCTTGTCCCGCTTGAGCACCTTGGTCTGCCCCACCATGCAGTTTTCCAGCACGGTCATGTTGTTGAACAGGTTGAAGGACTGGAACACCATGCCCACCTTGGAGCGGTACACCGACGCCTTCACCTTCCGGCCGGCGATGTCCTCCCCGTGGAAGAAGATCTCTCCGTTGGTGGGGGTCTCCAGCAGGTTGATGCACCGCAGCAGCGTGGACTTGCCGGAGCCAGACGCGCCGATGACGCTGGTCACATCCCCGGGACGGACGGTGAAGTCAATATCCTTGAGCACGGCGTTGCTGCCGAAGGATTTAGAGAGGTGGCGCACCTCCAGAATGGCGTCGTTCATCTTACCGATCCCCCCTGCTGCGGCCGTACTTCAGCTCCTGCCGGATACGGCTGCGCTCCTCTTTGCTCTGCTCGTCGAAATTGCTCCCCCGCTTGGGGTGGCTGTAGGTCCCCGCCGTCATGGTGAGGGGGTCGGTCTGCACCAGCTCGTAGCTGTCCGAACCGTCCATGCGCCGCTCCGCCCACCGCAGCAGGAAGGAGGCCGCCAGCGTCATGCAAAGATAGCCGATCATCTCAATGGCGGCGGAGGGGAAGTACATATTATTCACACCAGTAATGTACCGGTGGAAGGCGAAAAACTCGGTAAAGCTGATGATGAACATCACCGAGGTATCCTTAATGTTGATGATGAAGTTGTTGCCGATCTGGGGCATGATGTTGCGCAGGGCCTGGGGGAGAATGACGCTGGTCATGGTCTGGAAATGGTTCATGCCGATGGCCTTCGCCCCCTCGGTCTGGCCCGGGTCGATGGACAGGATGCCTCCCCGCACCGACTCGGCCATATAGGCCCCGGTGTTGATGGACACGATCAGGATGGCCGCGGTCCATACGTCGTGAAAGCGCATAGCGTTGCCGGAGAAATAGGGCAGGCCGTAGTAGATAAACACCGCCTGGAGCACCATAGGGGTGCCCCGGAAGATCTCCACATAGGCCCGCACCGCCACCCGGATGAGCTTTAGGAAAAACCGCTTTCCCATAGAGTCGTTCCTGGTGTAGGGGATGGTGTTCAGAATACCGCAGGCCAGGCCGATGAGGCAGCCAATCACCGTGGCCACCAGCGCCAGGATCAGGGTATTTTTGACACCGCTGAGATAGCCGGGGGCGTATGCCTGCCACAGGCGGGCCATGTCCTGCCCCAGCTTGATTACCTTATCCATAAGGGTGACCGGCTCCTCTCATCATGGATTCTTTCTTAAATCTCGGGCTGGACGGCAATGGCGTCGCCCATCATCTTCTCAAAATCCTCCTGGGTCATGCCGGACAGGACCTTGTCCATCGCCTCCCGCAGTTCGCTGTTGCCCTTCACCACGGACATACCGATGTTCACGTTTTCCGCCCGCTCCTCCTCGCTGGCGAACTGGAAGTCCCCGCCGGTGCCGGAGAAGTCCAGGACCTTCAGATCCGGGTTCTTGGCCACGGCGCCCATGGCGGTGGGCATATCGGTGCAGATGAAGTCCACGGTGCCGGTTTCCAGCTGCATGATCATGGCGGGGGCGGTCTCCGCGGCGGTCTGGATCTGGGCGCCCTCAATCTGGGGCAGGCAGGAGTCGTACCAGATGGTGCCGGACTGGGCGGTGCAGCTGCCCCCGGCCAGGTCGGAAATGGAAGCGGCGCTGGCGTACTGGCTGCCGGAGGTGGTGACGCAGACAATGGTGGCGTAGTAATAGGGGCCCGCCATGTCCACCTCGGCCATGCGGGTGGCGGTCATGGACTGGCCGGCGATGGCCACGTCAATGGTGCCGCTCTGGAGGGATGGGGTCAGGGAGTCCCACGCGGTGGACACCACCTCCAGCTCCCAGCCGTTGGCCTCGCAGATCTTCTTGGCGATCATCACGTCGTAGCCGTTGGCGTAGGACCCGGGGACGTTGGAGATGGGCACCGCGCCGTTGGCGTCGTTCATCTGGGTCCAGTTATAGGGGGCGTAGGCGCACTCCATCCCCACGGTGAGCACGCCGTCCTCCACGCCGCTGGCCACGGGGCCGCTGCCGTTATCGCTCACCTGGGCGGAGGGAGCGGCGGACTCCTGGGGCTGGCTGGCGGTGCCGCTGCCGCAGGCGGACAGGGACAGTCCCATGGACACAGCCATGGCGAGAGCAAGGACATTCTTCTTCATTTTTGGTTCCTCCATTTTCCAGGTTCTTAATTTGTTTCGCCGCCTTCCCAGACAGCAAAAAAGCCACGAACCTTCCTGCTGGAAGCGTTCATGGCGACGAGCGCACCCGCTGTTCTCTCCGGGCGCCCTTGTTGTCCAATGATAGCGCTCCACACAGCGATGTGGCAGTCCGCGAGATCTTCTCCCGGCGGCCCAGGTCACCGCCCCCCAGGCAGGGGGCCAGCCCTTCGGCGGTACAGCCCTTTCTCCGGCGGGGTGCCTGCCCCAAACTGCCGGATACTCTTGCCGTTCCGCGCCTCTATCATTGCGGCGGGTTGCCCCGCGACAATCGGTTCTTGCGGGCTATTGTAACACCTGCCCTCCCCCCTGTCAATCCCTCCGCTGCCTTTTTTGCCTGCTTCCACAAAAAACCGGCGTCTGGCACAGCAGACGCCGGTTTTGGGGCCGGAATTCAGTCAAATTACAGCCGGTTCGGGGGGTAGGGAGACAGCTCGAAGCGGACAAAGTACCCCTGGGGATGCCGGCACACCGGACATACCGCCGGGGCCGCGGCCCCCTCCACCACGTGGCCGCACTTGAGGCACATCCACGAAATCTTCTCCTCCGCCACAAAGAGCCGCTCCTCCTCCAGCAGATCCGCCAGCCGGCCGAACCGGTCCCCGTGGATCTGTTCAATCCGGGCGATTTCGGAGAAGATATGGGAAATCTCCGGAAACCCCTCCTCTTTGGCTGTCTTGGCAAAGCCGGTGTACACGTGCTCATACTCCTGATATTCGTTGTGCCGGGCCGCCCGGAGATGCTCCAGCACCGTGGGGTACAGGTCCACGGGATAGGCGCCGTCCACCTGTATGGTCTGACCGCACAGCTTGCCCAGCTCATGATAAAATACCTTGGCGTGGGCCCCCTCCTGGCCGGCGGTAAAGGTAAATACCCCCTCAATCACGTGAAGGCCCTGCTTCCGGGCCAGACCGGCGGCAAACAGATAGCGGCTGCGGGCCTGGCTCTCCCCCGCAAAGGCCCGCATCAGATTCAGCCGGGTCTCGCTGCTCTCAAAACTGACGCCCATGTAAATTCCTCCCATCATTCGGATGACTGGAGTATGCCCCCTTCCGGCGCTTTTTATACACGGGTGGGTTTTCTATAAAATCTCTACCATTTGTCTGACTTATCTATGTAATCGTTTTCATTTAAACTATATAAATTATTTCGAAATAATCAGGCTATTTATTGTTGACTTTTTCATATAATTATGTTAATCTAGGTTTACAGCAGGAAAATTTACTCAATTTTTCCTGACTCTCTGAAATAAGGTGGTTCCCTTGGTATAGTAAGAGGCTGTTGCCCTATACAAAATTCCACGTAACTATACTATAGTTATATTCAGTGTAACGCACTATTAGAGAGGATGGTTATCACTATGACAAAGCAAAGGGAGCGGTTCTTTAGCATTCTTCTGTCTATCGCCCTGATCTTTTCTACCGTTTGCGTTTATGCAGCGGCCACCGAGGCTCCAGACTCTAGTGCAACCCAAAACTCCATTGACAGTCCGTATACCATCGACACCCCCTATGAATATCCCATTCAGCCTGGAACACCGGAGTGGGATGCCTATGAAACGACCCATGAAAAAGCCGTCTTATGCCAAATCCCGGAGGACATTTTGGGCAAGCTGACTACCCCAGCCCTTGTAGAAACCATTGTCAACTATCCTTTTCTTGTAGAAATGACTTTATTTGCTACTCCTGAAGAGGGGTATGCTGCTGTACATGCTTGCTTTAATGGTCTTCCTGAGTTAGAGCGCCGTCCAGATGGCGGAGCGGTATTAATGGACTACTATGAAATATGCAAAAAGCAACGTTCTGACCTTATTTTCCTTGACTTTATGACTATGGAAATAATCCTCCAGCAACCAGAAATCACCGTTCATATGTCGCCCGCTCAGCAACAACGTGCCTCAACTATGACACAGGAAATGTCCACTTTTTTTAGGTTGCAACCAACCCCAGCAGCAAATGTTGCCTACCCCAAAACCCCTAGTGGATATGAGGTTACAAAATCTTGGTGTACCTATGATAAACCAGAACTAACAGAGGCTGAGATTAATGATATAAATGCGCTTGTGTTAGAGAAATACTCGTTATCTCCCTTACGTCAACCTACGAATAAATATAATTGCCATTCTTACGCATGGTATAATACTTCTAGCGCTAATAAATGGTGGATTGATTATCCTAATGATTTTATTAATGATCCCTATTGTACTAGAAATATATCGGCCCCTGTGGCTGGCAATAGAGCAGTATATAGAATATTGGCAAACGGAAATTTTGTCCATTCCGCAATTGTGCAGAGTGTAAGTAACGCTGGCGGAACTAGTTCACCAAATGCTATAACTGTCGTCTCTAAATGGGGAAAATGGGGTCTTTATTCGCACACATTATTCAATGTTCCAGAATCATATGGAAGAAATGTTATATTTTATCAGATAAAATAATGCACCTAGAAATGACACAATTCCGCCCGGTTTCACCGGGCGGAATTTCAGAGAGTATTATATTCTCTAGCTATTCCAAAAAATATAGTACTATGAGCAAAAAGGAGGTCGAGTTTATGGTATGGCGAAAAAAATGGGTTTTCGCGGCTTTTCTAACCGCAGGTGTCACTGCCGCCGCAGCGGGAATTTACACCGCCACCGCAGAGTCCCCAATCGACCCAGACAGTCCCTATTCCATTGATATCCCCTATGAATATCCCATTCAGCCGGGGACCTCGGAGTGGTTCGGCTACCCAACCCCCCATGACAGGGCTGCAGTCTGCCAAATCCCAGAGGATATTTTGGGGGAGCTTACTACCCCCGCTCTGGTGGAAACCATTGTCAATTATCCTTTCCTGATAGAAATGTCCCTGTTTGTCACACCAGAGGAGGGGTATGCCGCTGTACGCTACTGCTTCAACGGCCTTTCTGAGCTGGAGTGCCGCCCGGACGGCGGCGTGGTGCTGATGGACTACTACGAGACGTGCAGGGAGGAACGCCCCGACCTGTGCTTCCTGGACTATCTGGCCATGGAGATCATCCTCCAGCAGCCGGAGATCACCGTCCATATGACCCCCGAGCAGCGGGAGAGAGCCGCAGGAATGACCCAGGAGCTCTCCCGGCACTATTAGAAGCGGTACCTCTGAGACCATCCAAGATGAACAGACCGGAAAGGAGGCAGTCAGATGAACACAAATTCCCGCCGCCTTCCCGCCGTCCTCCTGGCCGTCGCCATTCTGGAGGCCGTCATCATCGCCGGGGGCTGCGTCTTTTTCCTGACCAGAAAGCCCCAGCCCCAGGTTCCCTGGCAGCCCTTCGCGGAGTTTCAAGCCGAGCAGGTGGAATCGGTGCGCGTTGTGTTTGGGCACCCAATCAACTACTCCCCCTACGATCTCTCCCGGGAGGAAATTGAGGAGCTGGTGAAGGCCCTCCAGTGGATGTACTTCTTTTGCGAGATGGACCCCAGCTACTATAGCCAACAGCCGAGGACCGGCGGAAAAGCACCCGACTTTCAAATCAAGCTGACGGACGGCACAGAATTTACCCTCTGTTCCTGCTCCGATCATGTCCACCTGAACTCGAAAATCTACGCGGTGGATTCCGAATACTCCCTGGCTGTCTCCTGGTTCGAGGATTCCTGCATTGAAAAGGCCGGCGCCCTGGTTGGAGACGACACCTGGGCCAAGCCGTAGCGGTTCCTTAGGTATGGAGCCTGCTCTGTGAGGTGATGAGATGAACACACGTGCCCGCCGGTTTACCATCGTCCTTGTCATCGCTATCCTGGAGGCCGCCGTCATCGCCGGGGGCTGCGTCTTCCTTCTGACCAGAAAACCGCCGGTCAAGTATCCCCAGCGTCCTTTCGCGGATTTTCAGGCGGATCAGGTGGAATCGGTGCATGCCAGCTTTCAGTCTTGTTTTTCCTACTCCTCCTACGACCTCTCCTGGGAGGAGATTGAGGAATTGGCGCGGGCCCTCCAGGATCTGGTGTTCTACTGCCAGCTGGACCCCAGCCACGTGGAAGAACCATCGGGCGGCGGGATCCCCAGCGTTCGCATTGAGCTGACCGACGGTACAAAACTTACGCTGCGCTGTTACTTCTCTTACATCACCCTCAACTCGGAGGTCTACGCCATCGATCCCCACTCCGATCGGGCGCTGTCCCAGCTCTTGGATTCCTGCGCCGAAAAGGCCATCCCGATGGACAACACGATCCAGGCCAACTCCTGACGCCCCCGCTCGGCCCGCCCGGTAAAACCGGGCGGGCTTCTTTTCCGCCCTGATTGACTTCCCCGCCCGCCGGTGGTATGATAATCGCACAACTGTTCTAATCCAAATGTGGAAGTTCTTTTTGGTTCTTTTTCTTTCAAGAAAAAGAACTGGGAGGCAAGATTTATGGAACTGATGGACAAATTGACCATTCTGGCGGACGCGGCCAAGTACGACGCGGCGTGTACGTCCAGCGGACTGAACCGGACAGGCCGGCCGGGGGGGATGGGCAGCACCATGTCCACCGGCTGCTGCCACAGCTTTTCTGCGGACGGACGGTGCGTCACGCTGCTCAAGGTGCTGATGACCAACTACTGTGTCTACGACTGCCAGTACTGCGTCAACCGCCGGTCCAACGACCTGCCCCGGGCGGCCTTCTCCCCCCGGGAGCTGTGCGAGCTCACCATGGGGTTTTACCGCCGGAACTATATCGAGGGCCTGTTCCTCTCCTCCGCCGTGGCCCGGGACCCGGACTACACCACCGAGCGGATGATCGAAACTCTCTCCCTGCTCCGGCGGGAGTACCGGTTCTGGGGCTACATCCACGCCAAGGCCATCCCCGGGGCCGACCCGCTCCTTACCCAGCGTCTTGGCCTGCTGGCCGACCGGCTCAGCGTCAATATTGAGCTGCCCTCCCAGCACAGTCTCTCCCTTCTGGCCCCGGACAAGAAAAAGACGGCTATCCTCACCCCCATGGCCCAGATCCGGGACGGCATCCGGCAGTCCAAGCGGGAGATCGTCCAGTACAAGCACGCGCCCCGGTTCGCCCCGGCGGGCCAGTCCACACAGATGATCATCGGCGCCACCCCGGAGAGCGACAAACACATTCTCACCCTCACCCAGAGCTTATATGACAAATACCGCCTGAAGCGGGTCTTCTACTCCGCTTATGTGCCGGTGTCCACCAGCAGGCTCCTCCCCGCGCCCCAGGGGTTTCAGCCTCCCCTCCTCCGGGAGCACCGGCTCTACCAGGCGGACTGGCTGCTGCGGTTCTACTCCTTCCGGGCGGAAGAGCTGCTGGACGACCGCTGCCCTAACCTGGACCCCCGGGTGGACCCCAAGTGCTCCTGGGCCCTGGCCCATATGGAGTTCTTCCCCGTGGAGGTCAACACCGCCGACTATGAGGCCCTTCTCCGGGTGCCGGGGGTGGGGGTGGTCAGCGCCCGGCGGATTCTTACCGCCCGGCGGAGCGGCCCCCTCTCCTTCCAGGGGCTGAAAAAGCTGGGGGTGGTGCTCAAACGGGCCCAGTACTTCCTCACCTGCGGCGGAAAGCAGGTGGAGGGGCTGCGTATTTCCCCCGACGGCCTCCTCCGCCGCCTGGTGGCCCTGGAGCGCCCCGCCCTGGCTCCCCCGCCCCCGGAGCAGCTCTCCCTGTTTGATCCCATTATGTAACCATTTTCATTATAGTTTTATAAATTTCCCCCCGAGAAATTGTGCTGTAACTGTTGACTTTTTTCTATTGCTATGTTATCTTAGAACCAGAACAGGAAAATTTAATCAATTCTGTCTCATCTGTCGAAAGGAGGAGATTCCCATGGTACGATAATGGGCAATACTCTA
>NZ_QWEK01000074.1 GCF_009935845.1 Pseudoflavonifractor sp. 524-17 | reverse complement strand
GCGGCCAGTCCGGGGCTTGGGGGAACCCCAACAAGCGGCCGGGGATATCCAAAAGGATATCCCCGGTCATTGCTTGCTTTTTCCGGTATGCAATATTATAATAGGTATGTATTTATTGCAACGTAACCATTATCTCGCTTAATATGCTTCCATATTAAGCGGTATGACAGCAAATTTGCTCACCCTCTGACAAGGACTGTTATCCATATCTCATCTGCCTTGAAGGAGTAAAATATGTATTTAGAAAAAAGAGCATTTATTCCAAATAATATCCAATAAATGGATTATATGGGCGCTATCATTTATTTTTCTTGCCTTTCCAGGTTCTATCAGGTACAATAGTTTGCAAAACGCAGGAGTTCAGTTTTTTGAGTACATGTGATGCTGTGACAACCCGCCTGCGAAGAGGTGTTATGATGCTTACCATCTTGCTTGCATTGTTGCCAGAAGAACATAAGCGGCTTTTCCTGGAATTTCACAGAAGATATGAGAGCCGCCTCTATGTAGTTGCGTTGAATATTTTGAAAAACCCAACACAGGCCGAAGATGCCCTCAGTGAGGCAATGCTCAAGATTATTGGGCACTTTGAAGATTTTCTAAAAATTTACGAAAATTCCTGCGAGAAAATCGGACCTTGGGCCGTTACTATAGTGAAGAACACAGCGCTGGACTTGCACAAGAAGGAAAGACGAAACGAAGCGCTAGATACAGATTGGGATAACCCGGCCCGAGAAGATACGGAAAGCCAAGCCGCATATCGTTACTTAGTTGCCGCAATCCGGACTATGCCAGAAACCTACCGGCGGGTTTTAGAGCTTAAACTTGTGGCTGAGTGGTCCGCAAAAGAAATTGCGCAGGCCACTGGATTAAGCGAGACCGCTGTCAATAACCGTATTTCACGTGGAAGAACGCTGTTGCAGCAAAAGCTGTATGCGGAGGGCTATGAATATGAACGACGCTGAATTTGACAACCTACTCCGCGAAGCACTGCTGGAAGCCGTGCGGGAGGACTGGGCCTCGGTTCTGGAGGAAGCGCCGCCTCCGGACCCGGAGTTTTCCGCCCGCTATCGCCGCAACCGCGCCAGGCTGTTGGCGGACCCCTTTGGCTATGCCAAGCGGAAAAGGCGGCCTGTATGGAAGAGCGCACTGCAAACAGCAGCCTGTTTCCTCTTGGCCGCAGGCATTGCGTTCAGCGGCTTGATGGTGTTCAGTCCGGAGGCCCGTGCTTGGGTGGCACGTGTGATTACGGAGTGGAGAGGCACCCACACCCAATACTCTTTTACCGGGGAACCACAAGCGTCTTCTGATATCGGAACTTGGCGTCCCCAATATGTACCGGATGGGTTTACTGAGACAGACGCTATATGTACAGAACGCAGAGCCTCTGTCATATATGAAGATCAGAGTGAAGGATTCATCAAACTCACTTATGCGATTATAGATGAAAATGTGAGTTTCTCCAACGACAATGAGCATAATGACTATTACTCTGTGACGATTGGGGATATCCCTGGCGATCTTTATGTGTCCAATAAAGAAGGAAAGCCTAGCTATTTAATATGGGTAGATGAAGTTCTGGGGATATCGTATCAATTAGTTTCTAATGTCGATTTTCAGGAACTTATTTCTATAGCAGAAAGCGTCCAAAAAATAAATTGAAATATTCGCGGAAAACATCAGAGATTTTTGCCTCCTGAATCGTTATATAGGTGAGAGCACCAATTGCTCTCTATATCTTGTGCGGAAGGAGGTGAAACATATGAGAAAGCGGCTTGTGTCTGCCTTTGTGTTGGTTGTGATGGTTCTGTCCTTGGGAACAGCTCACGCAGCACCACGCTGGAACAAAATCTGGACTTGTAATAGTAGTTTTTCTATTTCAGGGACTACAGCATCTTGTTACCTGGATGTTACGGCTGACCCTGGTACTAAAATTACTGCGAACATTAAAGTTGTCCGGGTCAACAGTAACGGCAGCGAGACCCCTGTGTGCTCCTGGAGAAATCTGACTGGGACTGGCTCTTATACATTTGACAGAACCTTCACCAGTTCTCTCTTGTCCCCCAGTGGTACTTACCGCATGTACTACACAGTTGATGCAGATGGAGTGGACTATATCGACAACTATGTAGTGTACAAAAAATGAAGCCTATCGGAAATACTTAGCTCATAAACCCATGCACTTTAGCAATGTAAGAAAACCCAGCCGCACGGGGAAGTCCGTGCGGCTGGGTTTTTACGTAGAATGCCTGTCAGAGATAAGCTCTCCATATAAGAACCTGTATTCATAACCGCTACATACCGCCTTGCCCGGTCTTTTGCCGCCCTGCGGCGTTGAAAAATCTTGAAATACACCCAGTATTCCTGCGATTTTTTGCCTTGCAGAGCGAAAAAATCCCTTGGCAATGCGGCATCTCCCAGTTATGAATACAGGTTCTAAGTCTATGCCAGTTTTGGAGGAAAAATTAGTTTTATTTCACAAGGAATATTTTGTAATTTTGATAGTCCTCCACTTTTTATACAAACCTTAAAATTATTTGAAAAATATCAGAGATTCTTGTCTCCTGAATCGTTACATAGGTGAGAGCACAAGTTGGAGTCCAAACCCTTTTTACAATTTGTCTCTACGCTATGGAGGAGGCGGTGATTCCCATGGACTAATTGGCAGGCAGCCGGTGGCTTTCCATCCTGGAAAGCGGGGGGCTGTCTAATCAAGAAACAAGGAGGGGAACTTTCATGGAAGGAGTCAGCCGTACACCACTCGCTGGCATTCCGGTGCAAATGGGAAAGTGGACGTATCTGGACATTACCAGCCAGGCGGTGCGGTCAGACAAACCGGCCGATGTAGACCAGATGACCGTGTATAAGCCTACGCCGGAGCAACGCCGCCAGCGTTGGGCAGTGGATTTCAGCGATTTCTCTCTGTCCAAAGATCCGGCTATGTCTGCGGTCAAACAGGTGATAGACGGAAAAACTGACGCCGCAATCCAGGGATTCTATGACGGAAGCGTATCGGAAGAGGAGCTCTCAGAGACATTTCAGGCCCTTTTCAAACAGTTTTCCGATGCCTGCAAAACCAACGGCTATCCAATCCCGCTGCCTGGGACAGACCGGTACATGGAGCAGGCAAAAATGGAGACCTTTTACGGCGAGTTCCGCAGGAAACTTCTGAGCAATGCTGTCCACCAGAGTGTAGAAGAGGGTAAGCAGTATGTGGCCGGAGATCCAATGGCCGCCCGAAGTTGGAAGTATTATAACTCGGACTACTACTACCAGAGCGAGGCCGCTATTTCCGCCATCAGCAAGGGTATTATGGATATCGCGCAGGAGAAGGGATACGATGATTTCTCCATCCCAGACTACAAAGCCAAGGGTCTGAACGAGTACTACAACTTCAACACTGCGTTCTCCAACAATTTCGCTGTGTCGGAACAGTATATCCTCAATCCGGACGCCGTGCCGCCCCGGAATTTCCAGTGGTTTTTCCAGACTGGCGCGAATCCGGATGACGGTCCGCAGATGATAACCTCGATCACCACAGAGTATCCCGACGGAACTACTGAAACAGTTTATCTCCAAAAGCCGCCTACCAAGTTCGACCCCAAGAACCCTTCCACCGGCATTACCTGGGCCAAGCTGCTGGGTGTGGACGGGAAGTGGCACACCGTCACCGCGGATATCATTTTTAAGGTCGATGACTGCAAAGACAACCTGTACAATATAGGAGACCTGCTCAAGTTCTCCACTGGCGACCCGGTCCAGGATGCCGCGGTCAACCAATTCTTCAAAAGTCTCCAAGTGTATCCGCGGGGACACTTTGAACGGATGAGCAGCAAACAAGGAATTAACCTTTCTGTATAGGAGGAACAAGTATCATGAAACGATTCTGGTCAATGTTATTATGTCTGGCAATGGTGCTGTCTCTCGGCGTGACAGCATTAGCAGCCGAACCTGTGGAGGAAGAGATTTCTCTTCTTCCCGACAATGCTGAGCCTCTGTCATATACCATTGGAAGCGGTACGCGGACGCCCGCCGTTGACCTGCCGCAAGAGAGCGCAACTTCCACAGGCAACGGTCTTACTCTGGTAGAGCCCCGTGTTTCAGAAGAGGAGATTGACTTTTCCTCTGCAATCCTCATTGCCGGCGAAGTTTCTGACAATAGCATTATGACTGCTGATGTTGCAGACAACCAAGCTCCTGTTGGAAAGCCGAGCATCTTTGTCATCAATCCGGAGTCTATGATTGACGGCCAGTATACTACGGCAACCATCTTTTATATTGCGACTCGTTGGAACAACCAGGACCTTTGTTATGACCCGGAGGGAGGCCCGCTTTTCCTGGCTACCAATAACTTCCCCGCTGGGTACATTACAGAGCTCAACGATGAAGATTACGGCACCTATGCTGGATATGCAGTGCGTATATTCAACAGAGGAAGCTATTTCTTCCAGTTTGCCATTTCTGATATGTATAATGGGATGACGCCGGTCACCTCGCTCAACCTCAACATTATCAGCCGGGGTGTATTTGAGACCATCGACGGTTCTCTGACCTCAGCCACAGCCGTTGACAGACATAGCATAACCGTGGATTACACTAACACAGACACCTACTGTCTGTCGCTTTTAAGAAAAGGGACCGGCGGCTTCAAGGTTACAGTGTATGATGAGAATGGGACGCAGTGTGGAACGTCCACCGTTTCCGATCTTCACACCGGTAATCGCGCAAAAGGCGCTATCGAATTGAAGCGGCCTGAAGGTGTCACAGGTTCCTACTCTTACTCAGTGTCCGTGGCAGCAGTTGACAAGTATTTCTCAGCTGGCGACACCACTTACCGGCTGGCCTACGGTGCGGAAGATCAGAAAGTCTACTTCTTTGAGGATGTATCGGATTCTATTGAGCTTCCGTATTATGTACCGTACCGTGATATGCTAAAAGACCATGACTACCGTTCCATCTGCGACCTTACGCCCAGCGACTATGGTGACTACTACAAAATCACCACCAAAGGCCCTGAGACGATTACTCTAACACAGAGAAGAGACTATTTCCGGTTTAAAATTTTGAGCACCAGCACCTTTGAGACGCTCTATGATAGCCGTGATTTGCAGCCTTATGACCCGTATGGTTCTTCTTCGTCGGTACCATTCGAGTGTATCTCTGTTAAAGTCAACTTTACACCTGGAGAATCGTATTACGTTGTGGTCTATAGCCCGGAGGGTGTAGGCGCACCTTATGGCTATGAAATTAGTGTTGGTGACCGTCAGCTTATATCGAGATCTGCTGAATACACCATCCCGGAAATGAGCTTTGTCAAGGGAACTCCACGGATGCTTAATTTTAAGCTGACTCCTGTGACAGGGCTGTCTGGGTATGTGAATACTGTGGACTATAGCGCACACACAGCCACTGCATACAACATGCACGGCTCTCAATTCTCGGTTTTGAGTCCTGGAACAAGCACTTGGAGAACGAATGTGCCTCATACCCGCAGTATTGATTTTGGGTTCAAAAGTGGGCAGCCCCTCGTAAATTGCGGCGGCACATGGCAGCTCCGTTTGACCCCGACCGAATCTGGTACTTATCCTGGTGCTAAGATTACCGTTTATTACATGTGCGAGATTTAGGACACTTAAAGGGATGTAGCTAGACAGAACGATGAGGTCCTGAGCCGGTAAGCTCAGATAAAAAGCAACTTGGGATATCCCAAGTTGCTTTGTGTTACAGTCCTTATCCCGCCCTGCTTCCGGACGTACCAAGACCTGGAATCCCTGCCCTTCAACGAGGAAAAGCTCCAACTTTGTCCGGACATTACTGTAAGTATGGACGCCACCCTCCTGAACCTAGTGAATGCCGACGGCACAACAGTTCCGCTTGTATCTTGGAGGCTGTCCGGTTGATGGAACGTGGAATTCACACAGAGCTAAAAACCTCTTTGGAGTGCTGCGAAATCCAAACAAAAAGTGGCCAATTTAGTTTTGCGGCACGAAGGGAGAGAGAGTCCAGCACATTGACCGATCTTGTGGTATGGCTTGATATTGTGGAGGGCTCCTTCACTGGTTTGCAGACGCTGCTGCCGGAAATTTGGGCGGAAGCCTGAAGAAATGCTGCCAAAACTGAAAGGCGTGTGCAGTCAGTGCTGCGCTGCATCAACACCCCCATACCTCTAATCTAATCGGTATGGGGGTGTTGATCTTAAAACGGAAAGAGAGTGATAAGCCCAGCAGTCGGCATTTTGTTTTGACAGGTCAATTTATCAAGAAAAGAACCGCTCCACCAAGTAAGGCATCCGCTTGTGTCAGGTTTAAGCAACGTCAAATTGAAAGATTTATCCCTTGTACATCCAGCATAGAATTACAAAAGGGGCTGCACCTTGGTGCAGCCCCAGCCTCTTTGCTACCTGTTCGGGAAACACTTGGAACAGGTCAATGGCGCTGCACATCAGGCCACATCCCGCGAATACTCCACAATGGCCACTTCGCTCATGATGCTATGCTTGACGGCCTCCACGATCTTCTCCAACTGCTGGGCCACCTCGTTGCTGTAGGACGCTTCCCCGCACTGCTGGCACACACGGGCAGGCACGTTCTTCACGACCACGACATACCTCCCCAGGTCAACGATAAACTTTGTCGTGGTTTCCTTGGTTTCGCCTTTGCAATAGAAGCATTTCATTGCTGCACCTTCTTCCTCGTTTTCAGATCAGCTTCCCATTCGTCCGGGGCAGGGTGATAAGCAGTTATCATCCACAGCTCACCAGGCCCCCGGCCGCAGCACACATGAAGGGCGCCCCCGGCGGCATCTGCTCCCAGCAGCAGGCAGCTGGGGTATGGGTAATCATCTGGGTACTGCTTGATAATCTCACCGCCCTGGATGGCCTGGATCACATCGGCCTGGGATATTCCCCGCTGAGCCGTTTGAGGACGTGGTCCGTCCAGCGGATATCCTCGCTGTCACACAGTTTTTGCAAGTCGGCAATATCCATGCGCTACCCCTCCTTGTCCGGTTTTTCCCCTGTAGCCGGGTTGATACCCAGCGCCAGAGACGACTTGTCGCGCTTGGCCTGTGTCTCCACCGCCCGCTCGACAAACTGCGGAGCGGCCTCGCCTGTCGCCTCTGCGGCCTCCTGTGCCGCTCTAATGGCTTGGGGAGGAAGAGATATACCCCCGCCCCCTGCGGGCCGTCCTGGAGCCTTCTGTGGCGTTTCTGGGGCCGTTCCCGGTTCCTGCTCACCAATGCAACCCAGCACAAAGTCTTTAAGAACTGTATTGGATGTGCTGCCCTGGCTCTCACAGTGCGCTTTAAATGCAACTGCCTGTTCTTTGCGAATTTTACAGGATAACACGGTCATGTTCTCCTTATCCCATTTGAGGGATGCCCTTTTTTGAGATTCCCGTGGGGCCATGCAGAAATACCTCCCTTCTTTACGATGTAGCTATTGTACCACAAAATATAAACGGTAGACAGTATAAAAACGAACAAAATCATACGGTAGACTTCGTGTATTTTGCCAGTGGATAAATAGGGTAGACCGTAGTATTCTGCTGCCAGAACGAGGGAACACCGGCCAAACAGAGAAGGCCCCCGGCAGGGGGTAAAGAACTGGAGGCAAGAGCGGGACAGGATTTCCGAGAGGGACGGGCCTGATTAGGACAGATGCCCCCCGCCGCCGGATTTCCCCCACATCAAACGAAAAGGAGAAAACACCATGACCGAGCGTATGATTGAGAACCGGGTCAAGAAGCTCCAGGCGCTGGAGGCCCAGCAGAAGGAGCTCGAAGCCGCCGATGCCATCCGGGCCAAGCTAAAAGCCGACATGGAGGAAAAGGGGCTGGATGAACTCAAAACTCAAAACTTCATCCTCCGCTGGAAGGAGATCATCAGCAACCGCCTGGACAGCAAGGCCCTCAAAGCTGCGCTCCCGGACGTGTACGGCCAGTTCTGCAAGGCCAGCACCAGCCGCCGCTTCACAATAGCATGAGAAAGGCCCCTTCCCAAAATGCAAGGAGGAATTTCATACAGTGAAAGAGAAGAAAAGCCAGTCCAGCGAAACCCCAGGTCTGAACGTGATCCAGCCCCAGGTGAGCGAGCGGACGAAATGGGAGATAGCCCTAGGTCAAAGCATGGGTGATTTGGCGGACACGATGCGTGAGCTGGTATTGGTTGAAAAGCTGACTGGCAGAGCTGGACTTCCCCAGCGGGTATGTTTAGCCTTTAGCGATGCGCTTATGTGCGCTATGAGATTTTCGGGGTGTGAAAATGAAAAATAACGTAAAATCAAGCCTCGCTTGTGAGCTTATTCAGGCCATCCATCAGACGGACGAATGGGACCGCATCTGGACACACGATCCGGCAATCCAAGAGGCCCGCTCCCATCTGGATGCAGTCATGGTGCCGATAGAATCAAAGGAGCTCCGTGACAGCCTTTTGGACGCGATATCCAAGCTGACAACAGCCTGTGAAACGCCGCCACCCGCTACGGGGCGCGTGTGACCCTGGCACTTCTGAATGCCGCGGGCAAGCTGTTCTGATACGAGCGGGGCCGCATTTACATAGCCTGACCTACCGGGCACACGGGGAGAAAGGAATACCAGCATGGATAAGAACATGGAGATTATCAGCCAGCCCATGGCCACCATCACGCAGACCAATGAGTGGTTCCGTAGCGTTGCTATCATGGACAGCCTAATGGACGCTATCGAACGCAACGATGCGTGGAACCAAATCCAGCAGACAGACCCCATGATCCAACAGGCAGGACAGGCCCGCTATGCGGCTGAAAAAGAGGCCGCTGCTGTCCTTCCCCGGGACTTGTTCAAGAGGCTTTCGGAAGCTGCGACCAGCGTAGAATCTGCCACGGTCTCGGCGGCTATCCTCTACGGTATGCGGGTGAGCACAGCCATCTCCGCCGCCACAGCAAACCAGGCGGATTTCTCCCAGTACATACTTGGCCGCACAAAGGAGGGCGCGGCGCATGGATGACCTGCGAACTGGCCCACCAGCTGGACGGAGTGCAGCTCAAGGCATTTCTGGCCGCCATTGCGGCATTGTCCGCAGGACTGGGGGATGTTGCGTCAATCGCGGCGGGAAATATTGTCCTGGCCTCGGCAGGCCACCCGCCCGTACCCACGTACGCCTCTGAAACCGAATAAGCGAAAAGGGAGCGGCTGCAAACCGCCCCCTTTCCTGTTGCAGCGCCCTCTGTGGGCCGTTCGTTGTGTGTTGCCTGGGTGGTTACACTTCCCGCCCCGTTGGCGTGCGCTCTACGGCCCCCTGTGCGGCCTTGGGCTATCTTCTCCAGCCGTTGAGCAGAGCAAGAATATCCTGGTCAATACGCTTGCCGAAGGTCTCGGCCACCTTCTCGCTGATTTCTTCCGTGATTTCATTATTGGAGTACATCATCTGCGTGGTAGCGGGACCATACCGTTCCTCAACCGGGAACCGGCTGGGGCCAATACGTTCATACACGCCACGGTGTCCGCCCATCTGCGCAGAAAAGGCCCGGTCCAGCGTTGCTGCCGAACCAGACCTTTTGACCTGCGTGACCACCTGGCCGCTGCCGTTAATGCGAGTGCTGGACTTCATCAGCGGGATCACATTCCCCCGGAAGCCGAACACCACGGAGATACCGCCGCCGGTCTCCCGGACAAAATAGTTGATGTTCCTGGTGCGGGCCAGAAACTCGCTCTGGCTGATAGTGTACTCTTTCGTAACCGCCCGCTTTGCAACTGTTTTTCCAGAATCTGTAGCACGTTTCAGCGCACTTCCCACCGCCTTAATGGTCTGGATATATGCAGCCGCCGCCCCCTCCGAGCGGGCCGCAGCTGCCTCCCGCCGGGAGATGATTTCCCTCATGTCCGCTATCTCAGCAGCGAGGCAGCCCACCGGATCGGCGGTACCATGGGAGCGGGGCATACCATCCAGGCGTTGCGCTCTGGGGCCAGCTGCGGCCATCAGTGACGCCAATAGCTCCCGTCCATCCTCCAACTGCTGCACCAGCTCCAGGTGGTGATCCAGTTCCTGCTTGGTCATTGCCCCTTAGCCCCTTTCGTGGTAGAATATAGGCGTCAACACCATCACGGGCAAAGGAGATGGGGGAGGCCGGGAGCTGCACCGGACTCCCCCATCTGTGGGCTATTGAAACTCCGCGCTATCCCCGGCCAGGGATGCTTGGAGCATAGCCGCGTTCAACGCCGCGGCCTTGTCTGCAATGCCGGCGAGCTGCTTACCCAAATCGTCCTGCAGCTCTTTGATTTTAGCATCCCGCGCATTGACAGCCTTTTGATAGCCGTTGATCGCATCATTGGCCAGTGCAATGGCAGTACGCCGCCGCTCTTTCACTTCCTGGAGCTGCTGCATGACCTGTTTGGCGGCCATGCCATCCAGGGCCTCTTTGTTTACCATGTCGATTTCCTCCTTGCCCTCTGGGCGCAGCGTTCAAAGCGGAACGGAAACGCCCTATTTTTTTGCCCAGTAACTACTTGGATTTTGGGGGCGGCGAGCCCGCAGCTTGGGTGGAGGGGGCGTCACAGTACCTTTTTTCTGCGGGAGAGCTGTTGCAACGCCTCACGGCGCCCGGGAGCGGCAGCGGACAGGGTAGACACCAGGGCCGCGCCCGCTGCCGCTCTATGGCTTCGTATGGGCTCGCTCGTATAACTCCAGCCAATCGGTGAGCCGCATGGTCACCAGCCAAGGTGAGCGGGAGCGCCGCGCTCAACGTCATGGCCACGCTCCCAGAGGATCGCGGCCAGCTCCCGCTCGCCGTCTGCGCCTTTGTGCTGTGATGATTTGCCCACGTCCGCACACCTCAGCCAAGAAGAATGCGCTGTGCAAGCTGCTTTCGTGCTTCAGCATTTCCTCTGCGTCTGCTCGTGCCGATCAGCTTGAGGCGCACAGGGCACATCTCCAGCACACGGTCATAGATACGGGCATACTGCATGGAGGCCGGGTGTTCTAGCTCCTCCATTGTCAGATTGGTGGTCACGACCACGGGCAGTTTGGAGCTGGCCCGGGCGTCGATGACGTTGAATATCTGTTCCGCAGCATAGGCGCTGTCCCGTTCCACCCCCAGGTCATCCAGAATCAGCAGCTTGTAGATCCAGACGGTCAAGGAGCTTTTGCTGCTCCTGTGTGCCCTGGAGCAGATTCAACAGCCGGGGGAAGTTGGTGGCCGCGACGGATACCCGTTTCTCCAGCAAGCCGTTCCCAATGCAGGAAGCATAAAAGCTCTTGCCGGTGCCAACGGTGCCGTGGAATAGAATTCCGATGTTTTCGGTCTGCATCTCCTTCCAGTGTTCAACGTACCGACGGCAGGCGTCAGACACTTTCGGCTCCGCGCGGTCATCCTGAGCAAAGGTATGGCGCAGCCCATCCGGGCAGGAAATTCAATCCTCGCGGCGGCGGGCCATATCCTGCTTGAACCGCTCCCACTCGGCCCGCCGCTCCTCCGCTTTGTCCGCCTCACGCTGGCACTTACAGGCAGCCCGCACTATGGTTGCCTTTCGTTCTCCGCGCGGGTTCACCATGCTGCCGCGCTCCCGGACGTAGGCCGCCACTTCTTCCAGCGTGGGAGGAACAAAATGTGACCATTGCCCTTTTCCGGGCGCGGGGGTGGGTGCGGGAGCCGCTTGCGGCTCCCCATCACCTATCCTTGCCTTACCTAACCTGGGTATCCATTTCGGAATCATCGGATAGTTTTACAAGGATTTCCCTGTAAATACTGGGGCGACATCGGTCTTTCTGGATGTAATTATTACGGCTCCAGTCTGTGATGTAGGTTACAAGGTCCTCATTCAGCACACGGACAAACCCCTTTGAGACCAGCACCCGCAGATCATCCTCATTGGCACCTGTTGTACGCATGACAGAAAACGCCTCCACAATGCCATCATCGTCTGCTGCCATACCCAGGTCATAGTAAAGCAAGCGGGACGTAGGCGGCATTCGCAGAAACCGCGCTGAGCCTATGATGGATTTTGCAAACATACATCTCTCAGTCATTCAGCATTCCAACTCCAATACTTTGATTTCTGCAATGATGTCATAGGCATCAAGGGCAGCATTAGACTGTGACGCAGAATCCGAATTTCCTGAAATGTAGCATTTGACCGCTGCGCCCAGGCATTCGTTGTCAAATGCCAGCAAATCCATCGTCAACCGCTCCATTTTCTCCCTCTTAGTCTTGTGTATTTGCTTCGCTTGCTCCAATTTAGCGGTTATCTCCGCTACTGCCTTTTTTGTGAGATTGTTCAAATTTCAGCCACCTTTCCGCTTTCGGCTGAGCCTTTACCCACTCCCGCAGTCCTTCCGCCGAAACAAGGGTGCGCCCACCCAGCTTAAAGGACGGGAACCCCTCACGGTTTATGTACTGGTAGATGGTGGGCTTTGACACGCCCAGGAGCCGGGCGGCCTCGGGCGCGGATATGGCCAGGGGTTTCGATTGCGTATCTGGAAGGTTATGCCACAGAAACTGAAGAAGCGATTTATAAGGCTCTACTTAGCGCAGACTACCGCGCTTTTGAGAAAATCACCGGCTTACCCGAAGGGGTTGCGCAACCATTACCAGCAGATATTCGCGCAGCTGCTGAAGAATATGTGCAACAGATATCAGATGCATCTGAGTCAAGCGATTCACCCGTTGGCAGGCTGGTAAAACTGTTCTGTTTGCTTAATGATGCTGGACAGGAAAAGGCATTGGAGCGATTGGAGGAACTGTCCGAGATGCCGCGATACCTGCGCACATGAGTGCCACAGGCAAAAATAAAAACCGCCCCGGTGCTGGAACACCGAAGCGATTAAGATGCGCAGAATACCAAGCAGGCACCTTCACGCCCTTTGATTGTACCATATCCGGGCGCAAGGTGCAAGAAAGGAGTTTTCAAAATGGCCAGAACCAGAAAAAGTGTAGGAGTACAATAGATATTGGACAGCAGAAGGATGAGGCTGCATCGGTTAAAGTTGAGTTACCACACTTAACCCAACCGGGAGGAGGCCACATCCTTC
>NZ_QWEK01000073.1 GCF_009935845.1 Pseudoflavonifractor sp. 524-17 | reverse complement strand
TTCTCACCCTGCTCTATTTTACCTCGTTTATATGAAAAAGTCTGCCGAAGGGCAGACTTTTTCGACAGGCTGTGACGTAGTGGAATTTGGTTCCACTACGTCTATCTGTAACACCTTAAACCATGCTTTGTTACGATTCAGGCAAGTGGCCATCATGACCACTTGTTTTACCCGTAACACTCTGACGATACGCCCGCTGGCGGCAGGCATTGCTGCAATAGAGCGCATCTGACCGCTTGGGCGTGAATGTGTTCCCGCACACTTTGCAGACCTGAGTACGGGGCGGCTGCGCCAAACGCCGCTGTATCAACTGCTTTTTATAGCCGGTATTGCCGCATTTCTTGTAATAGCAATATTTTTTGGACCAGATTCGCGTATAGAAAACACACCCGCATCCCTCGCAAATAATCTTACCGACGGGGTCGCTTTTCCCATAGGGTCTGCCAGCCATCTTGCGCTCGTAGCAATTCTTCAAAACATCCTGGTGCTGGTACTCCCAATCGCAGTTCCACATGGACTTTCAACCTCCTTCGTGATGGAAAAGAGCGGTCCACAGCATTGCGGACCGCTCCGATACAAATTCATGATACTTTTGACTTCGCTTCTCTCGCCATGCGGCGGTAATCCTTCTGCCTGCAAGCAGGACAGCAGTATTTCGCGTTTGGCCGCAGAGCGGAGAAGGTTTTGGCACAGGTCGCGCAGGTCCGCTCAAAAGGAGGGCTGAGATTCTCTCCGGCCTTCAAACGGCGGTATCTCTCCCGGCTTCGGATACGCTCCTTCTGCAATCGCTCTTGCTCCGCGATCTCCTCTGGAGTAGGTTCCGGCATGGGGGCATCAAATTTACCGATGAATTTCAGATAGATGTCCACCTCCTGCATCCGGTCACCCGTGGACTTGTCCGGAGCATGAACAACAATCTTCTCAACAAACTCGTTAATCATCGGCGTAGTCAGCTCTGAGAAATTGGTGTACTTCCTTGCAAGGTCAAGAAAATGTTCTACATTGGCGGTGTCCTGTTCAAAGCTGCCTAACGCAGATTCACCTTCCGCGATGGACTGCCGGAGCGCTGCCTGCTCCTGTTCGTATCCGGTGAGAAGGGTATCAAAGCGTTCCTCTCCAATGCGGCCCACCGCATAGGATTCATACAGCTTCTTGATGATGGTGTCCAGTTCGTCAAAGCGCCGCTTATCCTTGTTCAGCTTACGCTTCAAGTCCTTTGCCGCCTGCGCTTGCCGAACCTCAGACGCTGCCCGGACCTTTTGAATGAACTCAGCCTCATTGGAGATGGCGTAGGCGCTGGTGACCTTGATGGTTTCTAAAATCAACGCTCGCAGAGCTTTTGTGGAGATGTGATGATTGCTGCAAACAGCCGTCCTTCTTTGCCCTGCAAGTTTATACGAGGAACATTCATAGGCGTCCGATGGATACGGCTTTGTCTCACTGCCCCGTGTCCGCTGGTTATACATCTTTGCCCCGCAGTCCGCACAGAATACCAGCCCGGTCAAGGGATTCGCCTCGCCCAGCGTATCAATACGGCGCGGGGTTCCCCGCAGTTTCTGAACAAGTTCCCAGGTGCCCTTGTCCACGATAGCCTCATGGGTATCCTCAAAAATCAGCCAGTCCTCCGGGGCATGAAAAATTGGCTGCTTATCCTTATAGGATTCTTTGTGGGAACGGAAGTTGACCGTATGCCCCATATACTCCGGCTTGGAGAGGATCTGCCCCACCGCAAAGCCGTTCCAGCTATAAGGCCGGGGGATGTCCTCTCTGCTTTTCCAAACACCCCGCCCCTGCCTTGCAAAGTAAGTGGCAGGCGTTTCAATCTTCGCCTCGCAGAGCATTGTGGCGATTTCATACGGCCCGTGGCCCTCGATAGTAAGCTAGAAGATGCGTCGCACAACCGCCGCTGCTTCCTCGTCAATCAGCCAGTGGTATTTGTCGTTTGGGTCTTTCTTGTAGCCATAGATGGCACAGTTGGTGGTGGGCTTGCCGGACTCGCCCTTGACCCGGATAGCGGTTCGCTACTTGCGGCTCAGGTCCCGCAGATACCATTCGCTCATGATGTTGACGAACGGTGCGAACTCGCTGGAACTGGGGTCATCGCTGTCGATGCTGTTGCCAATGGCGATGAAGCGCACACCAAATTTTCTGAAAAGGACTTCCGTATAGAAACCGGTTTGCAGATAATCTCTCCCGATTCTGCTCATGTCCTTCGTCAGCAGCAGAGCTACTTTCCCGGCTTCGATGTCGGCCACCAGCCGTTTCCATGCGGGCCTGTCGAAAGGCGGCGTTAGATAACGATACTTCTCAAGACACAAGAAAATCAATGGGTATGGACGGCAGGCAAGCATGGTATGTATGAAACAAAAAAGCGGTGTTCTCCGCCTCGCTTTGGCTGGGAACGCCGCTTTATGCGCTGAAAGGAGCAGAAATGACAGTATTTCATGTTGCGAAGAGCACAAATTACACAGTCATGTCTAATCATCATCTGCGGAACCGGGAACTGTCCCTAAAAGCCAAGGGCCTGCTGTCGCAAATGCTCAGTCTCCCGGAAAAGTGGGACTACACCCTGCAAGGACTGGCCTATATCAACCGAGAACAGATCGACGCCATCCGTCAGGCCGTCCATGAGCTGGAGCGGGCCGGGTATATCGTGCGAACAAGGGAACGGGACAGCCGGGGACGGCTGCGGGGAGCGGAGTATACTATCTACGAAGAACCCCAGCCGCCGTCCAGTCAACCGGCGTTGGAATAACCAACATCGGGAAATCCGACGCAATAAAATAAAGATATAAGTAAATAAAGAAAAATCAAGTAAAGATTTATCAATTACCCATTCCTTTCCTATCCTTTCCCCTACCCCCTTCCTTGAAGGACAAGCGGCAAAGCCACCGGAAGGGAATGGAACGGAAACGAAAAGCGAGAGGTCAAATAGCAGCGGGGGTTATCGTGAACATTATCTGACCCGCAGAAACCGTACAGACGCGAAGCGGGTGTACGGTTTCTGCGGGTGTCACAAGAGGGCCTGCGGCCCTCTTGTGTGACAGCACAGTTTCACAGTCCATCAGAAGCCAGGACAGGAGCGCCGGAGTGTCGGCCTTCCGCCCTGGCTTTTTGTGTCCTTCTGTACGCCGTTAGAAGTCCGTTTTGGCGGGTGCAGGTTAAATCGTACTGCCCCCCTATCGATCGTGGTCGGAAAGCCTTGAAATAGCTGGGCTGTTTTGCCTCTAAAGCGTTACACATCAGCCCTATCTTGGCGGCAGGGGTTCTCCCGTCCATTTATACGCAATTAGAAACCCATTTTTGAGGGTGCGGGTCAGATCGTATTACCCCTTGTGCGACCGCCTCTTGAACGTCCTGAAAACAGGCCGCTGGATAGGGCCTAAATGCGTAGACTGGTGGGCTAATTTAGGGATGTCAGCCAAAGTGTCGGATAGCGGGGCTATGTAGAAAGAGTTACCCCCATTTTCGGAGGAACAGATATAAACACCTTGCCCCTTCCCGATACCCACGAAAAAAGCCTGTGTTTTCAATACCTCCGGGAGCTACTTTTTCTACGCCTGACCCCGATTTTTGCCCCACTCTTGACTGACACATTATCAAGGCGGCTTTTCTTCGTTGGACTGTCAGTGTATGCCGCTGTGTCTGCCATATCTCCGCCAATATCGTCTCCGCTCGGCATAAGGGTTTGGGACTATCCCAACAAGCAAAACGGACACGGCCCGGCTGGGGCCAGATTAGGCCGTTTTTCGGGAGTGTGGCCACACTCCCTATGATTAACTCTTATTAGGAACACGAAAGCGCAAGGTTTTTGACAAAAATACAAGAAAATAGATTGAAACTATCACATTATGCAGAAAGTCGTCCTTGAAAACAGGGCGGCTTTTTTGCGCGATATGGCCGGGGCCTACTGGGGGCCACCCTGTTTTGGTTATCAAGGCGGCCCCCAGCAGACCCCAGCCATTCCACCCGAAAAATCTAAATATCGCATGGTAACTTCGAGACAAAATGTCCCAAAGCTATCGTTGTCCCCACGCATTTTTGCATAGGGGCTCTGGTGGTATATCCCCCGTCGCCGCCTACTATTGAGCACAGGCGGGAGTGGGCAGTCAAGGGTGCGTAGCACCGCCGCTTGCGGCGGCTTGCCCTTGACGGCCTGCCCCGGCTGTGCCACCCCTCCGGCGCGGCGGGGGATATATCCTCCAGAGCCGTCCCCTTTCCCATGAATGGGAAAGGGCGGGGGGATAGGGTTGAACGCGCTGTAAAACCGCTTACTTTCCACGGCTGGACTGTTAGCATTTAGGCGTTTGAAACCCGCTTGTATCAAGGGTTCCCGGGCGCGTTTGTCAGGGGGGTGGTATGTTTATATGTCCTGTGCCCTATTTGTTCCACAAAAGCTAACATTGATAAAGCCGCTAAAAAGCAATACAATATAGGGAAAATAGGCTTGTTCGGTTTTTCTGAATTTTTTCAAAATTTTTGTGACCTAACCGATTATTTTTCGAGTAGATAGGTGAAGAGCTCTATCTGAGGGCAAAGGAGGTATGGAAATGGAAGATGTTAGCATTGTCAATCTTTATTGGGCGCGCTCTGAAAACGCAATATCAGAAACATCTAAAAAGTATGGAAATTACTGCTATTCCATCGCTTATAACATTCTTGGAAATGTTGAGGACGCAGATGAAAGCGTGAATGATACATACCTTGACGCACGGAATAATATTCCGCCCCACCGTCCGTCTATTCTCTCAACATTTTTAGGAAAAATCACGAGGCGAATATCTATTGACAAATGGCGTGGCCGTACTGCGGAAAAGCGGGGCGGCGGTGAGATCGTGCTGGTACTTGATGAACTGTCTGATTGTATTCCGTCTAATCAAAGCGTAGAGCATGAGGTGGAGGCCGCAGAATTATCACAGCTAATTGACAATTTTGTTATGTCGCTATCACCTATGGAACGCCGGGTTTTTATTTGCAGATATTGGTATCTTGACCCGATTGCAGATATTGCCCAAAGATTTGGATTTTCACAAAGCAAAGTGAAAATGATATTACACAGGCAACGAAAAAATCTTCTAAACCGCTTAGAAAAGGAGGCGCTGTTGTAATGAAAGTCGAAAATGTTCTGGACGCTATTGGAGCGATTAACGATGAAGCTGTGCAAGATGCGAGGGCGTATAAACGGACTAATTACAGCAAGATAGCTAAATGGGGAATGTTGGCAGCTTGCCTCTGCCTTATAGCTGTTATTGCTATTCCCAAAATCATAAATAATCATATTGACGACCAGCCGCAAATTCCAATACAGCGGCCAATCGCCGCATATATTCAAGATGATGTATCTTCTGTTGAAGTTTCACATTACCATTCAAACGAAGTTTCAACTTGGATTGTAGATGGAGCAGAATTAGATGTATTAAGAGAATGGACAAATGGACTTCAATACGAAATTAAAAATTTTGAAAACAACGCTACACCAGACAAAGCAGAGGACAGTGAAGTGTTTTCTATTTCAATTTCCGAAGGTGATTACCCTGGATTTTCATATATCATTGATAACAGTGGGATACATTATCTACTAATTGAGGGCTATTGGTATTCTGTTACAAATCCTTCGTATCCTCCTTTAACTGATAAACAATAAAACTTGGTTGACTTTGCGCTATACTTTTAATCAAAAATCGAAAGTTATGGAGGTAAACATGAAAAAGGGATTTGCATTTTTTGCCGCAGTGATAATGGTTTTTGGATTGGTAGCTTGCAGTGACAGTATCAAAGATGTTGCCATTGACTATGGTAAATCTGACATCTACTCAAAGTCGGATATGGATGCGGCAATAGAACTTATTGAAAAGGAGTTTGCTACTTGGGAGGGATGTGAACTACATAGTATTAGCTATACATCAGATGAATGCAATAGTGAAAAAAATTTAGAATGGATGAATGACCTTGGAGATGAAAACGCTGAATTTACTCAGTGCATAGAGTTCGTTAGTGATTTTCATTCGCCAAAAGCTGGCGGTGGTGCATGGAACGCAGATTCAGAATATACAAATTGGCAGTGGTGGCTTGCCCGAGCGGACAATGGGGAGTGGAATTTAATGACTTGGGGCTACTAATGCTACATTTTCAGTTTGTCGGGAAGTACTGATACCCAAACAGGCTATGAAACAATTTGAAAGGCACTTATGCTTTACAAATTTCAAACAAGTTTGGGACAAAATGTCCCAAAGCTGGGGTAGTGCTTTTCATCGTGTCGCGCCTTTACTTCTGTCAATGACAGTCTGTAATATCGACCATCTGCTCGGACTGACGGACGGGCGGGACGATAAGGAACAGACGCGATAGCGGCGGTGACGCGGCCAACCTCTTTGGGACATTTTGTCCCAAAGAGCCGGGTTTGGGGAGGCACCCCAACAAGCATTTTTGACGGCCCCCGGCCAGTCAAAAATGGCAAGTGTGGCCACACTTGCCTTGCTTGCCGTTTGTGCATATCATGTAAATTGCGTGTTTTAAGGCATGGCGCGGATTTTATACCTTTGGGACAAAACGTCCCAAAGCTGAGGGGGTAGACAGCGATATAAAAGTATGCTATGCTTTCCAAACAAACAGATAAAGCGGAATTTGAAAGGAGATAAAAGGATGAAAAAAGTAATAGCAGCTATGGTGGTAATGTCTCTTGCTATCGTGCCTCTGGGTGGGGTGTGGTCAATTTTACTTAGACCGATTATTGGCGGTAGTACAGACCAAAGTTTTATTTACCCCGTCTATGTTGGTTTAATCCTCTTGGCCGGGCTTGTTGTTGGTGTTGCGGTAGTACTCTATGGAGAGATGGACAAACTTTGGAAAGAAATCAAAAGCATCAAGGAAGAAACAGAAAAATCAAAACATGGGGATAAATAACTTCCGATTTGTCGCGGAGTCCTAATTTGCAAGCAGACTACAAAACAATTTGAAAGATACTTCTATATTATAAATTTCATGCAAGTTTGGGACAAAATGTCCCAAAGCTGGGGCGGTACTTTTACAGTGCCGCCCCCTTTTCATGCCCGGCGGCATCCTTGCCGATACCCCTAATCAGAGTTATAATATAAGTGTAATGTGATAGGGAAGGAGGACAAATGGCAAGGCAAAAGAACAGAGGGTATCAGCAGATTTTACCCCCTACCTATGCGACCCGGCGCTGGAAAATGGGCGGCTATATCCGGCTCTCCCGCGAGGATTTACAGAAAATCAACCGGGGGCTTGACGATAGCAACAGCGTGAAAAATCAGCGCGACATACTCAACGATTTTCATTTTAATCATGCAGAAGAATTTGAAAGCTACACCGAGTATGTGGACGATGGGCACACGGGAACCGATACGGAGCGCGAAAGTTTCCAGCGGCTTTTGGGCGATGTGATGAGCGGAAAAATTACCTGCGTTGTGGTGAAAGACCTCTCCCGTTTTGCCCGGAATTACAGTGATGCTGGCAGTCTGATTGATAACCTTTTTGTGCAGATGGGCGTCCGCTTTATCAGCTTGGCCGAGGGCGTGGACAGCTACCTAAACCCGGATAGCGTGAACAGCATTATTGTGCCGATAACCAATGTGATGAACGACCAGTATTGTTATCAGACCTCAAAGAAAATCCGGCAGGTTTTCGATTACAAGCGGCGCAACGGCCAGTATATCGGCTCTTTTGCCCCCTATGGCTACATCAAAGACCCGGCAAACAAGCATCAACTTTTGGTCGATACCGAGGCCGCCGAAATCGTCAAGCGCGTGTATTCCATGCTCCTGCAAGGCTCGTCTAAAAGGGCCATCGCGCTGTACCTCAACGAACACGGCATACCCAGCCCCACGGCATACCGCCGGAAAAAGGGCCTGCCCGTTTCCTCGGCTGTGGCGGACGACCCCATGTGGGGGGCCCGGATGATACATGAAATCCTCACCAACCCCATTTATACCGGGGATTTGGTACAGGGCCGCCGCCGGGTGAAAAGCTACAAGGTACACCAGATTCAGGCTGTGCCCGAGGAAGAATGGGTGCGCGTCCCCGATACCCACGAGGCAATCATCACCCACGAAACCTTTGACAAGGTGCAGGCCCTGCTGGTACGCGATACCCGGACATCCCCCAAAGGCCGGGAGGTTCACTTGTTCAGCGGTTTTCTGAAATGTGCGGACTGTGGGAAATCCATCACCCGCAGCCAGAGCGGGAAAAATATCTATTACGCCTGCTCCACTTACAAAAACCGCTCCCGGACGGCCTGCTCCATGCACTCTATCAAGCACAACCGTCTGGAGGCCGCTGTGCTGTTCGCTATCCAATATCAAGTGAACACCGCCGTTTCCTACTCGGAATTGATAGCCCGTATCAATTCGGCCCCGCTGAAAAAAAGTCAATCCCACCGCCTTAACGACCAGATTGCCGCAAAGGAAAAGGAATTGACCCGGATAACCCGCTACAAGCAGTCTCTGTATCAAGATTGGAAAGACGGGGAAATCACCCAGCAGGAATACCGGGATATGAAAGCCGATTATGAGCGGCAGGCCGCCGAGCTTGCGGATGTGCTGGCCCGGCTGAACGCGGAACGGGCGGAACTCTTGAATGGCGTTGACAAGGAACATCCGGCGCTGGTAGCCTTTGCAAAGTATCAAAGCATCGAAACGCTCACCCGTGAAATCCTCACGGACTTGGTAGACCATATCAAGATTTACGAAAACGGCAATATCAGTGTTCATTTTAAGTTTGCGGACGAGTTCCGCCGGGTTGCCGAGTACATTGAAGTCAATACCACCGATACCGCCGAGGCGGGCTGATACCCGCCAACGCATGAAACCCCGCAATTTACAGATTTTCCTAATATGAGGCAATCATATGCTTGCTACATTACCTCTCCCCTTGTTCCGCTCCCCCCGTCCTCCGTAATAATAGTTCAAATTGGAATGCCAAAACTGTACGCCAAAGACAGGAAATTTCTTGAAAAGTGCAAAAGATAGAAGCCGCTCTGCATCATTGCAAAGCGGCCTCTATTCGCTTTTGATAGTCCCGTCTAATACTCTCTCAATAACTGGCAGATGTTCTTCTGGACATTGCATCGCCTTTCGGTTGATGCGCTGGTGACTTTGTGCTTTGTACCTTGTTTTATGCAGCCAATAGAACTAAAATATTACCAGCAGCCAACAAGAGAAATTTGAAAACTACACACTAATCACAAAATTCTATGTTATGCTGTTTCCTGGAGGTGTTATTGTGCAAAAGATTTTAGTTGTCGAGGATGACTTGGACATTCAAGAACTATTGAAGAATTTTCTGCAAGAGGTAGGATATGAGATCATTTTAGCCAGCGATGGTGTGGAGGCCCTTCCTGTATTTTCTGCCTCGCAATTTGATTTGGTGCTGCTTGATGTAATGCTCCCAAAAATTGATGGATTTGCCGTCTGTGAGCTGATACGAAAGCAATCGCAGGTTCCTATCATCATGCTTACTGCATTAAGCGGCGAGGAAGAACAAATCCGGGGGCTGGATTTACAGGTGGACGATTATATCACAAAGCCCTTTTCCATGCCGATTTTAATTCGGAAGATTGCCGCCGTCTTGCGGCGGAGCGGCGGGCCGCAAGAGGACGAACACAAAACGATTGCTTACCAAAATCTTATTTTGGATTGCGACAATTATACGGCCACAGTGGACGGGGCCGCTTATGAATTGACGCAACGGGAATTTGAAGTGTTGAAAGAACTGCTCACTAATCAAGGCCGTATTCTGACCCGGCAAAATCTTTTGGATAAACTATGGCGGTATGACTTTTATGGGGATGAGCGTGTGGTTGATACGCACATCAAGAACTTGCGGAAGAAGTTGGGCATTGATTTTATCCAGACAATCAGAGGGGTGGGATATAAAATTGATAAGAAAAATTAAAAGTAGTTTATATGCAAAAGTGTTTCTCACCACAACAGCGATGCTTTTATGTACGTCATTATTGGTATTTAGCTTATTAGCATGGTTGATGCCGCAAACCTATTCCAATAGGCTGAATACAGTCTTGGATGAACGGGCGCAGCGTTTTGTTTCCGAACTGGAGCAAGTAGCTTTTCCGAATAGCGGCGGTTTGTTCGACCAGCTTCTTCAAGATACGGAAATCAATTCCGTTGAACTGTATAATGGCAAAGGTGAGTTCGTGCCCTTGCCAACAGAACTATTTGCCGAAGCGTGGGACGGTGACACGGCGTATATTGAGCAAACGCAGATTAATGAGTTGTGCAAAACTGCCCCCCTTCTGTCGGGCAGCTACCACTTTTCCTTTTCTGATAGCAATGAGCGATATATGCTCATCGTTTACGGAGCAGCAGAACAAATCGGGGAATTGCAGCAGTCTTTTATCCATGTATTTCCGTTTATCCTATTAATCGTCTTAGCAGTTGCTTTTATTGTGTCTTCGCTTTACTCTTGTATGATTACAAAGCCTGTACTGGAAATCAGCCGCATATCCGAAAAGATGTCTGACTTGCAGTTGAATTGGACGGTTGATGAACAACGGACTGATGAGTTGGGAACACTGGGGAAAAGCCTGAACAGGCTATCGTACAATCTTTCTGTCACCCTCTCTGATTTGCAAAACGCAAACAAGAGACTCGAAGCCGATATTGAGCATGAAAAGAAATTGGAACAGGCACGTACAAATTTCTTTTCGGCGGTATCCCATGAATTGAAAACGCCTATTACAATTATGAAAGGGCAATTAGAGGGGATGCTACTTGGTATCGGTGCATATAAAGACCGGGAGAAATATCTGACAATGGTGCCGGAAATTGCCAACACGCTGGAAACGATGGTTCAAGAAATATTGACAATTTCACGTTTGGAAACTGCGGGGGCCGATTTCAAGAAAGACCGTTTGGACTGCATCCAAATTATAAAATCTTACTTGAATGAAACAGAGGATTTAATCGCGGGAAAAGATTTGCAAATACACCTTGATATATCATTGTCTCTTTCCATAAGCGGAAATAAAATGTTAATGGAAAAAGTGTTTTCCAACCTTATCGGGAATGCAATCAAATATTCCCCGCATGGGGCGGACATCTGGATTTCTGCGCTGTCGGAACATGGGCGGGCAGTATTCTCTGTTGAAAACATGGGAGAACACATACCAGCAGATAGTATTCCGAAGTTGTTTGATGCTTTCTACCGTGTAGAACAGTCAAGGGGCCGGACAACGGGTGGAAGCGGGTTAGGGTTGTATATCGTGCAGGAGATACTACACCTGCATGGAAGTGAATGTACGGTCTGCAATACACAGGCCGGGGTAAAGTTTTCTTTTACAATCTGACAGATATAGAAAAGCGGCGGGCGATTGCCCCGCCGCTTTTCAACTACACATAAATCACAAACTAATCCCAAATGTATCACAAAAAAGGGTGGTATTCTTTAGGTACACTCAAAGAAAGGATGGTGTTTTCAAATGAAAAACACAAAGAAAATCTCATATGCACTTCTGGCCCTGCTTCTTGTAGTCTGCCTTGCCGGATGTAGTGCGGCTGCTGCATCGGTACTTCCGCATGGAAGCGGTGAAACATCCGCATTGCCCTCGGAGTCGACATCTATGTACGATGTGGCCTATGCAGAAAATGGTGTCGAAGATGCTGCCCACGATGAAGCGGTGTTGAAGGAGCAGCTCAAGAACTATGAAGAATTTGGCATGGTCTACGATTCGGATAAAGATGTGTTGTATTACAACGGGAAGTTGGTCAGATGGTTTGAAGATTATTACGAATTGAGTGCTGAAGAGCGGGCAGGCATAGACTTTTTCAACGAGAACGGAGTGGTTGATGTTTATGCTGTTCGGGATTTTAGTAACCTCATTCAAAATGATGACGGCTCCTTTGACCCCAGCGGCAAAATAGTTGGATTGAAAGAATTTTCTGATAAGGAATTTGCTGAACGGGACATCAATGCCATAAAGAACCCGCCAAGAGATGTGTGTTACGCTGGCGGTGGGCCGCTGACGCCGGATGAAGCACAGGCTATAGCAGACGAATATGCCGCATTTGGTGTTACCTATGATGCCAGCATTGACCAGTGGTATTTCAACGGCGAAAAAGTACGGTTCTTCCAAGATGTGCTGACATCCAATGGCGAGAGCCTAACCGGCGGAAATTTCCATGGTGCAATCCGCAGTTCGTGGAACGAAAACGGTTCAATCGACATCTATACGGTTCGTGACTTTGCAAATCTGAACACTTCCGGGAATGGAACGCTGACCGGCGTAGAGAAATTCAGCCAAGCGGAATTTGACGAACACCCGCAGACGGAATTTAACGAACACATGCAGAGAGAAGTACAAACCAGCTCGGGTGAGTGTGTGGTAATTCAAGAGTAAAGACTGCCGCACGACGGCAAAAGAAAAAAAGCCGTCGTACAAGCAGCTATATCCGCATACCCAAATCACGGCGGCTTTGAGAAATCGAAGCCGCCGTTCTTTTTTATCTCCATAGAGAGCAATGCGGTAACGCTGGCAGGTGCGGCGGCTGACAGGAGGTAGCCGCCATGAAGTACATAGCCGCTCGACACAATTCGACAGTATTTGAACCGTTAAAAAAAGCCCATTCCCCGCCTGGGGGAATTGCGGCTATGAAGTTATACTATACAATGCAGATATAGCAAACTATACAGTGCAAACCGCCCGGTGGGTCTATGACCTGCCGGGCGGTTTTCGTCGTTTCCTGCGGCCTGGAAAATTTTCTTCACTTTTTTCTCTGCGGAAAGCGGTTTTGCGCGCAAAACCTGTACCACTGAACGCTCTGTTAGCGGAAAGGGAGAGTACCACCACCATCCCCCAGCGAAAGGGTGTGAGAAGATGGAAACCAACCCCCGCGGCTATGGCGAACGGTGCAGGCTTGATACCTTTTATAAAACCGTGTTGAAGCATGAGGCAATCGACTACATCCGGGAAATGAAACGGCGGGCCAGCCGGGAAACATCGTTGGAGCGTCTGCCCCAGACGATGATGGACAAGCTGTGTTCGGCTGACGACTACCCCAGCGACAGCTATGTGTTCTCGTACTGCGGCTACGACCTGCCGATCAGCAGCCAGCAAGTGGCCGACGCCTTTGCCGGTCTGCCAGAGCAGGAGCAAAGCATTTT
>NZ_QWEK01000072.1 GCF_009935845.1 Pseudoflavonifractor sp. 524-17 | reverse complement strand
TCCGACATTGCCTCAACGTGTTCTGGCGTTGGGGCCTTTCTGCGCCTTGCAACGCCGGATAATTCGCTATTCCTTATCTGAGATCTCAGATAAGGCGCACTTCTATACATGGTCTGCGACCATGTATCGTGCGCTCTGCGAGGCTACGGCCCAGACTTGCGAAAGTCCGGGCCGTTTGCGTCGCTACGCTCCGTACAAGGGGGAGCGCATCCGTTTTTACCGCCAGCAGGCGGGACTGACTCAAAAAGAACTCGCCGGCCTTTGTAAGGTCAGCGAGTCCGCCATCAGGAATTATGAGTTGGGGAACCGTGTGCCGGATTTTATGATGCTCCATGAAATCGCCGGAAAACTCCGGGTCAACTATGCCGCCATCAGCGGTGAAAAAATCACGGATATGGAAGGAGCGTTACAGGCGCTATACAAGCTGGAGGAGATTTACGGATTGTACCCGACAGAAGTTGATGGGCATATCCATTTTGTATTCCGTGACAGTATTGCGATGGATAATTTCAAGCCGGACATAGACGCCATTACGAGAAATCCGGGCGCATTGCTCCAATACCGCATTCTGGGATTTATGAAAGCCTGCGCCCTGCACGATGCCGGAGAATTGACCGATGAGGAATACGCCCTCTGGAAAAGCAAGTTCCCGGTCTTCCTGAGCGACTTCTACGATTTTCGGAAACAGGCGGGGAGAGCGGAGGGAGAAACCTTTGACGGGGACGCCCCCGTTCCCTCGGAAAAACCGCAGTCCCCGGAACGGAGCCGGGAGCCGCTGTTTCGAGCCTTTGTGGGAACAAATGCACTGCTTGCTACAATGGTGACAGCCCTACAACGAGGGTTGAACGCTGGTCGGCTTTGTGTTATACTTTGCATGGTGCAATTCGACAAATCTGAGGTTACAGGAGTAACAAGGATGAAAGTTATTATACAATTGCTTCCGCTGGAAAATAGCGATAGAGAGCAATTTATCACAGACAATCAAGAGGCATTCAACTACGGAGCAATGGAAGAGTTTGGCCTTCGGGATAACCATTTTGAAGCAGACGGTCAAATCATTTCGCGGGAAACGATTGAACAGTCTATTGATGGCGGAGAAGCCTATCGGATTGTGTCCGACGGCAAAAAAGTCGGCGGAGTTGTCATCCAGACCGAGGGCGAAAAAGGAGATTTAGATTTATTATTTGTGTCTCCGTTTGCTCACAGCAGGGGGATTGGATATGCTGCGTGGTGTGCAGTTGAAAAGCTATATCCCGAGGTGAAGATTTGGGAGACAGTGACACCGTATTTTGAGCAGCGCAATATCCACTTCTATGTAAATCGATGCGGGTTTCACATTGTGGAGTTTTTCAACAAATTCCATCCTAATCCCAACGATCCTGATTCGGGAGCCGAAGGGCTTGACGAGCAATTTCCAGACAGAATGTTCCGGTTTGAAAAAGTTATTCGCTGAATTCTCGTTTATTGAGGAGTTTGCAAAATCAGCAATACCCCTGGCATTCGTACACAAGCGAACCTATTTCAACCTGTGTGAATTTGTATCAGCAAAAGCTGTAGAAAGCTGGAAATGCTTGAAAATGCACGACATTGATTAAGGCTGAATCAGCGTCCCTATAATTGTAAAGTGAAAGGTATCAATTCTATTTGTACCATATCGCTATCACTGCCGGCAGGCTACCGGCCAACGGCATCATAAGCGGCTTGCAATCTCTCCGGACTAATGTTGGTTGTCATGTAAACGATGGGCGAGCTGTGCGCACCCATTTTGCCAGTCTTAACGAGTGGGCGCAGGAAGATGCTCTATCCGGGTACACACCCGCTCCAGCAGCGGCCTGCTGTGGCTGACCACCAGCAGGCCCAGCCTCCGGCGGGCGGTCTCCTCCAGCAGAAAGCGCCAGATCTGGGCCTGAGTGATAGGGTCCAGCATAGCAGTGATCTCGTCGCACAGCAGAAAGCAGGTCTGGGGGCCCAAAGCCCGGGCAATGCAGATCCTTTGCAGCTCCCCGCCGGACAGCTCCGCCGGATAGCGCTCCAGCCAGGCAGGGGCGATATCCAGCGCCGCCAGCAGGCGCTCCTCTGCCGGCCTGCCCTCCGCTAGCGTTCTCCCCAGGGGAATCAGAGGATCCACCGCGCCCTCCGGGTGCTGCCAGATCATCTGCACCGGGCAGGCCCCTTTGTAAGCGGACAGCGGCCTGCCATCCAGCGCCACCGTCCCCCGGTCCGGCTGGTCGTATCCCGCCAGCAGACGGCACAGGGTGGTCTTTCCCCGGCCGCTGGGCGCGCTCAGCCCCACCCGCTCCCCAGGGGCCACGGTAAGATTCACCCCCGCCAGCACCGGCGGGCTGTTCCGGCGGTAGAAAAATGTAATATCCTTTGCCTCCAGACTTATGGCTCCTCACCCCCTTCCGGATTTAGACAGCGCACACGGCCTCCTGCCCACGGCCGGTACGGGATGACTTCTTCCTTTTTACATTCCGGCCGGCAGTGCGGACAGCGGGGGGCGAAGCGGCACCCGGTCCACCCGCCGGCGGGCGGGGGCTGGGTGCCGTCCAGGGGGAGAAAGCCATTCCCAGGCAGCGCCCGCCACAGGGCCTTTGTGTAGGGATGGCGCAGCCGCTCCGCGGCAAAATCCTCTGCCTGGGCCTCCTCCACCGTCTCCCCCCCGTAGAGGACTGCCACCCGGTCCGCCACGGTGAGGGCCAGCTCCAGGTCGTGGGTGATGAAGAGCACCCCCGCCCCGCCCTGGGCCAGCTCCCGGAAGTGGCCCATCATCCGGGCAGCGGCTCTGGCGTCCAGGCCGGGGGTGGGCTCATCAGCAATGACCAGCTTAGGGGGCGAAAACACCGCCGCGGCCAGCAGCACCCGCCGTGCCATTCCGCCGGACAGCTCAAAGGGATAGCGCCCCTCAGTCTCCGGCCCCAAACCGTACCGGCCCAGGGCGTCCCGGCTCCGGACGCGGGCGGCGGCGTCCCGCCAGCCATGCCGGATCTGGGGCCCCACTTTCATCAGCGGGTCCAGATAGGTCACGCCCTGGGGCACCAGGGCAATCTCTCTCCCCCGCAGTGTTTTCAGCCGCCGGGGCGTCAGCGGCTCCCCCAGCCAGCGGATCTCCCCCGCCATATGGCTGTTGTAGGGCAGAAGGCCCAGAATTCCGTGGGCCAGCAGGCTCTTCCCCGACCCGCTCGCCCCCACCGCCGCCACGATCTCACCCGGCCTGATGGTCAGCGACAGATCCCGGATGCCCCACACCGTGCGCCGGCGCAGGCCCCTCTCATACTGGGTGAAGGAGACAGACAGATTTTGAATTTCCAGCAGTACTTCCATAAACGCCCCCTATTCGTGTATGCTGGCCGGATCCAGCAGCCGGCGCAGCCGCTCTCCCACGCCGGCAAAGAGCAGCACCACCAGTACCAGCGCCCCGCCGGGGAACAGGGCCAGCCACCACCTCCCGGCGGCCAGATAGCCCATGCTCTCCGACAGGATCATACCGATGGCGGGCTGCTCCGGCGGCAGGCCGAAGCCCAGAAAAGTAATACTGGCCTCGTGGAGAATGGCGTGGGGAAACAGGAGCACCAGTCCGACAAAGAACTGGGGCAGCATATGGGGGAGCAGGTGGTTTCTCATCATCTGTCCCCAGGACACGCCCAGCTTTTCCGCCGCCAAAAAATAGGGCGCCTGGCGCAGCTGGAGGATCTCCCCCCGGATCACCCGTGCCAGGACGGGCCAGTGGCTCAGGGCCACCCCGGCGGTCACTCCGGCAAAGCCCCGCCCCCAGGCCAGGGCAATGAGCATCACCAGCAGAATGTGAGGGATGCCCATCACCAGATCGATGAGCCAGGAGACAGCGCAGTCCGCCCGCCGCCACAGGGCGGCCGCCGTCCCCAGGGTCAGGGCCGCCAGGGCGCTCACCCCGGCGGTGAGGCCCCCCAGGCGGATACTCAGAGACAGCCCCGCCAGGGTCCGGGCCAGCATATCCCGGCCCAGCCAGTCCGTCCCGAAGGGATAGGCCAGACACGGAGGCAGATTTTTCCGGGAAAAATCCGTCTCCGCGGCCCGCCCCGCCAGCAGCGGTCCGCACAGCGCCACCGCCAGCAGGACCGCCGATGCCAGGGCAAAAAATACAAGGGCAGCCTGCCGGCGATTCCACACCCTCATGGCAGGATCCCTCCCCTCCGGATGCGGGGATCCACCAGACCGCACAGCACATCGGCGGTAAGATTACCGCCGAACACCAGGGCGGCGCTCACCACTGTAATGGCCATCAGCAGGGGCAGATCGCTCCCCAGGCCGGCGGCCACTGCGGCCTGTCCCATCCCGGGGTAGGAGAAGACCTGCTCCACCAAGACCGAGCCCCCCAGCAGCTCCCCAAGACAGGCGAATTGCAGGGTAAGCCCCGGCAGGGCCACATTGCGCAGGCCGTGGCGCAGCACCGCGGCGGGGATGGACGCCCCCCGAGCCAGGGCAAAGCGGATGAAGTAGGACTCCATCACATCCGCCATCTTCTCCCGGGTGTGCAGGGCGATGTCCGCCGCCCCAGTGAGGCTCAGCGCCGCCGCCGGCAGAATCCCATGGCGCAGCCGCTGGAGCAGCGTGATTCCGGCGCTCTCCGCCCCGATTGGCGCGGAGAAGCCCACCGGCAGCACCCGCAGCCACACCCCGAAGATCAGCACAAGGAGCAGGCCCAGCCAAAACCCCGGGGTGCTGGACAGCGCCAGACAGATCCCCCGGATCAGCCGGTCCGGCAGGCGGCCCCGGCACGCCCCGGCTATCACGCCCAGCGCCCCGCCCAACAGGCCGGAGAGCACCCACGCCGCCGCCAGCAGCCACAGGGAGTTGGCCAGCCGCTGGCCCATTACCTGGCGCACCGGCTGGCGGTAGCGCAGAGAGATGCCCATGTCCCCCCGGACAAAATCTGACAGCCAGCTCAGGTAGCGCTGGACCGGCGGAGTATTTTTTCCCCAGTGGGCCTCCAGCCGGTCAAGCTGTTCTCCGCTCATGCTGCCCAGCGCCGCCTGGCCTACATTGGCCTGCACCGGGTCCAGGGGGGAGCATGTCATCAGCGTAAAGGTCACCACGCTCACCCCCAACAGCAGCAGCGTCCCCCGCAGCAGCTTCTTTCCAATCCATGGAATCCAGCCGCCCACTCCGCCCACTCCTTTCCTTCGTTTTCCCTTTGAGCCCGGTTCAGGACCAGCACCATTGGTCCACGTTGTTCACAATGGACCAGCCGTGGCCGTGGGGGTGGAGCTTCTGCTCCGCCACCTGGAGCCCCTCCCGCACCCAATAGAGGTGGTCCACATTCACCAGCCACACCCAGGGGATATCCCCCTGCTGGGTAATACCGGTGACGCCGTCCCACTGAGCCTTCTGCCACAGCGTGTAGGATTCTTCCGCGCTGCCGCTGGCCAGGGCGCGGTCCATATAGCCGTCTACCGCCGGGTTGGCGTAGGGGGAGTAGGCCGCTGTACCGGTCTCTTTGTCTGTGTGGTAAAGGTTGTACAGCTCCATGGGCGTGTGGGCCCCCCAGCCCCAGATCATGGGCTCCGACAGGGCCCGGCTGTAGGCGGTGTCCCAGCCCACTCCCTCCATGGCGGCGTCGATGCCCAGCCGGCGGAGCTGGTTGGCCAGCTCCGCCGCCAGAGCCTGACGCACGGAATCCCCGGCGGGATAGAGCAGGTGGAGGGCAGCGGTTACTCCGTCCTTCTCCCGCACCCCTTTGGCCCCTATCGTCCAACCCGCCTGATCCAGCAGGGCGGCGGCCTCCGCCGGGTTGTAGGCCACCTGAGACGCCTCGCTGTACCAGGGCAGGCCGTCGCACACGCTGTAGGCCGGGGAACCGTACCCGTTGAGCACGTGGCCAATCATCTCCTGCCGATCGATGCCTATGTTGATGGCCCGGCGCACCTGTACGTCGGCCAGAAAGTCGCTGCCTGCCGTCCTGCCCTGGCTGTCAATGCCGGCAGGCACAGCGGGGAGGTTTATCCCCCGGTTGTCCACGCTGGCGCAGGCCAGGAGGGTATACCCCGGCGGCGTCTGACCGGCGTAGACGGCGGAGGTGTCCGCCGCGTCTACCTGTCCCGCCTGGACCGCCAGGAAGGCTGCGTCCTCCTCCATGAACAAAATCACCACCCGCTTGATCTTCGGCGGTTCCCCATAGTAGTCCGGGTTGGCCTCCAGAATCACCTGCTGGCCCCTGTCCCACTGCCTGAGGAGGTACCGGCCGGAACCCACGGGGGCCTGTCCGTAAGTAGCGCTGTCATAGCAGTGCTCCGGCACGATGCCCACAGCTGCCATGGTGTAGGGCCAGATGGAGAAGGGCCGGGTCATATGGAAGACCACCGTGGCGTCGTCCACCGCTTGGGCGTGGTCCAGCATAGTGAAGTCGCCGGCGGTGCTGGTCTGCTTCGCGGTGTTATAGGTAAAGGCCACGTCGGCGGCGGCCAGGGGCGTTCCGTCGGTAAACCTCACCCCCTCCCGGATGGTCACCGTCCACGTCATGCCGTCCTCGCTGGCGGCGCAGCCGGTGGCCAGGTCATAGCCGATGGTCAGGTCCGGGTTGGTCACTGTCAGGGTACTCTGGAGCAGCGGCTCATGGACGTGCTCCCCCGCCCCCCAGCCGAGGCAGGGGTCAAACCCTGCCGCCGGCTCCGCCGCCGCATTCAGCGCAATAATGACCTGATCCCCCTCCGGTCCGCCCGCTTCGCCGCTCCCGGAGGGGTGGGCGCTCCCGCAGCCGGACAGCAGTCCCGCCCCCAGAGCAAGGGCCAAAAACGCCCTGCTCCACGGTCTTCCAGATCGCTTTTTCATCACCGCTCCTCTTTCTGCCGGTTTTTCAGCGCCGCCCGGACCACGTCCTCATAAGGGAGCTGGTTGGCACGGGCCAGGGCGGCGGCGTCCTCAAACTCCAGCTTCACATGGGTGACGCCGAATCCCTGGGCGGTCTTCAGCCGGACCGGCCCCCAGGGCGTGTCCGCCTGGGCGGTTCCCGGAGTAAGGAAGTACTTCCCGCACCGGCGCACCCGCAGGCCATTGGTGGTGGTGTGGCGGAGCATCTCCCGGGCCAGCGCCTCCTCCCGCTCCCCGCTGCACAGCGCTGTCAGCACATAGCCGGGACGGCCCTTTTTCATGGTCCCCGGGGTGGTGTACACATCCAAGGCCCCTTCCTCCAGCAGGCGGGCGGCGGCGAAGGCCAGGGCCTCCGGCGTCATATCGTCAATGGTACACACCAGCTCTGTCATCTCCCCCCGGCCCGCTGCTCCGCACGCTCCCAGGAAGGCCCGCACACAGTTGGCCTGCTCAAACTCCTTGGTTCCCATGCCGTAGCCCACCTTCTCTACCGCCATCATGGGCATGGGGCCGAAGGCGGTGGAAAAGTGGGCCAGCAGCGCCGCCCCGGTGGGGGTACACAGCTCCCCCTGAATGGCCCCGCCGTAGACAGGGAGCCCCGTCAGCAGCGCCGCCGTGGCCGGCGCCGGCACCGGCATAACGCCGTGGGCGCAGCGCACTGTCCCGCTGCCCACATGGATCGGGGAGGCCACAATCCGCGCCGGGGCCAGCAGGTGGAGGGCGTAGCACACCCCCGCCACGTCGGCCACGGCGTCCAGGGTCCCCACCTCGTGGAAGTGGACCTCCTCCACCGGCCGTCCGTGGGCCCTGGCCTCCGCCTGGGCAATGGCGTTGTAGACCTCTTTGGCGTGGATTCTGACCGCTTCCGGCAGGGGCAGACCGTCAATGAGCCGGGCGATATGGCCCGGGCCGGCGTGGTGATAATGGCCCTCCGTGCCGTGGGTGTGGCCGTGATGATGTCCGTGATTGTGCGCATGAACAGGTTCATGCTCCTCCGCGCCGTCTACCGTCACCCGCATATGAGTGCCTGCAATGCCGCAGGCAGACCCCGGCACTGCCTCCACCGCCACTCCCGGCAGGCCCAGATAATTCATGGCGTCCAGGAAACGGGCCTTGTCCCCGTCCTCCAAAAGCTCGTAGAGGGCGCCCATCAGCATATCCCCCGCCGCGCCCATATTGCACTCCAAATACAGTGTTCTCATGGCTCTTTCAGTCCCTCCATCTGATTGATCCGGCTGGCCAGATAGCCCGCGCCGAACCCATTGTCGATATTCACCACGCTGCACCCGGAGGCGCATGAGTTCAGCATGGCCAGCAGAGCGGACAGCCCGCCGAAGCTGGCGCCGTAGCCCACACTGGTGGGCACCGCCACCACCGGGCAGTCCACCAGCCCGCCGATGACCGAGGCCAGCGCCCCCTCCATCCCCGCCACGGCCACCACGCACCGGGCGTCCATCAGCTCGTCCAGACGGGACAGCAGGCGGTGCAGCCCCGCCACTCCCACGTCGTACAGCCGCACCACACGGTTTCCCATGGCCTCCGCGGTGAGGGCGGCCTCCTCCGCCACCGGGATGTCGCTGGTGCCGGCGGCAGCCACCACAATCTTCCCCAGGCGGGGCACAGCCCGGGGGAAGGCCACTCCCAGTTTTGCCTCTTGGCTGTACTCCAAGGGCACCGCTTCCCCCACGGCGGCGGCGGTCTGTGAATCCATGCGAGTGATGAGGATGTTGCCGCACCCCCGCGCCCCCATGGCGGCGGCGATGCCCGCAATCTGCTCCGCCGTCTTTCCCGCCCCGTAGATCACCTCCGCCGCCCCCTGGCGGACGCCCCGGTGGAGGTCCACCTTGGCGTATCCCAGGTCCTCGAAGGGAGCGCGCTTGAGGGACAGAAGGGCCTCCTCCGGGGCCACCTCTCCTGCCGCCACCTGCCGCAGCAAATTCAAACTGTCTCTCCGGCTGTCCATAACATCCTCCCCTTTTGCTGTTCACCTGGACGGCGTCCTGGCTTTTAAATCTAAAAAAACCTGGGAAAACCAGGGGCTCAGGGCGGCCCGGATCCCCTCTCTCTCCGCTGCGGCCCGGGGCAGCTGCTCCGCTGTTACCTGAAGCAGCGCCCCCTCTCCCAGCAGCCGGAGACGGAAATCCCGGTACCCCAGCCGGAACAGGGCGGCCTCCCCTTCCTCTGCCCGGCGCAGCAGCTCCGGCGTCAGGGCCGTTCCGACCGGCACCCGGGTGGCCAGGCAGGCGTAGGCCGGCTTGTCCCAGGTAAACAGACCCGCCGCCCTGGACGCCCGCCGCACCGCCTCCTTGGTCATGCCGCACACCCGCAGGGGAGAACGGATTCCCAACTCCGCCAGGGCCTTCATCCCCGGGCGGTCCCCCTCGTCGTCAGAGGCGTTGGTGCCGTCCAGCACCACAGGATACCCGTCCGCTTCCGCCCGGCGGCACAGCGCAGAGAGCAGCGCCCGCTTGCAGTGATAACACCGGTCCGCGCCGTTGGCCGCCGCCCCAGGCACACTCAGAATGTCCGCCTCCACCACCGTCATGGGCACCTCTATCTCGGCCGCCAGCCGGCGGGCGTCCGCCTCCTCAAACCCTGGCTGAAACGCGCTGCGGACATAATAGGCCCGGACGGCACAGCCATAGTGTTTCGCCGCCCACAGCAAAAAAGCGGAGTCCGTGCCGCCGGAAAAGGCCACAGCGGCCCGGGGCGCCTGCCGGAAAAATTCCTCCAGTGTCATATAATCCCCCCAAGCAGAAAAAAAGAAGGCACCCGCTCTCCACTGAGAGCGGATACCTTCCTGGTATCCTGAAAATACGAGCATAGAAAGCAGGCCCTCCGCCCCCGGCGCGGCTTCTGCCGCTCTGGCCGGCTTCCTGCCGGTCTCCAGATGGTACAGGGCGAAAACTGAGTTTATTATGCCTTAATTCTCCCTGTTTGTCAAGCGTTTGGGTGGTAAAATCCCCCTTAAAAGCTCCAGAATACCACCAAGATAATCCCGTAGATCACGCTTGCCGAAATACCGAAAGCCAGCACCGGCCCGGCGACCTGGAACATTCTGGCCGCCATTCCTGTCACAAACCCCTCGCTTTTGAACTCCAGCGCGGGGGAGACCACCGCATTGGCAAAGCCGGTGATAGGCACCAGCGTCCCCGCCCCGGCATGTTTGGCAATATTGTCAAAAATGCCCAGTCCAGTGAGCAGGGCGGCCAGGAAAATAAAGCTCACCGACACCGCTCCCGCCGCCACATCCTCCTCCAGTTCCATGGCCAGATAGAAATTGCGCAGGCCCTGCCCTGCGGCGCACAGCGCCCCGCCCACACAGAACGCCCAGATCAAGTCCTTCCACAGCGGGGAGGGCCTGGCCTTTCCTCTTACATATGCGTCGTACTCCTGATTGGTCATGTCCATTTTAACGATACCTCCTTCCATTCTGTTCCGCTGCCCCTAGTCTGACCCAATTTCTATCAAACTATGCCGCCGCGCCGCCAAAGGCGAGACCTCATAAAAAGTTAAGGACAAAACAGACCACAACGGTTTGTCTTGTCCTTTTTTACTGCATCATCCACTATGACACTTTCGGGGAAAGCGTCCGTGAGGGAAAGCGATAAATCGGAAGCTGTCAACCTAAAACTTCCATAACCTTTTTAAATTTATCTTGATAGTGCTTTTTGCTTTCAGCAGATAGTTTTTAAAAACTTCTCGTCAGCTTGTCTTTTACAAATGTCTTGCCTTCTTCAATTCCCATACATTTTTGAACGTAGGCTAAATATAAGAGACTCGGCACACTAACAAAGTTTGAGATTGCATCCGCAACACATAATTCTTCCAGGCTGACACTGCCTCTGTGATTTCTGATACATTTTTGTACCAATGAAATCTTTTTGTCATCATAACCATATTCTTTTAGAATAAGATATGCCATTTCTGCCCCATGGATATGGTGAAGCTCATAGAGACTATAATCTGTAATCGAAGCAATATCATGCAGCCAAGCCGCAATCATGACAATTTCCTTATCTGCCCCGTATTTTTCTGCCAGAATTTCTGCATATGGAAGTTGTGCATTCCCTCTCTTAAATAAAATCGGTGTGTGTCTTTCCAAAGCTGATTACAAGCTGCTTCAATTTGCGTACAACCAAAACTTTCGCAAGTTGACAAGCATTTGTAAACATCTCTTTTCCTATCCCCTGTTTCCTATATGCTTCATCAACAGCAAACTCCATAATCTCTGCAATACATTCTGAATGATGTAATTGATCCTCAGACCTTAAATTCAATACTCCAATTACATTCTCTTCATACTCACAAATAAGGCAATAATAATGCCTATTGCTTATCTGCTCTTGATATATTGAATAAAATCTATCAAACGGAAGCCGCTTACATTCTATATTTCCCCCAAAATCCAAATTTGTCGAGTAATACGCAAAGAAGTATAGCACCATAGCACAAGCAACTCAACCAAAGCACTTGTGTACTTTTTGTGTACCAATCACCGCTAGAACCCATAAAACCGTTGCAACACAAGGGGTTCGGGCGGCTGATGCCGTTCGCTTTCAAGAAAAGAAGTAAAATAGACGGACGGGGAAGGCGGATAAAATGGGATAGCGGATAACGAAAAAGGCTGAGGAGCGTATTGTCATAGAACCGGCTTTGGGATAGAATAGGACGATACTGATTCAGAAAAAGGGGAGAAGAGAATATGTCCCATCAACTGGTAATCGTGCTGGACTTCGGAGGACAGTATAATCAGCTCATTGCCCGCCGGGTGCGGGAGTGCGGGGTCTACTGCGAGGTAAAGTCCTATGCCACGCCTCTGTCAAAGCTGAAGGCCATGGCGCCCATCGGATTTATCTTCACCGGAGGCCCCAACAGTGTCTATGGCGAGGGAGCGCCCCAGGTAGATCCGGAACTCTTCCGCCTCGGGATACCGGTGCTGGGTATTTGCTATGGCTGCCAACTTATGGCCCACATGCTGGGGGGACGGGTGGTTCCCGCCCAATCGGACACAGCCAGAGAGTATGGAAAGACGAAGACTTATTATGATACCAGCTGCAAGCTGTTCTGCGGTCTTCTGGAGGAGGGCATGTCCTGGATGAGCCATGGGGACTATATGGAGCAGGTACCGGAAGGGTTTGTCCTGGCGGCCCACACGGATGCCTGTCCAAACGCGGCTATCGCCGATGAGGACCGGGGATTTTACGGCGTGCAGTATCACCCGGAGGTCAACCACAGTGAGAACGGCGTGGCCATGATCCACAATTTCCTCTACCGGGTGTGCGGCGCGGCAGGGGACTGGGGCATGGGGGACTATAAGAAAACCGCCATCCGCCAGATCCGAGAGAAGGTGGGGGCAGGAAGGGTGCTCTTGGCCCTGTCCGGCGGGGTGGACTCTTCGGTCTGCGCCGCCCTGCTGGCGGAAGCCATCGGAGACCAGCTCACCTGTGTCTTTGTAGACCACGGGCTAATGCGCAAAAATGAGGGAGACGAGGTGGAGGCCGCCTTTGCTAAGTGGACGATGAACTTTGTGCGCGTGGATGCGGAAATACGCTTTCTGCTGAAGCTAGCCGGCCACAGCGAGCCGGAGCATAAGCGCAAGATCATCGGGGAAGAGTTTATCCGCGTTTTTGAGGAAGAGGCGAAAAAGATCGGCCGGGTGGACTTTCTGGCCCAGGGAACCATCTATCCCGATGTAATCGAGTCGGGAGCGGGGGATGCTGCGGTGATTAAAAGCCACCATAATGTGGGCGGACTGCCGGACTATGTGGATTTTAAGGAAATTATTGAGCCCCTGCGCCTGCTGTTTAAAGACGAGGTGCGCCAGCTGGGTCGGGAGCTGGGACTGCCGGAGTATCTGGTCAGCCGCCAGCCCTTTCCCGGCCCCGGCCTGGCCATCCGGGTCATTGGCGATCTTACGAAAGAGAAGCTGGATATACTGCGGGAAGCCGATGCTGTCTATCGGGAGGAGTTGGCTGCTGCCGGCCTGTCCCAGTCCATCGATCAGTACTTTGCCGTGCTGACAAATACCCGCTCTGTGGGCGTTATGGGCGACGGCAGAACCTATGACTATACCCTGGCCCTCCGCGCCGTTACCTCATCCGATTTCATGACTGCCGACTGGGCCCGTATCCCCTACAATGTTTTGGATAAAATCAGCACCCGAATTGTAAATGAAGTGCCGGGAATTAACCGAATTGTATATGATATCACAAGTAAACCTCCAGCCACGATAGAGTGGGAATGATTTCAGTGTCGTAGGGCAATGTGATTTATCCTGTAAAGGGCAATAACACTTAGCCTACGCCATAGAAAAAAGTGACCTTGCGT
>NZ_QWEK01000071.1 GCF_009935845.1 Pseudoflavonifractor sp. 524-17 | reverse complement strand
CTATCTAACATACATCAAAAAGAGGTAAGATAACACCCTCTGCAAAAAAGGTATCGTTATCTTACCTCAACAAAATTGGAACCTGTGAATCCGTCATCCACTTTCATGCCGCACGCCCGCAGCTCCGGGTGGCGCGCCATGTAGTCACGGATCAAATCTTTCTGACCTGTGACGCTGTTGCTCTCCTCCTTGTCGCCGTCCTCCCGGGACAGGCGCACATAACCGCAGGTATTCCATACCTGTTCTTCGGAAATTTTCATATTCTTCTCTCCTAATTGTTAAAGTCCATCAGCAAAACACTTTAACAACCAGGGGAGCTCCGGTCTGTCCTGCTGCCGTCATGTTAACATAACATTCCGGCGCTGTCCAGCGTGTTTTGCAAAAATGTTTGTGTCAGCATTTTGAACGTATGTAGGCGAGCATCCTGTCCTCCAAGGTCACGTCTGTGTCGGTGAAACTGACCTTTACCACGTATTTCCCATGCCGGTAGCAGTAGGGGTTGCCGATCTGGCGGATAAAATCCAGAATCCGCTCCTTCTTGGGTAAATCTGTGCGGATCGTTACGTCCCGAATGTCCCGCAGCGTGGCCGGGTCCACCGTCCGGATATCCACGTTCTGCATGGCCTCAAGTTGTTCTCTGCTGAATCCCTGACATTCCATATACTTCCTCCATAAAAAATTGCCGCAGAGTTTCCACCTGCGGCGGGATGGAATCAGCCCTTGAAGCGGTAGGGGAGCTTGCGGCCCCCGCGCTGGCTGTTGTACTTATCCCAAATGACACGGGCGAAACGGAGTGCCGCTTGGTTGGTGGAAAAATCAATTTTCCCACGCCGGATGATTTCCTCCGGGTCCACGGCAGACATCCGCTTAGTGAAGGTGCGGTCCGTCAGCTCGGTCTCGTAGGTCTTCAGAAAGAGCGCCATGCCGGAGAGCATGGAGGCTTTGAGCGAATTGGGGGTGCCGTGCCAGGCCCCGGCCAGGAGCGCCAGCATCCGGGAAAAGGCTGCGCCGCCCAGCAGGCGGTAGGCGTTCATCAGGGCGCGGGTGGCTGAGATCTCAAAGGGCTCCCCGGTGGCCCGGTTCAGGGCCCAGGTGAAGCCAGCGCCCTCCACCCGCCGTTTTATGTCGATGAGCTCTGCGTCCGCGCCGGACTCCAGCAGGGCTTTGGTGGCATGGGCCAGCCGCAGTTTTCCTCTGGTCTGGTCCAGCATATAGTACAGCTCCGCCTCCTGCTCATAGGTCAGGCCGGTGTAGATGATGCATGGGACGATTACATCCCCGCCGCCCGCCATCTTCCGCATAGCGGCGATTCGGTGCTGTCCGTCCACCACGTTGAAGTTGCCGTCCCGGAAGCTGACTACAATCGGGGTCAGCAGGCAGGGGTTCCACTTGGCGATCAGCTTGTCCACATCCTCTGTCTCCACTGTCCGCTGATAGGGAAGACCGGAGGTCAGCTTGGCGGTGGAGAGGTCGCGGCTCACGCCGGGATTGTGGTACTTCACTTCGGGGATGGCCGTCTGCCGCTCCACAGGCTCTGGTTTGGAGGGATTGCGCTTTTTCCGGTCGCTCATTTGTTTATGTTCCTTTCCATTAAACTCAATAAATCCTCCATGGCGGAGAAAATAGTTGCGAAACGCTGGCGGACAAAATCAAATTGCACCTGGGATATGCGGGGGAAAACGACTGTGCAGAAGGGGTCGTGATACCACGCGAAATTCCTGTGGAAGGTATCTACAAAGCCGTCAATATCCGCCAGCAGCGTGTCCGGGGTATAACTGCAATCTTTATCAGGATTTTTAAGATCAGCTATGGATTCCTCCACACTGGCATAATGTTTATCGCCCAGGGAGTAGGGAACGGAGGGAGGCACGGGGGGCTCCGGTGATGATTCTGGAACCGGAGGCAGTTTCTCCGGCTCTGCCAGGGCGGGATGATATTCGTCCATGGAGTGAATATCTCCAGCCGCTAACTGGTTGGCTGCTGCTTCCTGTTGATCCGGGGGCAGACGGGAGAGCTTTAAGGCATCCCGAAAGCGGATATTCTCATCCTTTGCCAACTGCTGTATCTCTGGAGCCAATTTTTGCGCAACTTGAATCTTTCGCCGCACGGTTCGAGCCGTTGTCCCCAATTTCTCTGCAGCATCTTCCGCAAAGGGCTTCGTTTCTAAAACGGACACCGTGTCCGTTTTAGAAGTCTGACCGTTTCGTTTGCCTTGCTGCGTTTCCGGGTGAAGTTCTTCATAAATTTCCTTGCGCCGGATCAGCTGTTTTCCTTCGTCTGTATAGTGGAGTTTGCGGCGAATCAGATTTTCGTCAATCTCCGCTAACTCCGCCAGCAGACCGTCCAAGGTCCTGACCGCACACTCGATCGACCTCCAGCCCAGCAGCTTCGCCGCCTCCAGCCGGTGCAGTCCGGCAATCAGTGTGTAGTCCTGGTCTACGGTGATGGGGTTCAGCAGACCGACCTTGGATATGCTGTCAACCAGTCCGTGGACTGCCTCCTGGTCCGCCGTCCTCCGTCCCTCGTTGATCTTGATCTGAAAGATTGGAAGTTTCATTTCCTCACCTCCCGGGCCTCCGGCCCATTTATGATTGGTCCAGATGAAACACCTGAAGCCACAGTCTCCTATGGCATCAGGTCTTGCATCCGGTTCACTGATTGGAAACTTTGGAAACGCCCGCGCCGGTCCTGGCTGTCTTCTTGTTCTGTGAAGAACTGTGACCGGCGCGGGGCCCTCAGTTACCCTTTCTAAAGAATGTGTGCCGTATTCTCGGGCGGCATGACCGCCCTGCTGCTCTCCCCCGGCACGGGAGTATGTAAGCCCGCCTTTGGCGTGGCGGCGCGGTGCCGGCGGACGGCGGCGGCAGGTGACTAAGCTGCCCAAACCATTCTCCCAGCATCTCCCTTTTACCCTGCGATACGGATATTTGCGGTGCATCCCGCGTCTGCGGCGCAGCCAGCGCCGGACAGCCGCCCAGGTGTCGCTCGTGCCTTTGATACTATCGTTTTGACGGGCTGGAAACGAGGGTCTCCCCCCTTTCGTTTGTCCCCGGCCCGCAGGCAGTCCTGGCGATTGAACGGCTGATGCAGGATGCAGCACTTACATACTGAATATGAGCGGGCGCTTGTCCCACTGTTTTTCAAGGTGCCGGAGCATTTGCGTCAGGGAGCGAACTGGACAAGGATGCTGTTAAGTACGATAAGATCGTCGCCGGTAAGCTGCTCCCGCAGCCTCCGGAGAAGGGCGGCCTGCTTGGCAGAGAGACCCTTGTGCCGGAGTGTAAAACCATCCGCCACTCTGAACCCACCGCCATAGCGCCCCCTTACAGCTTCAATGGGGTAAGAACATGTGAGCACTTCGATGTCGCTGTAGATTGTTCGCGTAGACACCCCGAATTCATGCGCCAGATTCTCACAGGTATCACGCCGTCTCCGGCATAAAACCTCCAACAATTTTTGGCGTCGTTCGGTTGGCCCCATGTTCCCACCCCCTTTCTCCGCTCTCTGTCAATAACCATACAGGATAAACTTGAAGGGGGGCTTCAACATAAGAAAATTTCTCTAAAAATTCTTTACAGGGCATACTCCGCCGCATTGTGCAGCCTCCTAAAAATCAGAATTTGAGGAGCTAAAATCCCAGCGGAGGAGCGCGGCTTTGGAAGCAAAGCTACGCTATACAACAAAAACGTAGCGGCAATCCATATGTCGTTTTATTCCACATCGGAGCACCAATTTAAGTCTGAATCAATTGACAAGCGTTTATTTTTACTGTATAGTAATGTCATCTTAAATTGCAGGAGGCAGATATCATGGCCGCGAAAACGACGGAAGAGCGTATTGCCCTGATTGAAGCAAAAATCGAAAAGAAGCGAGCAGAGCTATCTGCTCTGGAAGCCAAAAAGTATAAACTGCTGCATCCTGTTACTATGCGGACGGTAATATCCAAGGCAAAAGAGGCTGGCTTGTCACCGGAGCAAATCGCGGAAAAGCTGGGTATCGAGCTTTGAGAACTATACAAAAGGGGCTGCACCAAAGTGCAGCCCCTTTTGTAATTCTATACTGGATGTGCAAGGGATCAATCTTTCAATTTGACGTTGCCTAAACCTGACCCAAGCGGATACCTTACTTGGTGGAGCTATTCTTTTCTTTATAAACTGGCCTGTCAAAAAATGCTGATTGCTGGGTTTATCGTTCTCCTTCAGTTTTAAAGCCAACACCCCCATACCTCTAATCGGTATGGGGGTGTTGACGCAACGCTACGCTGACTACACATGACATTCGGTTTTAACAACATTTCTTTAGACTTCCGCCCAAATTTCCGGCAGCAGTGTCTGCAAACCAGTGAAGGAGTCCTCCACAATATCAACCCATATCACAAGATCGGTCAATGTGCTGGGTATTCTCTCCCTTCGTGCCGCAAAGCTGAGTTGGCCGCTTTTCGTTTCGGCTTCGCAGCCCTCCAAAGAGGTTTTTAACTCTGTGTGAATTCCCCGTTCCATCAGCCGGACCGCCTCCAGGGTACAGGATGCCGTGGGGATGGGAAGCTGCTTGAATTCATCCATCTTAGCGTAAAGCAGGCTGCACTGAGCCAAAAACCACGCATCACTGGTATCCGTACCGGACACAACTGGCTCAAGCAGCTCCCTCAGCTCGCCGCAGAGACGGAGGCCCTCGGCCACATAGGTCCGGATCTCCTCCGCTTCTGTTTCAGTTGGCGTGGCATAAATGAGAATGTCCCCCACGCTCTGGGGGTTTCCGTTCCACCGCCAAAATACATTCAGGCCGCAGAGCGTCCCGATACTGCGTATGGGGACATAAATCTCTTCACGGTAGAGAAACAGCGGGGCTATCTCGCCGCTGGCATTCAACAGGTTCAGCGGTTTGCCGTCCATCCTTACAGTAACGTCCGGACAAAGCTGAATTTCAGCCCCCTTAAAATATGCGTCGTCCCAAAGCTGGATTTCTTCTTCGCTGAGAGGGGGAGACTCCGGATCCTGGTAGGGCCGGAAGTAAGGCGTGCTGCCGCTCTGGAACGTAACGGTCCTGGTCTGCGGATTCCAGCGCGTGGTGCATCCCAGCCACTCCCCGGCGCTGTGCAGCGGCATATAGACGGTATCGTGATAGACGAGCCGAATCCCAGCTCGGCCGCGCCCGTTGAGAAACGAGGTATATTCTCCATGTATTATGACATCGCCGGTCCACTGCCGCGCCAACGCTGTAGCAACCGGCTGTTCTGCCGCGCTGGCTACGTTGAACGCACACAGCAGTGCAAGCGCACACAGCAGTGCGGGAATACGGTATTTCCTTGTGCGCATAAGACGCCTCCTCGTTATTATAGGTGGGCGGGGCAGCAGAATATGTGCTCCCCGCCCGTATATCCAATCAGTTTACTTCAACCGTAACATCTTGGACAAAGATGCTGCCCTCTTTCAGCGCTGCCCAGATACTGATGGTATCTCCCTTGTTCAGATACAGTGTACCACCCTTATTTGCGCCCTTCGCCATGATGACTACCGTTCCAAAGCTATGGATTACGATAGGGGCAGTCTGATAGGGCGTTTCTCCGGGGTGCTTGTTGTTGGCTGCCTCCACATAGAAAGTACTCGCGTTTGCCCCCGGCCGCATGTTGTTGAATGTAACATAGAGGGCAGAATAGTCCTCCTGAAGGGTTCCGCCTCCTACATACATGGTAACCGGGACAGAGGCCAGGTTAAAGGGCCCGTCGTGGCTGAGTTCGGTATAGCTGATTCTGCCTGCCTGTTCGCTGGACATCGGCGCAATATCACTGCTCGTGGTCGGCACGCCGGTGGCCTCCTCGACCGCCATGGCAACCAGCGCGTTTTCGTCTGCCACAGTCGCGTCGCTGGGAATGGAGACATCTACCTCGTGTACGATATTAGGTGCGCCGTCAAAGGAAGCCTCAACGATAGTGCAGTGCTTGGTCCCACCGGCGAACTCGGACCGCTGCATATCAGCGGCGGTCTGATGATCCACAGCGCTGGCAGGAAGCGCCGCAGCACACAGCATAGACAGCGCCATAAGGAATGTAAAGGTCCTTTTAAACTTCTTCATATCTGGCATCTTTTCTTTCTGAATCGAGGGGGGCTGTCGTGCCCCTGTTGTGGATACGGCCTATCTTTGCGATTGGACAGCCCTCCGCTCTCCGCGATGGAAAGCCACCAGCTGCCTGCCGGTTAGCCCATGGGAATCACCTTCTCTCTTTTAGCCTCACTTATATACCAGAAAAATGAGGCAAAACATTACACACTTTTCAAAATTTTATGAAAAATTTGTGTAACCACCAACTAATAAACGGTATTTTATGGAAGTTTCGGAATTCCCCTCAAATTAGGGATAATATCTTGCATATACTGGGTCAGTGCGTCCCCGTCAATCCCGTTATCGTTGTCTCTGTCATTGTATAGGATATAGCAGTAGGGCAGACTGTCTCCCACATAGGCTACGGCGCGCAGAAGCGCTCCCTCCGGGGTGTCCGTCCAATTCTGATACAACGTCCCGCCCTCAGCTGCGCGTTCCGGACAGGGAGAAAACTCACGCAACAGCTCCGCAGTCTGATAGTGCTGGCGCTCATACCCGCTAAGTGACAGCTTGTGGGTGCCGTCAGAATAGGAAACGGACCAGTACACGGTTCCATCCAGGGGATCGGTGATCTCCTGCAACACGCCTAACTCGTAGTCCTCGTCCAACAGGATCCGGACAGACACGTGCCTGCCGTCGGAGTCCTGATCAAATTCCGAATAAAAGCCGCCGCTGTATAGGGGGGACTCCCAGTCCAGCAAAAATGCCTCCCCCAGCCGGTCCGGGAAATCCAGCCCTGGTATCAGCTCCTCCGCCCGGTCCGGGTTCACCAGGAAGCTAATATCCCGCACCATGTAGATCCGCCCGTCAATCTCAATGGGCAGCAGCATATCATAGGGCGGGTTTACCGCCTCCACCTGGGCCTCCGCCTGCTCATACACCGCCTGCTTTGCCCTGCGCTCCGCTTCGCTCTCCTGGTATTCCCCCGCTCCCTCCGGCTCATAGTGAGGAACCAGGGCAGTATTCTGTATATACTGCACCAGCAGCGGCACAATCTGGGAGAGAAAACCGATGTCCACTTTATCCGGCGTATCAGATGGGCGGTGAATATTAGCGTAGGCCGTCTGAGTGTCCAGATAGCTGGAAATGGTCACAGCGGGAATCCCATGCCGTTCAAAGCTGACGTGGTCGCTGTCCAGGGCTTCCGGGAGCGGAGCGCACGAAATTGTGCCGTTTAAGCCGGAAATCAAGCTGTCTTGAAGCGCCTGATTCTGTCCGGTTACACCGAGACGGCCATTTTGAGTCAGACCAATACTGTCCAGATTGACCACATTGATTGTCTCATAGGGCAGCAAATTAACAATACCGGCGCTGCCCAGCTGGCCCATGTCCTCGCCGTTGAACGCGATAAATACAATGTCGTAGTCCGCCTGATTTCCGCTCTGCGCCGTCTGACGCATGACCTCCAGCATCAGGGCCGTGCCGGAAGCGTTGTCAAAGGCCCCGGGATAGTACACGTCCCCATAGCCGCCTACATGGTCAAAATGGGCCGTGACAAGCAGGGCGTCCTTGCCGCTCGTTCCCGGCAGAACTCCCGCCACATTGTACAGCGTCTTCTCCTGTGTAACCGGCGCGCCCTCCAGAGTCAGCGTACTGCACCCGGTTAGCTGCTCGAATACGGCCGGAGGACAGTGCAATACCGGCCGGTTCCCCCGCCGGATTCTGGCGGCGGCGGTAACAGATTGGAGCACATCTGCCCTGCTTTCCGACATACTCCCGTCTGGGGAGAGAAAGATTTTATCTTCCAGCTCCGGGTCCGCCGGGTCGGCGGTCACTTCCCCTGAAAAGCCGCCGTCCAGGCCCAGATAGGGGTAGAAGTCCACGCCGGCATAGAAGGTTTTGCTGCTGCCGTCGGGAAAAACAGCGGTCAGGGTCTGCTCCTGCCTGTCCATGTCAAAGACCGTCTGGTCGTAGGGGACCAACAGAGAGTCAAACCCCTGGAGGGGGACCAGCCCCGCCTCCTCAAAGGCCCCCGCGATGTAGTCCCGGGCGGCGTCGTTCCCCGCCGACCCGGGAAGCCGCCCCCAGCATGCCTCGGAGCAGAGGTACGCCAGGTCCTGCTGGATTTGGCCGGCCGGCTCGCCGCCGCAGGCGGTGAGCCGCAGCACAAGCCCCGTGCCGATCAAAATGCAAGTCGCCTTTCGTTTCATATGTATCCTCCAAGCTGCAACTATAGTTTTTAAGACAGCGGCGCGGACGCCAGGCGTCCCGCCGCTGTCTCTGTGCTCATATTACGCGATCAGATCTTTGACCAGATTGGCCACCTTAGTATAGGCGTTTTCCTGTTTATAGAACCCGGAAAAGGTAAAGCCTTTCTGCTCTTGACGCTCCTGAACCATCAGGACATTCCGCATTTTGCGCAGCAGAAACCCCATCGTGTCCAGATGCTCAAAGGGGTTTGCGGGCCATTTGTTCACTTGATCCGTGATCGCCTTGATATCCAGAAAACCCAGATCTCCCGGCTGATACGGAACAAATTCCCCATTTCTCTTTTCCCCTACCGGATGTCCTACAATTCTAAAACTGGCAAAGTCAAATTCACCCTGCGTGATTGCTCCAGCATCTTTCAGATCGCCAAGCAGGTGGCTCCAATCCTCTCGGGTGATGCTCCGGTTCTGCTTTAATGCGTCCAGCACTTCCTTTGAACGTTCTGACAGCATATTGACCAGCGTCTGCTTATCGGTGGCCAGATTTTCCACCTGGGCCCGCTCCTCCAGTGCGTTCAGAAAACCCATCGGGTCCTTCGCGGCCTGCCGCTGTAAGTCCCCAAGGCTGTAGGCTGGCGCGTACTGATTGCTTACTCTCATCCGTTCTCCCTCAATCAGTAGGGCAAGAATGTGACGGTCAGCTCGACAGGCATCGTTACAAGCTGCGGCTCAAACACCGAGTTCCGGTACGAAATGGTACCAGACATCCCGCACTTATACGACAGCGCAGGATTCTCCGGGAAGAATGTCGCCGCTCTGAATTCTGTCAGACCGTTGTTGGCGCTGCCGCTGTTCAAGCTGCTTTTCCCTTCAGAGCTCCAAAAGTAGATGTTCCAACGTTCCGGAGAGTAGGAATCGACATTATAGGCAGACAAAACGACCCAGCCAACGGTCTCATAACCGCCTAAAGCCAGACGGTTGATGATCCGATCCTGCTCTGCGCGGCTCATGCTAGTCCTGATATAGCTTATGCCTCCAACGGGCTTCTGCTCCCAATAAACGGGTTCACCATCAAGCGTCTCTACCTGGATATACTCGTCCTGGTAGAAAATGACCGGGAGAACATAGAAGTAGGCCGGTGTAACCCGCGTAATCCCATTTTCATAAGGCTGGATGCCAAGATCCTGCGGCTCGCCTTTCTCACCCTGGTCATCAACGGCGGGCCCAACCATCTCAAAGAATTCCTCCTCACTGAGAGGTGTCCCGCAGATGATCCCTTTCCTATTGTTGGTTTCAGCCGCGAATGCACTCCCAGTCATCACGAACATCACCAGCACCAATAGCATAGATATGGCTCTCTTTTTCATTTTCTTGTGCTCCTTTCTGAATTACAGGGCTCTGATGGCCCTGTTGTGGATACGAACTCTTTTTGCGATTGGACAGCCCTCCGCTTTCCAGAATGGAAAGCCACCGGCTGCCTGCTGGTTAGCCCATGGGAATCACCTTCTCTTTTGTGTCCTCACTTATATACCAGAAAAAAGAGGCAAAACATTACACCTATTTCAAATATTTTTCTAAAAATTTTTTGGCCGATGTGCGTTGAGACGCTATTCTTCTCGAAAATGTCAAAAAAGCGTTCCGGTTCAATTAAACCGGAACGCTTTTTCGCCTGAAAAGTGCAAAAGTTACTTCTTGGCGGTAACGCTGCTGGAAGGGCCCACCGTTTTGCTGTCCTGCTCGGTGGCGCTGTTATAGGCGAACACTGTGGCGGTCACGCGGTAGCGGTAGCCTGCTGTGCCATAATAGGTAGTAGTAGCTTTATGTGAAAGACGGTTCGTGTCCGTCATCCAGCTTTCGCCCTCATATTCCGCTGCTGTTGTCCAAGTCCGTCCACCATCTGTGGATTCCTCCAACAAAATATGCTCTGCCCCAATCTGATTGCTACGTTTATTGGCCACAGTCTCGACTACAATCGTTATGTTTCCATTCGAGCCGGCTACCACCTTTGCGGTATACGTAGTAAGGTAAAAACTGGCTCTTGTAGCCGCTAAAGCACTACCAGCAGTTCCGATACAACAAGCAATCGCCAGCACTAAGGCAAACAGGCGGGTCATTGCGCGTTTCATGAAGTATACCTCCATTTTAAGTATAAATAGAATCAATCATGTGCTCCAACTCATCCACCGTAAATGGACCAACGATTGTACACTCACAGTTGTTATTAACCCATTTAACTACCATTACATCCATATTAGACATGATATAATGCGTAATTCCGTTCTTTTCGTAAAGAACTACAGGTGTGCTATCTTTCTCAGTGACGCCAAAATCCTGAATTGGCTCATGTGCGCACCAGAATATGATGCCAAGATCGTTCTCACCATCAGTAAAACACGACTCAAAAGAGATTGTACCGGAATCTATCGCATCAATATAAACTGGTTCATATCCTTCTGGGATCCAGGTAGGTGCCAACTGCTCCTGGATACCATATGCATCAAGAGCCTCCTGGAGAGTGGCATAGGATAGTCCGTCTTCTGGAATGATACTGGGCGTCGGGACACCGCTCTTCTCTGAGCCTACACGCTCAAAGTGGAAGGTTTCATTGGTCCAGCGGCCGAATATTCCAAGTATGTCAATCCCTGCGGCCTGAGCCGCAAACATGCCTAGGATCGCAATGGCTGCCGCTAGAGCTACCAAACGCGGGAGCAGTCTCCGGCCCCGCCGGGGCTTTGCAGTGGAGCAGTTGTGAGCAGTGTGAGGAGTGGTGGTTTCGTCTTCAAACAGGATTGCGTGCTGGCTGCGAAATGCAGACCAGGCTTTCTTGGGGTCGAATTCCGTATTCAGCGGAGCCTTTTCATTCAGCGCAGTGAGATAATCGTCAATCTTTTGACTGTCATAGTCCACATCGGTCATTTCATCCATAACCACTTCCATTTCTTCCAGTAAATCTTCGGCGGATTTTTCCGAATACCAGCTTGCCTCCTTTCGCTCGACTTGTTTCTGCCCCGAACAGTCCCTGGGTTCAGACATCCACTCCACCTCCTCATAGATATACCAGAAAAATGAGCCCAAACATTACATCAATTCCAAAAAAATTTTTTCTTTTTCCGCGCAGGCGCGATAATGCTTCCGCGCCCGGAAAAATTGGGTCCGGCAGGTTGTAACCGGAATATGCAGCTGCTTTGCAATTTCTTCATAGGAAAGCTGGTCCTCATAGCGCAGAATCAGCAGCTTCTGTTCCCGGGGCGTCAGCCCTGGCGGAAGCATCTCGCTCAAAGGAATCCGATAGCCCGCGCTGGCTCCTGCCGGAATTTGGGGACTGAGCGGCTTCTCACACTCCACCTGCCTCTGCTTAGCCTCCGCTGTTTGGAGAATCAGATATTTCAGTGCCTTCATCAGCCAGCCTGCCGGGTTTGGGTGGTCCTTCACTGCTCCCAGCTTGCTGATCAGCGCGACAAACGCCTCCTGTACAATGTCCTCCCCCGCATCCGGGTCGTCCAGACGCCGCACTGCGATTTCGTACATTTTAGCGGCATTTTCCGCAAAGAGGGCCGCTACCCACGCCTCATCCTCCGGACACATCCAATCCCCCCATTCCCTCTTTGGTTAGTTCCTCCATTATACAGAGAAAATGAGCAAACCGCAATGTGAACAGAATATAGAAAATAGACGCAAATATTCCGCTTATCTCACCAAAATAACGAATTTTAGGATAAGAATGAGGATAGCAGTACATGGGCTGCAAGGCCCGGCGATACTATGTCCAAAGATTCCAACGCTATTCCGTATATACGAGATGGGAAATCGCTGGTATTGGATGAGCTTTAGCCCTGGCCCGGGAGCTTTTTTCCGCCAACATAGCGGTCGTAAATGAAACAATCCATAGAGATTGTAAAATCTGTGGGTTCTGTCTTGGACCTAAAAAAGCTCATTGAATCGCTTTCTTCCAGGAGCTTGGCAAGCATGTCTATCCCACGTCCAGAATAGTAACTGCAACCCATGTGCAGCTCGACAGAGACAAAATACGGGTGTTCAAAAATGTCAATGTCAATTTCATAGTCCATCGACAGTTTTTTCGCCAGTTCAATAAACATACGGCTCCGCTCTGCTCTTTCCGGGTTGAAAATGAAAACCGTTTTCTCACACAGCCGCGCATAAAACTCTGAGAAAGATTTTGGGAGTTTACTTTCAGCCGGAGACGCCGGACATTCTGCCGCCGTCTTTTCTATAGGGTCCAAACGTGGATATCGTTTGGAATAAATGATCTTCTTTCCCGAATACATATGTTACTCCTTCAAGGCAGATGAGATATGGATAACAGCCCTTGTCAGAGGGTTGAGCAAATTTGCTGCCATATCACTTAATATGGAAGCATATTCAACGAGATAATGGTTATGCTGCAATACATACCTATTATAATATTGCATACTGGCAAAAGCAACTGAATGAGCCTGTTCTAAAGAATTGTGATTACAGCCATTAGCAGGTTCGCCTCCCACCAGGGACACTCCCTTCTTTGCGCATAGACAATATTGCCTATAACGCTTTTCTCCTATTATAGGCAATAATGGAGATATGTCAAATGGGAAAGGGGGTCAGGCGGCGTGATTTCGTACGCTCCGCTGTGGAGAACGATGCAAAAATGCGGCGCGACTACCTATACCCTTCAAGTTAAGGGCGGCATCAGCAGTTCGACAATACGCCGTCTGAAATGTGGTGATTCGGTCTCTACGAACACTTTAGAGGCGCTTTGTAAGATTTTAAACTGTAACATTACAGATGTTATAGAGTATTTCCCTGATGCGGAGTAATGTAGCTTTTCTTGCTTTTCTGATTCCCTGATTTTTAGGAAATTCTTGTTTTGGGCAAGCAATGACCGGGGATATCCTTTTGGATATCCCCGGCCGCTTGTTGGGGTTCCCCCAAGCCCCGGACTGGCCGC
>NZ_QWEK01000070.1 GCF_009935845.1 Pseudoflavonifractor sp. 524-17 | reverse complement strand
ATTTTTCTCACCCTGCTCTATTTTACCTCGTTTATATGAAAAAGTCTGCCGAAGGGCAGACTTTTTCGACAGGCTGATGCGTCTCACGATGAGACGCATTTCTTTGGCACAAAATCATCGGGCGGTTCCTTAAATTGAAAGCTGGCGATGGCGTCGAACAGGGCGATTCCCGTCTGATAATAGAGGTCATCATCTACATAGTGGAAGATATTTCCGTTTTTGTCATCGTAGCAGCATAAACATTGGCTTGCGATAAAGCCCTCAAAATGCTGGAATACAAACTGGACAGCTTCAGCGTCAAACCTTTTTGCCGCGTGGATAACAGAAAAGGGCACTTGTTTCATGTAGCGTTCTCTATCAATTCCCGCAGACGTTTAGTTGCGGCCCTCCTGCGCCGGGAAACGGTGGAAACACCCATATGTACCAGCAGAGCAATTTTGGCGTCTTTCAGTCCTTTGAAATAGTAAAGCAGAATGATTTCCCGGTCTTTGGGCATTAAGTAGGACAATGCTTTGGACAGCTCCGGCTCATAAACAGGGATATTCATTTCTTGAACATAAAAGATTTGGCATGGCTCCTCCGGCTGTTCGACTTCGCCGCTCTCTGCTACTACGCCATAAAGTGTTGCATCTGTTAATTTGGAAAGGGACTGCTCCATCAGCCCCCGCGCTGCTTTCTTCTGACGTTCTTTTTTTGCAGCGTTGCTGACAGCCTTTTTGCAATAGGCTTCAAACATCATTTCGTTGAATTGCTCAAATCTTGTCATTGTTAATCTTCCACCTGCTTTTTTACTTCCTAATACCTGTGAAAGTTTAATTTTTCATTATTGATAGGAAGCGCAAAATCTTCTGAAAAGGGCATTAAACTTGATGGAAGCTGTGAATATGTCTCACGGTGAGACGTATTTTTCAGGACATACTTTTTTCTGATTATTGAGTTGTGTGCCTTTTATGCTGCGTGGAAATCAAAACATACAACGCGAACCATGCGACACAGTGGATTGCGAGAATACCAATATCTTTTATCGCCGTTCCCATGTTCCCGGCGGATAGGGCCATAATGCCATCAAAAGCAGGCTGGGATGGAACGATGTTGCAAATGACCGCCAGCAGCCCGCTTACCCCGATCAGAGCGCATACAATGGGTACTGCGATAAACACAAGCATGACGATCTTGATATAGACCACGCCAATCATCAGGCCCTCGGAGAGCTTACCGATAAACAGGCCGATCAGCGCCGCCACAAAGGATGATAGAACAATCAGCACCAGCATCAGCCCGAAATTCTGCCAGGACAGTTTGAAACAGATGCAGGCCGTCACGATAGAGGATAGACTACCAAAGAGAAACCCCACCACAACTTTCTGAAAAATGTACTGGCTTGGTGTCATGGGCAGGATTTCGTTGATAAAAGCCACACCATCTTCTTTTTCGGAAATGATGTTCATGGCGTTGAACGTACAGCCCATGAACATAGCGACGATCAGCACAGCAGGAATAAAAATGCCTTGAAAACTTTCCAAAATATCAGGGCGTTCCAGAGCCAGGACTTCCACCTGCTCCGTCTCCTCCCGCTGCTCATAGAGCGCCGGGAGGGTCACCGCTGCCTGCCGGAAGATGTCCAGCTCGTCCCCGCTGATTGAAGTTTTTAGGCTATCGCCCTCCGCTCTCACCCCGATGACATTGGTGGACGGCTCGTTGACGGCGGCGGTCAGTTCTTCCGGCGTTCCATATTCTGTCACCGGGCCGTACCGCTCCAACCATGTGACTGTCTGCGGGGAGAGGTCGTTTTCCAGTACGCCGAAGTGCAGTTCCCCCAAGGTGGACAGATCAATGGAACCCATAAAATTCAATGCCACGGCGACTAGGATGGGCAGTAGGAACGTCATCAGACAGAATTTATCCCGCAAAACACTTTTCAGTTGATATTTTAAGCCTTTCACGCCTCACCCCTCCTTTCCAATTTCTCGATGGAACGCAAGCCGCACCGCCAGGAACAGCAGCACAATCGCACCCACAGTGCCGGCATAGTAGACCGGCGAGATTGCCGTTCCGAAATAGGCGTTTTTCAGGCCCATATAGACGTGATAAAACGGATGATAACCGATCCAGTCAAATTTGATTGATGTATTGGCGGATAAAAATACGGGGGTCGCGGCGAAAATGGCAATCACCAGATAGGCCAGTGTAAACTGCCGGAAATCTTTCAGCAGCAGGGCGCAGAGCAAACCCACCAGGGCCATCATCAGCGACAAGATAGCCGTCTGGAGCAGGACCGCGGGCAGTACCGCCGCTCCGTCCCCGAGCCCTACGTTCAACAGGGTAAGCAGCACCGCAAAGACCAGATCGGAGAGCAGGAACACAGCCAGCTTGGACAGGAGGAACAAGTCTTTCCACACTGGGAGAATGGCGTGGACACGAATGACCCCCATGCCCTTTTCCTTGAACAGTACGGCGGCGATGCCCAAAAACCCCACAGCGGCCAGCTCGAAAAACAGCAGCTCGCAGGTGATCTCTTTTCTCGCTTTTTGTTCCGGCGTATTTCTGCCAAGCACCTCCGGGGCAGGGCTGGCCGAGGGCCGCAGTAAAGACAGGGCATAATCCGCCCGGTGGCGGTCAACGTGTTCCGCTCCTTTATAGAGTACCACTCGTACTTCCCCGGCGCTGGCGTCCAGCCCCACGCCGTTGGCGTCGGAGAGCAGGACGGCATCCATATCCTCCATGGAGGAAACGGTCTGCATCAGGGGCGATTTTTCTGCCTGTGTCCCAGTGGGGTCGTACAGATACACGTTGTAGGGCGGCATCTGCATGAAGCGGATATAGCCCAGGTTCACATAGGCTGTATAGAGAGCAAGGAACCCTATTGCCATCAAGAAAAATTTCCCCGATACCAGCATCCCGCAATCCTTTTTGAACAGGGAGCAAAATCCTTTTCCCATCAGGACAGCCCCCTCCCCGTGTACTGGATGAACATATCCTCCAAAGTCGGCTCCTGGGAGTGGATGCTGATGATCTCGTCATGTGCAAAGGGGATGCCCTTCTCCAACTCCGGGGCCTCTATGGTTTTCGTTTCCCGCTGTCCCTGATACAGATAGTCGATCACGACCCGGTGATTGCTGTTTTTCTCTTTTAGTCGTTTGGGTGTATCCAGGGCTACCAAATTCCCATTGGAGATAAAGGCCACCCGGTCGCACAGTAGATCGGCGTCCACCATGTTATGGGTAGTGACAAAAACCGTCGTTCCCTTTTTGCGCTCCTGCTCAATGATTTTTCGGAACAGCACCGCGCCGGAGGGGTCAAGGCCGCTGGTGGGCTCGTCCAGGAACAGCAGCCGGGGATTGCTTACCAGCGCCCGCGCCATGCTCACCCGCTGGCGCATCCCCTTGGAGTAGGAGGACACCGGCTTTTTCAGAAAGTCCGGCTTAAATTCCAGCGCATCCAGCAGCTCCCCCACATCCCGCCGCTGCTCCCTGGGATAGAACGAGGCGAAATAGTTCAGATTGTCTACGGCGCTCAAATTGGCGTACAGGTAGGGAAACTCAAACAGGACGCCGATCTTCTGAAAAAATTCTTGGCCGTGGACGGCGGAAATATCCTGCCCGAACAGAGAGACTTTTCCGCCATGGCCTTTTAATATCCCGGTGAGTATCCTTTGTGTTGTGGACTTCCCGGAGCCGTTTGGCCCCAGGAAGCCGAAAATCTCCCCGTCCTCCACGGTGAAGTCCAGGCCGTGGAGGGCCTGCTTGTCTTTGCCGTAGGAAAACGTCAGGTTTTTGACCTCGATCACTCGTCATCACCCCACTTCCCACGCTGGCCTTTCTTCTCCTGCTGGTTCTTGCTCCACCACTTCATAAACTTGACTTTGAAAGGGATGGAGATAATCAGCACCGCCACGATCACCAGCCACCAGTACCACGCTAAACCTAAGAACATAAAAAACCCTCCTTATTTGTGATAAGGAGAGTTTAGGGTTGCGGTGTGAAATTGGTGTGATGCCGCTGTGAAATCCGTGTGAAATTATTCTGTGACGGGGATGGAGAAATGGAACCGTACCCCGCCCGTTTGGTTTTCTGCACCATAGGGGTAATTCTGCATGGACAGGATTTGCGCCACAATAGACAGCCCCAGCCCGGAACCGCTGTATTCCGCTCCGCTGTCCCGATAGAATTTAGTCCAGATTTTGGGTAGGTCACTTTCTGGAATGGGTCGGCCCTGATTGAAGATGGAGAGATACAGCGCCCCATCATCCACTGTCAGTTCCAGCCGCAGAACGCCGCCGGGATACACATTTTTCTTAGCGTTGACAATCAGGTTGTCCAAAACCTGCTCCATACGCCGTCGGTCTGTCCGCACGAAACCTTTTTGCTCCGGCAGCTCATATTGCAGTTCAAAGTCGGTGTCCGGGGCGTCGATCAGAAGCCGCCCGGCTACCGTTTCCACCAGCTCTACAAAGTCAAACCGGGAAATGTTCAGGCTTGCAGCCCCGCTTTCCAGCGCCGACAAATCCAGCAGTGTTACGATCAAGTCATTCATACGCTCCACTTCGGAGACAATCACTTGGGCGTATTTTTGCTTCTTGGCCTCGTCCGCTTCGTCCTGCAAGCCCTCGGCGTAGGCCCGGATGATACCCAGCGGGGTTTTCATCTCATGGGATAGGCTGTCCACCAGTTCCTTGCGCTCGACCAGCAAAAGCCGTTCTTTTTCCACGTCCTTTTCAAGCTGCGTGTTTGCATCCTCCAACCGGGCAAGGGCCTGTTGCAGATTTTCAGCCATTGTGTTCAGGCTGGCGGACAGTTCCCCAAATTCATCGGTTGAAACAAGGTCGCAGGGGGCCGAAAAGTCCAGTCCTGCCATGCGTTTTGCGGAGGCGTTCAGCTTGTCGATTGGTTTTGTGATAAAGCGGCCCATGAAAAAATCAATACCCAAAACCAGCAGCAGGACAAAACCCAGCCAGATCAGGAAAGCGGCATCCTCATTGACAGGCAGGCCAGTGGAGAGGACGTAGGAAAAAATCAGCGCCAATCCTGCCAGTTTTGACAGCATTAAAATCTTTTTCCGAACAGTACGGAGCGAAAACCATTCTTTCATACCGCCACCTCGAATTTATAGCCGGAGCGTATCAGCGTGACGATATGTCTGCCCTCGTCCCCCAGCTTTTGCCGCAGGGTCTTGATGTGGGTGTCCACAGTGCGGGTCGTTCCCTCGAAATCATAGCCCCAGACGCGGTTGAGAAGCTGCTCCCGATTGAATATCTGCCCAGGGTTTGCCATCAGAAAGGCGAGCAATTCATACTCCTTATGGGTCAAGGTAATCTCCTGCCCGTCCAGATAGGCCTTGTGTGCGTTAGGGTGGAGCATGATTTTCCCGGCGGTGATCGCTCCGACGGAAGCGGGGGAGGAACGGCGCAGGAGGGCGTTCACCTTTGCCAGCAACACCTTGGGACTGAATGGCTTTGTCATATAGTCGTCCGCACCGTAATCGTAGCCTTTCAGTTTATCGTCCTCCGCGCTCTTGGCGGTGAGCATGATAATGGGCAGTTCGCTCATTTCCCGCGCCATCTTGCAGACGGAGAAGCCGTCCAGATGGGGCATCATCACATCCAAGATCATTAAATCCATAGGATGATTTTTCAGCGTGACAAGGGCATCTATGCCATCGTCAGCGGTAAAACAGGTGTGTCCGCCTTTTCGCATATAGTCCGCAATGATGTCCTGCATGGCTTTTTCATCTTCAACGATCAGAATGTTTGCCATAGTGCCTCCTAAATCGCTATCATTTTATTTGCCTGATATGATTTTGATTATATTTTGTATTAGGCAAAAAGGCAAGAGAGCATATAGAAAGATTGGGTTGATATTACAAGAAAAAGCTGAGTTCTTGATAAAATAATGCGTCTCACGGTGAGACGCATTTTGTCAAATTACTTGTTTTGGGTGCGGCCTTGTGGTAGTATGGATATACCAGCCATAAGGGGGACATGGAATGAGCATCCGCACTTTGGCCAGCGGCGCATCCGCATGGCGGGGCTATGAATACTATACGGAGAAAAAGGTGCTGTCCTACTTCCAAACGGGCGGGGACGAGTACACGGGGCAGGTGGCCGGGAACGGCCCCACCCCTTATCAGGTGAAAATCAATATTGCCCATCCCCGGCAGTCCAAATGCAACTGCCCTCACGCAGACGGGCGGCGGGTGATCTGCAAGCACATGGTCGCCCTGTTCTTTGCCGTGCTCCCGGAGGAAGCGGAGGACTACATAGAGGCAGTGGAAGAATATGAACGGGAGGAGGAGCAGCGCATGGAGGAACACTATGCGGCGCTGCGCTCCTATGTGAAAAGTCTGTCCAAAAAGGAACTGCAGGAAAAGTTATTTGAAGCCTTGGTTGAGTTGGAGGAACGGGGCCGCTATTATTAGCCGTTCAGCAGAAAATACGTCTCACGGTGAGACGCATTTCTTCAAGCCGCTTTGGGCGCATACGCGCCTGCCGGCCCCGCCTGTAATGACCATCACACTTTCCGGGAATTGCTTACGTCCCCCATAATAGCGAAAACCGGCGCAAGCCGGTTTTGGGGTATGCCCCCCTTAATCACCAAAAGCACCGGCGGCCTTTGGCTGTCAAGGCCCGCGCCGGACGCTTGCGGACGGCGCGGCTTGTCTTGGCCTTGACGGACAAAGGGCGGTGGTGTAAAATTTCCCCCGCTGAGGGGGCATACCTTGGGTTGCGCCGCTTTATCCCTGTCACAGTGTATCTTTCACCAATCGCCACGCCTGCTGGATTAACGCGGCGACTTCAGCTATCTCCGCTTTGCCGATGCCTTTGGTGGCGTTGGCCCAATACGCGATCTGATTCACATTGTTGCCAATAGCGGACAACTCCCGCAATAGAACGACATAGGTGTTGGGCGGTTTTGGCTGAATGTCCACATCCATAATGCTGTGCCGGAGCAAGGCGCTGGTGTTGAGGCCGGACAGGGTGCATTGTTTCAGCAAATGCCTGTATTCGGCGTCACTCAGCCACAGGCCGATGAATTTTTCGCGTTTCCGCATAGGATTTTCCTTTCTCGCTAATGCGTCTCACGATGAGACGCATTTTCGTTGATGGGGGTTCCAAGGGGGTTCCCCCCTGGCAAGCGGTCATTTGTGTTTAACAAATGACATACTTGCTCGGACAGCACCGCCTTTCGGCAGCGCTGTCCGTCGTGGGTGCTGCCAGATAGCTGTTTTCCCTTTTCCGGGAACTCTTTATCAGCATATCATGTGTAAGTGCGCGTTAATTTGTCTCACCGTGAGACGAATTAACTAAAATCATGCCGCACAGCGGCGGCGTAATAAGGGCCTATCGTCACAGGCGCGTTGTAAAGCGCCGTCAGCAGATAGGCCCGGATGTTATTGATTTTTGTGGTGGTCTGCCGCAGGGAGTCTATGACATATCGGATGTGTTCACCGTCAAGCTGACGAAAGCGCCGCCTGACGGCATCCGCAGGTAAGACTTCACCGCCAATCCGCATAGCGGAGGCCGAACCGCTCAATACGTCCACAATCAGTTCCAAAAGGCTCTCCACGTCATCGTAGGGAAGCTCCTGTTGTAACCGCTCGTATTCAATGTGTTCTTTGATTTCCTCTCTCGCCTCGTATCGATTAATCCCCGACTGCTCCGCGCCGGGGGCTGGGGGATTGATAGATTGATTGGTATAGATAAAATCAGTTTGATTTATATTATTATAATTTGGGTCGGCTTTACCGGCCTCAACACATCGAATATCCCAACCTGCTGCGGCGGGAAAATCCGACTCCTGCACGTTGTCAAAATCGACCTCCGGGCATGGTATAGGCGACTCTGTCTCATTCTCCTGCTGGGGCGGCAGCTCCTGCGTGGTGAAGCGCAGGACATAGATTCGGGCGGGCTTACCCTGGCCCTGCCTGACGCGCTCGATCAGGCCCACGCCTTTGCTGGTGTCCAGCTCGGCCAGCAGTTTCATGGCCTTGTCCCGCCCGCAGTTCAGATTCACACAGACCTCGTCCACAGTGTAATAAATGTAAACGCGCCTATCGCTGTCGTACCACTTATTTTTGATAGATAGGCCCATGCGGTCAAGCAGCAGCCCATAGAGCAGCTTGGCATCCGCTGACAAGGGCTTAAAGCGGGGATGGGTGATAAGCTGGCGGGGGATGCGGAAATAGGAAAACTGCATCGCCTCGTCGCCATAGAAATACTTTGATAAATTTGTGTCCTGCATAATTCCTCCTTTTGGGCACGACAAAACGGCGCTTCTTTCCCGCTGGACGGGATAAGTGAACGCCGTTTGTGTCAGATTTTCGATTGCTCGTACAAAACCGAGCTTGTCTGCTGTCTGTAAAGCGTGAATTTTCTTTCTCTGGAAGTTATGTTATCTAACTTTAGCTTTCAACAGGCCCGGGTTCACCGAACTGTTGGAGGAAATCAAGGCCGGTCATGTGTCATGTCTGATTACGAAAGACATGAGCAGATTCGGGAGAAATTACCTACAAGTAGGATTTTATACGGAAATGGTATTTCCAGAATATGATGTCCACTTTATCGCCGTGAATGACGGGGTGGACAGCATAAAGGGAGATAGCGAGTTTACCGCAATCCGCAACGTATTTAATGGCACCCTCTCATAAAGAATGACACTACATGCAGGACATAGCATCCCTGTTACCTCCGACAAAGCTGTTACAAGACGGAGGAAATGACAATGAGCGACTACGAAATTCCCGCTATCGGATTTTCGGAAGCGGCTACCGAAAATTTGGGCAAATATGGCCGCATGAGAAAACAGTACCTCCAGGCGCATAGGTCGGGTCTTTACAACAGCCTGCTGCTATCTGGGACACTGTATACACACCTGCTGGAAATCGACCAGACCGCCCGCAAACGCTTGGACCTAATGATGCCGGAGATGGCGAAAGCAGCCGGAGCAACAAAGGAACTGAAAGCCCATGCCCCTTTGCGCCTTGCAGGTCTAATGAACACCTGTAAGGCGCAGGTAGAAGAAATCATTTTGAACGAACTGATATGGGACTGAGATTAGGCCAGGGCCGTACCTGCTCTTTTGCGGGTACGGCTCTAAGTTTGGGATAAATGCTTTATCCCAATTATGATGCACCTGTTTTTTGAAAGCAGCGTGTCCTTGTTTTCTGGCAATAGTATAATAATGTCAAATCGAAAATTTGAAAAATTTTTTGAATGGAGTGAACCTTTTACTCCTCGCAGAAGTATATCATAGCAGAAAGGGGTGAGGCGATTGATTGACCAGTACATACAGCAATATGGCAGGCGGCTCTATGGTCTGTGCCGTTCTCTATGCTCCAACCCCTACGATGCAGACGACTTGTACCAAGAAACTTGGTTGCGGGTAGTCAAGCATATCTCCCAATACGACCCCAGCCGGGAATTTGAACCGTGGCTCACCCGCATCTGCGTGAACACCTATCGAAGTACCTTGCGGCGTCTGGCGAAAAGTCCTCTGTTGAACTTCTCTAACGGAGACGAAAAAGACTGGCTGCTGGCCTCCATTCCTGCCCCAGAGGAAAAGGATTATTCACCCCTGTACGAAGCGGTAGACAGGCTGCCGGAAAAACTGCGGCTGGCGGTGGTACTGTTCTACTTCCAGGGAGAGGATCTGGCCTCCGCCGCCCGAATTTTGAATATCCCCGTGGGGACAGCAAAATCCCGGCTGAACAAGGCTCGAAAAATATTGAAGGAGGTACTTGCCGATGAAACAGACATTTGACTTTGAGCGGTTTGCCCCGCCCGTCTTGAATGAGAACATCCTGCGACGGGAGTTGGAAAAGAGAGCGGAGCGGCGGCACACAGTCCTGTTGGTGGTGGCCGGGGCGCTGTTTGAGGCGGTATTCATTCTGTTGGGTTTGCTGTGCTGGAACACCGCTCCTGCGCTGACTTTAGTCGGGATTGGCCTGGCCGTGGTCTCTATGATGGGCAGCGGTGTAATTGCTATCGTCTATACACAGAAAGGAGGGGCGAGTTATGGCCCTGTCTATGAGAACAGTAATATTTAGTCTGGTGGTTCTGGTCGCGCTGCTGACCATTCCCATCATGATCGGCGTGTATGTCTACCGAGACGCCAAACGCCGGGGGATGAACGCTATGGCATGGACGCTGATTGCTGTGGTGGCCCCCGCTCTGATCGGGTTTATCATCTACCTGCTGGTACGGGGGAACTCTCCTGATTTGCAGTGCCCCCAGTGCGCCGAACCCGTTACAGAACAATATGTCATCTGCCCTCACTGTGGAGCAAAGCTACGCCCCGCCTGCCCAAACTGCTCGTTCCCGGTGGAAGCGGATTGGAAAGTGTGCCCTAAGTGCGCTACTCCGCTGGAGGGTGTGGAGACACCTCCTGCTCCGCCCCAGCGACAGAGGGACAGGACGCTGGGTAAAATCCTGATTGCCATTATAGTTGTGCCAGTGGCGCTCATTGCGCTGGCAGTGTTTGGCCTCACCGCTTTCCAATCGGTCACCGGCTCCAGCACCATGCGAGAGGTCACCTTTGACGAGTACGACCAGGAACAGGAATCGGAGACGATACGCGAGGCGGTACATGAATGGCTGGACAGTTTAGATGCTCGTTCTGATCGGGCCTATGCGCTACGATATGATTACTCCAACGAACTTGGGGCTGGTCAAGAACACTATTATTTGTTCTATGTCCCTGCGGGAGGTCAGTCGCCCTCTACGAGTTTCGGAACGGATGCCGGCCTGTTCGGAACAACGCTGAACCTCCGCTTGGAGCGCACAGGATACAGCGGCTCTCTATACTGCGTGCAGACCAGCGTGGAAAGCACTCCAAAGCCCCGTATTGTCCTGGGCGGGAAGCACATCCGCTGCGAGGTACAAGTGGTGGACTATAACCCCACCCTGTTCTTTATCCAGCCCAACTATGCTCAGGCGGAGCTGGGAACAGTGGAACTTCCTGAACGGCTGTCCGTGGTGAAAATCGTGGGCAATGCCAACGTGGGCGTGGCGGCAGGTTCGCCAAATTCCGTTGCTGCCAGCGAGAATGATGGTGTTGTGGAAGTTATCGATGCGGACATGATGATCAAAATTCTTTCCGCTATTGACAGCGGAGAGCGGGTGCCTATGGAGCAAATTCCTGACTATGACTTCAAAGACGGTTTTGAGATCGTTGTGGAGTATCGGATTCAAGAGGATTTAATTATGCACCCGGAAATGGCCCGGCATCTGGTGTTTATGGATGATGGAATATGTTACCTGATTGATGATCGGGTAACCAACAGTGCCAATGGCAGCGCCTATCGGGTTATGGATGAAGATTTTTATACTTTACTGGAAGAACTGTTCCAGTAGTGTATAGTCAGTGGAACAGGATATACGAGGGGATTTCCAAAGTGGCAAGCAGTGTCTTTGTTCCCACAAAGACTCAAAACAGCTTTCCAGCGTGACCGCCGGAAAGCTGTTTTTGCTTGTTGGTGGCACCGCCCCCAAACCCCTTTTCGCAGAATTTCATTCTGCGGCTACGCACCGTTCCGGCACTTTTTCTCCCGCCCCTGGCGGAGGTTTTTTGAAAACGGCGAGGCTGGCTTACCAGCATAATCGCAAACTGTCCCGTGACAGGAAACGGCATTTTCAAAATCCGTCAGGCTCGCAGAGCCGTAGCCAGACCAGCGGAGGGTCTGTTCAAAGGGCTTGGGATACTTCCCAACAAGCAAAACCACGGTTTCCGGCATCGCCGGGAACCGTGGTTTTGAGCGTTTGTATATACAGACGCCCAGCTTGCCACATAGCGCATCACCATAGCTTGCGCCAGCCCTCGACAAAATTTTCCCAAGGGCATTGACAGGAACATCCGTTTGTGATACCATAGTAGAGAGCTGAATACTGCACATATTTTTCACGCAGATACATAGACCAAACCACAGCGTTTTTGCTGGGGGCGGTCTTGTTGTATCTGCGTTTTTTGTTTTTGAAAGGAGGCCGGACAATGAAAAAAACAAAACGGAGGAAGTCAGGCGTGGGCGGGGCAGGCCGAAGCTGGATGCCCATATCACCGAGGAATACGCCCCCAGCAGGCGGCAGGCGTTGAACAAGATGTATATGTACGAGGGCATCCACCTGTTATCGGTAGCGGCTACCGAAATTCAAAACAGCGAGGTCTTATGGCGGGAGGACAGAACGGCCGTCACCTTAAAATCCCGTGACGGCATCCTGGAACAGCTTGGCAGAATGGCGGTGCAGGACAAGCTGGGCCGTACCGATTGCGTCTATCTCGCCAACCTTGCCGTCGCCGCCGTTCAAAATGGGTACACCACACGGGAGGTGGAGATTGCCCTGCGGGAAATCCGAATGGCGGCAAAGTCCAGCATGAGAAATCCAGACAATGCGGCGCTTTATTGTGCGCTGGGCAACACCGTGGACATTCTGCGGAGAATGGGAGGTATCGCATGAAAACGGAAAAACGGACAGTAGAAATCACAGTGGCGGGGGAACTCCCCGGCTTTGAATACGGCGGGTGCCGGGGCGTGTTTTTGAACCTGGGGCTTGATGTGGAAATGGACGGAGTGACCTATCACCTGTCCAGCAGCTTTGCGGAAAAAGCGGAAATGGGCGAGGTCATCGACACAGCGGAGCTGGAGCGGAATGGGCGGCGGACTGCGTAAAAACTTCTGATGTCCGGCAGAAAACTATTGCTTTACAGTACTAAAGCGGCTATAATGGAGGCAGGTAACAGATGCTATGTACCTGCGTCCAGGGAGGTAAAAAAACAAGATGCAGGAAAAATACAATGTTGGAATTTATTGCAGGCTCAGCCGGGACGATGAGAGAACCGGGGAGTCCGTGTCCATCGAAAATCAAAAAATCATGCTCAGCCGCTATGTGCAGGAGCAGGGCGGGAACCTCTACGCCGCCTACTGTGACGATGGGGTCTCCGGGACGACCTTCGACCGGCCTATGTTCAATCAGATGATTGCCGATGCCAAAGCCGGGAAAATCAATCTGATTTTGTGCAAAGACCTCAGTCGCCTCGGCAGAGACTACATCGAGGCCGGACGGTTTACAGACATCGTGTTCCCCAGCATGGGTTGCCGGTTCATCGCCCTCAATGACGGCGTGGACACTATTCACAAGAACAATGAGATGCTGGTCATTTTGAAGAACGTCATGAACGATCTCTATGCACGAGATACCAGCAGCAAAATCCGCGCCGTCAAGCAGTCCACTTTTCGGACGGGGAAGTATGTCGGCTGCTACGCTCCCATCGGCTACCGAAAATCCCCGGCGGACAAGCACATCCTGGAAATCGACCCGGTGACCGCACCTGTTGTCCTCCGCATTTTCGATATGCGCTTGCAGGGGGACAGCTTTCGGAAAATCGCCCGGACGCTGAATGAGGAGGGCGTACCCTCGCCCCGTGGCTTCTACTACATGGCCGAGGGCAGGCCGAACCTACGGGGCGAGACACCCTACTGGAACGATGTGACGGTTAAGACCATTCTGCGGAATGAGGTCTACCTGGGCCACATGGTACAGAACAAAACCGGCACCGTTTCCTACAAGATTCACAAGCAGGTCAGCAAGCCGAAAGAGGACTGGATTAAGGTGGAGCATACCCATGAGCCGCTTGTCTCTCAGGAGGTCTGGGATGCCGTTCAAAGGCTGGACAATCATCCCTCCAAGGGGCGCTCCGGCAGCGATGGGGAAATTTCCCTGTTCGCCGGCGTCCTCTACTGTGCGGACTGCGGAGGTTCCATGCGGTATCAAAGGGATTACCGCAGCCGGAAACGCCACGCCGATGGGCATTTTGGCGGGTTTCAGGCCTACTCGTGTAACCGCTATATGAGCGGCGGCAAGGCGGCCTGCACCTCACACTACATCAACTGCAAGGTGCTGACGAAACTGCTTCTGCTGGACATCCACGCCAAGGCGATGCTGGCGCAGAACAGCCCCGCCGCTCTCAAGGAGAAAATCCTCGCCCAGAAGAACGCCGCCAGTCTGGAGCAGACAAAGGCACTCCGGGCAACGCTGGCGGCGCTGGACAAACGGCTGGCTGAGTTGGAAAAGCTGGTGGTGTCGGCCTACGAGGACAAGGTGAAGGGCGTCATGCCGGAGGCGCTGTGCGTCCAGCTGATGAACCGCTACGAGGACGAACGCCGGAGCAAGCTGGAACAGCGGACGCAGCTCACCGCCCAGCTGGAGGCCACCCAGGAGGACGAGCAGGCCACCGACGAATGGCTGGCCGTCATCCGCGATTATGCCCAGCTTGAGGAACTGGACCGCCCCACGCTTTTGCGGCTGGTGAAGCGCATCGAGGTCGGCGAGAAGTACGAAATCGCCGGGGAGACCCACCGGGACATCAAAATCTATTACAACTTTGTCGGGTATGTGGAACTCTAAAATCTGTACTTCTTTATGCGAGGCTATCTAATGAGATGTTCGCCAAGGACACCAGCAAGAAAATCAAGGCTACCTGGCAATCCAAGGGACGCTCCGGCGAACACCTTTGCACCATCCCGCCCTATGGGTACATGAAAGACCCGGAGGACAAGAAACGCTGGATTGTGGACGAGGAAGCGGCTGCTATCGTGCAAAAGATTTTCGCCCTGTGCGTGGACGGCCTGGGGCCGACGCAGATCGCCAAGTGGCTGCAACAGAACAACGTCCTGAACCCCACGGCCTACGCTCACGAAAAAGGCTTGCCGGTCTGCAACGCTCCTACGGCTAATCCCTGCAAGTGGACAAACGAAACGGTTTCCCGCATTTTGGAGCGTGTCGAGTACCTGGGCCACACGGTCAATTTCAAGACCAGCAAGCCGTCATTTAAGAGCAAGAAAAAGGTCTGGAATAACCCGTCCGAGTGGGTGATCTTCGAGAATACCCAAGAGGCGATCATCGAGGAAAGCGTGTTCCTGGTCGTGCAGAACATCCGGCAGGCCAGACGCCGCCCAACCAAGATGGGGGACATGGGTATGTTCTCCGGGCTTGTGTACTGCGCCGATTGCGGCGGCAAGATGTACCTTTGCCGGGCCAATCACTTCAAGCCGGAGCAGGAGTATTACATTTGCTCCACCTATCGAAAAGACCGTTCCTTGTGCAAGACGCACTCCATCCGCCGTGTAGTGCTGGAAGAAATCGTACTGCGGAACCTGCGGGAAGCAATATTGATTTTGTCAATATTAGTTGACACATTTTCCACAAGGATTTTGAATCCTAGGCAGTCTCTTTCTTTTTCAGGGAA
>NZ_QWEK01000069.1 GCF_009935845.1 Pseudoflavonifractor sp. 524-17 | reverse complement strand
TGCTGCCCTTATGTATCTTTATGCTTTGCGGCCTGCCAGAACTTTTTCCTGGCAGGCCGCTTTTCGACAAGCTGGGCGCCCCATCTGTTGATGGGGCGCATCCGCATGTCAAAGGTTCTCTATTTTGTCCGCGATGCGGTCAATCTTGGCCTGGAGACGCCCCAGCGTCTTTTGCAGGGCGGCCCGATCCAGGTTGAGATCGCTGGCAGAAAGCTGGGCCAGAACCAGCATCTGGTCCAAGGTGCGTTCGATTTCAGCCAGGGCGGCGTCTAAGGCCGCCTGGCTGGCGGAAGAGTCTTCCATATTTTGTGTAGGTACAATATCACTTCTCTCAGGCCGGATTCCCGCCTGTTCTTGTGATAAACTTGCCCCTCGGTCCCAGGAAAAGCGGGCCGGGGCGCCTACTAAAATCCGGGCGGAGCAGGGGGGAATGGACAGCCAGGTGCGGCCGCCGTCATTGTTGAAGATTTCGTCGCCGTTGAGCACGTCCTGAAGGACAGGCTCCTGATGGGGGAATTCCAGGGAGAACTCAGACTCGGCCAAATTCAGCAGGACATAGATCCGCTGTTCCTCGGTGGCCCGGCGGAAGACCAGCTGCTCGTTTTTGATAACCACGTTTTCGTAGCTGCCCAGGCGCAGGGCGGGGAAGGCCTGGCGCAGCCGGGCCAGCTGGGCCAGATGGGCGCAGAGGGACTGGTCCCGCTGTTTCATGTCTTCCAGATCCAGGAAGGGGCGCAGAGCGGTGTCGTTGTGGGGGGTGCGCTTCCCCTCAACAGCCCACTCGCTGCCGTAGTAGAGGGAGGGGGAACCCGGCATGGTGTAGAGCATGGTATATACGTTTTGCAGGTGCTTGGGGTTGGTCAGGGTGCTGGCCAGCCGGTCCACGTCGTGGTTGTCGGCGAAGTTGTACAGCCACAGGGAGCGGTAGATGCCCCCCGGGCCGAACTGGCGGTTGAGGGAATGGGCGATTTCAAAATAGTTTTTGCTGTTGTGGGCGGACCAGAGGCCCTTCCAGCACTCGTAATTGGTGACGGAGTCCAGCAGCTCCGGGTTGGCCCAGCGGTTATAGTCCCCATGGATGATCTCCGCCATCAGCCAGAAGTCCGGGTCCTTGGACTTGACAAACTGCTTCAGCGCCCGGAAGAACTCCGGGTCCACGCAGTCGGCGGCGTCCAGCCGGAGGCCGTCGATGTGAAACCGGTCCATCCACAGGCCCACCGCGCTGAGAAGATGCTGCTGCACCTCCGGGTTGCGCAGGTTCAGCTTGACCAGCTCATAGTGGCCGCCCCAGGCCTCGTACCAGAAGGGGTCCCCCATGGGGGAGCCGCCGCCGAAATTCAGGTTCTGGAACCAGCCGCAGTAGGGGGAGGCCTGCCCACGCTCCCGGATGTCCCGGAAGGGGCCGAAGTCCCGGCCCACATGGTTGAAGACGCCGTCCAGTACCACCCGGATGCCGTTTTGGTGGAGCTGGTCACACAGGGCGGCAAAGGAGTCGTTGTCGCCCAGGCGGACGTCAATCTGGTGGTAGTCGATGGTATCGTATCCGTGCTTTACCGACTGGCACACCGGTCCCAGGTAGAGGGTGTTCACCCCCAGCTCCTTCAGATGGGGAATCCAGTCCGCCAGCTTGTTCAGCCGGTACTGGGGCTCGCCGCCGGGGTTGTACTCCGGCGCGCCGCAGAACCCCAGGGGATAGATGTGGTAAAAGACCGCTTCATTGACCCAGTGCTGCATAAAATTACCCCTTTCATGGTTGGAGCGATCCGGTCATTGCCGGAACGCTCAGGATTGGGCGTGGCGGCGGGTGTGGAGAAACATGGCCGCCGCCGCGCTGCAGATGACGGTATAACCCACCCAGCTGAGGAGATCGGGGATCTGCTGAAAGCACAGAAAGCCCAGCAGGGCGGAGAAGAGAACCTGGGAGTAGTCGTAAACAGACAGCTCTCTGGCGGGGGCGAAGGAGTAGGCGGCGGTGACGGAAAATTGCCCCCCCGCAGCGGCGGCGCCCGCCAAGAGAAGATAAGCCAGCTGCTGTCCGGTCATGGGGTGGTAGGAGAAGAGAAGGAAGGGCAGCGTCACCAGACAGGAGAAAGCGGAGAAAAAGAAGACGATAAAGGGGCCCCTCACGCCCCGCTGGCTGAGCAGCCGCACAATGGTATAGGCCAAACCGGCGGCGGCCCCGCCCAGCAGGCCGATGAATGCGGGGAGGAGCTCCATGGCCAGCCCTGTAGGCCGCATGATGAGCACACAGCCGCCGAACGCGGCCAGCACCGCTCCCGCCTGGAAGAGGGAGATACGCTCTTTGAGGAGGAGAAAGCTGAACAGAATGGCAAAAAAGGGGGACATTTTGCTCAGCATGGAGGCGTCCGCCAGAAGCAGGTGGTCCACAGCGTAGAAGTTGCACAGTACCCCCAGCGTGCCAAAAGCGGCCCGCAGAATCAAAAAGAACCAGCTCTTTCCGTCCATGGCGATAGGCCGCCGATCCCGCAGCAGGAGAAACGCGGCAGCCACGGCGGCCACCAGATTGCGGAAAAAGCTCTTCTGGATGGAGGGAAGGTCCCCGGCCAGCCGGACAAAGAGGGCCATCAGGGCGAAGAAAAAAGCGGCGGAGAGAATACACAGAATTCCCTTATATTTGGCATTCAAAATGGGATTCCTCCTTGGAAGATGCGAATGCACGAAAGGCATGGCGAAATGCCTTCCGTGCATTCATCATAGAAGAGCCAGGGGCTGTTGTCAAGGTCTTTTATTCCTCTAGCCGTTCCAGATCCTTGAGGTAGTCAGTCTCACAACAAAGCTGCTTATCCGCTTTCTGGGCGTAGCGCCTGACGGCGGCGGTGGATTTTTCAATCGGCTGCATAGAGCCGGCGCCGGCGACGCAGCCCCCGGGGCAGGCCATGCCCTCCAGCAGGTAGCCGTTGTACTTTCCCGCCTTGGCCAGGGTCATCATCTTCTTGCATTCCGCCAGCCCCTGGGCGGAGGCCACCTTCACTTCCGTACCGGGGTACATCTTGTGGATGCAGTTCACCACCGCCTGAGCCACGCCGCCGCTGATGGCGAAGTTGCGTCCGTCGGTGCTGGATTCATTGAGAAACTCCTCTTCCTCAATGTTCTCAATGTCCACATCCTTGGCGTTGAACAGGCCCATCATCTCCTCAAAGGTGAGGACAAAGTCGATGTCGGTGCGAATGCTCCTGCGCATGGCCTCCAGCTTTTTGGCGGCGCAGGGGCCGATAAAGGCCACCTTGGCGGTGGGGTGCTTCATCTTGATCAGCCGCCCGGTGAGCACCATGGGAGTGAGGGCCATAGAGACGCAATCCTTGTACTCGGGGAATTGCTGCTTGGCCATGACGGACCAGGCGGGGCAGCAGGAGGTGGCCATAAACGGCAGGCGCTCCGGGACATTTTTTATAAAATCCTCCGCCTCCTCGGCGGCGCACAGATCGGCGCCCACCGCCACCTCCATCACGTCGGTGAAGCCCAGCTTTTTCATAGCGGAGCGGAGCTTTTCCGGGGAGACCTTGGGGCCGAACTGATCCACGAAGGCAGGGGCCATGGCGGCGTAGACGTGCTCGCCCGCCTTGATGGCGGTGATCAGCTGAAAAATCTGGCTCTTGTCCGCGATGGCGCCGAAGGGACAGCTCACCAGGCACATGCCGCAGGAGACGCACTTGTCATAGTCAATATCAGCCCGGCCATACTGGTCGGAGCGGATGGCCTGGACGCCGCAGGCCGCCTTGCAGGGCCGCTCCTGCTTGATAATAGCGTTGTAGGGGCAAGCCTCCACACAGCGGCCGCACCGGATACACTTGTCCTGATTGACCATAGACTTGCCGTCCACAAAGTCAATGGCGTCCTTGGGGCAGACCACGGAGCAGGAGCGGGCCAGGCAGCCCTGGCAGCCCTGGGTGGCGATGACCTGCTTTTCCGGACAGGCGTGACAGGCAAACTTGATGATATTCACCAAGGGCGGCTGGTAGTAGGTCTCTGGGCGGGTGCTCTCTTCAATCCCCTTAGACAGAGGGGCGGACTCCGCCGCAGTGCGTACTGGGAGTCCCATGGCCAGCCGGAGCCGCTCTCCCACAATGGCCCGCTCTAAAAAGATGCTCTCCCGGTACTGGGCCTGCTCCCCAGGGAGAATTTGGTAGGGAAGCTCCTCGATTTTCCTGGCGTAGTCGCCCCCCTCGTAGGCCATACGGGCGATCTCGGTAAAGATATTGCGGCGGATCTGGGTAATAGAGGTATAAATCCCGCGCATACCAACGCCACCTTTCTAAATTCGGTTTTATCATCCGTTAGTATATCCGAATTATGACAGAAAGGCAACAGAGACTGAACGGTTTCGCGGAAGTTACAACTTTAAAAATGGATTAGAAAAAAGAACTGTAGATTTAAGCAGACTTTATATGAATTTATATGAATAAAATCTATTTAACCATACTCTTAATAAAAACAGCGTCGATATCCTGTCAGATACCGGCGCTGTTTAAGCATGTTAAAATCCATCGCTCCACAGGATGGTCTCGCCGGCCAGCCGGCTGGCGTTCAGGTCGATGAGCCGCTGGTTGGCGGAGCCTCGGAACCGCAAAGAGATGTCCTTTTGGGCAGCGATAAACTCCCCGTCTACCAATACGTCGATGAGGGAGAGGAGCTCATCCGTCACCTCGCACCGGGCCCGGCTGGGCTGAAGGAGCTCCCGCTCGTAGGTATAGCCGGTGTAGGACCAGATATCCTTGTGGGGCAGGGCCTGGCGCACCCGGCGGAGGAAGGGGAGAAGGGTACGCTGGTTGTCCGGCTCAAAGGGCTCCCCTCCCAGCAAGGTGAGACCGTTGATATAGGAGGGGGCCAGATCAGCCAGAATGCGTTCCTCCACCTCGTGGGTGAAGGGCTGGCCATAGTGAAAATCCTGGGCCTCCTGGTTGAAGCAGCCCAGGCAGTGGTGGGTGCAGCCAGAGACAAAGAGGCTCACCCGCACACCATTGCCGTTGGCGATGTCCCGGGGTTTGATGGCGCCGTAATTCATAGGCAGGCCCCTTTCGTTGTTTTTACAGGTGGAGGACCCGCTCACGAATCTCCTGGGTGCGGCCCTGATTCCAGTACTGGGTGCCGATATAGCCGCAGGTCCGGCGGGCCACGTTCATCTTGTCCTGGTTGTGGTTGCCGCACTTGGGGCACTCCCACACCAGTTTTCCGTCCCCGTCATCTACAATGGAGATCTCACCGTCGTAGCCACAGACCTGACAGTAGTCGCTCTTAGTGTTGAGCTCAGCGTACATGATATTATCGTAGATAAACCGCATGAGCTGGAGAACGGCTTCAATGTTGTTCTGCATATTGGGTACTTCCACATAGCTGATGGCGCCGCCGGGAGAGAGGGTTTGGAACTGTGCCTCAAAAGAGAGCTTCTGGAAGGCATCGATCTCTTCAGTGACATGTACATGGTAGCTGTTGGTAATATAGGCCTTGTCCGTCACGCCCTCAATAATACCGAAGCGCTTTTGCAGGCACTTGGCGAAGCGGTAGGTGGTGGACTCCATAGGGGTGCCGTAGAGGGAGAAATCTATGTGCTCCTTGGCTTTCCAGGCGGCGGTGGCCTGGTTCATCCGCTCCATGACAGCCAGGGCGAAGGGGGTGGCGTCCGGGTGGGTGTGGGACTTGCCGGTCATATACTTGACGCACTCATAGAGGCCGGCGTAGCCCAGAGAGATGGTGGAGTAGCCGTTGTAGAGCAGCTTGTCAATGGGCTCCCCCTTTTTCAGCCGGGCGATGGCGCCGTACTGCCAGAGGATGGGGGCGGCGTCGGACAGGGTGCCCTTGAGCCGGTTGTGGCGGTACATCAGTCCCTTGTAGCACAGCTCCAGCCGCTCGTCAAAGATCTCCCAGAACTTGTCAAAGTCTTTCTGAGAGGAGAGAGCCACATCCACCAGATTGATTGTGACCACGCCCTGGTTAAACCGGCCGTAGTACTTGGGCTTTCCGGTCTGCGGATCCACATAGGGGGTGAGGAAGGATCGGCAGCCCATGCAGGTGTAGCAGTGCCCCTCTCCGTTCTGGTCTATCTTGGTCTGAAGCATAATCTTTTCCGAGATATAGTCGGGCACCAGGCGCTTGGCGGTACACTTGGCGGCCAGCTTGGTCAGGTAGTAGTAGGGAGTATCGGGGGTGATGTTGTCCTCCTCCAGCACATAGATGAGCTTGGGGAAGGCGGGGGTGACCCACACGCCCACTTCGTTTTTCACGCCCTGACAGCGCTGGTTGAGGGTCTCCTCGATAATGAGGGCCAGATCCTCCTTTTCCTGCTGGCTCTTGGCCTCGCCCAGGTACATGAATACCGTAATAAAAGGGGCCTGCCCGTTGGTAGTCATAAGGGTAACCACCTGGTATTGAATGGTCTGCACCCCGCGGCGGATCTCCTCCCGCAGGCGTTTTTCCACAATTTTGCGGACCACGGCGGGGTCGGAGGAGCCGCCGCAGATGGCCAGATCCGCCAGCACCTCGGCCTGGATCTTCTTGCGGGACACATCCACAAAGGGGGCCAGATGGGCCAGAGAGATGGACTGGCCACCGTACTGATTGGAGGCCACCTGGGCAATGATCTGGGTGGCGATGTTGCAGGCGGTGGAGAAGCTGTGGGGCTTCTCAATCATGGTGCCGGTGATCACGGTGCCGTTTTGGAGCATATCCTCCAGATTGACCAGATCGCAGTTGTGCATATGCTGGGCATAGTAGTCCATGTCGTGGAAGTGGATGATGCCCGCCTCGTGAGCGGCCACAATCTCCTGGGGCAGCAGCAGGCGCCGGGTGATGTCCTTGCTCACCTCGCCGGCCATATAGTCCCGCTGGACGCTGTTGACCGTGGGATTTTTGTTGGAGTTCTCCTGTTTGGCTTCCTCGTTGTTGCACTCAATGAGGGAGAGGATCTGGGTGTCGGTGGTGTTGGAGGAGCGGATCAGATTGTGGTTGTAGCGGTAGCGGATGTAGCGCTTGGCGGTCTCATAGGCGCCGTCCTGCATGATGCCGGTCTCCACCATCTCCTGTACCTCTTCCACACTGGGGGGCCGGCCCATACGCTGGCATTCCTGTTCAATGCGCATGGACAGCTGTTCGATCTGCCCCTTGGAGAGTTCCGGCGCGCCGCCAGCCCTGTCTGCTTTCTCTATGGCGGCGATGATCTTGTCCCGATCGAACTGGGTCTCTGCGCCGCTGCGCTTCATGATCTTCATCTGGCGATCGCTCCTTCGTAAATTCCATGAAAAGAGGCAGACCCCCGGCGTGTATAAAAAGGGAGGTATGCCGTCATTCTGTTTCGCTGTACATTATATAGTGTTTAGCGGAGAAATGCAATCTATATTTAGGGCAGGGAAGATTATACAATCTGTTGTCGGCAAAATGCTGTGGGAAGAAAAAGACCAGTCATCAGAACACATTGCGGTGTTGTCAGACGCTCCAAACAGGAAAAATATGGATTAAATTTGGCGAGGGGCCATTGAAAACCAGCAAATTGACGGAGAAAAAAGGCAGGCCTTCCGCCTGCCGAAACGGCGGTTTCCGCAGGCGGAAGGCGGCGGGATCAGAAGCCCATGGAGTCAGTCAGGTCGTCGGCGAGATCGCCCACAGAGCGCATGGCTTTGCGGGCCTTGCGCTTGAGCTCATTCTTTTTCGGTGCGGCCGCCATGGTCAGGGCCGCGCCGGCCACCAGGCCGAGTCCGATGCCCTCGAGAAATGGATGCTGTGTCATAAAAAATTCCTCCTTTGTTGGACAGGTTTTGCTTGACCAGTGTTAGGATTCCCGAAAAAAGTGAAAAATGCGTTGCTAAATAATGTGATTCAAGCTATAATAAAGAGACACTGGCGGAGTATAGTCTCCGCCGGACAGGAAAGGGGCGGGGGAGGAACCTGGTCCCTTTTTCCATGTTCCTGTGTCCAACATCTGCCGCCCTGAAGGGCGGAGGTTCGGATAGAAGCAGGTTAGGAGCCGGATTAAAAAGGAGTGATTGCGTGAAACGATTGATTCGCCGGGGAAAACTGGTGGACCCGGTGAGTGGGATTGGCGGCGTAATGGATGTGCTGCTGGAAAACGGAAAAGTTGCGGTTTTGGGCAGCGACATCCGGGACCCGGAGGCGGAGGTGCTGGACGCCAGCGGCCTGGTGGTGTGTGCCGGGCTGGTGGATATGCATGTGCATCTGAGAGATCCAGGTCTGGAGTATAAAGAGACCATTGAGACTGGGACGCTGGCAGCGGCCCACGGGGGCTTTACCTCCATTGCCTGTATGCCCAATACCAAGCCGGCGGTGGACTGTCCGGAGCAAGTGGCCTACATAAAGCGCAAGGCCCGGGAGGCGTGCGGTGTGCATGTGTGGCCCATCGGCGCAGTGACGGTGGGAGAGCGGGGGGAGGCCCTGACCGATTTTGAGGCGCTGAAGGCGGCGGGAGTGGCGGCCCTGTCTGACGACGGGATGCCCATCCAGAACGCCAATCTGATGCGGGACGGCCTGATTCTGGCCCACCGGCAGGATCTCACCATCCTGTCCCACTGTGAGGACGCGGATATGGTGAAAAACTACGCCGTCAACGAGGGGCGGGTGTCCCGGCAGCTCCGCCTGCCTGGCCGGCCGGCCATTGCCGAGGAGATTATGGTGGCCCGGGACGCCATGCTGGCTGCGGAAACCGGCGCGGCGGTCCATATCTGCCATGTGAGCACCGCCCGCTCAGTGGCTCTGGTGCGGCGGTATAAGAAAAAAGGCGTACGCATTACCTGCGAGACCTGTCCACAGTACTTTACGCTCACCGAGGACGCGGTGCTGGAGCATGGCGCCCTGGCCCGGGTAAATCCCCCTCTGCGGTGCCAGACCGATGTAGAGGCTATTATAGAGGGGCTGAAGGACGGTACCATCGACGCCATTGCCACAGACCACGCCCCCCACTCCGCAGAGGAGAAAGCACGCCCCCTGGCAGAGGCCCCCAGCGGGATGGTGGGCCTGGAGACCGCTCTGGGCATAACGCTCACCGCGCTGTACCACACGGGCCAGATGGGCCTGTCGGACATTTTACGGAAAATGACCCTGAACCCGGCGTGTATCCTGCGGATCAACAAGGGCCGGCTGTCCATCGGCGGGGATGCGGACGTGGTCATCTTCGATCCGGACGAGGAGTGGACCGTGGACCCCAGTCAATTTGCCTCCAAAGGACGCAATACCCCCTTCGGCGGAAGAAAGCTGAAGGGGAAGGTAAAGTATACCATCGCGGGCGGAGAGATTGTATATCAGGACCGGTGACCAGCCGGAGAGGAAAGGATGAGTTGAAATGTCGTTTGACACGCTTCAGCGTAAAATTATTGAAAAGAGAAATCCCACAGTGGCGGGGCTGGACCCCAAGCCGGAGTATGTGCCGCCTCACATCAGACGGGCGGCCTATGAGGAGTTCGGCGAGACTTTGGCCGGCGCGGCGGAGGCGGTGTGGCAGTTTAACAAGGGGCTGATTGACGCACTGTATGACCTTGTCCCTGCGGTAAAGCCCCAGGCGGCCTACTATGAGCGGCTGGGCTGGCAAGGGATGGAGCTGCTGGAGAATACCATCCGCTATGCCAAGGAGAAGGGCCTGTTCGTCATCGCGGATATCAAGCGGGGGGATATTGGCTCCACTGCCGCCGCCTACAGCGACGGCTGGCTGGGAGGCACAGAGGTGGCGGGGAGAAAGCTCCCTGTCTTTGACGCAGACTGCGTCACCCTCAGCGGCTATATGGGCTTGGACAGCGTGGGACCCTTTCTCAAGACCTGCCAGGAGGAGGACAAGTGCGTCTTCATTCTGGTAAAGACCTCCAACCCGGGATCCGGCGACTTACAGAACATTCCGGTCAGTGAGGGAGGCACTGTCTATAGTGTGATGGCCGGTCTCATTGAGCAATGGGGGGCTGGCACCCGGGGGAAGTACGGCTATACCCGGGCGGGGGCAGTCACCGGGGCCACCCACCCCAAGGAATTACAGGAGATCCGGGCTATGATGCCCAACACCTTCCTGCTGGTCCCGGGCTACGGCGCCCAGGGGGGTACGGCGGAGGACGTGCGCCACGCCTTTCATGAGAAGGGACATGGCGCCATTGTCAACTCCTCTCGAGGCATTATGTGTGCCTGGCAGAAGACGGGGAAAGACGGTCAGGACTACCAGGAGGCGGCCCGGAACGCCGCGCTGGCTATGCGGGACGACATTATGCGCTATCTCGACATGGAGTAAGACGGAGGAGGTGATTCTTTGAAGGTGGAACACAGCTGCAAGATCGTGGAAAAGGACCGGATGGGGGATGCGGTCTATATGGTGCTGGAGGCAGGCCATATGGTGCGCGCTTCCTTCCGCACCCCGGGCCAGTTTGTCCACATCAAGTGCGGGGATGGTCTGCTCCTGCGGCGGCCCATCTCGGTGTGTACCTGTCAGGAGGATGAGCCGGACGATCTTTTGGCCATTGCGTTTGAGGCCCGGGGCGAGGGCACCGGCTGGCTGGCCCGGCGGGAGGTGGGGGAGACCTTGGACGTGCTGGGCCTGCTGGGCAACGGCTTCTCCATGACGCGGGAGGGCCGGTATCTCCTGGTGGGCGGCGGCATCGGCGTGCCTCCCCTGCGGGGTTGCGCCCAGTACACCGGCGGGCGTTCCACCGCCGTTCTGGGCTTCCGTTCCGAGGACAAGGTGATCCTGCGGAACTGCTTTGAGGACGAGTGTGCCAAGGTGCTCATCGCCACCGACGACGGCTCCCTGGGCTATCACGGCTTTGTGGACGACCTGGTTCGCCGGGAGCTGGAGGAGGACCGCAATTACGACGGGGTGCTGGCCTGCGGTCCAAAGCCTATGCTGAAAAGCGTGGCAGACGTGGCGGCGGCGTTCGGCGTACCCTGCCAGGTATCCATGGAGGAGCGGATGGGCTGCGGCGTGGGTGCCTGCCTGGTGTGTGCCTGTGATATGAAGGACGGCAGCCGGAAGCATGTGTGCAAGGACGGTCCAGTATTTGACGCCAGGGAGGTGGACTGGGATGCCTGATGTAAATTTGGCGGTAAATCTGGCGGGAGTGACACTGAAAAACCCGATCGTGGTAGCTTCCGGCACCTTCGGCTTCGGCCGGGAGTACAGCCGGTTTTATGACCTCGGCGAATTAGGGGGCATCTGTGCCAAAGGGCTGACCCTCCATCCCAGAGAGGGCAACCCCGCCCCCCGGATTGCGGAGACGCCTATGGGCATCCTCAACTCCGTGGGCCTGCAAAACCCCGGCGTGGACGCTTTTATCCGGGAGGAGCTGCCCTTTCTGCGGCAGTTTGATGTAAAGGTCATCGCCAATATCTCCGGCAATACACCGGAGGAGTATGGCGTCATGTGCGAAATGCTGGCGGACGCCGGGGTAGATCTCATTGAAGTCAACATCTCCTGTCCCAACGTGAAGGCGGGGGGACTGGCCTACGGTACCCGGCCGGAGCTGGCCGCGGAGGTGACAGAGACTGCCAAGGCACATGCCGGCAATGTGCCGGTTATGGTAAAGCTCTCCCCAAATGTCACCGATATTGCGCAGATTGCCAAGGCGGCGGAGGCGGCGGGGGCCGACGTCCTGTCCCTCATCAACACACTGCGGGGGATGCGCATTGATACCAAAACCCGCCGGCCTGTCTTAAAGATGAATACTGGCGGTCTGTCCGGCCCCGCCGTACTGCCGGTGGCGGTGCGGATGGTGTGGGAGGTGGCCCAGGCGGTGCGTGTGCCCATTTTGGGCATGGGAGGCGTCTCCAAAGGGGAGGACGCGGCCCAGCTGATGCTGGCAGGGGCCAGCGCGGTGGCCGTGGGCACCGCCTGCTTCGCCGATCCCTTCGCGCCCTTAAAGGTGCGGGATGAGCTGGCCGCCTTGGCGGCGGAACAGAAGCTGTCTGCGATCTCCCAGCTCACCGGTGAAGTGAAGCCCTGGTAAAACGCGAAGGAGGAGCGGTGTGGCGGAGCAGAAACACTATTTTGTAGCGCTGGATCTGGAGTGCTGCTTTGACAAAGTCCACAACGCGGTGACAGGCAGCGTGACCGGCACGCTCATCGGCCGCTATGACATTCCCCACCCCCAAGGGGGCGATTGTATCGTGCTGGTCTATGAAAAGCACTATGTCCGAGCGGGGAACCGGCTTACCCTCACCGTAGTGCTGGACAATTTTTATGGCGGGGACATGACAGAAGTATGCTGCATGGGCGGCGGCGGGGGCCAGGGACTGTGCCGCTTTGACTGGGGCGCGGCGGAGGACTTTGAGGACGTGGTTCATGAGGCCCTGAGGCCATATCGCATCTGACCTCTGCGGCCTAAACTGCCGCTGACCGGGCTAAAAATTCTGAAATCCACCCAAATCAATTGGGAAGAGAGAAAGGTACAATGACGACACTTTACATCATCCGCCACGCGGAGGCGGAAGGAAATCTGTACCGCCGCATCCACGGGTGGTACAATTCCCTGATTACAGACAACGGATACCGTCAGATTGCGGCGCTGAAGGAGCGGTTTGACCGCATCCATGTAGACGCGGTCTACGCCAGCGACCTTTTCCGCACGATGACCACTGCCCGGGCGGTATACGAGCCCAAACACCTGCCCCTGGTGACGCTGCCCGGGCTGCGGGAGGTAGGCATGGGGGAGTGGGAGGACTGCACCTGGGGCGAGGTGGCCCGGTTTGACGGGGAGCAGTACCAGCGGTATATTGCCTGTGACCCCCGGTGGAAGAACAAGGGGGGCGAGTCCCGGCAGGAGGCCCAGCAGCGTATCTACGAGACGGTTTTGTCCATTGCCGGCCGGCACCCGGATGAGACGGTGGCCATCTTCTCCCACGGGGATGCTATCCGCGCCCTCCAGGCCAGGCTGCTGGGCCTGTCTATTGGGGAGATGCATACCCTGCGCCACAGCGACAACACCGGCGTCACCTGTCTGGAGATTGAGGGGGAGGAGGTCCGCATGGCGCTGCAAAGCGACAACTCCCATCTGAGCCAGGAGATCTCCACGCTGGCCCGCCAGCGGTGGTGGAAGGAGCGGGGAGACGCCATGGCGGACGCCAACGCCTGGTTCCGTCCCCTGGACATGGACCGCCAGGAGGACAGCGCCTTCTACCAGCGCCTGCGGGAGCGGGCTTGGTCCGATCTGTACGGCGATTTGCGCGGCTATGATGGGGCGGGCTTTGCCTGGGAGGCGGCGGAGCAGGCCAAAGAGAACGCCGCCTGTCTTTGGTGCGCCATGCTGGAGGATCAGCCGGCGGGCGTCCTTCAGCTGGATCTGAACCGGGGGGCGGAGGACAGGGCGGGTTACATCCAGTTTTTCGCCCTGGACGAGCCCTTTCAGGGAAAGGCTGTGGCCCCTCAGCTTCTGGGCCAGGCGGTGTCCATCTTCCGTCCCCTAGGGCGGGAGAAGCTGCGCCTGGTGTGCGCGCCGGGAAATGGCCGGGCCCAGATCTTCTACCGCCGCCATGGGTTTGAGAAGGCAGGCGTCCGGCCAGGGAGCCACGGAGCGCTGGATCTGATGGAAAAGGATATCAGCTACCGGCCCCGTAAGATTTTTCCCGGGAAATCAGAGACAAGAGGGCTGCTATGAACGGATTTTTGCCAGTGACAAAGCCGGAAATGGAGGCGCTGGGCTGGGAGTGGTTTGATTTTCTCATCATTACTGGCGACGCCTATGTGGATCACCCTACCTTCGGCCCCGCCATTATCTCCCGCGTGTTGGAGGCGGAAGGATACCGGGTGGCGGTGCTGGCCCAGCCGGACTGGAGCAGTCCAGCCGCCTTTGCCGCGCTGGGCCGGCCCAGATTGGGGGTAATGCTGTCGGCAGGGAACCTGGACTCTATGGTAGCCCACTACACAGCTGCCCGGCGGCGGCGCCATGACGACGCCTATTCCCCGGGAAATCGGGCGGGCCTGCGGCCGGATCGGGCCACGATTGTCTACGCCAACTGCGTACGGCAGGTATTTGGGGATATCCCCATCGTCATCGGCGGGCTGGAGGCGTCCCTGCGCCGCTTTGCCCACTACGACTACTGGGAGGACAAGGTGCGCCGCTCCGTCCTGCTGGACAGTCAGGCTGATCTGCTGGTCTACGGCATGGGGGAGCGGGCGACACGGGAGATCGCCGCCCGGCTGGCCTCCGGTACGCCGGTGGGGGAGATCACCGATGTAAAGGGGACCTGCTTTGTGGCGGACAGCGCCGCCTCCTGTGTCTACTCTAAGGCAGAGGTTCCCTCCTTTGAGGCGGTGTCGGCGGACAAGAGAGCCTATGCCCAGGCCAACCAGGTGGAGTACAACGAGCACGACCCCATCCGGGGCCGGGCTATCCTCCAGCGCCACGGGGAGAAACTGCTGGTAGTCAATCCTCCGGCCATGCCGCTGAACACGGAAGAGCTGGACTTTGTGGCGGAGCTGCCCTACGTCCGGGAGCCCCACCCCATGTACGACGGGATGGGGGGCGTCCCTGCCATTGAGGAGGTGCGCTTCTCCGTGGCGCACAACCGGGGCTGCTTCGGCGCGTGCAATTTCTGCTCCCTGGCCTTCCACCAGGGGCGGATGATCACCAGCCGCAGCCATGACAGTGTCATCCGGGAGGTAAAAATGCTCACCCGGCACCCGGGGTTCAAGGGGTATATCCACGATGTGGGCGGACCTACCGCTAATTTCCGGCATCCGTCCTGCGAGAGACAGCGAAAGCACGGCCTGTGCAAAAACCGGGCCTGTCTGGCTCCCGCCCCCTGTCCCAACCTGGACGCAGACCACACCGATTATCTGAAGCTCTTGCGGGAGCTGCGGGAACTCCCCGGAATTAAAAAGATATTCATCCGCTCCGGCATCCGCTTTGACTACATGCTGGCGGACAAGAGCGGGGAGTTTTTCGCCGAGCTGGTCCAGCACCACGTCTCCGGCCAGCTGAAGGTGGCGCCGGAGCACTGCGTCAACGGTGTGCTGGACTATATGGGCAAGCCTCATATTGAGGTCTATGAAAAATTCCGGCAGAAATATGACCGGCTTAACCGGCGCTATGAAAAGGAGCAGTATATCGTGCCCTATCTGATGTCCTCCCACCCGGGCTGTACCCTTCAGGATGCGGTACAGCTGGCGGAGTGGCTCAACCGCACAGGGCGGCAGCCGGAACAGGTCCAGGATTTCTACCCTACGCCGGGGACGCTGTCTACCTGCATGTACTATACGGGACTCGACCCCAGGACCATGCAGCCGGTGTACGTCCCCACCGACCCCCATGAGAAGGCCATGCAGCGGGCGCTGATGCAGTGGAAGCGGCCGGAAAAGCGGGCGCTGATTCTGGAGGCGCTGCAAAAGGCAGGCCGGCAGGACCTCATCGGCTACGGCAAGCACTGCCTGATCCGTCCCAGCCGTCCGGGGGCCGGCCGGGGGGAGCAGAAGGAGCACAGAGACAAAAAAGGGGCGTCTCAGCGGGGGACGCCCTCCAAGCAGAAGGGACAAAAGCAAAAGGGCCTTCGGGCAGAACACAGCGCCCCCATGCCAAAGCGAAAGGCAGGCTGGGCAAGGCCGAAACCCAAGAAAAATGCAAAGCCCAAGAAAAAGGGATAGCGCCCTGATACAGGAAAGAGCGCCCTAGCTTGAACTAAAGTTCAAGCTAGGGCCAGCCTGTCGAAAAAGTCTGCCCTTCGGCAGACTTTTTCATATAAACGAGGTAAAATAGAGCAGGGTGAGAAAAAT
>NZ_QWEK01000012.1 GCF_009935845.1 Pseudoflavonifractor sp. 524-17 | reverse complement strand
CGCAGAGATCACCTATTTCGAAAGACGCTCAGGGCGCTGAGGCAGTGGTGGCGGCGCGGTGCGCCGCCTGGCCCCCCGCGCTGGGGGAGTCCAGAGGGGGGATCCTCCCCCCTCTGGCCCTTTGGGTCCAGGGGGCTTTCGGGAAAGCCCCCTGGCGCCGCCCGCGCAGGGCGCCCGTGCGGCGAGCACAAGCCCCCTGGAGGGGCCCGCCCGGAGGGCAGAAGCTCCCCCGAAGAGGTTACCGCCGGAAATACCCGCTCTCCCGATACTGAATGGCCTCAGCCAAATGGGGCACCTGGATATCGGGGGCCTGCTCCAGGTCGGCGATGGTGCGGGCCACCCGGAGAATGCGGTCATAGCTGCGGGCGGTGAGGCCCATACGCTCAAAGGCGCCCTTCATCACCGTCTGGCAGGCGCTGTCCAGGGGACAGTAGGTCTGAATCTCCCGCGTGCCCATGTGGGCGTTGCAGCCAGGGCCGTCTGGACCGAAGCGCCGGGCCTGGACCGCCCGGGCGGCGCTGACCCGGGCGCGGATGGTTTCGGAGGACTCCGCCTGGGGCCGGCGGGCGATCTCGTCAAACTCCAGGGCGGGGATCTCCACATAGAGGTCGATCCGGTCCAGCAGGGGGCCGGACAGCTTGCCCAGATACTTTTTGACCTCCCCCTCGCTGCACCGGCACCGGCCGGAGGGGTGGCCGTACCAGCCGCATTTGCAGGGGTTCATGGCACATATCAGCATAAACCGGGCGGGGAAGATCTCGCTGGCGGCGGCCCGGCTGATCTGCACGCGTCCCTCCTCCAGGGGCTGGCGGAGGGATTCCAGAACGTCCTTGTGGAACTCCGGCAGCTCGTCCAGAAAGAGGACCCCGTTGTGGGCCAGGGAGATCTCCCCGGGCCGTGGGACGGGACTGCCGCCCCCCGCCATGCCCATGGCGGAGATGCTGTGGTGGGGGGAGCGGAAAGGCCGCTGAGTGACCATAGGGGACTGCTGGGAGGTAAGGCCCAGGACGGAGTGAATCTCCGTGGCCTCCAGGGCCTCCCGCCCGCTGAGGGCGGGGAGAATGGAGGGCAGCCGCCGGGCCAGCATGGACTTGCCGGAGCCCGGCGGACCGATCATGGCCGCGTTATGTCCCCCGGCGGCGGCGATCTCCAGGGCGCGCTTCCCCTGCTCCTGCCCCTTCACGTCGGAAAAGTCCAGCGCCGCCCCTGTCTGTGCGCAGGGGGTCCACAGCGGCGCCGGGGGGATCGGGCGCTCCCCCCGCAGGTGGGCCACCAGCTGATTCACCGTCTCCACGGGGTACACCGTCACCGCCCCGGCCAAAGTGGCCTCTGCGGCAGAGTCCGCGGGGACGTACAGGGCTGTAATCCCCGCCCGCCTGGCCGCCAGGGCCATGGGCAGCATCCCTGTCACCGGCCGCAGGGCCCCGGCCAGAGACAGCTCCCCCACAAAGGCGGCGTTGGGGTCGTGCCGGGGCAGCTGCCCCCCGGCGGTGAGGATGCCCACCAGCATGGGCAGGTCGTACACCGTCCCCGCCTTGCGCCGGTCCGCCGGGGCCAGATTCACCGTAATCCGGGACACCGGAAACTGAAAGGAACAGTTCTTGATCACCGAGCGCACCCGGTTGCGGGCCTCCTTCACCGCCGCGTCAGGCAGGCCCACCACGTCAAAGGCAGGCAGGCCGTTGGACAGGTCGCACTCCGCCCGGACCTCATACCCGGCAATGCCGCTCAGCCCCAAAGAACGCACCTCGCAGAACATCAAACCGCCGCCTTTCACACCAAGAACAAAATTTCCTCTGTCAGAACTATTATAGAAAAATCTGGGGCATAAGTAAAGAAAAGAATGGAATCCGGCCTGCGGGAATCCATTCTTTTCTCCTCCGGGGCGCGGAGGCGCCGCAGGACAACCCGGCCCGCCTCTCCCTTGCAATCATAGGGAAAGTATTGTATTATGATGAGCAGGAGTTTAGGCCGTGTTTGAAAAATGGCAAGATGCCCAACCAGTGGCCTTTTGCCGCCATTTGGAATACTTCGGAACCGGAAACAGGCTCTAAAGGACGCCCGGGGCAGGACAGCCGCCCGGGAGGGAGGCTTTTATGTATTTTGATACCCATGCCCACTACGACAGCGAACACTTTGGCGCCGACCGGGATCAGGTGCTCTCCGGCCTGGAGGCCAAGGGGGTGGAGCTGGTGCTCAACCCGGGGTGCGACCTGGAGAGCTCCCGGTTTGCCGTCGATCTGGCGGACCGCTGGCCCTTTCTCTATGCCGCGGTGGGGTTCCACCCGGAAAATCTGGAGGGGGTGCCCCTGCGTGCTCTGGACGAAATCCGTGCCCTGGCCCGCCGCCCCAAGGTGAAGGCCATCGGTGAGATCGGCCTGGACTACTACTGGGTAAAGGACGAGCCCGGCCGGGCCAGGACCCGGGAGTTTTACCACGCCCAGCTCAGCCTGGCGGAGGAGCTGGACCTCCCCGCCATCGTCCACGACCGGGACGCCCACAGGGATTGTCTGGACATCGCCCGGGCCCATCCCAACGTCCGTGGGGTGTTCCACTGCTACGCCGGCAGCGTGGAGGAGGCCAAGGTGCTGGTCCAGATGGGGTGGATGCTCTCCTTCACCGGCAACATCACCTTCAAAAAAGCCCGCCGGGCCCTGGAGGTGCTGGAGTGGCTCCCCATGGAGCACATTATGCTGGAGACCGACGCCCCCTACATGACGCCGGAGCCCTTCCGAGGGAGACGGTGCGACTCCGGCTATCTCTGCCGTATGGCGGAGACTGTGGCCCAGCTCAAGGGCCTTTCCACCGAAGAGGTGGCCCATATCACCACACAAAACGGACGGCGGTTCTTCCGCATCCCACAGGAGGCTTGACAGCAATGATGACCATCAGCTATGAGTACGAAGGTGCTCTGTATGTAAACCTGACCAACCGGTGCGACTGCGCCTGTGTCTTCTGCCTGCGGCACAACGGGCACAAGGGCAGCATCTACGCTGACGACCTGTGGCTGGAGCACGAGCCCAGCCGGGAAGAGGCCCTAAACAACCTCCTCAGCCGGCCCCTGGCCTCCTATCGGGAGCTGGTCTTCTGCGGCTTTGGGGAGCCCATGTTCCGCACAGACGATATTCTATGGCTGGTGGACCGGCTGAAGGAGCAGGTGGACGGCCTGCCCCCGGTACGCATCAACACCAACGGCCACGCCAACCTCATCCTGGGCCGGGACGTGACCCCAGAGCTGGCGGGCCGCATCGACACCGTATCGGTCTCCCTCAACGGCTCCACCGCTGAGGAGTACTGCACCGTTACCCAGCCCAGGGACGGCGTGAAGGGCTGGGAGGCCATGCTGGATTTCACCCGGAAAGCCGCCGCCTGTGTGCCCAAGGTGGTGATGACCATTGTGGATAAGGATAAGTCTGAGGCGGAGATTCAGCAGTGCCGGGCGCTGGCGGAAAGCCTGGGGGCACAGCTGAGGATTCGGGCGTATATTCCGGACTGAGGGGCGGCCGCAGTATCCCTACGGATCCACCCGGACCCGCTCGATCCCCTCCACCGCGGCCTGTACCAGAGCGTCGATATCCAGCTTGGCTTCTGCGGCCTCGATCTCCCCGGGGAGGGGGCGCAGCCGGGGGTGGCGGGGGGTGAAGACGGTACAGCAGTCCTCGTAGGGCAGGATAGAGGTCTCGAAGGTGTTGATTTTCCGGGCGATGGTGACGATCTCCTCCTTGTCCATGCCCACTACAGGGCGGAGGATGGGCAGATCACACACGGCGCCGGTGGCCTTCATGGCCTCCATGGTCTGGCTGGCCACCTGGCCCAGGGACTCGCCGGTGACGATGGCCCCGGCCTGGATCCGCCGGGCCACCCGCTGGGCGATGCGCATCATAAAGCGGCGCATGAGAATGGTGAACAGCTCCTCCGGGCAGCTGCGGCGCAGCTCCTCCTGGATGGCGGTGAAGGGGACCACGTGGACCATCAGCCGGCCGCACCAGGGGGTGAGGAGCTTGGCCAGGTCCAGCACCTTCTGTTTGGCCTCCAGGGAGGTATAGGGGTAGCTGAAAAAGTGGACCATGTCCAGGGCGATGCCCCGCTTGGCGATCATCCACGAGGCCACCGGGGAGTCGATGCCCCCGGACAGCAGGCTCACCGCCCGGCCGTTGATGCCCACCGGCAGCCCGCCGGCGCCGGCCTCCGGGCCGGGGTGGACGTAGGCGGCGTAGTCCCGGATTTCCAGGTAGACCGTCAGCTCCGGGCGGCGGACGTCCACCTTCAGGTGGGGGTAGCGGTCGTGGAGTTCTCCCCCCACGTACTGGGACAGCTGGATGGAGGTCATGGGGAAGGACTTGTCCGCCCGCTTGGACTCCACCTTGAAGGTCTTGGCGGCGGCCAGGCGGTCCCCCAGATAGTCCTGGGCGGCGGCCACCAGGGCGTCCTTGTCCTTGGGGCAGGAGCGGGCCCGGGACAGGCCTGCCACGCCGAAAAGCTTCTTCATGGCCCCGTAGGCCCCCTCCAGATCGCAGGCGGCATCCTGGGGCTCCACGTAGAGGGTGGACTGCCTGGTGTAAACCCTGAAGGCGCCGAAGGGGCGCAGGCGGCGCTGGGCGTTGGCGATGAGCCGGTCCTCAAAGCTGCGGCGGTTGAGGCCCTTGAGGACGATCTCGCCCAGCTTGAGCAGAATAATCTCGTTCATAACAATGTTCTCCATTTATTTTTGTCTGGGGGGCGGTGGACGGGGGGCTCCAACCCCCTGTCTGCCGCCCCCGGTTGTAAATACAGTTATCCATGGAGGAGCAGGGCCCGGTAGAGGGCCTCGTCCTCCGGGCGGAAGACGTCGAAGATCACCCGGCGGATGTGGTGGCAGCGGTCCAGGGCGTCCCTCACGGCGGAGACGGCGATGGGAGCGGCCTGCTCCGGTGGGAAGCCGTACAGTCCGGTGGACACACAGCAGAAAGCCACGCTCTCCAGGCCGTGCGCCTCCGCCAGGGTGAGGCAGGACCGGTAGCAGGACGCCAGCGCCTCCCGCTGGGCGGGAGCGACCGCCCCTTGGACGATAGGACCCACGGTGTGGAGGACATACTTGGCCGGCAGGTGAAAGCCGGGGGTGATCTTGGCCTGTCCGGGGGGCTCCGGGTGGCCCTGGGCCTCCATCAGCGCGTTGCAGGCCAGCCGGAGCTGAATGCCCGCCGCCGAGTGGATCACGTTGTCGATGCAGGTGTGGCCGGGGTGAAAGCAGCCCAGCAAGGCGGAATTGGCGGCGTTGACAATGGCGTCGCAGGCCAGCAGGGTGATGTCCCCCCGCCACAGGGCCAGGCGGCTGTCCACAGCGCTCACAGGCAGATCGGTCCACTGGACCACCTGGGACTGCCGCTGCCGCCCCTCCGCTTCCAAAAACCGGTCCTGAAGGGCCAGCAGCTCAGGCGCGGCAGGGACCGGGGGGCGCTGGTTCATCAGCGCCCGCAGCAGCTTCCGCCGGGCGGGGAAGTCCTCCGGCAGCGGTTCCTCCCCCCGCCCCGCCTCCGCCAAAAGGGCGCGCAGCAGCTCCTCCAGCCCCGTCGTTTGGTACATAGTCATCCCTCCACATTATCGCTGTCCATCAGTGTATCACAGAAGCGGGGCGGGGGAAAGCCCTTTTGACGGAAAGGACGCCTCCGCCCTGTTTTTTGTGGAAAAGCTCCCTTCTATTTCCAGAGGGTGCCGTCCGTTCTCCCCCTTGGGCATTGGAAGAACGGGCGGGTTTCCTGTGATTTTTTGCTGACAGGCGGGGAAAGCCCTGTTATAATGGCAGTAAAACATCGGATGATTCGGGAGGAGCGTATGTACGACAAGACAGTGCTGCCCAACGGGGTACGCATTTTAACCCAGCAGGTGCCGGGGGTTCGCTCGGCGGCGCTGGGCATCTGGGTGGGCACCGGCTCCCGCCATGAGCGCGCCGGGGAGAACGGCGCGGCCCATTTTATCGAGCACATGGTGTTCAAGGGCACCCAGGAGCGCACCGCCGCCCAGCTGGCGGAGGAGATCGACGCCATCGGCGGACAGGTGAACGCCTTCACCACCAAGGAGTGTACCTGCTTCCACGCCCGGGTGCTGGACAGCCACCTGCCCCGGGCGGTTGACCTGCTGTGCGGGATGCTCTTCCGCTCCCGGTTTGACGAGGGGGACGCCGCCACCGAGCGGGGGGTGATTTTAGAAGAGATCGGCATGTATGAGGACGATCCGGAGGATGTATGCGCCGAGCGGCTGGCGGCGGCGGTGTTTCGGGGCTCCCCGCTGGCCCGGCCTATCCTGGGCCGTCCCAAGACGCTGGAGAAGATGAGCGGGGCGTGGCTGAAGGATTATATGCAAAAGCACTACCGTCCGGACCGGATTGTGGTCTGTCTGGCGGGGAGCTTCCGGCGGGAGGACGTGGCGGAGCTGGAGGCGCGGTTCGGGGCGCTGGCCCGCCTGCCCGTCTGCGCGGCCGCGCTGGGGAAATACCGCCCCGCCTTCACCCGCAGGCGCAAGGCCATTGAGCAGAACCACCTGTTGCTGGCGTTCCCCGGCCTGCCGGCGGGAGATGAGCGGCGCTTCGCCCTTCAGATTCTCACGGCCACCTTGGGGGGCGGGGTGTCCTCCCGGCTGTGGCAGGAGGTACGGGAGCGCCGGGGACTGTGCTACTCGGTGTACGCCTACACCAGCGGCTATGAGGAGACCGGGCTCTTCGGCGTCTACGCCGCCCTGAGCCGGGAGATGGAGGATCAGGCCCTGGCCGCGGTGTGTACCGTGGTGCGGGAGTACGCCGCCGCCGGCCTCACCCAGCAGGAGCTGGACCGGGCCCGGGAGCAGGCCAAGGCCAACGTGCTGCTGGGCCTGGAGTCCACCCACGCCCGGATGAGCAGCATGGCCCGGGGGGAGCTGCTGCTGGGCCGGGTGCTCACCCCGGAGGAGATCATTGCGCGGTTCGACAGGGTGAGCCGGGGAGATATCCGGGCTTTGGCGGAGGAGATCTTCGACTTCTCCCAGGTCTCTCTGTCTGCGGTGGGCCGGGTGAGAAGCGAGGAGGAGTACAGGACTCTGATTGAGGGGTAAAAACAGGCGGCGTTTTTTCCACAGCCTGACATACATAATTACTATTAGGAGGCAGAACACCATGCAATCGTATGATCTGATCATCCGGGAAGCCAATCTCTTCGGCGTGGGAGAGGGACTGGATCTGGCCGCCGCCGGGGGGAAAATTGCCCGGATCGGCAAAAAGCTGCCGGAGACGGGAAAGACGGAGATCCAGGCTAAGGGCAAGCTGGTCATCCCCGGCTTTGTGGAGTCCCACACCCATCTGGACAAGTCCTTCACCGCCGTGGACGAGGACACCCCCAATCTGGAGGAGGCCTACGGCATCTTCACCCGCTACCTGGACAAAATCCCCGCCGGGGGCATGGTGGAGGACATCAAGGCCCGCTCCCGCCGGGTGCTGGACTGGGAGCTGGCCGCCGGGGCCACCGCGGTGAAGAGCCATGTGCTGGTCTGCCCCCAGTGGGGCATGGACTCCTTCCGGGCCATCCAGGAGCTGAAGGCGGAGTACAAGGGCCGGCTGGACCTGTACAACATCGTCCAGTGGACGGCGGAGACCGACGGGGCCTTCCGCGCCGCCGCGCAGGCGGGGGAGATCGACTTTATCGCCGGCTACCCCCTCTTCACCCCCGACCCCATGGGGGAGATTGACCGGCTGTTTGCGCTGGCCCAGGCGTACAATCTGCCCCTGGATCTGCACATTGACGAACACGACCGGCCCGACGTGAGCTGTTTCCTCCGGGTGCTCCAGCGGACCCGGGAGTACCACATGGAGGGCCGGGTGGCCTGCGGACATGTCACTGCCCTCAACGCCGTGGACGACGAGACCGCCCGCCGCGCCATTGAGGAGTGCGCCCAGCTGCGGGTGAATATTATCACCCTGCCCTCCTGCAATATGTTCCTCATGGGCCGGCAGGATCACCAGCCCATCCGCCGGGGGATCACCCGGGTGGACGAGTTCCGCCGGGCGGGGGTGAATGTATCCGTGGCCTCGGACAACATCCGGGACCCCTACCGCCCCTTCGGAAACGGCGACCTGCTGGAGGAGGCCCTCTTCGCTGCCCAGGTCCTCCAGTACGGCACAGGGGAGCAGCTGGAGTGGGTGATGGAGATGGTGACCTGCAACCCGGCGAAAAACACGCTTCTGACGGACCACGGGCTCAGAGAGGGCTGTGCCGCCGACCTGGCGGTGCTGGACGCCCCCACCGCCAAAGAGGCGATTATCAGTCAGTCCGCCCGCCTCTTCGTCCTCAAAGAGGGGAAAGTCGTGGCCAAAAATGGAGTTTTGGTATCCTGAGCGCCTGCTGCGCGTTCACAAGAGGGACGGAAAGGCGGGAGAGCGGGGATGAAAAAATTTGACGCGGATTATCAGATGCTCCAGGCGATGTACCAGGACGGGTATTTCCCCGATTTTCTGGTGGACAAGGTAAGGGCCCTAGTGTGGGACGTAGTGGAATTTCTGGAGGCGGGGGAGCGGGATCCCTCCGCCGTCCAGAAGAAATTCGACGGGATGACCCTGGCCATCAACGGCCTCCAGGGGGAGTTTGAGGACAACGGCAGCGAACTGGAGACTGTGGCCCGGGACAGCATCGGCGAGACGGTGGGGTATATCCTCCAGTGGTTCGGCCTTGACATGGAGGCAGAGGACGCCATCGGCCTGCGGGACTGGTAGGGCGGCTCATTTGACGCACCAGAGCGGGGCGGGCTGTCAGCCCGCCCCGCTCCGGCAGCCAGGTTTGACAAGGCCCTCCTTTTGTCGTATACTGGTAAAACATTTTCTCAGAGAGGAGGGGACCGATTGTCGTCTCTGGATTTTAAAAAGAAGGGGTATATGGGGATTTTTGTCTCCTACTACCGGCCCCACTGGAAGCTCTTCGCGCTGGACATGGCGTGCGCCCTGGGGATCTCTTTGGTGGACCTGGCCTTTCCTCTGGTCTCCCGCTGGGCCATGCAGGCGCTGCTGCCTGAGCGGCTGTTTCAGAGCTTTTTCGCGGTAATGCTCATTTTAATCCTGGCCTACGTGGGGAAAGCGGGGCTGAGCTTTGTCGTTACCTACTGGGGCCACCTGCTGGGGGTGCGCATTGAGAGCGACATCCGCCAGGACCTGTTCAGCCATATGCAGACGCTGTCCTTTTCTTTTTATGACAAGAACCGCACGGGCCATCTGATGAGCCGGGTCACCGGCGACCTGTTTGAGATCACCGAGCTGGCCCACCACGGGCCGGAGGATCTGTTTTTGTCTGTGGTGACGCTGCTGGGGGCCTTTGGGGTGATGCTCACCATCCGGTGGGAGCTGGCCCTGGCGGTCTTCGCGGTGGTGCCGGTGCTGGCGGCGTTCTCCATGGTGCAGCGCCGCCGGATGATGAGCGCCTCCGCCCAGGTCAAGCAGAAGCTGGCCGGCATCAACGGGGAGCTGGAGTCCTCCATCTCCGGAATGCGCACCGCCAAGGCGTTTGCCAACGAGGCGGCGGAGAAGGACAAGTTCGACCGGTCCAACAGCCACTTCCGCAGCGCCAAGCGGGAGTATTACAAATCTATGGCCGTCTACTTCTCCGGCCTGGAGTTCGCCCTGGGCATCATGCCGGTGCTGGTCATCGCCTACGGCGGCTTTCTCATCATGGCGGGAAAGATGGACTTTATCGCCCTGACCACCTTTACCCTCTATGTGACCACCTTTGTCAGCCCCATCCGGAGGCTGTCCAACTTTATCGAGCTGTTCATGCAGGGCATGGCGGGGTTTCAGCGGTTTGTGGAGCTGATGCGGGTGTCCCCCGACATTGAGGACGCCCCCGATGCCCAGGATCTGGGGGCGGACGGCCCCGTCCGGGGGGAGATCGCCGCAGAGGACATCACCTTCCGGTACGAGCCCCAGTCTCCCCCTGTGCTGGAGCACGTCTCTCTCCACATCCGTCCCGGGGAGACGGTGGCGGTGGTGGGGCCCTCCGGCGGAGGCAAGTCCACCCTGTGCCAGCTCATCCCCCGGTTCTACGATGTCACCGGCGGGCGCATCCTCCTGGACGGCCAGGATGTGCGTTCGCTCACCCAGCACTCCCTGCGGTCCAACATCGGCATTGTCCAGCAGGATGTGTTCCTCTTCGCCGGCACCATCTATGACAACATCCGGTATGGCCGGCCCGGCGCCAACGAGGAGGAGATTTTCCAGGCCGCCCGCCGGGCAGAGATCTACGACGATATTATGGAGATGCCCCACGGCTTCCAGACCTATGTGGGGGAGCGGGGGGTCATGCTCTCCGGCGGACAGAAGCAGCGCATCTCTATCGCCCGGATCTTTCTGAAAAACCCGCCCATCCTCATCCTGGACGAGGCCACCTCCGCCCTGGACAGCGTCACCGAGACCCGGATCCAGTCCGCCTTTGACGAGCTGGCCAAGGGCCGCACCACCTTGATCATCGCCCACCGGCTGTCTACCATCCGTTCCGCCTCCCGCATCATCGTCATCGACGGCTGCGGCATCAAGGAGGAGGGCACCCACGCCCAGCTGATGGAGCAAAACGGCGCCTACGCCGCCCTGTGCCGGGCCCAGAAGGCCCAATCCTAACCCCATCAGCAAGCCCCCGCCACTCCCGAGCAACAGGAGAGGCGGGGGCTTGTTTGTCCCCAAAGGAAGCGGGCGGCTCAGCCGAAGCGCTTCCACGTTCTGGGGAAGAACAGCAGGAGCATGGGGAAGAGCTCCAGCCGGCCGGCCAGCATATCGAAGGAGAGGAGCAGCTTGGCCGGGTCAGAGAAGAGACTGAAATTCCCCGTGGGGCCCACCTCCGCCAGGCCGGGGCCGATGTTGTTCAGGGCGGCGGCCACGGCGGTGAAGGTGGTGACCAGATCCTGTCCGTCCAGGCTGACCAGCAGCACAGAGGAGGAGAAGAGCAGCACGTAGAGCACCAGATACACGTGTACCGCCCGCATAGTGCCGCTGTCTACGGGGTGCCCCTCCATACGCAGGCAGCGCACCTGCCGGGGGTGGAGGTAGTAGTGGAACTCCTGCTGGATGGACTTGAGCAGCAGCAGAATGCGGGAGACCTTGATGCCGCCGCCGGTGCTGCCGGCACAGGCGCCGATGAACATCAGCAGCACCAGAATGGCCTGGGAGAAGCAGGGCCACTGGTTGAAGTCGGTGGTGGCAAAGCCGGTGGTGGTGATGATGGACCCCACCTGGAACGCGGCGTGGCGGAAGGTCTCCTCCGCCGTGGCGTACATCCCCCGGAGGTTGATCATAATGGCCCCGATGCTCACGGCAATGACGCCCAGATAGGTCCACAGCTCCTCGGAGCGGAGCAGCTGCCCGGCCCGCCGGATGAGAATAAGAAAGTAGAAGTTGAAGTTAACCCCAAACAGGATCATAAAGAGCGTGACGATATATTGCAGATAGGGGGAGTATCCTGCGATGCTGTCGTTTTTGATGCCGAAGCCGCCGGTGCCCGCGGTGCCGAAGGCGGTGGTCAGGGCGTCAAAGACGGACATGCCCCCCAGCAGAAGGAGGAAAATCTCCACCACGGTAAGGGCCACATAGATGCCGTATAAAATCTTGGCGGTGGTGCGCACCTTTGGCACCAGCTTGCCCACCACCGGGCCGGGGCTTTCCGCCTTCATCAAATTCATGTGATAGCCCCCGGTGAGGGGTAAGAAGGACAGGATAAAGACCAGCACCCCCATGCCGCCAATCCAGTGGGTGAAGCTGCGCCAGAAGAGGATGCACCGGGGCAGCCCCTCCACCGTGGGGAGAATGGAGGCCCCGGTGGTGGTAAAGCCGGAGACCGTCTCAAAAAAGGCGTCCACCGGGCTGGGGATGGCGCCGCTGAGCACAAAGGGGACGGCCCCCACGGCGCTGAGCACGATCCAGCTCAGGGCTACAGCCACCAACCCCTCCTTGGCGTGGAAGGCCTTGCGCTTCATCCCCCGAAGCGCCAAAGGGATCCCCGCCAGCAGGCACAGGGCGATGGCAGGGGCAAAGGACCAGCCGGCGCTCTCTTTGTAGATCACCGCCGCCATACAGGGCAGGAGGAGAAAGCCGGCCTCAAAATTCAAAATCCACCCCAAAATATAGGTGATTGCGGAATGATTCATACTGTCTCCCTCTCACTGTTACCGCAAAATATCCCGTATGTCGTGGAACCCCTTGTTGGTGGTGACCACGATAACCGAGTCCCCCACCTGGATCCGGTTGTGTCCCCGGGGGAAGATGACCTGTCCCTTGCGGTAAATGCAGCAGATGAGCAGGTTTTTCTTCAGATTGAGCTCGCTGATGGTGGAGGCCGTCACCTCGGACTCGGTGCGCACAGAGAACTCCAGGGCCTCCGCCCGGTCGTCCAGGATTTTGTACAAAGTCTCCACATTGCTGCCGATGGAGTTTTGAGTGGCCCGGATATACTGGATGATATAGTCGGCAGTGAGATACTTGGGGTAGATTACGCTGCCCAGGTCCAGGCTGTCAATCACATCGTCAAAGGCGATGCGGTTCACCTTGGCCACCAGCTTGGCCTTGGAGTGCTGCTTGGCGAAGAGGGCCAGCAGGAGATTTTCCTCGTCCAGATTGGTGATGGTGACAAAGGACTCCGCATGGGCCAGCCCCTCGTCCAGCAGGAACTGCTGGTCCGTGCCGTCCCCGTTGAGGATGGTGGCCTTGGGCAGCGTCTGGGAGAGGAATTCGCACCGCTCCGGCTTGATCTCCACAATATGCACGTCGATCCCCATGTCCAGCAGCTGGTGGGCCAGGTAGACTGCGATGGTGCCGCCCCCCACGATGAGGGTGTTGGACACCCGGTGGGCGGACATGCCGATCTTTTTGAAGAAGGAGGCCGCCTCCACCGGGGTGGCCATAATGGAGATGCTGTCCCCGTCCCTGAGGATAAAGTCGCCGTTGGGGATGAAGACCTCGTCCCCCCGCTCCACGGCGCACACCAGCACAGAGCTCCTAAGCTCGCTGACCAGGCGCACCACGGTGCGGCCGTCCAGGTGGAATTCCGGCTTCAGCTTCAGCTTGAGCAGCTCCGCCCGGCCCTTGGCAAAGGTGTCAATCTTGATGGCGGAGGGAAAACGCAGCAGGCGGGCGATCTCCATGGCGGCGGTAAGCTCCGGGTTGATGACCATGGAGATGCCCAGCTGCTCCTTGATAAAGCCGATCTCCTTGTTGTACAGGGGGTTGCGCACCCGGGCGATGGTCTGGCACCCTCCAGACGCCTTCTTGGCGATGAGACAGCACAGCAGATTGAGCTCGTCTGACGCTGTCACCGCGATGAGCAGGTCGGTCTTGTCGATCCCAGCGTCCATGAGCACATTGACGCTGGCCCCGTTGCCCGCCACCCCCATGACGTCCAGCCGGTCGGTGACCGCCTCCAGCTTCTTGGCGGACAGGTCGATGAGCACCAAATTGTGCCCCTCCGCGCTCAGACGCTCCGCCAGGGTTGTCCCCACTTTGCCGCAGCCTACGATGATGATTTCCATGTCTCCGCTCCCCTCCCGCCGGCCCCTTGGGGCGGGATGTCCCAGTTTCTGTGTCCCTTCATCATAGCACGTTCTTCAGAATTTGCAACGGTTAGTTTCCCACCGGGGGGGCGCGCAGCCCACCAAATTATTTTTTCTGATAAAAATAATTAAATAAAACAAGACGCTATTGACAGGATAAAAAATTTATAATAACATATAAACAGAAATTAAGAAAGGGTGATCCCAGTGGATCAGTGAAATTCAAATGGTATTATATCATTAACCACCTATATAGATCTCAAAGAAGGAGGAAAAAACTCTATGAAGAAGACTATTAGGAAAGTTATGGCACTGGTTATGTCGCTGGTGTATGTTAGCTCTATGACGATGGCATTAGGGTGTGCATTTGTAGACGATAATGAGGATGAAGACATTTCTTTCTATGCAGGGGACTCTAAAACCACCTACGAAGAATTTGTTTGTTTAACTTATGAGGGTGGCACATATAGAGAAGTTAATGTCAAACTGAGTGGTTCGTATGAAGTGGATAGGACTAGTGGGATAATTACAAAAGCGTCTACAAGTAGCCCCAGTGTAACTATTACACAATTTTCTGTCCAACCAGACCTAACAACATATAGTATCTCCAATGTAAAACGTTCTCGTTCTATCGCAAGTAATGGACAGACAGTTACATTTACTGCCACATTTGATATATTCATGACCTATGCTCCATCCCAAAGCAAAGAATTCTGTGGTAGTTATACAATTTCCATCATCGGAGATATAAATGGTGGTCGTGCGGTTGGCTATAGACCTGATGATGGTACTGGTAATCGGTATGTATACCCCAATTAGACGAGTGTTCAGCTTTTCGAGGAGTTAGGAGGTTATTTTGATGAAGCGGCTATGCAGTGTTGTTATCTGTGTGTTGATGTTGGCGAGTCAAATGGTACCAGCATATGCGACTGAACTGGAGTATAGAGCATCCGGAGCAATAGTGGTGCTGTAACGGTAAACGTCAAGGTTCCTGCATATACTAGCAGTAAGTTTGGATATACTGTGAGTAGCTGGACCTGTCCGATCTCTGTAAAATATACCGTTTATTATGATTTAAACACTGGAAAAATTAGTAGTGTACGGTATGATTCTTTTGAGATCAATCCCGGCTTGGCGATGTCTCCCTGTGAAAGAGGACGATTAGTCTCGCTAAATTATGAAAATATAAAGCTAACCAAAGTTAATGATTATACGCTCTCTTGTAGTGTCAACGCTCAGGCTGATTTGATCTATTTTGCTGGAGCTGGTGGAATAAATAGCGAACAGACAACTACAAATGTTTCTGGAAGTGTGCAATTTGAACCACCTCGTCCATGAAAGGAGGAGCTCTATGTTTCCGCTGAAGCCTGCCAAGATGATCGAGCGGGAGATCGAGTTGGCCGCAAAAGGGACTGCGTCCTATATGGGCCGGGAGGAACGGGACTGCCTGAAGCGGGCGGCGAAGGCGGAGGCCGCGTTCCGGGCCTCCAAGGGGTACGAGCCGGACACGTTCTGGCGCCGCCTGTCCCGGCGGCTGGGCCGCCGGCCTGGAAGGAAGTAGGCTTCCGCGCCCGCAATGTGGCCTGATCGGTCAAAAAAGTGCCGTCTGATAACTCCAGACGGCACTTTTTTCCGGTCAGAAATCATGGCTCTCCATGAACAACATCCTTTGACGATACGTCCCCTCCTCGCAGCACGTTCTTCAAAATTTGCGGCGGCCGGTGTTACGCTTTACGACTGCTCGATGGGGAGATGATGCTGCTTCATAAAGGAGAGCTTGTCCCAGTAGCCCCGCTGAAACAGAATTTTCCCGCTGACCACGTGAAAAAATCCGCAGCCGCGCAGCCCCAATGGGTCCCGCCACTCCAGAATCGCCCACTGGCCGTCCTCAAAAATATGCTCCACAATCGCCGTCATATCCGCCGCGGCAAATTCGGCGGCGAACATCGCCCGGATGGCGTCAATCCCCTCCACAGGGTCGTTTGCCACCTGGTGGTTGACGGCGCTGTCGTGATACAGCGCGCAGATTGCCGCGGTATCATGGGCATTAAAGGCGTCCACCCACTGACAGACGACTTCCTTCGGTCTCAACATACTGCGCTCCTCCTTTGTATGGATATGGGAAACCGACGCTTACGGCAGCGCGGCCGCAAGGGCCCGCAGCTGCGGGGCGAAGAGGCCCAGCAGGGGGAGTACAATGCCGGTGCCGCATAAAAGCCGGACGAAGCGGCGGTTATACCGCCACAGGACAGGGACATAGAACCGCTTTGGATGTTCCGGGTCGTAGTACAGGTCTACCTGGCCTCCCTCCTTCACGAGACAGCAGCTGGAGCCGCTGGAAGAGGTGACCCGGCAGGCGATCTCCCCCACCCGAAACTCAAATTCAGGAAAGTAGGCGCTGCGGCCCATATGGGTCCGCCTGCCCCGGGCGATCACCACGGCGGTGGTCCGGACCGTGGCCGTTCCCCGCTCCGCCAGCAGGCGGCGGCAGAGGGACATGCCGGCGGCGAAAAAAATCAGCGGGAAGAGGGCAAGGGCCGTGCCGCCGATCCGCTGGTCCAGGCTGCGGCCGGGCTGACACACGACAATCACCGCAAAGCAGAGGCAGAGCAGCGGCCAGAGCACGGCAAAAAACCGCCACCGCCGCAGCGCGCCGGTTTTTGAAGCTCGCTGTCTGTTCATCAACCAATCGCCCCCGAACTGCCAGTTGTCCCGCCAATTTTATCACATACCGTGCCCTCTTTCAACAATACCGCACAGACGAATCCCTTTCACACGACCCCTGCCTGCGAAGCCTTCACAGCTCCTGTTTTTCGATATGCTCGACGGCGCCTTGGCCCCCACGGGCCAAGGCGCCGTTTTCTGAATCATTCTGCAGATTACAGAGCCAGGTCGAAGGTCTCCAGCACGTCCCACAGGGCGGGCAGGGCGGTCTCCTGCTCCGCCGCGGGGAAGGAGAGGCGGGCCTGGAGGAAAGCGCTGTGGTAGGGCAGGCAGTATACCCCGGTCTGGGTTCCCGCCTGGGCGGTGCGGTAGTACCCCGCAGGGATGCCCCGGAACCACACAAAGGCGGGCTGGTCGATGAGCTCCACCCCCTGGGCGCCCCGGTCCGCCTGGAGGGCGGAGGCGGTATAGGCGTCCACACCGCCCGACCCCGGCTGGGGGCCGGAGATGGTGATGGACAGCGAGCCGGACTGGCAGGTCAGAATATCCCCCGTCCAGCGGTAGGTCCACTCCGCCGGGAGGGTGAGGCTGTACACCTTTTGGGGGTGCGTTACCGCCGTACCGGCGGGCTCCGCGGTGCCTTTCCAGGTCACCCGCTGCCGCGGGAGGGCCAGCCGGTTGAGAATGGCCGCGGCGGAGGCCCGGTCAATGGGGGCCCCGGGCTGGAAGGCCCCGGAGTCCGTCCCCGCCAGCACGCCCGCGCCGTACAGGGCGTAGATCTCGTTAAAATAGGGGGTTTCGGCGTCCACATCGGGGATGATCCGCACCCGGTTGATCCGGGCCAGCTCTGTGGGAGGCAGGGCATAGGCGAACAGGCCCGCCATGTCCGCCCGGGTGGCGGGGGCGGTGTAGCCGGCGTACTCCCGCCGGGCCAGCATACCGTGCTCCACCGCGTAGTCCACCGCGTTCTGATACCAGGGGGATCCGCCGGGGACAAAGGTGTCCCCCCGGTAGCGTGCGGACACCTGTACCGCCATGGTGACGGCCTCTGCCAGGGTGAGCTGCCCCTGGGGGTCAAAGCGGCCGTCTCCCTTCCCCTGCATCAGGCCCAGCTCCGCCGTGCGCCGGACATCGGCGGCGTACCAGGCGCCGGAGGGCACATCGGAGAAGTTGGGGTAGGTGGTCTGGGGCTGAAAGGCGTCCATGCCCGCTGCCAGGGCGGGGGCGTGAAGGGCCCCAGTCAGGCCCAGGGCGGCAAGGGCCGCAGATAGCGTTCGTCTCATAGTCTGCTCCTTTTTCAATAATGGCTGTGGATCCTTTGGACGGCGGCGGGGCTTAAAAGTTCCCTTTTTTTCCGCCGGCCTTTTTCCCGGGAAAAGCAATAAGCCTCCCCCAGGAGCGCCTGCACCGTTTCGTCCACATCCTCCGGCCGGGTGAGGATGATGCGGTTGGTCCACCGGCCGGGGTAGGGCTCGCCGGCGTATTTGACACAGGGCTCCGTCCCCCGCCGGCCCAGCCCCAGGGTGAGGACCAAAGCCTCCTCCGGCTGGCGGGAGAGAACGCGGGGATTGCGGGACAAGAAAGCGAAATTTAAGGGGTTTTTCCAGGCGATCTGGCTCTTGGACACCCGGTATTCCGAGGGGCCCAGGGCCCCAATTACGGCCTCCACCCGTTCAAACAGGGCAATCCGCCCCGGGTGTGCGCCGAGAAACGCCAAAACCTCTGGATCCATGGGATCAGCCTCCTTAATCTGGGCAAGAGGGCGGCGCCCTCTCCTGTTTGGGAAAATTGCTATGCTGGGGCGGAAAAGTGGATTCTTTTTTCTGATTCTGGGGACGCCGCCAGCGGCCGCTTGCGCCCCGAAAAACCGTGTCGGCCCTTGTCAACCAATGGTATCCTGTGTGTCAACAACTGCTTGGGCTGCTGATCAGGCAACAGAGGAAGAGATGGTCCAGGAGCAGAGCTATGAGATCGATACGCCCTACGAGTACCCGATTACACCCGCCTCCCCGGAGTGGAAAACGTACCAATCCAGGGCGGAACGGCTTGCCGCCTGCCACGTCGACGACGCGCTCCTTCAGAAGATGACAACCCCAGCCCTGGTAGAGACGGTTCTGACCTGCCCCATGCTGCCGGATTGTTATGCCTACGATACCCTTGAGGCCGGTATGCGGTCGGTTTCGGCGTATTTTTCCGGAATTGATTGAATTGGCTGCACGCCCGGACGCCATTGAGTGTTTAGAGGCCTATGCCGCGGCACAAGGCAGAAGCGGCGGGTTCTATTCCATGAACGCCAAGTATGTGCAGCGTTATCTTGAAGATGCGTTGCAGATACAGAAGCGGTTCAACCCTAACAGACAGGTCCCCGAAGCAGTGGTACCGCAGACCCGGTTCAAGGAAAGAAACGTGCGTTGCCCCGCTGAAAAACCTGCGGCGCCTTGGAAATGAAGGCGCCGCAGGTTTTTCTCTTCCGCAGTGCAGCTCCGGCGGCGCAGCTACAGCCCCGCGATCCGCTGGGCCGCCACCGCTGTCAAGGGCAGGGTGAGGATGGACAGCAGGGTGGCCAGGGTGATGGCCTGGGCGGCGGTCTCCTTGCCACGATTGAAGCGCTCTGCGAACATGGCGGTGACGCCGGCGGTGGGGGTCCCCGCCAGAATCACACAGCAGGCGAAGAGCATGGGGCTGAGCCCAAAGGGCAGCAGCAGAAGGGCTGTCGCCGCCGGCGCGGCCAGCAGCTTATAGGCGGCGCAGCCGTACAGACTGCGGCTGCGGAAGGTGGCGGGCAGGTCCGCCGCCGCCATCTGGGCGCCGATGAGCAGCATGGCCAGGGGGGTGTTCAGATCCGCCAGAAAGGACACGGTGTCCCCCAGAGGCGCCGGCAGGGCGGCCCCGGTGAGAAAGAGGGGCAGGCCCACCGCGATGCCCACCACCGCGGGGCTGACCAGAATGTTTTTAAGCGAGAGCTCTTTTTTGCCGCCCATCATGTATACGCCCAGGGACCAGGTGAACACCTGAAAGACCACAAAGACCGGCATGGCGAAAATAAGCCGCTCCGCCCCGAAAATGGCGGTGATCAGGGGAAAGCCCATAAACCCGGTGTTGCCGAAGATGGCCGCGAAGCGCAGGGTCTCCCGGCTGTCCTGGCCCTGCTTTCGAAAGAAGGGGAGCACCCCCAGCCAGATCACCACGTAAGTCACCGCCACCAGCCCGGTGCCGGTGAGCAGGTCGTGAAGCAGCCCGGAGTCAAATTCCACCTGCAGCGAGTGGATGATCACGCAGGGCGTAACGATATACATCAGCAGAAAGGACAGCTGGGGCAGCGTCTGGGGGGTGAGCCTGCCCAGCTTGGCCATGACAAAGCCTACGCTCATCAGCAGGAAGAGCACGCCCACCTGGCCCACCACAACCAGTAAATTTTCTAATACCTCGTTCACACACATCACACTCCCGCAGTTCGGACAGACATCCCTGGCTTTGGGGCTGGGGCTGCGGCTATTATACCATGGAGGCGCAGCTGGAATGATAAAATGGCTGTACAATGGCTATTTTATCATATTGGAATCCATTTTACAACGATCTGCAGGGCGGGCTCCAAACGTGCCCCACGGACCTGTCTTTCTTTTTTTCCCAACCTGTGATAAACTTTATGGGAGAAAATCCATTCTGATTGATAAAAGCGGCCCGCCCCGGCGCGGTGCCGGTGGAGGTTTTTATGGAACGACCCCGCCTTCCCTTGGGAGATTATTACCAGCTTCTGCTCTGGCAGGGGCTGCTGGCTGGCCGGCGGCCTGTGCCGGCGGATTTGACCCGCACGGTGGAGCTGGTGTCCTGCGACTCCAAGCGGGTGGTCCCCGGTACCCTCTTTGTGTGCAAGGGGGCGGCCTTCCGGCCGGAGTATCTTATCGACGCGGTGCGCAAGGGGGCTTTCGCCTATGTCAGCGAGCGCCCCTATGAGCAGGCCGGCGCCCCCTGTATTCCGGTGACGGATATCCGCCGGGCCATGGGCCTGATGGCAGATCTGGCCTACGGGCACCCCTCCGGCCGGCTCCAGGTCACCGGCATCACCGGCACCAAGGGCAAGACCACCACCGCCTATTACCTGAAATCCATTGTGGACGCCTGGCGGGAGGAGGAGAACCGGCGGGAGAGCGCCATTTTGTCCACCATCGTCACCGACGACGGCCTGGAGCGCCGGCCCGCCAAGCTCACCACCCCGGAGCCCCTGGATCTCCAGCGGCACCTGCTCAACGCCGCCGCCGCCGGGGCGGAGTACGTGACCATGGAGTTTTCCAGCCAGGCGCTGAAGTATGGCCGGGTTATCGGGGTGGATCTGGCCTGCGCCGTCTTTTTGAACATTGGGGAGGACCACATCTCCCCCATTGAGCACCCGGACTGGGAGGACTACTTCGCCTCCAAGCTGCTTATCTTCCGGCAGGCCAGAGCGGCCTGCGTCAACCTGGACTGCGACCACGCCGGGGAGATCTGCGCCGCCGCCCAGGTCTGCCCTCAGGTGGTGACCTACTCCCACACCGACCCCGCCGCCGATGTGTACGCCTGGGACATCCGCAAGGAGGGGGATCTCATCCGGTTCCAGGCGCGCACCCCCCGCTGGCAGGGGGAACTCACCCTGGCCATGCCGGGGCTGTTCAATGTGGAAAACGCCCTGGCCGCCGTAGCCGCGGCGGAGGTCTATCAGATTCCGGCTCCGGCCGTGGCCGCCGGCCTGGCCCGTGCCGCCGTCCCCGGCCGGATGGAGCACTATACCAGCAGCCGGGAACCGGTGTCCGTTATTGTGGACTACGCCCACAACGGCATGAGTCTGGAGGCCCTGCTCCGCTCCGCCCGGGCGGAATACCCCGGCCGGCAGATTACCGTCCTCTTTGGCTGCACCGGGGGCAAGGGCATTGACCGGCGGGAGGGCATGGCCGCCGCCGCCGGAGCGCTGGCCGACCGGATCATCCTCACGGAGGACGATCCCGGGCCGGAGGCGGTGGCGGCCATCTGCGCCGATATCCAGCGGTATCTGCTCCCCTTCGGCAAAACGGGAGAAATCATCCCCCGCCGGGAGGAGGCGGTGGCCCGGGCTGTGCTGGACTGCACCCCGCCGGCGGTGGTCGTCCTGGCGGGAAAGGGCTGTGAGCTGGTTCAAAAGCGGAAAAACGGCCCGGAGCCCTGCGTCCCCGACGGCATTCTGGCCCAAAAGGCCCTGGAGCGCTATGACGGCCGCTGAGCTGGCCGGGCGCTTTGCCGGTCTGGGCGCGGCGGGCTGGGGGTACGTGCCTTACGCCGCCCTGGAGCAGGCGATGGACTCTGCCGCCCGGCAGAAGGCGCAGGCCCTGTGTCCCGGCGCCGCCGGAGTGCTGGTGGCGGCGTTCCCCTACTTCGCCGGCCTGCGGCCAGGCAATCTCCCCCTCTACGCCCGGGGGCTGGACTACCACCTGGAGCTCCCCTGGCGGCTGGATCTGTTATGCGCCGATCTGGCCCGGGCGTACCCCGGCCGGATGTTTCACGCCGGGACGGACAGCTCTCCCCTGCCGGAGCGGGAGGCCGCCCGGCAGGCCGGCCTGGGGCTTATGGGCCGAAACGGGCTGATCATTCTCCCCCCTTACGGGTCTTGGATCTTTCTGGGCACCATCCTCACGGATCAGCCCCTGGACCTGCCCCGGCAGGCGCCCAGCGGACCGTGTATGGGGTGCGGCCGGTGTATCGCCGCCTGCCCCGCAGGGGCGCTGACAGAGGAGGGCTTTGCGGCGGAGCGCTGCCTGTCTCACCTCACCCAGAAGAAGGGGGAGCTGCCCCCGGAGCAGGCCGCCGCTGTGGCCCGCCACCCCTATATCTGGGGGTGCGACCTGTGTCAGACGGTCTGCCCCTATAACGCCCGCCCCGCCCGCACCGGCATCCCCGCCTTTTTCCAGGGGCTGATAGACCGCCTCACCCCCGGGGACCTGGAATCCCTCACCAACCGGCAGTTTCAGCAGCAGTACGGCCAGCGGGCCTTCGCCTGGCGGGGCCCGGCGGTACTGCGGCGGAATTTTGCCCTCCAGGCCGGGCAAAAAACCGAATAGCCCTCCGCCTTTTTGGGAATAATTTCTGGTATCAAAGACGGAAAAGCGCGCCTGCTCAGGTGTGCGGGGAGGTTTTTATGCTGGTTCGTGAGCTGATGAATCCACAGGTGGTCACCATCACCCCCGGGGAGAGCGCCGCCCTGGCCGCCCGCCTCCTCTCCCGGTACGATCTGGGGGCCCTGCCGGTATGCCAGAACGACGGCCGTCTCCGGGGCATCGTCACCGATCGGGATCTGGTACTGCGCTGCCTGGCCCCGGGGGAAAACCCGGAACGCCTGCCGGTGGGAGACGTAATGACCCGGTCCTGCGCCTTCGTCACCCCAAACGCCGACGTCACCCAAGCGGCCCATATCATGGCCTCTGCCCAGGTGCGGCGGCTTCCCGTGGTGGAGAATCAGAAGGTAGTGGGCATCCTCTCCCTGGGGGACCTGGCCCGCAGCCGGGCCTGCGATATGGAGGCCGGCGCCGCTTTGGCGGATATCTCACGGGAGATCAGGAAAGCGTCGCTAAATTTGGGGGCACGCGGACTATAGTACCACGGCGAATATTTGCCTACACACGGATATCGAGGCGCTAATAAAGGCTGTAGAGAAGGAATGATTTGTTCGTAATTTATAACCCAATTAACACATACTGCGATGCACAAAATTTTAATAGTGTGAAACCATTGAAAATGCTTGCATATGCGCTCATATTGTAGCTAGCGTCTGTTTGAAAACTGGCAATATGCCCGGCGGCCAGGAGCTGGAGGCGGCTGTTTTGAAGGACGCGGAGCGGATCCGGCGGCGGGCCCACCCCTTTTTGGAGGCCATTGAGGGGGACAACCAGCCCTATCTGGACCTTTTGGGCCGGTATGTCAAAAAATATATTGAACTGCACGGAATTTAGCAGGGCATAGAAAAAAGGAACAACTGTTTGCGCCAGGAGAAAACGTGTGTTATAATAGGGGTATCAAATTGTGCCCGGACACAAGAGGAGGGACCGGCATGAAGGCGATTTCCCCCAAGCAGCAGCTGATTTACGACTATATTGTCTCGTTTCAGGCCAGGCACGGCTATCCGCCCTCCGTGCGGGAGATCGGGGCCCATGTGGGGCTGAAATCCCCCTCCACAGTCCACTTCCACCTCAAGGGGCTGGAGGCGGCGGGGATGATCGCCAAGGAGGAGGGCAAAACCCGCGCCATCACCATTGTGGGAGGCCCCGCCCGCCCGGTGCTGGAGGAGCTTTACGGCGGGGCGGACCGGATCCCTCTGGTGGGCAACGTGGCCGCCGGAGCGCCCATTCTGGCAGAGGAGTATATTGAGGAATACCTCCCCTTTGACACCAACGGCAGGCCGGGGGAGTACTTTGCCCTGAACGTCCGGGGGGAGTCCATGCTCAACGCGGGGATTCTGCCGGGGGATCTGGTGGTGGTCCACCGGCAGCTGGAGTGCTATAATGGGGAGATCGTGGTGGCCCTGTTTGAGGACGAGGCCACGGTAAAAACCCTCCGCCGCAGGGACGGGAAGACCTGGCTCATGCCGGAAAACCCGGAGTACGAGCCCATTGACGGCACCTTTGCCCAGATCATCGGCAAGGTGGTGGCGGTGATCCGCCGGTACTGAGCCGGGAATGGAGGTTTATAAAATGTGTAAACTGCGTGTATTGTGGCGGGGCTGCGAGAAGCTGGTGGCCCGGATGGACATGGTGGACGCCGCCTGTCTGAAGCTGTCGGCGGCGTCCGCGGGGGTGCTGCTGGGACTTGGTGTGTCCAAAAAGCATAGGGGGCTGGCCGGCGTTCTGGCGGCGCTGACTTTGGCGGCTGCTTTCCCCATTCTGGTGCTGGAGTTTTTTGACTATGTAGGCGAGGCCTGCCAGGAAGCCGCCGGGGAGGAGTAGCATGGCGAAGAAAAAGTCCGGCCGGTTTGTGGTGGTGTATGAGCAGAGCCTGTTTACCGCCATGCCCTGCCAGATTGTGCAGGACCGGCAGACCAATGTGCAGTACCTGGTGATGACCTCGGGCGGCGGCGTCACCCCCCTGCTGGACGGGGAGGGCCGGCCCCTGCTGGGCTCCCCCATCAAGGAGGACGGAGATTGAAGCTGATTTCCTGGAATGTAAACGGCCTGCGCGCCTGCCTGGGCAAGGGGTTTTTGGATTTTTTCCACGAGACAGACGCCGATGTGGTCTGCCTGCAGGAGACCAAGATGCAGCCGGACCAGGCAGAGCTGGATCTGCCGGGCTATCAGCTGTTCTGGAACTCCGCCAAGAAGAAGGGCTACTCCGGCACCGCCATTTTTACCAGAATCCCCCCGCTGGCGGTGACCTATGGCATCGGCCTGGCGGAGTACAACGGCGAGGGCCGGGTGATTACCGCTGAATTTGACGGCTTTTTCCTGGTGTGCTGCTATACCCCCAACGCCCAGCGGGGGCTGGCCCGGCTGCCCTACCGCATGGAGTGGGAGGACGAGATGCGCAGCTATCTCAAGGGCCTGGACGGGAAAAAGCCGGTGGTGCTGTGCGGGGATCTCAACGTGGCCCACCAGGAGATCGACTTAAAACACCCCAAGGCCAACCGGGGCAGCGCCGGCTTCTCCGACCAGGAGCGGGAGAAGATGACCCGGCTGCTGGACGCCGGGTTTACCGATACCTTCCGCCTGCTCTACCCGGAGGCGGAGGGGGCCTACTCCTGGTGGTCCTATATGCACCGCGCCCGGGAGAACAACGTGGGGTGGAGACTGGACTACTTCATCATCTCCCAGCGGCTGGAGGGCCGGGTGGCCGACAGCAAGATCCTCTCCCACGTCATGGGCAGCGACCACTGCCCCGTAGAGCTGGATTTAAAGGAACTATAACCGCGTTTCAGCGCAGATTAAGGGGTAAGCCGTTATAAGACTTGCCCCTTTTTCGACTTTTTTAAAAAATTTTCTTTTTTGTTGTACACATGGATACAACTTTTGGCCTGTTTTTTCCTACAGGTAGAAGAACATCCCGTTCTTACTATTTATAAAGGAGAAGACAGATGTATTTCAAGCAATGGCAGACGGTGCTCTTTGTCCAAAAGTCAGATTCACCAGAATGGGTCAGATGGGTACACCAATCAGAAGGGTACACACACTGCGATGAATGTCTCATGCTGGACGGGTGTTTCTTTCTGAGGAGTAAGGCCCCTCCATGGCCGCACCATCCAAATTGTCACTGTATTTTGGAGCCCGTGGACTACGCTGTAGTACAGAAGAACGCCTCTACATACAGCGATTACAGCAAATTTGATCCCTATTTGTTTAACACACAGAATCGGCATCCTCACGGAAAAGACAAACTATTTAAGCAATGGGGCTATACAGTCGAGGATGCCAGTTGGTTGCAGAAAGAATTTGAGAAACAGGCAGCAAAAAAATATAGTTTAGGAGAGTATGAACTCGGAGTTCTCAATAAATATGGGCAACGAATCAATATTCGAATTGAAATACCAAGGCAAGATAGAGCTGGGGATATTTCATTCATTACAGGATGGACGGTATGTCCCGGTGGGAAGCTCAAATTAAATACACCATATGGAGGGCGGTAAGGTGAAAGAGTTAGATTGTGTAGAGGTCATCGTCGAGAAGAAAACATACGCCAGAGAGGGCGTCCATAAGGGAATGCAGGGGTGGATCTGCGATCCCCGCAGCCTGGGCGGGACATGGCTTGTCAACTTCCCGCAGTATGGTGAGAAGGACGATATTGCAGAAATCGTAGTGAAAGAAGAAGATTTGAGGCTGGTTCCGCAAATGGATGTCAAACGCAACGAACAGATCAAAGCCCAGTTTGGGGACTAAGGCGTCTGCATCATTTTGGGCGGAGGAACATTATGAAAGAGTTGGATTGCGTAGAGGTCATCGTTGAGAAGCCCAAATACGCCAAAGAGGGCGTCCACAAGGGGATGCAGGGGTGGATCTGCGATCCCCGCAGCCTGGGCGGGACATGGCTTGTCAACTTCCCGCAGTATGGGGAAAAAAGCGATATTGCCACTCTCTCCATCGCGGAATGCGATCTGATGCTGCTGAGGGACGGAATGGACACCAGGATCAACGAACAGATCAAAGCCCAGTTTGAGGATTAAGATGTCTGTCCCATTTTGGGCGGAGGGACACATTATGAAAGAGCTGGACTGCGTAGAGGTCATTGTTGAGAAGCCCAAATACGCCAAAGAGGGCGTCCACAAGGGGATGCAGGGGTGGATCTGCCACCCTGATTGTGTAGACGGCTATTGGCTTGTCAACTTCCCGCAATATGGAGATAAGACCGATATTGCCGAGATTGACATTAAGGAAGAAGATATGACAGAAGTCCCCATTATGGACGTCAAACGCAACGAACAGATCAAAGCCCAGTTTGGGGACTGAGACAAGGCGGCGGACCATTTCCGGTCCGCCGCCTTTTTGCCCAGAATGTGCCTTAGAAGCTCGGTTTCGCTGTGTATTTAGCCTTGGATATTAGGATGGGTCTTATACTGTGCCGCCGCTACAGAGCCGTTCACGTCGCCGCCGGAAGCAAATGCCTCCACCACAATTTTGTAGGTGCCGGAATTTGAGGTAAGGGAGAAATAGACCGAGGAATTCTGACTGTGCGGCTCGACATACATCATCGAAACGTACTTTGTATTGCTTACGTCGGTCCGATACAGATACACCTTGACCTTTTCATTGGTGTCGTTCTGGTGCCAGTAACGGATGTAGCTCCCGTATGCGGGTATTGCCGCGAACTCGCTGGAATTCCATTGGCCGCTTGTATCCTTGCAAGTCGAGCTGTACAGGTCAGACAGCGGCATAATCCCGTAATCGGGGTCAGTGACTTCAGGCGGGTCTACCGGGGGGGTGCCGGCCGCGAAAGACGGGACCGCCGCCGCTGTCAGCATGGTCAGCGCCAGCAGGGCGCCGCCGGCGAGGTAAATGCATCGTTTCACGGAAATTCCTCCTTTTAAGGTTTGGGCGGCGGATCAAACACAGCCCGCCGCCCTTTTGTCTGTCACGGGTTTGGGAATCTGTCCAAAAAGCCCTGGTTTCGCTGTGTGCTTACTCCATCTCTGCTTGCGTCGTTCCCACACGCACGGTAATCTTTCCTCTTACAGGGGAACCGTCGGAGGAGGATACCTGACACCAGTAGGTATCATACACGCCGTTGCTCCACAGCCAGAATACCTCCGCCTCCCCTGGCTCCAAAGACCACTGACCAGAGATAGCCGGATTTGAAGTGTAACCCTGGTGGAAGCTGAAGTTCATACGTGAACTACCTTCATTGGTCACATAGACCTTTGCCACCCGATAGGTATCCGTCAGATCAAACTCAAACTGATTGGAAGCCTTGCCGTTATAGATGCTTTTACTGGTATAGACATGCTTGTTGACACGGGTTTCTTTGCCTCCACCTTGGTCCGGCTTTGTGCCGCTCCACGCAATGGGAGCCGCAGGGTCTTCGCCAGCCGCGAAAGAGGGAACCGCCGCCGCGGCCAGCATGGTCAGCACCAACAGGGCGCCGCCGGCAAAACGCCGTCCGTTCTTCATGGAAATTCACCTCCTTTCGCAATAAAGTGATAAAGCACACTGCATCTTTATTCATCTCCTATTATATAACATTTTTTGTTTTTTCAAGTATATATTTTATTGTTTTAAAATTTATACACAAAATCTGTTTTTGCTCCGGCATCTCCTTTTTCTCCTGTCAGGATTCCCGTAAAATCGGAGGGGGGGAGGGGGTATACTGTATTCCAGAAATCGGAAAATCACGGAACACAAAAGGAGCGGAACTGACATGAGCGGATGGCACAGCAAGACCCCGGGGGAGGTTTTAGGGAAGCTGGACAGCGACGGCCGCCGGGGCCTGTCCACCGGCCGGGCGGAGGAGCGGCTGGCCCAGTACGGGCCCAACCGGCTCCGGCAGGGGGAGAAGAAGGGGATGGTCCGGCGGGTGATGGAGCAGCTGCGGGACCCCATGATCCTGGTACTGCTGGCGGCGGCGGTGCTCTCCCTGGCGGCCAGCGGGGGGGAGGACTGGCTGGACGCGGCCATTATCCTGCTGATCGTGGTGGTCAACGCCTGCATCTCCATCTCCCAGGAGGACAGCGCAGAGAAGGCCTTAGAGGCCCTGCGCAGCCTGTCCGCCCCCATGGCCAAGGTGATCCGGGACGGCAAGCCCAGCCGGATTGAGGCCGCGTCTTTGGTGCCGGGGGACATCATCCAGCTGGAGGCGGGGGACTTGATCCCCGCCGACGGACGCATTCTGGAGTGCGCCGGGGCGCGGGCGGACGAGAGCGCCATGACCGGCGAGCCGGTCCCCGTGGCCAAGGAGGCGGAGGCGGTGCTGCCGGAGGACACCCCCCTGGCGGACCGGGTGAATATGGTGATGGCCTCCACGGTGATCACCGCGGGGCGGTGTACCTGCGCCGTCACCGCCACTGGCATGGACACCGAGATGGGGCGCATCGCCGGGATGCTGCTGGGGGAGGACGGGGGAGAGACCCCCCTCCAGAAAAAAATGGACGAGGTGTCCAAAACCCTGTCCTTCCTCTGCCTTTGCGTGTGCGGGATTATGTTCGGGGTTGGGATGCTCTTTCACCAGCCCATTTTAGACATGTTTATGACGGCGGTCTCTCTGGCGGTGGCGGCGATTCCCGAGGGGCTGCCCGCTATCGTCACCATTGTACTGGCCCTGGGGGTGGCCCGAATGGCCAGACGCAGCGCCATTGTGAAGCGTCTGCCGGCGGTGGAGACCCTGGGATGCGCCGGGGTGGTGTGCTCCGACAAGACGGGAACCCTCACCCAGAACAGGATGACGGTGGTGGAGGTGTGGACCCCCAGGGCGGAGGACCGGGGTCTGGCCCTGACCATCGGCGCTTTGTGTAATGACGCCCGGCTGAGCCGGGAGCCGGGGGGAGCGCCCCTGTGCCAGGGGGATCCCACGGAGGCGGCGCTGGTGGAGCTGGCCGCCCGGGAGGGCGTGGACAAAAACAAGCTGGAGGGGGAGTACCCCCGCCGGGGGGAGCTGCCCTTCGACTCAGAGCGCAAGCTGATGAGCACCATTCACCCCCGGCCGGAGGGGGGATTCCGGGTGATGGTCAAGGGCGCCCCCGATGTACTGCTCAGCCGGTGCCGTATGGATGCCGCGGAGCGCCGGGCCGCCCTGGCCCAGAACGAGGCCATGGCCCAGCGGGCGCTGCGGGTGCTGGGGGTGGCCTGGCGGGATCTGGAGTTTCTCCCCAAGGAGCTCACCAGCGGGGTGATTGAGCAGAATCTCCGCTTCGCCGGCCTGATGGGCATGATCGATCCCCCCCGGACCGAGGCCAAAGAGGCCGTCGCCCGCTGCCACGCCGCGGGGATCCGCCCGGTGATGATCACCGGGGACCACAAGCTCACCGCCGTGGCCATTGCCAGGGAGCTGGACATCTTCCGCCCCGGGGACCTGGCCATCACCGGAGAGGATCTGGACTTCATGCCCCAGGAGCTGCTGGACAGCGACGTGGAGCACTTCTCCGTATACGCCCGGGTGTCCCCGGAGCACAAGATGCGCATTGTCAAGGCGTGGCAGAGGCGGGGGAAGGTGGTAGCCATGACCGGGGACGGGGTCAACGACGCCCCCGCCCTCAAGGCCGCGGACATCGGCTGCGCCATGGGGATCACCGGCACCGACGTGGCCAAGGGGGCGGCGGATATGATCCTCACCGACGACAACTTCGCCACCATTGTCTCCGCCGTGGAGGAGGGGCGGGGGATCTATGCCAACATCAAAAAGGCCATTCACTATCTGCTCTCCTGCAACATCGGGGAAATTCTGACCATTTTCTCCGCCACCCTCTTTCGCTTTCACCAGATGCCCCTGGTGCCGGTGCAGCTGCTGTGGCTGAATCTGGTGACAGACTCCCTCCCCGCCCTGGCCCTGGGGGTGGAGCCGGTGGAGGCGGGGATAATGGAGCGGGGCCCCCGGGATGTGCAGGCCTCGTTCTTTGATCGCAGCTTCTCCCTGCGGCTGATCTGGCAGGGGATGATGGTGGGCCTGCTCACCCTGGCGGCCTATTTTCTGGGGGAGTATGTTCTCTCCGACCCGGCCAGCGCCAGCGCCACCGCCAATACCATGGCCTTCGCCACCCTCACCTTCTGCCAGCTCTTCCACGCCTTCGACGTGCGCAGCGAGGACCAGTCCCTGTTCCGGATCGGCGTGCTGTCCAATCCCGCCATGAACAAAGCGTTTCTCGCCGGGGCCGCTATGCAGATGGCCGTGCTGTGCATCCCGCCCCTCCAGCGGGTGTTCAAGACCGTCCCCCTGGGTCTGACGGAGTGGTTTGCCGTGCTGGCGCTGGCGGCGGCGCCGGTGGCTGTCTGCGAGCTGACCAAGCTGGTGCGCCGCCGGAAAAGCCGACGGCGCGCCCCGCACACAGATGGCCCGATTGACGCGGCACGGCGGGGAAGCGGGGCCCGCCCCTGACAAAATTAAACGGCAGCATTTTGGAAATTTTTACTTTCAAGCAAAAAATCAGGCAGTTCTGAACTGATAGCGTGCGGCTGCCTGATTTTTTGCGATCAAACGATATTGTTAAATTATTCACAAAAGCCGTTGCATTTTCTCTTTCCATCGTTTATAATAAGGTCATCGCGAAAGGCGAGTTGCTTGCGGAACCTACAGTGTCAAATTTTTAACGAACAATTCATTTTTTGGAGGGTCATCACTTATGAAGGACATCTATGTTGTCAACTGCTGCCGTACTGCCATTGGCACCTTTGGCGGGTCCCTGAAGGACGTTCCCGCTGCCAAGCTGGGCTCCATCGCTGTGGCTGAAGCCCTCAAGCGGGCCGGCGTGAAGCCTGAGCAGGTGGATGAGGTTATGTTCGGCTGCATTCTGACCGCCGCCCAGGGCCAGAACGTGGCCCGCCAGGTGTCTCTGGGCGCCGGCATTCCTGTGGAGGTTCCCGCCTACACCGTCGGCATGGTGTGCGGCTCCGGCATGAAGTCCGTGATTGAGGGCGCCCGCTCCATCCTGGCCGGCGACGCCGACATCATCGTGGCCGGCGGCACCGAGAATATGTCCGCCGCTCCCTACGCCCTCCCCACCGGCCGCTACGGCGCCCGGATGAACAACACCGTCATGGTGGACACCATGGTCAAGGACGGCCTGTGGGACGTGTACAACGACTACCACATGGGCATCACCGCCGAAAACGTGTGCGAGCAGTGGGGCCTCACCCGGGAGCAGCTGGACGCTTTCGCCCTGGCCTCCCAGCAGAAGGCAGCAGCCGCCCAGCAGGCCGGCCGCTTTGACGACGAGATCGTCCCCGTCCCCGTGAAAGTGAAGAAAGAGATCGTGGACTTTAAGAAGGATGAGCACCTGCGCGCCACCTCTCCCGAGGCCCTGGCCAAGCTGCGCCCCGCCTTTAAGCCCGACGGCGGCCTGGTCACTGCCGGCAACGCCTCCGGCATCAACGACGGCGCCGCCGCCATTGTGCTGGCCTCCGGCGAGGCGGTGGAGAAATACGGCCTGAAGCCCATGGCCAAGCTGGTCTCCTGGGGCCAGGGCGGCGTGGATCCCAAGATCATGGGCGTGGGCCCTGTGCCCGCCTCCCGTCAGGCCATGGAGAAAGCCGGCCTGAAGATCGAGGACATTGATTTGGTGGAGGCCAACGAGGCCTTTGCCGCTCAGTCCCTGGCCGTGGCCCATGACCTGGGCTTTGACATGGGCAAGGTCAACGTCAACGGCGGCGCCATTGCCCTGGGCCACCCTGTGGGAGCCTCCGGCGCCCGGATCATCGTCACCCTCCTCCACGAGATGGCCAAGCGCCCCGACGCCAAGAAGGGCCTGGCTACCCTGTGCATCGGCGGCGGCATGGGCACCGCCACCATCTTTGAGAAGTGCTGAGCGCTGCGTAAAAAAGCAATATTTTAGTAGGGGGACACTTTCAGAAGAAAGTGTCCCCCTCGCATTGCCGGAAGGGGCAGCCCAACCGCCGGGCAGTGCAGAATCTCATCCATGGTGAGGATCTCAAAGCCCTCCTTCTTGCCCTTGAGCTTGACGGTATCCCCCAGGGAGGTGGCGCGGATGCGGCCCTCCAGGGTGTCCGCTACCGCCCGGGAGATGTAGATGGTGCCGCCGGGGGCGTTGGCCTCCAGGCGGGCGGAGGTGTCCACCGTGTCGCCGATGGCGGTGTAGTCCATACGCTGGGGGGAGCCGATGTTCCCCACAACCGCCTCTCCCACATGGACGCCGGCACGGTGCGGCCAAACCGGGCCATCAGCTCCTCGGAGAGCGCTTTGGAGCCCTCCACCATGTCCGCCGCCGCTTTGACCGCCTGCATGATGTAATCCTCCTGAGGCAGGGGCGCCCCCCATCTCTATGGCCCTTATGATACAGCATGATCCATTGTTGTAAAACCGCGTGGGAGGAGGAGAATCTTTTCCAGCAGCCGGTTATAGTTGCGCTCGGCGGAGAGGGACACTCCTACCTCCTTGTTGGTTTTTTCACGCCGGCGGAACGGCTCCGCTTTGCGCGGAACAGCCCCGGCGCGCCATCCGTTGGATGCCAATTCTGGCTTGGATGGTACGCCGGGGCTGCCGTGCCGTCCTCAGACGGCTGTGAGGATTGGGACGTTCCTGTTCGTCCCCCTCTTCTGCTGTTTTCTCAGCGGTTCTGCCTGGGGGTGGTGGATCGTTAAAGGAGGTGAAGAAAATTTCACAGGTGTTGAGATCTGAATCACCCACCCCCAGGGTTTCCCGCCGAGACAAACAAAGGCGGTGCAGGGATGTACCTCAGTCCAACCCACACCGCATTTATTCAGACACAAACCCCAAAATCTCAATCGCCCCCTTGTAAAGGGGCTTCATTTCAGATATAATAGGGCTGGCGCAGCAATGCTGTTGTGTGGGAGGGTGTTTCTCCCGCATAGGGACGAGAGGTGGTTGTCACGCCTCTCGCCCTGCCTTTCTATTTGTCTCGTATCCCTACTATACCACAGTCTTCTACAAGTTTCAAGAAAATTTTTACAACACGGCGCGGCAAACTGCCGCGCCGTGTTGTCTTTGCCGCAGATATCCTTTACTTCAGACTTAAAAATACCTGCCCCGCCGCCCGGGCAAAGCAGCGGGCCCCCGCCAGCGCCTCCTGAAGCGTGTTGCCGTGGCTGCCCACCTCCACCAGCAAGGCCCCCGGGCTCAGGTTCTGGTTGTACACAGAGCCCCGCAGCGTCATGGGCCGGGCCAGGGTGGGGTAGAGGGTGTCCAGACTCTTTTGGATCCGCACCGCCAGGGCCAGGTTTTCCGCCCAGTCCGGGTGGCCGTCGCCGCTGCCCAGCACCAGCATGACCTGCGCCGCCTTGCCCCCGTCCACCTGGGTGACGGTCTTATAGACGGTGCCGTCCCCTCCTATCAGGGCGTCCCGGTGGACGTCCAGCACAATGCGCAGGGAGGGGTATTTTTCCAGATACGCCTGAATGGCCTGGCCGGAGCGGCGGTAGGCCCCGTTATAGCTGGGGTAGTCGTACAGCGCCCGGTCGTGGACCACCGACAGGCCCATCTCGCCAAAAACCTGCTCCATCTCGTCGCCGATGCGCAGCATATTCTGGTGTTCGTCCAGGGTGCGGGAGTTGTTGTCGCTGGGGGTGTAAGTATCCGTCCCGGCGGGCGTGTACGCCTCGGTGGTGTGGGTGTGGATGATCAGAATTTGAGGGCCCTCCTCCGCCGCCGGCAGGGTGAAGGACACCCCGGCGGCCTGGGCCGCGGCCAGATCCACTGGCAGGCTGGTGCGGTTGTAGAGATACAGTCCGTTGTCATAGGCGTAGCCCTGGGTGGTGGCGGGCACCAGCGTGCGCTCCACAATGTCCTCCGGCGGGGCGGTGAGGGCCGGCAGCTCCCCGTCCTCCGGGTCCGGCGTGGGGGCGGGGGCGGCGGTCTGGGGCGGTGCGGACGCCGGGGGAGCGGGGGAGGCGCTCTCCTGGACCTGTTCCGGAACAGACCCGTACCGCAGCAGGGGGGACTGCTCCACCACCAGCCGCTGCCAGAAGTCCAGCTCATCCATCACCCCGCCCCCCAGGGGGCCCAGCTCCGCCCCCAGGGCCGCGGCGGCAAAGCCGGGGCTGCAAAGCGCCTGGAGCGCCCCGGCGGACAGCCCGTTTTCCGCCCCCAGCAGCAGCGTCCCCGCCGCCGTGGCGGCCATGAAGCAGGCGGCGGTCCGCCGCAGAACCCGCCCCCATTGAATGGGTGGTTGTCTCATCTTAGATTCGCCCTCTTTCTCTTCCGTGTTTTCAGCCTCTGGGATACCATATGCGCGGGGCCGGGGGGATATGAGGGGAATTTATACTTTGGGCTTGGGCAAAATGTCAAGACTAAATTACAAAAAATTATAAAAAGTTTTTAATAGCCCTAAAAACGGGGGTCCCGCTCCAGGTGGGATCCCCGTTTTTCGCGCCTCCACGGCGCTGTCGGTGCAAAAATGGCGCAAAGAATTGGCCGGCGCCCCTGGGCGTTTCCGGCCTGGTCGTTTTTCCGTGTTCAGCTGGTCAGGCCGCCACGGTCATGTATTCGTCATAAAGCATTTGCGGCGTTTTCCACCCCAGGATCCGGCGCGGATAGTTTGCCAGCCACTCCTCCACCTCCGCCACCTCCGCCGCGCTCACATTGTCGAAGTTGGTCCCCTTTGGAAAAAACCGCCTTATGATCCGGTTCATGTTTTCGTTGCTGCCCCGCTCATAGGCAGAATATGGGTGGCAATAAAAAATCTTTGTGCGCGGTTTCCTGGCCCGCTTGGATCGCTCCATCCCCTCGCAGTCCTGGAACTCGCACCCATTATCCACGGTGATGGAGCGGAAAACCTCCCGGAACTTTGCCCCCATGCGGCGCTCCATGCGGTCCAGCGCCCGGACCACGCTTTCCATGGTATGATCAGGCACCCGGACGATCACGGGGTAACGGGTCAGCCGCTCGGTCAGCACCACCAGGGCCGCCTTGCTACCCTTGCACCCCATAACACTGTCCATTTCCCAGTTTCCGAAAGTTTCCCGGCTGTTGATCTCCTCCGGGCGCTGTTCAATGGTGTCCCCCTTGGCCGGTCTGGCCCGGTTATTGTCGCCCGCTTTCCGCCCCTCGTTCCGCCGCTCCCCTTTATACAGCAGATCCGCCTCGGTCAAGTTCAGGAAAATGTCCCCCCGATAAATCCAGTTGTAAAGGGTGGTTTCACAGATTTCTGTATCAAATTTTTTCCCGTCGATCTGGATCTGTGCCAAGGCCGCACCGGGGGACCGCTTTTTATTTATGATCTGGTCCTCAATGTACTCCACAAAAGCAAAATCTTTCCCCAGCTTAACGTCCGGCCCCTTGGCCCTCAAATTTTCCTGGTATTTCCGCTCCGCCACGTCCGCGCAGTATCTTTCCACAAATTCGTATTCGCTGGTTTGCTGAACGCACATTCCCCGCGCAATCTCATTATAGATCGTTTTCTTGCATACCCCTAATTCCTGCGCAATCGCCGCCGGTTTTGCCCCGGTCCGCAGGGCGCCCTCTATTTTCAGCCGTTGCTCCCACCTGATATGTTTATATCCTTTGTAATTCATAGCAGCCTCCTTGTGGTATGACAAAACCGGCGCGGTGCAATACCACGCCGGTTTCACTCTCTCCCCAGCAGCCACAACACGGAAACCTCCAAAATATCCGCTATGGTGGTCACTTCATAATCTGCCACATACCTGCTGCCGCTCTCGATCCTGCTTATGCTGTCCCGCTCCATCGGGATCCCGATCAGTTGTAATTGTCTGCATAAATCAGACTGTGAAAAGCGTTTCGCCAGGCGGGCCAGTCTTATGCGATCACCGCAAATATTCCTTTTCCCGTGAAATGTGTATGCCCTCATAGTCGCCTCCAGCCGCCGAAATAATCAAAATTTTTCTTAATATTACCACGGTTCCGTTTTCCGGCCCGTTGGAATATCCAGCAATCAAAAATTTTGTTGTTTCGGCTCTGAAGGCTGGGCCGAAAGTGTCCCGGCCCCTTTTCTTTACTCCTCGGACAGTTTGCCCATGTCCGCCTCGATCAGCCCGATTATATAGGCGTTTAGGCTCTTTCCGCTCTCCTTTGCGTGTTGCATTATTTTTTCTTTTGCCCCCCCTGGAAAGCGGATGGTGTAATGGTCCAGTTTTTCAAGATACCGCTTGTTCCCCTCTAAATGCGCTTTTGTTGCCATGTTTATCACCTCGCCATTACTATACCACATTTCCATACATGAAACCATGAACATTTTACACAAAGTTCATGCAATCATGTTTGTGGATTCTGTCAATAGATATTCATGCAATCATGTAGTATAATTCTTATTGTAAGGCAAGGGTACAGCCCTTTACGAAAGGAAGTGAGGACATGGACGAAATGAACACCACAATGGCCCTGCTCCGTGCGGTTCTGGAACTTATCGCTAAATGCGAAACGCTCGAAGAACTCCGCGAAAGCGTTAAGCGGATCATGGGCGAATAAAAAAGGATAGCGGCTCCCCCGGTCAAAGGTAAGCCGCTATCCGCCACAAGGGCAGGCCGGTAGCCTTACACCGGCCCGCCCCCATAATAACAAAGTAAGGCGAAAAAAACAAGGGGGCAAACGAAAATGGCACAGTTTGAAGTTGGCAAGGAATACAAAACCCGCAGCATTGGTGATTATGATTGCATTTTTACCATTCAGGTCACCGGGCGCACAGCGAAAACCGTTTCTTATAACTACCTGGGCCGGTCCCGCCGCTCCATGGTCCACGTTGACCAGGATGGCGAATGGATCCAGCCGGACCGGTACAGCATGGCCCCCACGTTCCGGGCCAGCCGCACAGCATGACGCAAAAGGCCCCCGGCAATTGCCGGGGGCCTCGCTGTTGCCCCCGCTGCCGCCATGTGGTAGAATTTTGGCGGGAAAGGGGGTGATAAAATTGGATCGGGAACGTTTGATTTATGACTTGTCTCTTGCATACTCCCAGGAATGTCTCCGCCGTTTTGACGATCAGCAGCTACACAGTATCGCAGAACACGGCGAAAAAGTTTATGGCGCTTTTGAAACGGCCTGGGAATATTTTCAGGAGATAGTCCCGGCTGACGTGTTCGACAGATAGGCGGATCTCCTGACAATCCCCAGGACCTCCTCGAAGTCTGCCCACGTCAACCGCAGTTCGGCGGATATTTCCAATATCCGCCGGGCTGCGGTCTTTTTCCGTTCACATTCTTCCCGCATTTCTTTGGCAAAATTATTTTCTTTCATCTTTTCCGCCCCTTTCCTCTTGGAAGAACTTAATCCTATCTGCCGCCGGGTCGTACTCCATTACGGCCCGGCACTTTTTTTCTGGCAACAGAAAACTTACCAGCCAGGGCAGCAGGGCCTCAAATTCCGTATAAGATGGATCCCCGGTCCTTTCGATCCGGTCTTTCCGCTCCGTCTCTATCCTGCGGTAAAACTCCCGCATAGTGGTTTCATATACTGCCCGTTTAACGCTGATATTTGTAATGGGTCTTATTCTTTCTTCCTTGCTACCCTCCATATCTATTTCCCCCGGTTCTCCAGGCGGGTGATCTGCTCCAGCATTTGCCGGAATTTATCCCACCCAAACATGGCCGCAAAGGCCACGAAAAAGCCCAGGCCGATGGCGGCGGCCACCATGTACCAGACAACGGGGACGGCCATGATCCGGCACACGGCGAAAAACGCCAGCAGGGTCACGGCCATGGCCACGATAAAGGCCAGCAGGTTGGTGGGCACCTTGTCCCAGGTCAGTTTCTTGACCACCTCCACAATGATGTTGGTGATCACCATAAGGATCAGCACCGCCAGCAGGATGGCCGAAAGGACGCCGGGAATGTTCTGCAGAATGGTTTCCATGTTCATGTCCTCCAAAAGATTTTATTTCACAGCCCCGCCCAGGGCGCACAGCAGCGCGTCCAGGCTGGGGAATGTGCGATAGTTGGCCAGCCAATAGTCCGGCGTGTTAATCACGCCAGCGGCCACCAGGGCGGCCACGCCGGCCTCCGGGGTGGTGGTCCGGGTCCCGGCCTTTGTGATCTTCTCCGCCGCCTGGATCAGCAGGCGGTCCAGATATTTGACCTTGCCGGACGCGGCGGCGGTGTTCCAGTAGTCCGGGGAATTGATCACACCCAGCCGGGCCAGCTTGCCCACAGCTGCCGCCGCCTCTGTCAAATAGACCACCTGGCCCACCCGGATCAGGTTCTTGTTTTGGATCCCGTTGATGGCTGCCAGGGCGTCCACAGTGGTGCCATATTTGGCCGCGATCTTGCCCAGTGTGTCACCCGCCGCAACGGTGTGGGCGGTGCCCTGGACCACGCTGGAGGCCCCCGTGGTGGGCGTCGTGGTGCCGGTGGTGGTCCCGCCCAGCTTTTTGGCAATCGCCGCAAAATCCGGGCAAATAAACCCGCGTATGTAGCGGCCATTTATGGCCATGGTCCGGGTGCCCACCTTGCCGCCGCTCATGTTACCCTCTGTCACCACAAAGGACCCGGCGGAAACCTTGGACACGATCCCGATATGGTCCCCGGCTCCGGTGCAATCGCCCACGCCGTTGTCCTGCCAGTCATACACGCAGGCGTCCCCGATCTTGGGCGTGTGGGCGTCGTTCTCCACCCATATGCCCAGCTTTTTGGCCACCAGCGTGTATTTTTCCACGCCGCACTCGGTCCCGGTGTACTCCGCGATCCCGGCCCGGATATATGCCGCGCTGACCGTAGCGGCGCAATAGGCGTCTTTCACCTGGACCTTATAGCCCCGTGCCAGGGGCCTGTAATTGTTGTAGACCTCCAAAAGATCCAGGTGTTTGGCGCTGCCTTTGGTGGCTCCGATCCATGCGTTGATAATGTCCACCACTTTCTGGCGCAGTTGGTTTTCTGTCATTTGTGTTTGCCTCCCTTTACAGGCCCACGTCCGGGGGTTCCTCCCGCTCGGTGGGCGGTTCCGCCGGGGCGCCCTGGCACCCGCTCCGGCCCGTTTTGGCGGCCTCCGCCGCCTTGTCTTTGTTGGTCTTTATCCAGCCCATGACGCCGTTTTCCAGGCCGCAGACGCCGAACACGCAGGCGGTCAGCGCGGACGGCTCCGCGCCGGTGTGCCAGAACACGGCCAGGTCCGCCACGGTATAGGCTACCAGGGTCACAGCCTCCAGGATCAGCACCTTGTCCATGACGCCCACCTTTTCCCGGCGCCCGCCGTCGTCCCTCTGGAGGCGGCGGGCACGATACAGGCGCGGCGCTATGACATGACACAGCAGGAAACCCATGGCGGTCCCTGCGGCCATGGCCAGTGCGGCCACCACCACAGTTTTGGTCATGCCGCTGCCGTCAGCAGGTGGATCAGCCCAGCGCCCAGGGCGGCGGCCAGCACCCCCAGCACGCCGTAAAACAGCTTTTCCACCATGCCGTCCCACCGCTTGCCCGGTTTCTTTTCGATGGCGTCCACCTTTGTCCCCAGGGCGGTCACGTCGGTTTTGATCTCCGCCATGGTTTCGGTCTGGTGCCGCTGCTCCGTGGCCATGACCTCCACGGCGGTGGCCAGCCGGTTCAGGGTGTCCACCTTTTCGTCCATTTCATCCAGCCGGTGGGTGTTGGATTTACTCCGGGCGTCTACCTCCACCAGCTTGACCGCCATTTCCTCCGCGTTCACACCTCACACCTCCAATTTTCAGCGGGGCCGTCGATAGCCTCCGCGTATTTATGCTGCAGGGTGGCGATCTCCTCCGCACGAGTCAGCGCGTCATGTTGTGCCAATTCCATGGCCTGGGCCTGTATGATCACATTCTGCTGGTCAATAATGGCGCACAGATCCATGATCAGCTTGGCATTATTCACCGTCACCGCCATCCATAGCGGCATATTCCGCCGACACGTCCTTTTTGACCTGCTCTGCAAAGTCGAAAAACGCCTGGTATTCCTCCGGCTTGGCGTCCCTCTGGCGCAGGATCGCGATCTGGTCGTCCACGCTGTACCTGGTATTGATCACCTTGGCGATCATCTGCTCACGGTTGATCCTCATGTTCTGATTTTCCATTTTCGCTGCCTCCAAAAATTATTGTAGTTTGCACCTTGGCGCCGCCGCCCCAAACAGTTCACGGAATAGCTTGTCCATGCTCTGGACGGCTTTTCTGCCACCCCGGTGCAGGGCGTAGCCCTTCCATGACCCGTATGCTGCCGCCGCGCCCTCTGCGGTCATTTCTCCAGCTGCCACTTTTGCGGCAAACTTTTTTAACCGCCGCCGTTGTCTTGTGATACTCTCCCGGCACATTCTCCGCTCAACCTTTCCCGTTTCTGTCAGCCGGTGCTTTGCTTTCAGAAATTTGAAACCATGCCGGATCGGGACGATCCTGGTTTTCCTCTGATTGACTGAAATGCCCAGGGGTTCGCAAAATGAAATTACAAGCCCCACCGCCTCCTTTGCCTCTTTCTTTGTCCAAAATAACATATAGCCGTCGTCCATATATCTGGCATACCAGCGCACACGCAAAACCTGCTTAATGAAATGATCCAGGCTATTGGGATAACTCACCGCCGTGATCTGTGAAATTTGACTGCCTAGCCCCAGGCTTTTCCCGGTGTACTGTTCCGCGTCCTGCCGTTTTACCCTTTGCCAGTTCGTTGTTGCTGTCGGATAGCCAAAGGGAATTACAAAATCTTTCAAAAGCCGCAGGATCCGGTGGTCCCGAAATGCTTTTGAATAGACGTTGAAACATTCCCGGTGCAGGATATTGTCAAAATATCCCGAAAAATCGAATACCACTGCCCAGCCGTCATTACTGAAACCGTTAGCCCTGTAAAACTGCTGCAGGTGCGCGGTCAGGCGGTCCATGCTCCGGTCCACGCCCTTGCCCTCCAGGCAGGCACCATTATCATAAATCAGGCCACGGCCCAGCATGGGCACCAGGGCATTGTCGCAGGTGCTCCGTTGTACCACCCTTTCCGAATAGTGGACGCTGCGAATATGCCGCAGTTTCCCGCGCTCTATGGTGTCGAACTCCACAAAGCCCTTTGTGATGTTCTCCCCAGCCTCCAGCTTCTGGTTCGTTTCCTCCATGTTCCGCAGCAGGTTCATTTGATACCTCTGGACGCTGGTTTTCCAGCTGACATTCCGCATAGATTTCTGGTTGCCCCGGTATAGCGACTTATACCGGGATATGTTTTCCATCCGGTCATTTTCGGCGTATCGTTTCCACTTCTTTTCCTCTCTGGCAGCTTTCCGCCTCTGGTATCTGGCCTCCCGGCGCCTCTCCAGTGAAGTCATGCAAATGTCTCCTTTTGGTTTGTGGACCTTGTACGGCAGTCCCGCCCCGCCGGTTCGCCACTCCCGGCGCGGTGGGTGTGTCTTTCCGAAATAGCCGCGTAATGATACCGGGCATGAAACTGGCGTGATACACACAGACACGCCAGCCATGCACAAAAGCGTCCGCCCGATCATATCAAGGCCCAAATTTACCCTTGCGGGATGGTTATGCGCTCCTTCCAAATAAAAATTGATTTTTGAAAATCAGGCACGGCTTTCACCGCCATTTCTGGCGTTTACTCGGTCTGGCCCAGCCCGCAGGAAACGGGCTGTATTGGAATCACAGGGGCGCGTAAATGCCGCCGTTCGTGGCCACGTTGTTGTTGGCGTTGCCGTTGTTGTTGACAATGCACACGTTAGTGGCGGACTGACGTTGCGCGGACGCCTCCCACCAGTTGCAGCGGCCACCACGACGACGGTTTATCAGCGCATAACCAATACAAAAATCAAGGTGTTTGATCCTTGAATTTTGCTATGAATTTATTGTCTGATTTCCTCCAGCCTCGCAGCAGGGATCCCTCTTTGATCAGCAGTTCCGTTACCGGCTGGAATTTATCGGGGTTGACTGGCAGGGTTGTGAGTATGTACTGCAAAAGCTGGAGAATTTGCTCCACGGTTATAATGGCCTGTGTCTGATAGTCGCGCCGTCTTTCCGCCTCCCGTAAATTTTGCGGATATATGGTATTTGCCGCCGTAATGTAGTCGATCAATTTTATAATCTTCTCCACCATGGGAAACGTGAACACAGGCCGCCACCGCTTTGGCACGATTTTTTCATTCATTACAAACCGGGTCAATTCCGCCCGGATCAGCGTGGCCGTGTGGTAAAATTCCAGTTGGCTCTCGCTGCGTTTATTTTTTAGTACGCTCATTTACCTGCCCTTCTTTCCGTTCTCTCCATCCCGCCCCACATGGGGGCGGGATGGCCCTGATTAACCGATACGGAAGCACAGGGGCGCGTAAACGCCGCCGTCCGTGGCCACGGTGTGGCCGGCGTCGCCGCCGTAGCCGACAACGCACACGCGAGTGGCGGACTGACGCCGCGCGGACGCCTCCCACCAGGCGCAGCGGCCACCACCGTTGCCCGCGCCCTTGATGATGTGCTTTGCCCCGCCGTAGAAAATAGGGTACTGAAGGTTGCAGCCACCGCCGCCGGTCCATCCCGCGTCACCGTCAGACCAGAACGTGTTACCGAATACCTCCACCTCGGTGGGCACCCACAGTTTGCCCATGGTGTTCCAGTCCCAGCCGGTATCGCTTTCCAACGCCCCAGCCGCAGAAAAACGATGCTCCAACAGGGCGATTTTTTCCACAATGCAGGGTTTCAGGTCAGCAGGCAGGGCCGCGTATACGCCTACCGTTTCATCGTTCAAGGTATGGAACAGCTTGGAGGCCCGCCACGGATTGGGTTCGGCTGCGGTTCCGTTGTTGGTGGCGGTGTCGTTGAACACCTTCGTACCCGCCAGACAGTCACGGGAAATAAAGTCAACATGATGGCCGATCATGGTGGGATAGCCGCACTTGTAATAGTGGTCAATTCCGGCCACCTCCATGATCACCACCTCGCCGGTAGTCAGGGTGATGGTCTTATAGTCACCGATATGGATCCCGGCCATGTCACCGGCCAGAATACGCGCCCGCAGGTTTGCCCAGCTGTCGGTCAGTTCCTTGCCATAGGGGACCCCGCCGGCCAGAAAGGTTTCCTTGAAAAACTCGGTTGCCGCGTCAAACGGCGCCCGCCCCGTCCCCTTTGCGTCTGTGTCCACCAGGATCGTGTCCGTCCCCTGCAGACCAGTGATTTTCTGCAATTCGTTTGTTTTCAAACTCATTGTCTTTTCCTCCCGTTAAAGTATTTTGACAGCGGAAATTTCCGCGCTGTCCCTGGTTGTAATGACCGCCCCATTTCTCCCCGCCAGCGGTGTGGCCAGACTGCCGGACATGATGGCATTGGTAAGCGCCTGGAGGCGGCGGGTGTAGTCCGCCCGAATATCGTTGGCCAGTTGGAACAGCAGGGCGGTTTCTGCTCCGCAGCTGCATTTCTGGCGGTTTTCGGGTTCCTTCCTATATACGGATATTCCGGCGCCGTCCCTGGTTACGATCTCCTCCCCGGCCCTGTCTGCCAGCGGCGAATAAACCCGCCCGGTCAGGATTTCCCCAGCAATTTGTCCGTAAATTTGCGGCATGACGGCAGCGGTACAATATTCCGCCACGTCCTGGGCAGTCATCCACGCCTCTGCCGGATAGCCCAACGAAACCTCCACGCCTGCGGTCACAGTTATGGACACCTGATAGCGGCGCACGTCCGGGGCCATGCCCTGGGTGTAGGCGCTCACATACTGCTTTGCGTCGCCCAGGGAGCCATAGTAGACCATGACATTTTCCCGCGTGTCCGGGTCCCTGGCATAGATGGCAAAGCCGCCGATCCAGAAACCCACGGCAAGGCCACCGTTTAAGTCGCTGCGGTATTCCACCGTCATGGTGGCCGTGCTGTCCTTTACCGTGGGCACGGTGCTGGTTCCGGCAGGACCTGGATCAATGGGGGCAGTCAGCTTTCTGGCCGCGTCCGCGCTGTCCGCCGTTCCCTTTTCCATGATCACGCCGGACAATTCCAGCGTTTGCCCCGCCACCATTTTGGCCAGCAGACGGTTTCCGGCCTCTGTGATTACAAAGCCGTAAAACATGGTTTTTTCCTCCTTTTACCCTGCCTCCGGCATAGCGGTGGCGGTGATTGTCCCGAAAATACCGGCGGCGTATGCGTTGGCGTTCATTCCGTATTCTGTCGCCGCCTCCGGCAAAGTGGTGGCGGTAAATGTATCAAAAGCGCCGCCTATTTGAATTTCTGCTGTCAGCGGATATTCCTTTTTCACCTCCGGCAGTGGCGTGGACATATACCCGCGCCCCATTCTGCTGATAAAGTTCAGGATCTCCGCCTCAAAGGCGGAAAGGGTGATCACGCCGTCCAGCCAGCTGGAAAGGCGCTTGACGCTCCCCAGGACCCGCCGGAACTCCTCCAGGTCCTCCGGGTTGATCTGCCCGCCGTTCTGCCCTACACAGGCGCGAAAATGGTGCGGATCCCCGTCGTAGTCGTACCACTCCTCTATGTAACCGGCCCCGAAAATGATTTCTATGATCCGGTTACACGCCGCCGGGGTTCCCATGTGTGCGTAAAATGCCAGGGTTCCCTCCACCAGCGCCCGCTTGACCTCAATGGAAAATTTCTGATTATAGGCTGGTGTCTGCAATTCCACCGCCAGCACGTCCAGGATCTTCTCCGGCATGGAGGCCACGGCGGCGTAAATATGCACCCCGTCCGCGTAGGCGCACAGCTTTTCGATCTGCCGCCCCAGGGCATAGGCAAAAGCCTGGGTTTCCAGTTGACTGGCCAGGTTCTCCGGCATAATGTCGGTGAAACGGCTGCCCCGTAGGTCAATCATCCTCCAGCCCTCCATATTGGACGGCCTGGCCGGTCAGGACCGCCACGGACTTGGCACCCACGATCTGGTGGGCGGGGGCGGTCATTTCCACCCGCTTGGCCCCCGCCGCCATGACCATTTCCCCCAGCTTGGAGGGGTTAATGTCCCGCCCTATGGCCCGCTGCCATGCGGCATATTTGCCCACGGCGGCGGCCACGGCGGTCTGAATGTCCACGGCCCGGTTGCTGTCGCTCCGGTTGATGTAATAGGTCAGGTCAATGGAGTATTCCACCTCCGCCGGTGCGGCCACCCGCACCAAGTCCGTCATTGGTCTAATATTGTTGTCCCGCAGGTAGTTCTCCAGGCCGGTGATCATCTCCTCCGGCGGCGTTGTCCCGTCTGCCATAAGGAAATAAATGTCCACGGTGCCCGCCGCCTGTTCGCTGACCACCACCACGTCCCCCACGTTCACGCTGTACTTTTTCGCGTGGTATTTATAATTCGCCTCCGGTCCTGCGGTGGAGTAGGATCCGGGGAACAGGTAAACCCGCTCCGCCAGGTGGTCGTCGCTCTCTATTTCCGCGCCGCCTGCGGTCACGGTGATATTGGACACGCTGGCCATGTAGGGGATCGGGTCCACCAGTATGGACAATTTTCCCACGGCCAGGCTGTCCCCCACGGGGCCGGTCACAGTACAGGACGCGGGCACGTCCACCGACATGGCCCCCGCCGGGATCTCCATGTATTGGGTGGTTGCGAAGTACACGGACCAGTCCGGCACCGCTGCCCTGGTGCCCACCGGGATCCCCGTGACCGCTCCCCGCGCCGCCGAAAGAGTAAAGCGCAGGGTGGTGGTTGCCGCTGCCGCCGGTTCGCGGGTTAGGCCCTTAAAGGCCGCCAGGTGGTCCAGAAAATCGGAATAGCTGTATTTCAAAAGGTTCTGCTTGCCCGCTCGGTCAATGTACTGCATGGCGTGGTAGATTTGCGCCGCCGCCGCGTATAACTCCATACGGTGGGGGCTTGCCCGGTCCAGGGTCAGCGGGCGCCCGGTGGCCTGGGACATAAATGCCTCATAGTCCGCCACCATTTCCCCGCGTATATCCTCCACCGTTGCCCCGTCAATGAAACTAACGTCCGGCAGGTTCTTCACTACCGAAATTTCAGGCACGGGTGATCACCACCTTTGGCTTGATGTGCCCTTGTTCTCCATAATTCCATGTAACTTCATAGACCCGCACCCACGGAATGAACTGCGGGACCTTTTTTGTTACCTCCGCCGTGTATAGGCTTTTTACCACCTCCGGGGGCTTGTCCACATAGTTCAGTTGGATCCCAAACTCCCGATCCAGCGGCATGGTGCCCACCTGGGTGGACAGCAGCAGGGCCAGCTGCCGGTCCAGTTCCGCCAGGGCGTTGTCCTGGAACGTGTATTCCAGTTTGAAGTCGTACAGCTGCAAGTTGGTCCCGTGTGTCATGTGTATTCCTCCAGGGTAATGGTCAGGTTTGCCTTGGCCAGTTCGCCGTGGCCGTACATATCCCCCCATGTTTCACTGGAGGCGGTCAGGCGGAACGGGTGGCGGCCCACCGGCCTGCCCTTTATGATCAAATATTCCGCGTCGCCGCTCTCCACCATGCGCTCCACCAGTTCCAGCATTTTGCGGGGTTTGACGCCCAGGCCGGCGGACAGGGTAATGGGCAGGGTGATCTTTTGATTGCCTGCCCCTAAAAATTCCGGTTTCGGCTTTACGCCCATGACCTCATGCTCCACCCACCGGCTGGAAACCTCGCGGGTCATTCCCTTAAAGGTCAAAACGGCGCTGTCGCTCACCTGAAAGACGATCCCGCCCAGCGATCCAATGGCCACAGCTTACCCCCCTATCCTCACATTTCCGCTGCCGTCCTTGACTGTCCCGCCGATGGAAACGGCGTCCCCGATCCTGGCGGCGGGCTTTTTGTTAATGAATACCGTGGAACTCCCGGCGGCGATCACGTCCTGGTGTCCGTGGTGTGCGACACAGCCGTGGGTGGCGTAGTGGTCCCCCACTCGGCCAGCGCCCCGCCCGTTTATGTTCACGTCCGGGCTATGCTCCACCAGGGGAACAGGTGGGCAGGCGTCGTGTCCGGTGCATTGGTCCCCTTTGCGTGTTGCTGCCGGCATGGCCTCCGCCTCCTTTCGTCGTTGCAAAGTCCGCTATACTCGGAACGGCCTGCGGCCATTCCTCGCACCGCTCCCTTGCGCCTCCTCTCCCCACGCAACCCGCTGGCGCTGGGCTTGCGTGGGGACCCCGTTAGTTCAGGTCAATGGTTTTCCCGTTGATGGTGATGGCGCCGCCCGCCGTAATGTTCAGGGTCCCGTCACAGTGGATCGTCAGGTCCTTGGCCTTGCCGTCATAGCGGACCATGGCCACGCCGGGGGCGCGGTCCATGTCCAGGCGGTACAGCTTTTCCGCCCCCTCCGGGGGCTTGGTCTTTTCGCTCCAGGGGCGGCCCAGGACCACCCCGGCCTCGGTGCCATTGGACAGATGGAGGACCAAAACCTGATCCCCCACCTCCGGCATACTGTAAACCCCGGAAAAAACCGTGGACAGAATGGGGATCATGCGGGTCACGTCGTCGTCTTTTTCGTGGTACACCACCCGCACCATGCCGGCGGGGTGGTCCACGGCTGAAACCTTGCCCAGCCGGATCTCGTTTCCCATGTGCGCCTCCTCTCCTCATTCCACCAGGGACAGGTCCAGGTCCATGGTGTAGCCGCTGCCGCCGATGTGGTGGGTGATCTGGTCAATGTAATATTTCCCGGACAGTTTCCCCAGGCCCACCATGGCCACGCATTGGGAGGCCACCAGGGAGGCAGTGCCCATGATGGTCACGGACATTTTGCTGGCGCCATGGTTGGCGTTGGCCACCGCCGCCTTGATCTTGCGCTCCGCGTCGGCTTTGTTGTCCGCCTTGCCGGAAACTTTCAGGATCCGGGGACCCTCTCCCACGTTGACCTTTATTTCCTCCTCGGTGCCGGGGTCCGTGTATGTGTACTCCCCGCCGGTGTAGGTGCCGGCCAGTTTCCGGTCCCAGTTCCAGGACTGGATCATGTCCGGGGTGATGGTGGCCGACGGCCCTTTGGCCTTGTATGCCTCCCGGTCAAATACCACGATTTTTTTAGAATAGACTTTCATGGCCAGACCGTAGGTGCTGCACAGTTCCATGTAAAAATCGCAGTCTGTCCGCTCGGATTGCTCTATGGTCTTGATCTGAATGGGGCCGCCCTCCACGTCATAGGACAGGGACACGCCCGCCCGGCCCGCGATCTCCTTTCCGATCTCCTCCACGGTGACATTTTCCCAGGTTTTGCTCCGCTCGGTTTCCCGGAAAGAACTGTCCGCCGGGACGGACACGCCGGAAATGGTGCCCGCTATGGGCCAGCCGGAAAAATTGAAGTTGTCCAGCACAAAGGACCCGCAGGGCAGGATCCGGGTGTCACCCGGTCCGGCCCAGTCCATGGCCTTGATGGTGGCCGCCAGGGTGTCCCCGGTTTCAGGAAACCAGGGGCCGATCCACGTCCCGCCCCGGTCATGGATCGAAACGTCTATGCTGTCCGCCTCTCCGCTGGCCGGGTCTGTATAGGTCACGTCCTTTTGGTAGCCGCTCATTTTCCCGGACACAGCCGCGCCGTTCCAGATCAGATCCACATACGCCCGCCGTGTCCTCATGCCTCGGTCCTCCATATCGGCATATTATCCGCCAGACTGTCCGCCGGCGGGTCCGGCGTCTGGAGGACCACCCCGGCCCGAAACCGGAACGTGTCCAGGTGGGGGTGGTTGTTCTCCATCAGCCAGCCGGTATATTTCACGCTGCCATAAACCCGGTGGGCGATAGCGTCCCAGGCGTCCCCCTGCCGGGTGGTATATGTGCCTGCCATGGTCCGCTCCTCCTTAAAAACTTTTTATTACTTTTTATAACTTTGTCTTGACTTATGTGCGCATTATGCGTATAATGATGGCATAGGGAGGAAACACTATGACTGCACAGGAAATAGAAAAAGAAGTCAAGGCAGACGGCTGGTATTACCACAACACAAAAGGTTCGCACAAACATTTCAAACATCCGACAAAACCCGGAAAAGTCACAATTCCACAGCACAAAGGTGATATTCACCCGAAAACGATTGAAACAATCCGGAAACAGGCGGGGCTGAAATAAGCCCCGCCCTCCGGGGCAATATAGACCGAATGGAGGTATTTCTGTGAAACTTGTATATCCTGCTATCTTTTCCCCGTGGGAAGATGGCGACGGCTACACCGTAGAGGTTCCCGATCTTCCCGGCTGTGTCACAGAGGGCGCCACCCTTGCCGACGCCGTTTTAATGGCCCAGGACGCCGCCAGTGGTTGGGTCCTTGATGAACTGGAGGAGGGGAGGCCCGCGCCAGCGGCCAGCGCCATGGAAGATATTCGCGCGGACGCCGGCGGGCTTGTCAGCCTCGTTTCCCTGGATATGGACGCCTATGCCGAAAAATACGGTAATACCGCTGTGCGTAAAAACTGCACGATCCCCGCATGGCTGAATACCTTTGCGGAGGCGCGGCACATCAATTTTTCTAAAGTGCTCACCGATGGATTGACTGCCCTTTATCAAGCTGCCACCTAAATTTCCTCCCGGCGCCGCCCCGTAAAAGGGGCGGCGCTTTTCCTTACCGCGTGGACGCGCTCAAACTCTTGCGGCGCTCCTCCGCTTTCATCTGGTTATACAGGCGCTTGAACTCCGCAAAACTCACTTTCCCGGCCTCCACGGCCTCCTCTTTGGTAACTCCCCCGTAGAAGTTGAACACGGGGGCAAAGGTGATCGTGTCCACGCCGCCCGGCGGGTTCTGTCCGCCCGCCGGGGGCGGGGCGTCGTTTCCTCCTGGGCGCGGCGGGTCCGGGAGATCCCGGCCACCGCCGCCCTGGCCCGGCCCATGCGGATCCGGTTTTTTGTTCTTGGTCCAGTCGTCCAGCATTTTGGCCAGCTGGGCCAGGGGCGCCTCCTCCTGGCCGTCCTCCCGGTTCCCCATGTCCGGGATCTCCGGCGCGTTGGCCACGCTCTGGAGCATGGCGGCCAGCTTGGACAGGGGCAGGATCGCCTCCGCCTCGCCGCCCTCGCCCGCCTCCAGGATGGTGGGGGCGGTGACAATGCCGCCGGTGGCCAGCTGCGGAATGGTGGGAATGTTAAAGCCCATGGTGGTCCCGCCCACACCCGGCACCCAGTCCGGTATCGTGACAGAAATGCCGTTGATCTTCTCCAGCACAAAGTTGATGGCGGAAATAACCCCGTTAATGGGGGCTTTTGCCAGATTGACGATCATGCCGAACAGGTTTCCGAAAATATCCACGATGTTCTGCCACGCTGCGGACCAGTTGCCAGAAAATACATTCTGGACAAAATCAATAATTCCGCTGAAAATGGCCTTTATGTTCTCAATGGCGGCGGAAATACTGGCGGCCCAGCCGGAAAAGAGGGCGCCCAGGAATGGGAACTTTTCAGACAGGAATGCGGCCACGGAATTGATGGCGGCCTGCACCCCGTTGGCCAGCATATTCAGCGGTGCCATGGCTATGGTGGTCACGGTGCCGAAAATCGCGCCGAAAATGTTGACTATGTTCTGCCAGGCGCCGGACCAGTTGCCCGCAAAAACATTTTGGACAAACTGGATCGCGTTCTGGAGGATCACCTGGATATTGGACCACACTTTTTGAACAGTGGCCCACAGGGACCCCAGAACAGCGCCCAGCACCGGGAAACGGCTGGAAATGGCGGCGATCCCCGCCTGTACTGCGTTATCAATGGCGGGCCAGATGGAGGTGCCGATCTCCAGAATGGCGGTAAATCCGGCCACGGCCAGGTTGCCCAGCCCGGACAGCGCATTTCCAAAAATATTTTGGAGGCCCTGCAGGGCTTTGTCCCAGTCGCCCGTAAACACGCCGGTGATAAAATCGGCTATTCCGGTAAATATGCCCAGGATATTCCCGGCCACGGGGGCCAGCAGGTCCACCGCCCGCTCCAGGCCGTTCAGCAGGGCATTTCCCAGCATTTCCAGCAGAGGGGCGGCCTTTGCCCATATAGCGCCCGCCATATCGGCCAGGGCACCGCCCAGGGCTTGCAGCTGGCCCCACAGGACCATGACGGTTTCCCGGAATTTCTCGCTTTTGTTCCACAGCAGGACGAAACCCGCCGCCACCGCTGCGATTATTCCGGCAATTATGGCCAGCTTTACACCGCCCATACTCAATACCGCATTTAGTATTTTCCCTCCGCCGGACGCCGCCTTGAAAATGGTGGACAGATTTTTCACCGCACCCACGGCGGCAGTTGCCACCTGCAGGCCCTTAAAGGCTCCCACGGCGGTTACAGCGGCGCTTGCAACGGTAAGGATCGCCGTTTTGTTTTCTCCGATCCATTTCACGGCCTTTTCCGCCGTTGGTATGATGGATTTTTCTACATAGTCCCCTGCGTTCTCCAGTGCGTTTTGCACTTTTGGCAGGGCGGCCTCCGCCAGATCATTGACATACGGCAGTATATTGGTCCCTATCTGTGTCAGGAAATTTTTACCCAGGTTTTTGACAGTTTGGACCGTATATTTCAGGGTGTTGGTCTGCCGCTGAAAAGCCGTGTCTGCCGCCCCTGCGGCCTCATACATTTCCGCTGTCTTGCTGGCCAAATTTTCGGACTGTGTGCCCGCCATGGCCAGCACGGCGGTTTGTGCCTCCACGGACGAAAACAGTCCCGCAAATGCCAGTTCGTCCCCATGTACGCTGTCCTTTAATGCGTCAAGCGCCCCCTGTAAGCCTTTGCTTTCAAGCAACGCCTGGCCGCTCTCATAGCCCATAGAGGCAAGGGCGGCCTGCATATTTTTGGACGGTGACAAAAACCCTTGCATGGTGGCCTTTAACTGGGTGACCACCTCCGCCGTGGATCCCGTTACGCCGGTCAGGGTGGCCATGGCGCCGAAAAGCTGTTCCTGTTCCAGCCCCAGGGTTCCGGCCAGCGGTATCACTTTTCCCATGGAGGCGGCCAGTTCCGGGAAAGAGGTTTGCCCCAGCCGCACAGTGGCGAAAGATAGATCAGCCGCCTTTTGGACAGCTGCCGCCGATGTGTCACCATAGCCCTTTGTCACGGCGGACAGCAGGTTAATACTGTCCGCCGTGGTGGCGTTTCCAGCTGCCGCCGATTTTGCGGCGGTTTCCAGAATACTGGCCGCGTCTGCGCTGTCCCCAAATGCGGAAATGACCTGATACATTCCGTCCGTCAGGTTGTCGCTGGCCACTCCTGTTTTGTCGGAAACTTTCAGAATTTGATCCCCGATCTCCGCTGTGCGGGCGGCCACCTCTGCCTCTGTTCCGGTCAGCAGGGTTGAGATATTGGCAAGTTGGGTCTGGTATTCCGCCGCCGCATTTACGGCGGCGGCTCCCATGGTGGCAGTTGCTCCCACGATAGCGGCGGACGCGCCTGCCACCACTTTGCCGGCGGTTTTTGCCGCATTTCCCACCGTTTCCAGGTTTTGCGCTGCCGCCGCACAGGCTTTTTTCAGGGAACTGTCCAATTTGCCGTTGATCTTTATGGCCAGTTCATAAACTTTACTTTTTGCCATTGCGGCGTTTCGCCTCCTCCCAAATGGCTTTGACCGTTTCCGCATATTCGTTCAGGTCGTCCACCTGCAGGGATAGGAAAAACTCCTGGCTGCTATGTAACTGTAGGGACAGGGCCACACAGCCCTTGCGGATCGCCTCTGGTGTTAGTCCTCCCCATCCCCGCCGTACAGAAAATTTGTAACCAGGGTTTTCAGCTTGATTGCCTCCTTGGCCGGCAGGCCGGTGAAGAACTCCAGGGGCAGCTTGGCCACCCGCTGGGCTAGGTAGGTGCAGAACGTCAGGGACATTTCCTGCAGGGCCGGGTTCATGCCGGGGTTTTTCTTGGCCGCGATCTTGCCCACGTTCTCCAGCACACCCGCCGTCACGTCCTCCAGGCCGGACAGGTCCACCTCGGTGTATTCCTGGCCGCCGAATTTATAGGGCTTGCCAAACCGCAGCACCAGGTCCTCCGGCTCGGTGTCCTCTCCGCCCTCGGCCCTTGCCTGCGCCTCCATGGCCTCCATGTCCGCCCGCTCGGCGGCCCCGATCTTGTCCTTTTCCATTGTGAAAAACTCCTTTCTATTTCCGCCGCTGGCGGTTTAGCACATTTCCTTGACCTTTGCCAGAACGTCCACGCCCCGGATCTTGAAAGTCTCGGTTGTCTTTCCCAGTTCCACCATGGGCTGGTCCTCCAGTTCGATCAGGATATAAATGATCGTCAACTTTACGCTGGTTTCCATGCCGTTGCCTGCCTTGACCTTGCCTGGGTCAAACCCCGCCATACGGCCACGGACCACCACGCGCATGGGCCGGAACTCAATGTCCCCGTTTTCGTCCGTGGTCTGCTGGGCGCCCCGCAGTTCCAGCTGGACCGCCTTGGTCTGGTCCAGCATGTCCACGGCCTCCTGGTCCAGCACCCGGAACGGGATCTCCAGTTCCATGTTGGAGAAATAGCCCACGGTGGGATCGTCGAACTCGCCCAGGACGCCCGCGCCGCTCACCGTTTCGCTGGACGCCTCGAAACTGGGCAGGGTGACTTCATCCCCCGTGCCCAGCAGGCGGTTTCCCTGGTTGTATACGTTGTATTTATTGATCTTGGTCGGAATAGTTTTCATGTTTACCTCCCGTTTACGCGGTCAGGGCTGCCGTCAGCGCCGCCACGTCGAACTCCCGGATATTCTCCAAATACTCCGTCGGAATATAGGGGGCCATGTGGGTGTGGACGGTCAGGTGGCCGTTGATCAGGTTTGTGGCCGGGTTCTCGCTCTCCAGGAACTCCAGCCGGTAGCCGGCGCAGTAGTCGCGGGCCACATATCCGTTGCCCACAATGTTCTGGCTGTCCACGATGGACCGGATCAGCCGCTTGTTGCCCGGCTTGTCCACTTTCTGGAAATATGTGCGGATAAAGTTGTTTCCGTCCCAGTCGAAAAAACGCCGGACAGAAAACCACATATCCTTGGGATCCGTGGTGGAGGGATAGGCCGCCGTCTTGTTCCCCCAGGATTTGAAACCGTTCATATTGATGGCGGTGGTGATCCCGTTGGCGTTCAGCATATCGTTGGCCTGCTGCTGGTCCAGGACCACCTCGGTGCCGTCCGCCAGCACCGTGGCGGTGATCCGCAGGTCCTTATTGGACGGGCTTTCATAGGGCACGTCGGCATTGGTGGCGTCCGTGTAGGCGGTCAGGGCGCCGAACATGGCGGAATAGTGGTAAATCTTATCCCCCACCGCCACCATGGGCCACAGGGCCATGGCGTGGTTGGAACTGGCCCCCATTTTCTCCTTTGCCACCTTGGCGTCCGTGTAGACGGCGGCCCCGTTCTCCCCGTCCGTGGGAATATCCAGCAGACAGTTGCAGACGAAAACGCCGTTGATGGCCTCGGTTTTCGCCTGGAGCGCCGCCGCCACCACCGCGTCCCCGCTCCAGCCGGGGGCCAGCAGCAGGCCCGGCACCATGCCCAGTTTGGGGTAGATGTGGCGGATCAGTTCCATGCCCGTTTCCTGGCCCGTCATGGCGTCCACTCCGCCCACCACGTCCGCACGGGTCACGCCGGCGGGGTTCAGGCTCTTGGACGCCACGGACAGCGTGGCCGCCTCCTTTGCCGCCTGGGCCAGAATGGTGATCAACACGTTGCCGTCATTGTCGTGGGCGGCAATATAGTCACTCTCCGCCACCAGGGCGGCGTCCCCGTTCTTGACCTCCAGGGTGTCCAGCAAGACATAGGGCTTTTTATAAACCACCTGGCCGTCCGCCACGGGGCAGTCCTCCGCCGCGTTCACGGTGGTGTGGCTGGCCTTGCCGGGATCCAGCACGTTCACCAGGATAATGGGCGCCACATTGAACACGCGGAAACAGGCGTCAATGCTCTGGCACAGGGTAAAGTCCTTGAAGTTGTCGGAATACCCCACATTCTGCTGGCACTCCGCGAAAGAGTAGCACAGCATGGGCTTGTTTACCGCCGCCGCCGGATCTCTGGACAGGTGAATGGGGGCGGTGCCGAAAATCACCTGCAGGCCCGCGCTGCCCTGAATGGGGGCGGTCAGGCTGGTGTCGATCTCGCTGTTGTATACGCCGTGAAAATACGCCATTTTGTTCTCCCTCCTTTAGCCGTTCCCCTGGGCCTTGCGGTACAGGGTGTAATAGCGCCCGGCCCCGGTGTGGAACTGGCGCCGGACCTCCGGCAGCTGCTCCAGGGGGACCACCAGGCCGCCCAGGACCGGGTTTTCCTTTGTGGCCTCCTCCAGCGCGGTGGGCACCCCGTTGGTGTAGGTCGTGAACTGTACGGCCACGCCGGGGATGGTGGGGCCGCAGTAGACCACCGGGCCAGCGGCCTGGGCGGTCTTTTTGGGGTCTTTGCTCATGTTTCTGGCACCTCCTTGAAGATGGCCGGCGCGGCCAGGTTCAGCGCCACACCGGCGAAATAATAGGGGTGGGTGTCCTCCTCTTGTGTCACCCACTTTATGGGGTATTGCACCTCATACCGCCGGCCCACTATGCCGTTTTTGCCGTAGTGGGTCATAATGGTGTTGACGATGTGGAGCGCGTCCCGGAAACCCTGGCGTCCCGGATCCGGGTCATAGACGCACACCACCAGAATGACCTCCACCTGCTGGCGGGTGTCCTGGGCCGGCAGTTCCCCGCCAGGCACCCGGACGATCACATAAGGCTCCGGCACGTCCTCCGGCTCGGTTTCCGCCGTGGGCTGGTCCTCCAGCTGTTCCTCCTCCGGGTCCTCCTCCACGGGTTCCGGGTCCGGTTCAATGTCCGCCCCCGCTCGGATCGGCAGGTCCTGGGGGTATACCCGGATCCGCCGATCCTCACCTGCGGAATTTTTCAGGGTTTCCCCCTGGAAAAGCTGTTCCAGGTCCGCCACCACGGCGTCCTGCAAAAATTCTTGTGTCACGTCCCGGTTTCCTCCCTGAACTTTTCCGCCGCCTCCAGATAGAATTGGTGGGAACATTGGGCCATAAACCCTAAAGATTTCCGCATATCGTTAGCGGTCTTGCACCCGGTTTTCATCTTGATCTCCACCTCAGTTCCGTCTTCGCTGCGGTAAATATTGCTGTATTCAGTCATAAAATCCCCAATCCTTTCTGCGGCCTCTTGACTTGTGACTTTTTGCCGCTTATAATCATTTTGTGGAAATAATCAGCATATCGCTGGTATATCCAGCGAAGAAAGGAAAACGAAAATGAAAAAGAGCGAAAATGGAAAACCCAAACGGAAAAAGTGGCCCATCATTCTGGCGGTTGTCCTTATCCTTGGCGCTATTTCCTATTTAGGCGGAAATAGCGTAGATCAAAAGGGAAATAGTGATCAACCGCCGAATACCTCCACCCCGGACAACTCCACGCCGCCTGATACCCCCGCGCCTACCGCTGTAAACCCGCTCATGGAGACGGAACTACATATTGCCGATGTAATGAATGGTTTTGGCACTGAAAAAATCGGGGAATGGGGCTATATCGAGATTTCAAAAACCGACATGGCCACCGTGACCGGCGAACAGCTTACAGAATTTTGTCAAAACAAATGCGACGGTAGCGGCTTAAATTGGGTTGGGATTGTCCTTGATGATGGCTCCGGTCTCCACGTCACGCCCGGCGCTTGGTTCGTCCAAATTGATTACGGTATGATTGACATTAAAACCGCCACTTTTTCGGACAAAGTTGGTGCCGTTATGCCGGAAACCTGGGCAGACGATACTCCTATTGGCTATAAGTACGTTTCTTTTGAAGAACTGTATGAAATTCAGGACGGTGTTGAAAATCTACTGGATAATCAATATGGCGGTTTTTATTCCTGTACGGTTGACTTTATGGAGGATGGCCCCGGCTATTCTGTTTCTTTGCTGACAGACAATGCTGCCGATATTGAAACCTTGGAGGCCCTTGTGAATAGTCTTGGCGATAGCCGGATAGCTGACATTCAAATTACAGCTATGCAGGACGGCAAAATTACAGCGACTAATTAAACCGCACTTGCGGCCCTCCGGGGCCGCTTTTTTATGCCGCCCTGCGTTCCAGTGTCCGCTCCACTTGTCTCTGAATATGCTTTTGCAGGATGGCGTAATAGTCCATTTCCGCCTCCTCATAGCTTTTCCCATAGAGGAACGGGACCGCCGGGGCCAGCAGTTTTTTTACCGGTAGGCGTTCCTTGCCTCGACGTTGCACAATAGCGGTGTGTCCGCTTTTGAACGTGGTTTCAAACGCTTTTCGCCCATCAACCTCCAGCGCCGTCAACTGGCTTTCGTTCAGGACTTTCAGCATGGCCGCCGTTGTTTTCGTGTTCCTGCGCGTCATATAGGCCATAACGTCCACCATAGTCCCTTTGGATAACAGGCCGGCCTCCAGTGTGCCCCCCGTGGCCCGCTCCAGGAACATACCGCCCCGCTTTTTTTCTTTCAGGATCCTGTCGTCTGTGATGGCGTATCGTTTCCGGGCTTTCTTTTCCATTGTCCGCTTCATTTCATTGGCCGTTGCGTTCAGTGCGGACGCCAACACACTGGGGGCTTTTAATTGATCTGGTATGCTGTCCAGCTGGCGAATAATTTTTTGCAGTTCTGCGTCTGTGTCGATCTGCAAAATATTTTGATGTTCGCTCACGATTTTGGCACCCCCAATTCAATGGAAAAAATCCCGGCCTCCTCTTTGCAGTCCACGATCCTGTATTGCTGGCGGTCCAGTGTCAGAACTGCCCCAATAGCCGGGCGCGGCCCAAAGTCGGACCGGGCCACATAGATCAAGCGGCGGGATTTATAAAGGCCGGTCTGTTGTACGCCCAATTTCCCTTTGTCCCGCTCCAGCAGTTCGTTTTCATCCACCAGCACCGCCATTTTTTTGCCGTTGACGGTGTGGGTGTCCGCAAACTCCAAACGGTTCAAAAAGACATTGGGCACGTCCGCCGCGATACACTCCTTAAAGCTGGGGGCGCCCATTACAGGGCACCCCCGCCGTTTTCGGGGTCAGTGGCGTGGGCCTGTACCTCCGCCGCCGCGATCAGCTGCGCCCGCTCTCGCTGGTTCTTGGCCGCCGAAACGTCCACGCCCAGCTTTGCCGCCAGGTCCAGCAGGTCCTCCTTTTTCATGCGCTCCAGCTTTGCCGCGTCCAGGTGGCCGGTCAGCATGGCGGGCGCTCCGCCGCCCTGGCCGTTTTCACCCTCTCCCGGCGCGTTCTGGCCACCCTGGGCGGCGTTTCCACCGTCGCCGTGGTCCTGCCCCTCCCCGGTGCCGCCGCCGTTCTGGAGGCCCCCAGGGGCGAACAGGGCGCGGATCTGTTCCTCCATGCTGGAGGCGCCCACAAACTCCCCGGCGGTGTCCTCGATGGTCACGCCCATGGCCCGGATGGCCTCCGCCGCCTGGTCGTTCACCCTGGAGCGCCGGGCGGCCTCCCGGATGGCGGCGCGGGCCGCGTCCTCCACGTCCGTGCCCGTCCACGCCGCGCTGTTGGCTTTCAGCCAGGCCGCCACCATTTTGGGATCCTGGGCGGGGATGGCCTCCCCGCGTTCATAGGTCCGGCCCATGTACTGGATCGGGCGCTGGGCAATCAGTTTTTTCATGCTCCAGCCCTCCGATCAGCCCAGCAGCTTGACCAGCACACTGGTGGCGGTGGTGACGGCGTCCGCCGCCGCATAGCCGGCGGGGGTGTTCCCGTCCGCCGTGGTGGTGATGGCCTCCGCCGCCGCGTCATAGTAGACGGCGGCCCCCTGCTTGATCTCCTCGGTGTTGTCCTTGGCCATGGCGAACACGCCCACAACATGGACGGCTCCCTGTTCTCCGGCGCTGATAGGCGCGGCGGCTACCCCGATCCTGGTGCCCAGGCTCACCACCGCGCCGTTTTCCACGTTCTCGGTGGGGAAATAGTCCAGGGTTTCGCCTCTCTGGTAATAGGTCGCTTTCATGTTCTGTTCCTCCTTACTGCCCCATGGGCACACCGTTGTTACGCAGGATCCCCCGGAAATCCGCGTCATTGATCCCCCAGTCCAGCCAAATGTCCCACAGATAGCCCAAATAGCCGGCCTTTTCGGACCGCCGGAAACTGGGGGCGGTGGTTCCGTTCAGATAGTCCACCTGTACGGACTTCACCAGCCTGGGATCTGCCGCCATAAACCAGGGGCAGGCGGCACCAGCGGACAGGATATTCAGGACGGCCTCCTGTACCACTTTAATCTTGTTCCTGTACTTGGTATTCAGCACGTTTACGGTGTGGCTGCCGATCCCCTCCACGTCGATCTGCGCCGTGCCCAGGATCTGCTCCACTTTCATGCCGTAGCCCACAGGCACAATGATGGTGGCAGGCTCCACCATAATGCTTTCGCCAAACTGGTCCGTCTGCAGTCCCATCATTTCAATCATTTTCATCAGCACCGCAATACTGGGGGCGCTGCCCGTGGCGATCAGGTTCTTGTGGGCCTCGTCGAACAGTGGGGCGCCGTCGAAAATTGCGGGGTTCTTATAGATCCGCTCATATACCTGGCGGTTGATCTTCTGCTTGGCCTTACGGGTGTACTGTTTCGGCATATTGGCCAGGAAACCAATGTCGTCATTGATGAACGCCTCGCGGGTCATACTGAACTGGGTGGCGTAGGTGTCCAGCTTGCGGGTGGGCAGCAGGTCCGTTTCCAGGGTGCTGGCCTTGATCTCCCCGCCCTCGGTCACTTTCTGGAAGTCGCCGCCGCCCATGACATACTCATGATCCTTGCTGGCCTTGAAGTCCGGCAGGGTCCCCTTGCTGGTCCATTCCTCAAAGGTGGCCGGCACAAGGTCATACTGCTGGACAATGGCCTTTTTGATGGCGTTGTCCATGATGGCGGGGAAGTCCGCCGTGGAACTAAAGAACTGCTTTACCGCCGTGTCCCACAGGTCAGCACGGGACCGGCGCAAAAGTTCCGTTACGGTTCCCTCACCGCTGCGGGCCATGCACTCGATCAGCATATCCCGCATGGACATACCCCGCATATCCTCCGCGCCCTGGGCGGGCTTGTCCAGTTCCACGCCCGCCTGGATCAGCATGGCGTCTCTGGCCGCGTCCCGGAAATTGTCCATTCCGCTGTCCCTGGCACCCACTACCACCGGGGCGCCATGCTGGATCATGTGGTCCACAGCGGCGGCCCGCACGGCGTCCATGGTGGCCCCGCTGCGGATATACTCCGCCGGGTCCATTCCGGTCTGGCGGCACAGGGCCAGAATGTCACCGATCCGCTGGCGCTCCTCCGCCACGGCCCGCTGGGCGTTCTCCTCTCCGGTGGCGCTGGGCGTCCCGGCAGGGGGAGGGGTGGGGGTGTTCACGGGGTCCTGTCCGCCCACGCTGCGCTGGCCGCCGGCAGGCTCACCGCCGCCGCCGTTGTCGTCCGGCTCCGCGTCGATCTGGCGCTGGAGCGCGTCAAACTCCGCCTGCTCCTCCGCCGTCAGGCCCTGCCCGGCGGCGCGGGCGGCGTCCACGATCTCCTGCTGCCGCTTGATCCACTTTGCTTTGTTTTTCATGCTCTTACCTCCATTTTGTTCTTGTTGATCTGAATTTGCCGTTCATACATGGACAGGTCCGGCGGGTCAGCATTGGACCGCCCCACGCCCACGGTGGCGTCCGCCGGCACAGACGCCACAGAAACCTCCAGCGGCGTCCATTTCCGGGCGATCATGCAGGGGCCAGTGAAACGCCCGTCCGCAGACACGGCCCCGGCCTTGACCTCCTCCCAGGCGTCCACAGCGTAGCGCACGGACGTGGTTTTCAGGGTCCCGGTCTTGACCTTGCCGAAAATCTTTTCCGCGTCGTCGTCGCTGTCGAACTCGATTTCTGCCATGCCCCGGTTGTTCTCCACCCATGCCCGGATCACCTTGCCCACCACTTTGTCCGGGTCGTGGTTGAACAGGACCACGCCCACCGTGTTCAGGCGGGACAGGTCCACCGCGCCCCCGGCATGGTCCAGAATCTCCATGCCAAAATAGCGCCGGTATGGCTCCTCGCTGGAAAAGCTAATTGTCCGTCTGCGGCTGTTCTCCGCCTCCGGCGGGCTGTTTGCCTCCCTGGCCAGGATCTCCCCCATGCTCCGGGTCCCCCGGTTTTTGTCCCGCTCCGGGTCCGCCCTGCCGGGCCGCTGTCGCTCCAGTTCCAAAAATCACACCTCCCATATCGATCCCTTTTTTCCTGCCGTACTCCAGGACCTCCGCCAGTTCGTCCACGGCGTCTTTCCAGTCTTTGCCCTTTTCCGCCTGGAGGTCCTGGAAAGTCTTTTGACCACTTTGCAGGGCGATTTTGTCCGCGTTTGCCTCTTTTGCCGGGTCGATCCACTTTTTCGGCGTCTTGACCCATGTATGATCCAGGAACTCCTCTTTACGGTCCCAAAAACCCGGCATTTGAAACAGGCCGGACAAAACCCCGGAAATAACAAAGTTTTCATACACCTCGGACATGAACGTGGTTAAAAGTTCGATCTCCTCCGTGTATGTGTTTTCATCCTCCAGCGCGTTTTGCCTGGCGGACGAATAGGTGGCCCCGCTCATGTCGCGGCTTACCGCCTCATAAGAAAGGCCCTGGCCTGCGCCGATCAATCCCTGCTGTGTTTTCAGGAACGCGGTGGCGTCGGTTGCCGCCCCTTTGGGGTCAATGATCTGTGCGTCGTCGCCCGGCCCCATTTCCATCATCATGCCGGGGGAAAGGCGCTTTCCCGCATAGTCCACTTGGCCGCCCTTGTTGCTCCAGCTGCTCCGCCCGGTCCCGCCGGTTGGCAACGTCTTTTTGATCAGCACCGCCAGACAGGCCGCGATCCGCTCCCTTACGCTTACAGCGTTGATAAATTCGTTTGTGTCCCGCACTCTGGTTATGGTGGGGGACATATCGGACATTTCCCGCAGTTGGCTGGGCCGGTGTTTACTCTTGTAGAAAAACACGTCTTTGGCCTCGATGTATGCAGGCTCCGCCAACTGCCAGCCCTCTATGTCATATTGGCGGATCCAGTAGCCCACCGGGCGGCGGTATTGGTTATACTCAATACCGCCCACCACCCTGTTGCCCTTGTGGCGTGGCGTTGCCTGGGTCTTGTCCAGTTCGTCCACTTCCAGGCATTGAAGTTTGAACGGGACCACACCGCCGGGTGTGTAGCGGTACAGGACGATCATGCCGCCGTCCACCTTTTTCCGCTCCACCATCATTCGCAGAATTTCATTGAAAGACTGTTCCCCGGTCACGTCGCAGTTGCGGGTTTTGCACCAGCGTTTCCACGCCTTTTCGATCCGCTTGTCCAGTTCGTCGCTGCCAGTCATGGCCCGCAGGGTGTAGCCCTTGCCCACCACGTTGCGCTTGTAGGCGTAAATAACAGACTGGGCTATATCGCTGTTTCGCTCCAGGTCCCGCGCCCGTGCCCGCACCACGTCCCGGCTGTAACGGTCCGTAATTTCTGCACTTTCATTCACGGCCCGCCACCCGGAATTTATCCGGCCATGCCCTGCGGCGTCATAGCCTCGCAGTTCATCCAGCCCTTGCCGCCACATTTCCCGCTCGTAGGCCCGGCGCGGGGACACGGTGGCGATCACATTATCAAGCCAGCCCATGCCGATCACCTCCCGTCAAAAAATGCCACATAAGTCCGGCCCAGTAGGCTGCCGCTTTCCTCATTGGCCAGCTGTGCCTCCAGGTCGTCCCGCATGGACTTCAACATGGCCAGGTCCGCACGGGTCAGGGACCGGCTGCCGATCTTGTAGGACTGGCCGCCACATAGCACGGTGGTGATGGCGGTATTGACTTGGGCCAGCATTTCCGCCGCCGTCATTTTCGTTTCGTCCATGGTTGCCTCCGGTTAAATCCATTCTTCATGTTTGCGGATCCAGTTTTCCTCCGGCGCGGGTTCCTGCCGGGGCGGCTGGTCCACCTTTTCCTGCGGTTTCTCCGCACCCTCCTGGTTCTGGAGAAACAGGGATCGGACCTCCAGCACGTCCGCCGCTGCCGCCGCGTACACTTCACAGTCCAGGTAATGGTTGGCCGCGTGGGACGTTTTCAGTTCCCACCGCTGGACCACCTTGCCCTTGGACCGTTCCGTGATCTTATGCTCCGCCGTGACCTGTTCTGCATATTCCAGGTCGCAGTCTTTATGTACCATCCAGGATCCGCACCCGTTTGGCCGCCTCATTCTGGCGGCGATCATGTCCTTGTATTTTCCGCCGTCCACCAGAACCAGCTGCATACCGTTGGCGCGGCTCCCCGCCTTGTCCACGGTGGAAATTCTGTAATGTCCCTGCATAGTGGGGACGCCCTTGCAGGGCCGCACCCATTCCGCATTGATCAGGCAGAACTCATAAACCGCGTCGGTCTGGTCGCCGCTGTCCATCAAGGCCAATTCCACCATCATTTTTTCGCCAGACGGCAGGGAAAAAGCGGTATTCATAACCCGCTCCACCTCCACCATAGAAAGGGCCTGGCCGTGGGCCACGTTTTGGCTGGTCATAAAATCGCCCCAGGCCCGGATCGTCCAGTACAGACAATTTTCCTGCACGTCGATCCCAGCGGTCAGCAGTTTGGTCCACTCTGGCAGTTCCCAGGCGGGCACGTCGGTCTGGCGCTCCATGACCAGATCCGCGTTGGTTTTCAGTTTGGTGTCCTCCCACGGTTCCGCCAGCCACGAATTAGTGAAGTTTTGCAGCAGTTCCGGGTCGTCTTTGCTCCGCATGAACTCCTTGGCAATATTTGAAAATCTGGTAAAAGGGGAGTACAGGGTGGAGATCCAAAAGGCCACGCTTTTGGGCTGCGCCGCGCTCTTTCGCACATACTCCCACCGGCCAGCCTCCAGCATTTTGCCCTTGTCCTGGTCGGTGATCACGCACCCACACGCCTGGCACACATAGCTGGCCATTTCCGCCCGCTCCGCGTTGTCCGGCACGTCGTCCTTGCTGGGCCACTTGATTTGTGCAAATTTCAATTCGATATACTGGCCACAATGGGGGCATGGGACGAAATAGTGCTTTTCCGCGTCTGCCTCCTCCTTTGCTTTCCAAATATGGCCCGTTTTCAGCGTCGGTGTGGAGGTTATAAAAATTTTCCGGTTTGTGGTGTAGGTCTTTGTCCGCTCTATGGCCAGGGAAACGGGATCCGCCTCTTTCTTGCTTGCCCCTGGGTATTTGTCCACTTCATCCAGGAACAAATAGCGTATATTTGTACTTGCAAGGTCCGCCGGGCTGTTGGCGCCGTTCAGGTAGACGGTCATGGTGCTAAATTTCAGCTGTAATTTTTTGCTGATATGCTCCCGGTATTTCTCCGCCAGCACCTTGCAAGCCTTGATCATGGGATCCAGTTTGGCGTCCACAGTCCGCTCCGCCAGGTCGTCCGACGGGTACACAATCATGGTTGGCCCCGGTGCCTGGTCAATCAGGCTGCCCAGCATATTCTCCATGGCGGACGTTCCGCCCACCTGGGTGGGCTTCACGAAAACGATTTTTTCCACCACGTCGTCGTCGAATGTGTCCATGATCTCCACCAGGTACGGGGTCACGCTGTTTCGCCACGGCCCCGGTATGGCGTTCCCGTCCGGCAGTATGCGGTGCTTTTCTGCCCACTTGGAAACTGACAGGCGTTTCCGTGGGCGCAGGATTTCAACGGCTGTTATGATCCAGCCTGGCACCTCATAGCGTTTTACACGGAATTTTTTCACCGTTTTGCCTCCTCCGGCTCTACCACGGCAGCGTCCACGAATAAGGCCAGCATATCCTCCAATTCCTTACGGGTGGCCCGCTCGATAGCGCGGGCGGTGGCGGCGTCCGTATAGCTGGCCACGGTGCCCGCCACCCTGCTGGGTATGTTCATGGCAAAATTTTTGAACGTGTCCATAAACTCCGCCAGCTGCTCGGTGGCCGCCGCCGTTTCGATGTATCGCCCCTCGGCTATGTCCGCCTTTATGCTGGCAAGCTGGCCCTGGCTCTCTTTCAGTTTCACCTCTGCCTCCAGCTTTTTCAGGGCCAGTTCTGCTGTGCGGCTTTTCTCTCCGGTTTCCTGGGCCTTTTGCTCAATGTGGGCAATATACCGCTGAACGGTGGCGCAAGTCCGATATTTCCGCACCCCGCCGCCTGGTGGTATCTCCGTTTCCAGCACCCCGTCCTGGGTCAGCTGTTGGACCCTGCGGGCGCCCTTAAAGCCCAGCAGTTGGGCGATCACCGTTGTGCTTGCCCATTCTGGCACGGTCCCGGTCAGGACCTCCGGCTTTTCCGCTTTCGGCTTTTTGGGTGCCGTCTTTTTCGCGGCTGTTTTCTTTTGCTCCGCCACGTCAGGCGGCCCCCTTTCCCGCTCCGGCGGTGGAGGTCCGCCGGTTTCGTTTTTCCCGTCTGCGTCCGTTTCGCATTTTGACCCGCTCCGGCCCGCTCGGTTATCCCCCCTAAAGGGGGGGATAAATTTTCCGGGTGTTTTTGCTTTGCGTAACGTAACAGGCCCAAAAATTTTTTGTTTCATGGGCAAAAATACCGGGCTCTCCTTGCCCCGCATTGGTTTTAGGCCCAGGGAGGACCCGCGCCGGGGGGTGGCCGTCGATCTCGCGGGCCCGTTGGCCTGCGTCCCGGCCTCCCGGCGCGTCCCTGGAGGGCGGCGGGGTGAAAGGATAAAGCCCCCGCCGCACACCCTCCGCACCCATGGAGTGAAAAGCGGCGGGGCCACCAGGTTTCTGTCCCCTGGCGGCCCCTGTATTCCTTGCGGCTTTTCATGCTATCAATATAGCACACCAAAACGTCCGATAACGTCCGAACTTTTACTCCTTGCCATTCTTTTTTGCGGTTGGCTTTCCCTGCGCTCCAGCCACGCCTATGACCTCCCCGCTTTTCTCATTGGCGGCCAGGTCGTCCAGGGCGGCGTTGTAGTAATCAATCACGCGGGACCGGCTCATGTGTACCTCACTGGCGATCCGCTCCCACTTCCGGCTGTCTATATGCCGCATTTCCACCACAGTCCGCTCCATGGACCCCATGGGCAGCAGGTCGATTAAGTCCATAACATTCTGGACGGCCCTGGCTATTTCCGCCTGCTGGGCCTCGATCCGTTCCTCCACGTCCGCGATCTGAAAGACAAGGGCGCCCGCCCCGTCCGGGTGTACCAGCTTGGCGGATGGTGTGGCCCGGAACGCCGGGGCGGTGGATGGCCCCCGCAGTTCTGCGGATAGTGTGCGGCGGCGCTCCTCCAAAATCCGCTTTTTCTGTTTGGCCGCGTGATATTGCTGCAGGTAGCATTTCACCGCCTCCCGCTCCAGTTTGGCCCCCGTTGTCTTTCTGCCCATGGTTACACCTCGGTTATGTCAATTCCCAGCTTGTCCTTTAGCAGCTTTCGCTTTAGCAAATATTCCTTGGTCCGCGTGGGACGGCTTTTCACGTCCTCCACCACCAGATCCCACATTGGCCCCTTTCCCGTCCAGTACGCTGCTGGGGCCTGGTATGTAAAATCCGCCCTGTATCGGATGGCCCGTACCCGGCGGCCCTCGGTGTCTGTGTATGCCTCTTGCAGCGTAAAATCCACTTGCAGGCGCAGGTCCCGGATCTGCCCCGCCCGCTCCAGCGCGGCCAGGTGGTCATAGCGCCGGGCTTCCTTTTGGCTGTCGAAATGGAGGACGGCCCCGGACGGCGTGATCCGCTCGGTTGGGCTGTTGTGGTATTTGCTGGCCTTTGGCGGCCCGTCGGCGGCAGGGGATGGAGGAGGCCCCCGCCGCTTTTGCTGGGCCATGTATTTCTGGAGCGCCTGGGCCTGATATTTTGGCGGCAGGTCTTTCACGTCAATGGCCACCAGCTACACCTCCGCCGCGTTCGGGATCTCCACATACTGCCACGACATGGGCGGGTGGTTCAGCCCAAACTCCGCCAGCGGGCTGGGGGTGTTGAATTTCTCCGGGGACTGGATCACCCACCCGTAAAGGCTCCCGCCTTTTGCGTAGGCCCGCAGGGCCTCCATGGAAACGCCGGACCGCTCCACCAGCATTTCCAGCAGGTTGGTTCTGACCCACCCCCAGCAGGTAAATTTCCCTTGCACCGCTCCGGTCCCGCTCACATACACCAGGACGGTCAACGGCCAGCGGAACGCCCGCCCGTCCTTGCTTTGCGGGGCGGACTTGCGGATCTCCAGCGTCTTTTCCCCGGACAAGATTTTCTCCCACCACTCCGGTTTCATGCTCATAAGCACCGCCCGCACGGCTCACACCTCCCACGGGAACATGGAGGCGGGGAGGTCCGGGAAATACTCCCGCAGGTTGCCCTTGTAGAACACGGGGATCTCATTCTCCGCGCAAAATGCCGCGATCTGGTCCACCCACTCCCGGCGGGGGATCACCTTGTCCCGGCGGCTGCCTGTTTCAGCCCCCAGGATCACCCACTGGGGCAGGCCCTCCGCCTCCCCCATGGCCACCGGCTCCAGCAGCGGCTCCATGCTCCAAAACGTGTTGATGTTCGCCCAGGGCATGGGGTACATGGCCGCCGCGTCCCTGTTGGCCACCGTGGACCCGTACCAGAAATTTTCCCCATGGGGGAGGAGGGCCAGGTGGTCCAGTTCCAGGTAGCGGGCCGGGTTCTTTGTCAGGAACAGGTAACGGTGCTGCGGCGCCCGCAGGCAGGCGTCGATCACTTGGGCGATCCAGGACGTTGGCACCCACTTCCCGAAAAGGTCCGCCATGGAACACACAAAAACGGTCTGCGGCTCCTCCACGCGCTCCGGCTGGTTCAGGCGGTAGCGGTGCAGGGTAGGCTCGAAACCGTAGGGGTAGGGGGTGGCTTTGATCTTCTTCTCCAGAACATGGAGGCCACCAGGCAGCGGGGCGGGATCCTCCAGCCCCTTGTCGAAACGGTGGGCGGTCCGCCTGGCGTAGCAGTAGGGGCACCCATGGCGGCACCCGGTCAGCGGGTTCCATGACATGGTGGCCCAGTCTATTTTCGTCTTGTTCATTGTGCGATCTCCTTTCTGTTTTCCGGGGGCGTCTGGTTCGTCCCCAAACTTTACACATTTACAAGGCCATAAAAAGCTGAACTTACATTCAGCCCGATCCCGCCTTTTTCCGCCGTGCCTTTTTGGGCGGCTCCGGCTGCCGTACATACTTATAATATAGGTATCCGTATTTTGTGGCTTTGCTCTCCACCAATATGTAGCCCTTTGGCGGGCGGGGCGGTTTGTTCTCTGTATAGTTGCGCTTGACCTCGGTGGACGGCTCCCGATCCGGCTTGTCCAGCTTTCCGGCCTTTTTCCAGCGGTGCCCGCCCTGTTCCGGTGTCCAGTGGTCAAAAAGATAATTCGCCAGGCCGGTGTAGTCCTGGCCGTGGTCTATACCATTATAATAATTGTTGGCTTTCAGGTTTTCGATCCGCACGATCTCACCCATGCCCCACAACTTTGTGATCATGTCCTCCGGTATGCCCTCGGAAACCATGTGGAAATGGATCCGGTGGGTTCCCTTGCCGCGTCCCATATAGATCAGGATCTTGGCGTTTGGGAAATGGTACATTAGGCGGCGGGTGAAGTTGTCCCGCAGGCGGCGGGCCTCTTGGAATGTGTGGACCTCATATTCATTATTAAATGTTAGAGTGCTATATAGGGAGGTAGGGCCAAAATTAGCGTTGAACAGGCGGGCGTGGTTCCGGCGGGAAATTCCGATCCGGTGCTGTGCCCGCTCCTCCTCGGTCTTAAACCGGGGCCGTGGCTCCGCCTTTCTTATGTCCCGCACACGGTCCGGGACGTTGAAAACGATTTGCTCACACACGGCCCCCGAAAAAAGCCGTGTTTTTACTCTTTGCATATCCGCCCCGCCTTTTCCGTCGTGGTAGGGTCTGCCCCGGCGGCACTATTCGCCGCCGGGGTCCTCTTTCCATTCTTTTACAATGCAATCCCGGCACATATAGCAGTCCTCGCAATAGTCGCACAGGTCCAGCCCGTCCATGGCCGCCCGCCGGATCATGGCCTCCAGGTCCGGGACGTTGATCTGGCGGTTTGGGTGGATCAGTTCCACCACCCTGGCCAGATATTGGCCCGCCTGCCAGTCCCCGAAAACCTCCACCGGGCCGTCCTGCTCCATGGTTTCCGGGTTCAGCGACACAATGGCCACGCTGCCACCCGCTGGGTCAGCCTCCCAACGGGCCGGGGTTTCACTGGCCACGTTTCCGTCCCGGTCCACCTGCCGGCGGCCCAGGGTACAGGTGCCCACGCCTATGCTGATTATTCCCACGCTTTTGGCCTCCTTTTATCCTCGTTTTGGATCGTACTTGCTAAAATCCGGCTGCGCTTTGAAGATCAGCCGATTGTTGCACCACCTTTGCAGGTATCGGACTTCCTGGGGCGCTCGGTCCTTGTTGTAGATCATTACATAGGGGGAATATCCCAGGTCACGCAGGGCATAGACGCGGGCCAGGTCCTCCTCCAGTGTGCTGTTGAAATTGGTTAGAACATACACGCCCTTTTTGGTCGGGTCTTTCCGCCTGTACCAGTGGGAAAACCTTTCAAATTGTGGCCGTAGGTCCTCCGCCGGGTTGTCCCAGGCAAAATGTAGCCGCTCGATCCGCATTTTCCCCAGCAGGTCCGCCACGTCTTTGTCCGCCAGGCGAATGTCCAGCCCCTGGTTAAAATCCACATAGGCCCTGGAGGCCGCCAACTGCTCCAGCAGGTCCCACCGCTCCGGGCAGGCCAGAATATTGGGATCCATTATGGTTATATTTCTTTGACCTCTCCAGAACTCTGAAAGATCGGCCACTTTTATGGAGGCGCGGCCCTCTTTCCCGCCCACATGACAGAAATGGCACCCACGGGGACAGCCCCGTGTTAAAAAGCCGTAGGCCGTTTTTTCTGTCAATTCCGGGTACAGGGAATAGTCCGGGTATATATGCTCTATTTCCAGTGGCAGGGGCTTGTCCCGCTCCGGGTGGTAAACTTCCCGGTCACCCTCCAGGGTGATGGCGTACCCCGTGCCGCCCTTGATCACCTGGCCAGCGTTCAGCGGTTCCGGGTGGTCCGGCGTGTATGTATCGCTGAAAACCTTGGACATATACACCACGTCATAGTGGAATAAATCGGACCACCACCATTCCACCGTGTCACCTCTGGCCTTATGCCATGCGGATATTTTCATAAGCGCCAGGTTTGGGTAGTTGTGGCCGTCCACGTCGATCAGACCAATTTTCACAGCTGCGCCACCCCCAACACAGTGGACAGTTCCCTGAAAAAGTCCTTGTTTCTTATGCTCAATCCCGCCGCCACCCTGGCGTCCTCCAGCTTGAAACGGGTTTCCAGGTCAAAGACGCTTTTCCCGTCCCCCTTCATGGGGCGGCAAGTTTTCCGCTGTAATTCTTTCAGGCGATCCCAGTATTCCGGCAGATAACGGTATATGTTCCGCAATTCTCCCAGGTTTTTGTTGGTACAGCACCAGCAGGAAACACGATCCAATATTTCATACAAGCGGACCGTTCCGCTTGGCGTGTTGGCTCCATGCTCCCGCCATTCATGCCCCTGCTGATATGAATAGGCCAGGCAATCCGCCTCTGTCATTTTCCACTCAATCAGCGGAAAACGCTTGTATGGCTTGAACTCCTTTTCCTGCCGTTCTGGTTCGTCTGCGGCGATCCCCACCAACACTATGGCGTCCCGATCCTCCGCATATTTTCCCAAAATTGTCCGCTTGTCAGCCGTACCCCAGCGGCACGTCCCGCCGCACCAGCTATATCCCAGGTGTTCGTTTTCTTTCCCCACGTTCACGGGGCGTTCAAACATTTGCCAGCAGAAACTATATTCCGGGTGCAATACGGTGTGTTTGATCCCGTTTTTGTCCAGTAATTTGACCAATGCCGCCCATTCGTTATATATGGCTTGGAACTCCATGCCGGTGTCATACATGATCACTTCATCCAGCCGCAGGTTTCGCCGTATGCACTCATAGGGGATCACTATGCTGTCCTTCCCGCACGAAACGCTGGCGATTGTATATCTGCTCATACTTTCACCACCTGCTCAAAACGGATCTTCATTTGTGCGGGGTACAGGTCCACCTCCGGGCGGCGCTCTCCAGTCCAGCGCAGGCCGCCAGCTTGTCCCACACATTTCCACCCGGCTGCCCGCAGGCTTGCCCCGTTTTCGCTCTCCAGTATGTAGGTTACAAGGCGTTTATATCCCATAGCCCTGGCCGCTCTCCATGCCGCCGCGTAAAGCATGGAACAGGCGTTTTTTGTCCCGTCGGTACAAAGGCGGTTTACCTCCAGGGTCCACCCATCATCCAGGTGCCTGGACACTGGGCGGCCCACGATGGCCACGCCCACGATTTTCTCCCCGTCTGATAGTCCTATGGAATACTTATGGCCCGCCACCGGGCCATGGTGCCGGTGGTTCTGTTCCACATAGGCGTTGGCCTCCCGCAGCGTCATGGGGACGATTTCCAGCGGCGCGGCCTTGCGTTTCTCCGCCGCTTGCGGTTCCTCCGGCTCCGCCTGTCCCGGTTTTTCCATGGCCTCCGCCGCCGGTGTGGCCACGCTTTCCTCCACAGTCAGCCCCGGCAGGCTCCACCCATCATCCCGCACTTGAAAAGCGTCCCCCAGCTGGATGGTGTCCGGGAAATTGTGCTGTGTGGTCTGTACGGCGTACTTGTCGATCTCGGCGGCATAGTAGTGGGCGATATGCGCCCCCAGCTTATCCAGCGCCAGGTGCCCGCAGCTCATACCGTCATACATGGACAGCACTTCCAGCGGCTCGGTTGTGATCCCCGGCGCATAGTGGAGAATGTGGGCGATCACGTCCACCGTCCAGCCGTTGCCCAGCATTTTATAAGCCTGGGTATCAGACACGGGGAATATGTAGTCCTCCGGCACCGTCTGGAGACGCTTGCACTCTGTCACGGTCAGTTTTCGGATAATATAAAACCCGTCCGCCAGTTTTATGGGGTATTGTTTTTCTTTTATTGTGATCTGGCCGTCCCGGACTTCATAGACCGGCCATTCTTTCCCGGTCTCCGGTTCTATGATCTTCATTTTATGGGCGTGTCCCGCAATTACAGACGGCCCTTTCACGTCGTCAAAATATACCGTGTAGCCCTGGGCCGTTCCCGATCCGTCTTTGTAGGTACACCGGATATTTTGATCTGTCACCACTACGTCACAGGACTGGAGCGGGTTGTATTCAATAGGTGTCCGCACCGCATACAGCGGGCCGTCCACACCGCCGCCGTTTGGCCTGGCTGTCAACGTCACGGCTTTCCCGTCTGCGTCATATACCCTATGGGCCTGTCCGCCTTTTATTTCCCCCTCTGCGTTTGGCATATCGCCCACCCGCACCGGCGTGGCATAAAGCCCAGTCTTTGCCCCCACGCCACCGCCCTTTCCGCACATGGTCACGCTTTTACCGTCCGGCGAATATACCCGGTATTGCTGACTGTCAAAGTCCGCATTTTTGGCGTCGCTCTCTATGGTCCCTATCCTCACCGGCTCCGCCACGCAGGTTTTACAGTCCACAGTATTTCCCACCAGGTTTCGGATCCCGTCCTTGTAATAAGTAGCCCGCAGACAACGGGCTTTTCCGTCTGCCGTCATATTCACCGGCTCCGCCGCCATAGGCGCGGGGAAATGCTGGCCGCACACGCCATTGACTGCCCCGGCGTTGGCATAGTTGGCTTTCAGCGTGTACCCTTTTTCTTTCAGCGGCAGGCCGCTTTCCAGAATGTCCCGTAACAGGATCCCCAGGTCCTCCGGCTGCTCCACGCCGGGGATATTGGTCCAATATAGGCGCTGGCGGTTTTGCGCACTCACCAGGGCGGAATTGATCAGGATCGGCTCCACGCCTAACTCCCGCGTGATCTGCGCCCGGATGGCCGGTGCCATGCTTTTGTTGTTCTCATACAGGAAAAAGTCCGGCTTGAATTTCTCCAGGGCGATCAGGTAGTTTTTGAACAGTTCCCACCCCAGCCCCTCCGGCTCGGTTTCCCGGTTTTTTGTTTGCGCTATGCTCCAGTGGGTACAGGGGGACCCGCCGATCAGCAGTTTCACCCCGCACCGCCCCCTTTCATGTCCAGATACAGGGCGCAGTCTTTCCCGGTCCGCTTGCACCACGCCCATTCAATCATGGCGCCCGCGCTCTCCCGGTAGTCCGGCAGGAACACGGCCAGGTCCGCCGCCTCCAGCATGGCCAGCGTGATCCGCATATAGTCCCGTTCCCCCAGGCCCGCCGGTAAAATGGCCGGGTTCAGGACTACATGGCCCAGTGCCTCCAGGGCTTTGGCCGCCTCCCGAAACTTGGCCCTGTATTTTTTATCGCCGGTGATCTTTCCGGCTATGTGGATTTTCACAGGCTGCACTCCTTTTTCCGGCTTGCAAACCGCCCGGCGTGTGGTATAATGTAGGCAGTCGGACGGTTTGCGCCGTTCACCTCACCACCTGCGCCGTGTTGTCAGCACCGGGCGCGGGTGGTTTTCTTTTTCTCCAGGTATTCGTCCGCCATGCTCATGGCGTCGTCCATGTGTTCCTGGTCCACGATCTTCCATTTCCCCGGCTTTCCCGCCGCCGGCTCCACCGCATTGGCCAGCGACGCGGCGATCATGGACGGCGCACGTCTTACGCGCTCCAGGGCCTCCTCATACTTTCCCTTTGCCTCCCGGTACTCCATGAACTCCTGGAACTCCGCCGCGTCCATTTTCACGCTAATTTCCACTTGTTCCGCCTTTCTCTCTGGCCTCATAGCTGATATGGGCCTCCTCCACCAATTTGGTGATCTCCGCGCCGATCAGCCCGTCCGGGTCCTCCGCCGCGTTTATGGCCTCCGCCGAAACGGTGGCCCGCTCTATGCTGGTCAGCCTTGCCCAGTCCTCGGTGACACACAGGCGAAAGTCACCATTTGCCCACCTGTCAACCGAAATAATGATCCGCCCGCCTCCCTTTAGGGCGGTTCTCAATTTATCGCTCATTTTGTTGCCCTTTCTGTGATCTCCAGCTGTTGAAATTCCTGCATTGTGGCCGCGATCCGGTCCGTGGCCATTTGCCAATATTCCGGGTTGATCTCCACACCCACGAAATGGCGCCGCAGACGCTTGGCCACCACTCCGGTGGTTCCGCTCCCGGCAAACGGGTCCAGGACCGTCCCGCCCTCCGGGCACCCGGCCAATATGCACGGTTCCACCAGGCGCTCCGGGAATGTGGCATAGTGGGCGGCCTTAAATTGCCCTGTTGCTATGCTCCATACGCTCCGCTTGTTCCTGCCCCCGGTGTTGTTTGCGCTGTTCCCGTGGCTCTCCCGCTCCACGCGGGCGCTGTTCTGGAATGACCGCCCGCCCGTATAGGCTCCACCGCCTCGGAATGTCCTGGCGTTCCCCTTGACCCCGCACGGCTCCCGGATTGCCGCCGCGTCAAAATAGTAATGGGCCGATTTTGACAGCAGGAAAATATATTCGTGGGCCTTTGTGCAACGGTCCCGGACGCTTTCCGGCATACAGTTGGTTTTGCTCCATATAATATCCTGCCGCAAATACCACCCATCAGCCCGCAGGGCAAAGGCCAAAAGCCACGGGATCCCCATCAGGTCCTTGCACTTGTAGCCGCCCGGCGGCTCTTTCCTGGTGTGCCCGTGTGCGTTCCTGGTGTTTGCCGGTGGCTGCGGCCCGGACCTGGTGGCGTAGCTGTCCCCGATGTTCACCCACAGCGTCCCGTCCTGGCGCAAAACCCGCCGGACCTCCCGGAACACGCCCACCAGCTTGGTTATGTACTCCTCCGGCGTTTCCTCCATGCCGATCCGCCCGGCTGCCCCGTAGTCCCGCAGATTGTAATAGGGCGGGGAGGTCACGCAGGTGTGGACGCTTTCCGCCTCCAGTGTCCGCAGTTGCTCCAGGGCGTCACCGCAAAGGATCGTTTCCACTGTCCGCCACCTCCTGGGCCAGAAACCACGCCGGGCTGTTCCGCTCCGCCTGGTGTGGGCACCTGTCGCACCCGGACGCCCGGCACCTGGTACAAAATTTCTGCTGGAAAACTTCATCCCATGGGGTTTCCAATGCGGGAATGGAGGCCAGGAACTCCGCCAGGGCCTCCCTGGAGGCGGTGATCTGGTCAAAGTATGTAATGCGCGGTTTCATTTCCTGGATCAGCGCGGCCTTTTGCGCCTCCAGCCTCCGCCGCGCCTCCGCCGGGTTCCAGCCACAGGTCCCGCACTTTGATGGATCCTCACACCCCACACCATGGGCGTGTTTACATTCAACACGATCCATTTAGGCGTCCTCCTCTTTGTGGAGGTCCACACCCTCCAGGGCCTCCCACACGGCCCGCTCCCAGGCTTTGCCCCACCCGGATTTTGCTTTCCGCACGGCCTCCACCGCTATGGCCTCGGTTCCGTCGTCCCACAGCAGACGGCAGTTGTCCACTACAATGGCACCGTCATGCTCCGCCGCGTCCCGCTCCACCATGCCCAGGTAGGACAGCGGGATCCCCCAGCAGGCCAAACTCTCCGCCTGGAAAATCTGAAACCCCTGCATGATCACCGGCACCAGGTCCACGTCGTCGCCGCGCTCACCGATCCGCCAGTTGTTCATTTCCTCGGCGGCGGTTTCCGGTATGACCAGCTGCGGGTTTAGGTCTTTCATAATGTTGGTGGGTTCCTTGTCGCCCGGTATCATCCCGGCGTGTTCCACGATGGTGGCCAGGACCTTGCGCGGCATGACCTCCCGGCGGGCCTGGATATACCAGGACTGCGTATAGATGGCCATTACCCCGCCTTGGCTGTTGACGGTGTACCCGCCGCCCTTATAGGCCCGCTTGATGGCCCGGACCACCCCGGCCTCATTGATCAACATTTTTTCATCCCCCTTTATATGATGTATGGCATTTTCGCCGGCACGTCCCCCGGCTCCGCCACCCACACCTGGGCGTCCGTGATCTCCGCCCAGTCACACCGCCACACCTCCGCCGCGTTTTGTATGGCGGTCAGGTTGGAGGAATGGGGGACCACCACGGTGCCGTGGACGGGGTGGACCACCCTGGCCCGCCCTGGGGCGCTCCAGCGGCTTTCCCGTGACCGCTGCGCCGCGTCTGTCAGTATGCGGGCGCGTTCCGCCGGGTCTATTCTCCGGCCCATGCGTTCACCGCACACTCCCACCGTTCCAGGGCCTCCAGAACGGCGTCCGTGTATTCGTTGGAGGTGATCCCGGCCTCCCAGGCCGCCCGCGCTCCGGCTTGTCCTCTGTTGTAGGCCATAGCCACCATGGCCGCGTCCCCAACAGGCTTTTCTCACCGTGGCCCAGGGGGAACGGGTCCCGGAACGTATAGCCCAGGCAGTCCTCCCACTGTTTCGTTTCCGGGTTCCTGCGGCGCTTGGTTTCCTGGTGGTACACGCCCACCTTGCACACGTCATGCAGCAGGCCCAGGACCGCCACGGTTTCCTCGTCCGCCTCCGAAAGCTGGCGCACACCCGGCTCGTTCCGGTCCGTCATGTCCCGGACGGCGATTTCCCGCAGGCGGCGCCACACGTTCAAGCTATGGACCGCCAGCCCGCCCGGCTGGGCCAGGTGGTTCTTGCTGGAGGCCGGGGCCGTGAAAAAGTCCGTGTCATTCTCCAGCCAATACAGCAGGGCCGCCTTGCCATTCCGCCCGATACTGCGGTTATACACCGCCAGAAAATCCGCCCTCGGATCTCTTGCTATCTGTTCCACGTTTACCTCCTATTCCTCCGGGGCCTCGTTGCCCCAGGCGTCCCAGCCGTCCGCCCTCTGGCGGGCGAATAACTCAATACGGGGCACGTCGCCCAGCAGTTCCACGATCCGCCGCCTGGTTTCGTCCGGTTTTTTGCTGTGCCCCTCAAAAGGGGCCTCTATGACCTGGTGGACCTTGTGACTGCGGATCCGCTCCCCGGCCTTAAATCCGGGGGACACACCCAGCAGGCACACCTCCGCGTTTGCGCGGGTGTAGGCCCCCATTCCCCAAAAGTTCCCGCCGTTTTTCCGGTTTTTCTTGACCCACACAAAGGCGGCGGTTTTGTATGTAAAGCCCCACGCCTCCATGACCTTGATGGCCTCCCCGATGTTGGGGAACGTGGCCCACATAAAGCAGGCCGCACCCTCCGCACAGATGGAGGGGACCGGCATGGCGCAGATCTCGGCGGTGGTCATGGTCTGGTAATGTTTCGCCGCGTTGCCCCGGCTCTTTTCCGTGGCTCCACACTGGCGATATGCCCACGGCGGATCCGCATAGATCACGCTGTACCGCCGATCAGGTAGCTGGAGAAAGTCCGCCATAGCTGCCACCCCTTTCCACCCGCCGCTGTGTGGGCTTGTCCGCCCATGGGCAGGTCCGCCGGTGGAGTACAAAGGCCACGGGGAGGTCCCGGCTCTCCTCCTCCGGTCTGGCCTGCCGCCCGGTGATGGTGGCGCCCATATCGTCCAGGAACTCCTCCGGTCCGCCGTCCTCGATCACGAAAACGGGATCCGGGTCCACGGGGACCTGCTTGCCCTCCATGCTGGTGATCCAGTCGATTTCCTGGCCGCAAAATTTACACCGCGCCACAGGCAGCCCTCCTCTCCGCCGCCGTGGTGAACTCCTCCACCATGCCCCGCTCCAGCAGGTCCTTAGTGTCCAGGTCATGGACCACGCGGGAAACCTGCGGCCCGCAAAACTCCTTTTTGTCGATTGACAGCAGGGCCTTTCCCATGCAGGTGGAGAAAAACGCCACGCACAGCAGGCCGTCCGCGTCCGTCCATTTCAGCCACCAGTCCGGCGCCCGGTATGCCTTGGTGATTGTCACCCGGCGCATGGGCGGCAGATCCTCAAATTCACCCACCAGCTTGTAAAGACTGGTTTTGTTGGCTTTCAGTCTGAACATTTACCCCACACCTCCCCAAACCAGGCCAGGATCCGCTTTTCGTATTTCTTGCGGGTCCGCTTTTTCTTTGTGTGTCGGTATCGGCGGACCAGTTCCGGCTTGAATATCCGCGCCAGGTGTAGGGCCAGGGCTAACTCCATAGAGTAGAAGAACGCCCGCAGGCCCTCCGCCGCCACCTCCACGGTCGCGGACATATCGCTCCATATCGCCGCCAGCCTCTCCGCCGCCGCTGCCGCCTCCTCCGCAGTCACGCCGCCCGCCGAATAGTCCGGCGTGATTTCCGGCATGGGGTGGCCGACTTCCACGGGTTTGCCGTCAAGGTAGGCCACCACGGTGCCGCTGTTGCTGTCAGGTCCCACTTGGCCACCCCTCCCCGCGCTCATACCCCAGCAGGATATTGTGGCCCATGTCGCCCAGGCTGTGCGCCAGGACCTCCAATTCCAGCAGGTCCCGGTATTTCAGCCCCATGGCGTCCAGGCGGGCGTGGAACTTCTTGGCCCGCTCGGTCACTTCCCGGATGGCGGCCTGTTCCTTGGCCGCGTCCTCCGCGTCATAGGCCGCCTGCAGGTCCTCCAGCTTGATCTCCCCGGCGGCGATCTTCTTGCAAAACTCCTTGGCACCGGCCAGGTCAAAGTCCTGGCGGGACAGTGCGCTTATTTGCCGGGGGTTATTGCTCACGGGGTAGATTGCCACGAAATACCGCTGTTCTCCGCTCTTGGTTTGCGGTTCGCCTTTTCGGATCCAGAACTCCATGCCATTCTGGCGGCCCCGCAGGTCGCCATGCCGGTCCTGGAACTTGATTTCCTTTTGCTTTGCCATGGCGTCCTCCTATCTGCCGGCGGCCTCCGCCGCCTGGCTGCTGTCGGTGGGCTGTCCGGCCCGCTTGCCCCGCCGCTCCAGCGACGCCTGCACCCGGCGCTGGGCCACGTCCGCGCTGTACCGCAGACGCCGATCCGGCAGGCGGGTCCCGTCCTGGCCCCTGGTCAGTTCCTTGTAGACCACATGAACAGACACGCCCGTGGTTTCGGAAATTTCTTTCGGCGTCCGCCCATCCTCCCACAGTTTTTCGATTTTCTGGCGGTCCTCCAGGGTCCTAAAAGCATAATCGGCCACGTCCTCACCCCCAAACGATAAAAAAATTAGGCCACACATGGCCGTGTGGCCTTGTGTAACCTAATAATAATGGCTGCCATACTTTGGGCTTGGAATCTTTTTCCTTGACAACCTCCCAGATTTCGTTATAATAAGGCGATCTCAGCCTGTGCAGCCCCATGCTTTGGATTTTCTCAGAAAGGAGCGCCTGCCTATGATTCGTATTTTGACCGACAGCACCAGCGATCTCTCTCCCGCCCGGGCGGCAGAGCTGGGGGTGGAGATTCTGCCCCTGTCCGTCCAGTTTGGCGAGGAGAGCTTCGCCGACGGGGTGGACATTACAAAGGAGGAGTTTTACGCCAAGCTGGCCCAGGCGGAGGCTCTGCCCACCACCGCCCAGATCCCGCCGGAGACCTTTATCGACGCCTTCCGCCGGATGACGCAGAACGGGGATCAGGTGCTGGGCATTTTTATCTCCAGCGCCATGTCCGGCACCTATCAGTCCGCGCGGATCGCCCGGGAGGTGGTGGGAACGTCCCATATCGCCCTGGTAGACTCCCAGACCGTCACCTTCGCCCTGGGCCTGCTGGTGGAGACCGCCTGTATACTCCGGGATCAGGGCCTGTCTCTGGAGGCGCTGGCGGCCAGGCTGGAAGAACTCTCCCGCCGGGTGCGGCTGCTGGCGGTGGTGGAGACGCTGAAATACCTGAAAATGGGCGGGCGCATCACCGGCGCCGCCGCGGTGGTGGGAGGGCTGCTGGGCATCTGTCCCGTAATCTCCATTGAAAACGGCCTGGTGGTCTCTGTGGGCAAGGGCCGGGGCCGGAAGGCGGGCTTTCAGCTCATTGAAAAATGGCTGCGGGAGAAGGAGGCCGTTGATACCGCCCTTCCCGTGTCCTTCGGCCACTCCAACGCCCCCCAGGCCATGGCGGAGTGCATGGACTATTTTAAGGGCTGCACCGCCGGAACCCAGCTGTGCCCTATGGACATCGGCGCGGTGGTGGGCACCCACGTGGGCCCGGGGGCGGCCGGCCTGGCCTTTTTTGTGAAGGAAGCGGGGGATTAGGTGAACGAGGTCTTGACCCAGCTCCGCCAGCGGAAATCCGTCCGGGTGTTTACCCAGGAGCCGGTGACGCCGGAGGAAAAGCGGACCATTCTGGAGGCGGCGGTCCACGCCCCCACCGCCGGCTGCCAGCAGCTGTACACCATTCTGGACATCACCGACCCGGCGCTGAAGGCCCGGCTGGCGGACACCTGCGACCACCAGCCCTTCATCGCCCAGGCTCCGGTGGTGCTGATCTTCTGCGCCGACTGCCGCCGGTGGTTTGACGCCTATGTGGAGGCGGGGGCCGGCCCACGCCAGCCCGGGGCGGGGGATCTCCTCCTGGCGGTGGACGACGCCCTCATCGCCGCCCAGAACGCCGTTACCGCCGCCCACAGCCTGGGACTGGGGTCCTGCTACATCGGGGACATCATGGAGCAGTGCGAGACCCACCGCCGCCTGCTGAACCTGCCCCTGTGGGTCTTTCCCGCGGCCATGCTGGTGCTGGGCCGGCCCACGGATCAGCAGGTAAGCCGCCCCAAGCCGGAGCGGGTCCCTCTGGAGTACGTCGTGCAGGAGAATACCTACCGCCCCCTCTCCGGGGCGGAGCTGCGGGCCTGCTTTGCCGGACGCACCGGCGGACAGCGCTTTGAATCCTGGATGCAGGCCTTCTGCCAGCGCAAGTACAACTCCGATTTTTCCCGGGAAATGACCCGCTCGGTGGAGGAATACCTCCGTGACTTCCAGGACGAGGAGCCTATGGACCGGTAATCCGGCCCGCCGGAGAACCGTTATCCACAAAAAAAGCGGCAGGTGTGGAAAACCTGCCGCTCCTTTTTCTCTGCCTTTTTATGTCCCCCGTTGGGGGAACGGACGGCTGTCCTACTGGCAGAACTCGATCTGATTTGTGGCCTCGTCCATGGACTTCACCCGGGCCAGGGACTCCACCCGCACCCCCATGGAGCGAATCCGCCCGCCCCCAGGCTGGAATGCCTTTTCCACGCAGATGCCCGCCCCGATCAGCGTGGCTCCCGCCTCGCTGACCAGGTGGATGAGCCCCTCCAGGGCGCTGCCGTTGGCCAAAAAGTCGTCGATGAGGAGCACCCGGTCCTCCGGACCCAGAAACTCCTTGGACACAATGATATCGTATACCTTGCCGTGGGTGAAGGACTCCACCTTGGCGGTGTACACGTCCCCGGCGATGTTCTTGGTCTTGTTCTTCTTGGCAAAGATCACCGGCACGCCGAAAGACTGGGCCGTGATGCAGGCGATGCCGATGCCAGAGGCCTCAATGGTCAGGATCTTGTTCACTCCGCAGCCGCCGAACAGCCGGTAAAATTCCTTCCCAATCTCGCCGATGAGCTCGATGTCCATCTGGTGGTTGAGAAAACGGTCCACCTTTAATACCTCGGTGCCGCGGATGGTGCCGTCCTTTCGAATGCGCGCTTCCAGTTCTCTCATACTCTCCCCGCCCTTTTCCTATTTTTAGTTGCTCTATCATATCAGAAATTTCCCCTGCCGTCACCCCTTTTCCCGGTTTTTCCCCTAAAAACCGGGATTCATAACCGCTGGACACCGTCTGGCTGGGTCTTTTGCCGCCGCCCGGCTGTGAATACAGGGCCTGAGTTTGCCCTCCTCTCGTTGCTTTTTCTCCCCTGGAATGGTAAAATAGGCTCGTCCTATGAAAACCTGTTTCGTCCCGTAGAGGAGGCCGATATGAAACGCAGACTCTCCCCCATTCTGATGGCCGGAGTACTCCTTCTGTCCCTGTCCGCCCCGGTCCAGGCTTATGACGACACCAAGGGCCACTGGGCCAGCCAGGCCATTGAGAAGGCCAAGGCCTACCACCTGATGGTGGGCTATGACGACGGCCGCTTCGGCGTGTCCGACTACCTGAACCGGGCGTCCTTCGTCACCATTCTGTGCCGGATGTTCGGCTGGGCCCCTCAGACCGGCGCTTCTTCCTTCAACGACACCCGCGGCCACTGGGCCGCGGGGTACATAGAGGCCGCCCGGGCCCACAATGTTCTGGGCGCCTACCGCTCCTTCCGCCCCGACGACCCCATCAGCCGGGAGGAGATGTCCATTATGCTGGTGCGGGCGCTGGGATATCAGTCTCTGGCGGAGTCTCTGGACGGCGCCCCCACCCCCTTTGCCGACGTGACCCGGAACCAGGGCTACCTCTCCTTTGCCTACCGGACGGGGATTATCAGCGGCGTCCATGAGGGGGGGCGGCTGCTCTTCAAGCCCTCTGTGTCCGCCACCCGGGCAGAGGCGGCGGTAATGCTCACCCAGGTCTATGAACGGCATATCTCCAAGGTGGACTGGCTCCACGGCTTTTACGCCTTCTCCTCCTACAGCCAGATCTCCCTCACCCAGGCCATGGACGGGGTATCCGTGGGTTGGGCCCAGATGGAGCTGGGGCCGGACGGACCCTGGCTCAACTCCACCAGCGCCAACGGAAACGACTGGCTCCTCCCCCAGAATCCCCAGCCCGCCCTGGATTATTTCCGGAACAACGGCACACCCTATCACCTGAGCGTCTTCGGCTCCGCCGCGGACAGCACCGATCCCGCCGCCTCCACCGTGGGGCAGATCGTCACCAGCCCGGACCGCCGCCGGCAGGCCGTCGCCGCCCTGGTGGAGGCCGCCGGGGACTATGACGGCCTCACCATCGACTTTGAGGGGCTGAAGTCCCCCCTCAAGGAGGGCTTCTCCACCTTTATGGCGGAGCTTCGGGCCGCCCTCCCCGCCAATAAAACCCTGTACGTCTGCGTCCAGCCCACCACCTGGTACGGCGGCTTTGACTTCCGCGCCCTGGGCCGGGTGTGCGACAAGGTTATTCTCATGGCCCACGACTACCGGCCCCCGGTGAGCGAACTGAAGGTGGGCAGCGTCCCGTCGGAGGCCTTCGCCGTCACCCATATCTCTCATATCTATACCGCCCTGTGCCAGATCACCGATCCCGACACCGGTGTGGAGGACCGGGAGAAAATCGCCCTGGCCCTGTCCATGGACACCACCGGCTTCAAAATCGACGGCAGCGGCGCCGTGGCGGAGGCCAAGTACTACCGCCCCCCCATCGCCGAGCTGGCCCAGCGCCTGGCCCAGCCAGACACCGCCATCACCTACAGCGATACCGCCCGCAATCCCTGCGCCGTCTACACCGGGGAGGACGGCGGGCGCTACCAGGTCTGGTATGAGGACGGACGCAGCGCCCGGGACAAAATCCGCCTGGCCCGGCTCTTCGGCATCAACGGCCTGTCCATCTGGCGGCTGGGCAATATCCCCAACTACGACAGCTATGATCTCTGGAGCGCCGTTTTGGCTGAACGCCCCTGAGATCCCCGGAGGTTCACTGCCATGAAAGATTCCCGGATCCAGCAGATCAAAGAGTTTCTCCTTATGACCTTTGGCATTTTTATTGTCTCCTTCGGGGTCTATTTCTTCAAATTCCCCAACCACTTCTCCATGGGCGGCGTATCCGGCCTGGCGGTCATTCTGGCCCCGCTGATGCCAGCCCCCTGGCTGACCGCCTCCCTGCTGAACAATGTGATCAACATTCTCTTCCTCCTGCTGGGCTTTGCCGCCCTCAACCGGGGGTTCGGCCTGCGGACGGTGTACTGTTCCATCCTCTACTCCATTCTGATCCAAATTTTCGAGTGGCGCTTCCCCCTGTCCGGCCCCCTCACGGACGAGACCATGCTGGAGCTCTTTTTCGCCGTCATCCTCCCCTCCTTCGGCTCCGCCATCCTCTTCAACATCGGCGCCTCCTCCGGGGGCACCGACATTGTGGCCCTGATTCTGAAAAAGTACACCGGCCTGGATGTGGGCACCGCCCTGCTTTTGTCCGACGTGGTCATCGCCGCCTCCACCTTCCCCATCTTCGGGGTGCGCACCGGGCTGTTCTCCATGCTGGGCCTGGTGCTCAAGTCGGTGCTGGTGGACAGCGTAATCGAGTCCCTCAACCGCCGCAAGAGCTTTTTCATCGTCACCTCCCAGCCCCAGATCGCCTGCGACTATATCACCCAGCAGCTCCACCGGGGGGCCACGGTATGGGAGGGCGAAGGGGCCTACACCAAGGAGCGGCACTGGATCATCCTCACCGCCCTGTCCCGGGGACAGGCCGTGGCCCTGCGCCGCCACCTCAAGCCTCGGGATCCCCACGCCTTTGTCATCATCGCCAACTCCAGCGAGATCTTTGGCAAGGGCTTTCTCCGGTCTTGACCAGCCCCTCTCAACGCCTCAGCCTGTCGGAAAATTTTCCGGCAGGCTGAAATATTTCCCGCGTGACAGGGTTCCCCTGTTTTTTTATTCTTTTGTGGTAAAATATGGGTATCAAAACAAAAGATTGGAGGGAACCCTATGGTATTGTCCCGCAGAAAGGGGCTTTTTGAAAGCACCCGGGTGCTCTTTCTCCCCCTGGGCAGCATTGCGTCCAATCCCAACCAACCCCGCAAAACCTTCTCCCAGGAGGGCCTGGAGGAACTGGCCGCCAGCATCCGGCTCTATGGCGTGCTCCAGCCCCTCTCCGTCCGCAAGGGAGAGGGCGGCTATGAGCTCGTCTCCGGGGAGCGCCGCCTGCGGGCTGCCGCCCTGGCCGGTCTGGACGAGGTGCCCTGTATCCTGATCCATGTAAACGATGAGACCTCCTCACTCCTGGCCCTGATCGAAAATTTGCAGCGGCGGGATCTGGACTTTGTGGAGGAGGCCGCCGCCCTGGCCAAGCTCATCCGTACCTACCACCTCTCCCAGGAGGAGGCCGCCCAGAAGATCGGCAAGTCCCAGTCCGCGGTGGCCAACAAGCTGCGGCTGCTCCGCCTGCCCCCCGACGTGCTGGCCCTCCTGCGGGAGCGCCACTACACCGAGCGCCATGCCCGGGCCCTCCTCCGGCTGGAGCGCCCCGAGGACCAGCGCGCCGCCGCCCAGTACATCGTGGAACACGCCCTCACCGTGGCCCGCAGCGAGCAGTACATTGAACAGCTCCTCAACCCGCCCCCCGCCGGACCCAAGAAGAAGCCGGTTTTTATCCTCAAGGACGTCCGCCTCTTCCTCAACTCTGTCACCAAAGGGCTGGTGCTGATGAAAAGCGCCGGCGTGGACGCTGACTGCGACCGCCAGGACACCGAGGACTCTATTTTGCTCACCATCAAGATCCCCAAGCAGGTCCGGGGGTAAGGGCGCGCCCGGCACATGTAATACGCAGGCGTGGGCAAAATCGCGGACCGTCTTTTGTCTGCTTTTGTTTCACGTGAAACATTTTATCCCTCTGTCCCCAACCCGAAGAATCGTCCCGGATGTTTCACGTGAAACATCCGGGACTGTTTTATAAACCCTGATTTTTGAAAATTTAGTTGAATTGCGCCCCCTGCCGCATTATAATAGAGTGCATCCCAGATTTATCTGTGCTCCATATAAAGACACTGGGACATCGAAAAAGGCAGGTGTGCTATGGCAAAAACCATCGCAATCGTAAACCAAAAGGGGGGCGTGGGCAAGACCACCACCTGTGTGAACCTGTCCTCCGCGCTGAAGTCCCTGGGCGCCCGGGTGCTGGTCTGTGACTTCGACCCCCAGGCCAACACAACCTCCGGCTTCGGGGTGGACAAGGTGACCTCCTCCCCCAACATTTACGATGTACTCATCAACCACGCGGACATCAAGAAAGCCATTCTCTCCACCGAATACGCCGATGTGCTGCCGGCCAACAAATCCCTCACCGGCGCCATTGTAGAGATGATCGCCATTGACAAGCGGGAGTATCTTCTCAAGCAGGCCCTGGAGCAGGTGGGAGAGCAGTACGACTACATCTTTATCGACTGCCCCCCCTCCCTGGAGCTGCTCACCCTGAACGCCCTGTGCGCCGCGGACACGATTCTGGTGCCGGTACAGTGCGAGTACTACGCCCTGGAGGGCCTGTCCGACCTTATCTCCACCGTGCGCATTGTCAAGCGGTCTCTCAACCCCGGCCTGTCCATGGAGGGGGTGCTGCTCACCATGTACGACGGGCGCACCAACCTCTCCCTCCAGGTGGCGGAAGAGGTGAAGCGCCACTTTCCCGGTCAGGTCTACGCCACCGTCATCCCCCGAAACGTGCGGCTGTCCGAGGCCCCCAGCCACGGCAAACCCATCTGCGCCTACGACAGCCTGTCCCGGGGGGCGGAGGCCTACACCGCCCTGGCCCAGGAGGTCATGGGCCAGAATCAAAAGCGCTGACTCCTGCGCTCTCGTTTTACTTATCACCCATTACATCAGAAAGGACGGAAGATATGGCAGTATCAAAGGACCGCGGCCTGGGCAAGGGCCTGGGGGCGCTGCTGGGAGACGACGCCCTCCAGTCCCAGGAGAGCGGTTCCCTCTCCCTCCCGATTGCGGAGGTCCAGCCCGGGCTGAAACAGCCCCGCCGGCGCTTTGACGACGAACCTCTGGCGGATCTGGCCGATTCCATCCGCACCCACGGCATCATCCAGCCCCTTACCGTCCGGCGGCTGTCCTCCGGCTACTATCAGATCATCGCCGGGGAGCGGCGGTGGCGGGCGGCCAAGCTGGCTGGTCTGAAGGAGGTCCCCGCCATCATCATTGAGGCGGACGACCGCACCGTCATGGAGCTGGGGCTCATCGAAAACCTCCAGCGGGAGGATTTGAACCCCATTGAAGAGGCCACCGGCTACCAGACCCTGATAGACGAGTACAGCCTCACCCAGGAGGAGGTCTCCCAGCGGGTGGGCAAGTCCCGCTCCGCCGTGGCCAACGCCCTGCGGCTGCTCTCCCTGCCGGACGCGGTCCACCTGCTGCTGGAGGAGGGCAAGCTCTCCTCCGGGCACGCCCGGGCCATTCTCGCCGTGCCCTCCAAGGAGCTACAAAAGAAGCTGGCCCAGCGGGTGGTGGCCGACGGCCTGTCCGTCCGCCAGACCGAGACCCTGGCCAAGCGCCTGGCCCAAAGCCAGGAGGCCTTGGAGGAGGCCGTCCCCCCCGCCGCACCCGACTTCTCCATCTACCTGCGCTCCGCGGAAAAGGACCTGTCAGAGCGATTCGGCCGGAAGGTCCACATTATCAACGGAAAAAAGAAGGGTAAAATTGAATTGGAATACTACAACACCGACGATCTGAATCTGCTGCTGGAGGTCCTGGAGCGGGTCAGCCCCCAGGAGAAAGGAGCCCAGCCGTGAATTCATCCCAACAGCCCCACTCCGGGGAGCTCCAGCACGAGGCGGAGCACGCCAGGCCGAGAAACCGCAGCGCCGTGATGACCTATCTGGTGATCCTCTTCGCCGCCGCCTTCCTCCTTCTCCTGCTGTCCTACTTCATGCAGGAGCGGGTCAACCGGGAGACCATCGGCACGCTGGAGAGCCAATCGGTGTCCGCCGTCCAGACCCTGGACAACATTATGGCGGAAAACCAGCGCTTAGTGGAGGAAAACCAGCACCTGGAAGAGCAGGTGGACCAGCTGGAGGACGACCTGTCCATTGTCCGGGGCCAGCTGGCGGCGGAGCGAAACGACCTCCAGGCCAGCCGCGACAAAGAGGAGGAACTATACCTGGCACTGTACGCCATGGACTGGCTGCGGGAGATCCAGGGCCTGTACGAAAAGCAGTACTACAAGGCCGCCCGGGCCATGATCCTGGAGTTTGAGGCCACCGGCCTCCCCGAGGCCCTGCCTGGCACCTCCCTGCACACCTACGACGGGTCGGACATTCTCTCCCCGGAGGAGTCCTATCAGGCCATTGTCGCCGCGCTCTACCCCGACGGCCTGCCGGAGCCCACTCCGGAACCCTCCCCCGCCCCTTGAACAGGGGCAACGCGATCCCAAATCAATCAATGAGGTGAATCCGCCATGTTAGATATCCGTTTTATCCGCAAAAACCCCGGCCTGGTCAGGGAGAACATCAAAAAGAAGTTCCAGGAGGACAAGCTCCCCCTGGTGGACCAGCTGCTGGAGCTGGATCAGGAGAACCGGGACACCATCCAGCAGGCCCAGGACCTGCGCACCGCCCGCAACGCCAAGTCCAAGCAGGTGGGGGTGCTCATGGGGCAGTCCAAAAAGGACCCCTCCAAGCTGGAGCAGGCCGAGGCCCTCAAGGCTGAGGTCAAGGCCGACGCCGACCGCCTGGCCGCCCTGGAGCAGCGGGAGGGGGAGCTGGCGGAGGCCATCCGCAAAATCCTGCTGGTCATTCCCCAGATCATCGACCCCTCCGTCCCTATCGGGCCGGACGACTCCGCCAATGTGGAGGTGGAGCGCTTCGGGGAGGCGGCGGTGCCTGACTACCCCATCCCCTACCACACCGAGATCATGGAGTCCTTTGACGGCATCGACATGGACGCCGCCGGCCGGGTGTCCGGCTCCGGCTTCTACTACCTCCTGGGGGACATCGCCCGCCTGCACGAGGCGGTGCTGGCCTACGGCCGGGACTTTATGATCGGCAAGGGCTTCACCTACTGCATCCCCCCCTTTATGATCCACGGCAACGTGGTGGAGGGCGTTATGTCCTTTGCCGACATGGAGTCCATGATGTACAAGATCGAGGGGGAGGACCTCTACCTCATCGGCACCAGCGAGCACTCCATGATCGGCCGGTTCATCGACCAGATCATCCCCGGGGAGAAAATGCCCCAGACCCTCACCTCCTACTCCCCCTGCTTCCGCAAGGAGAAGGGCTCCCATGGCATCGAGGAGCGGGGGGTCTACCGTATCCACCAGTTTGAAAAGCAGGAGATGATCGTGGTCTGCAAGCCGGAGGAGTCCATGGAATGGTACGACAAGATGTGGCGCTACTCGGTGGAGCTCTTCCGCAATTTCAACATTCCCGTCCGCCAGCTGGAGTGCTGCTCCGGCGATCTGGCGGACCTGAAGGTAAAGTCCTGCGACATTGAGGCCTGGTCCCCCCGGCAGCAGAAATACTTTGAGGTGTGCTCCTGCTCCAACCTGGGGGACGCCCAGGCCAGACGGCTGAAAATCCGCTACCGGGACGAAAACGGGGAGGCCTGCCTGGCCCACACCCTGAACAACACCTGCGTCGCCCCGCCCCGGATGCTCATCGCCCTGCTGGAGAACAACCTCCAGGCGGACGGCTCCGTCCTCGTCCCCGAAGTGCTCCGGCCCTATATGGGGGGCAAGGAGCGGCTCATCCCAAAGGCGTAAGGAGATTTTTATTATGAGACGTCTGTGCGCTTGTCTGCTGTCCGCCGCCCTCTTCCTCACCCCCGCCCTGGCGGCGGAGGAAGGGTTTTCCGATGTCCAGCCCGGCGACTGGTTTGCCCCCCACGTCGCCGCCTGCTGTGAGGCCGGACTCATGTCCGGCACCGGCGGCGGGACGTTCACCCCGGAGGGCATCTTTACCGAGCTGGAGTGCCTCACGGTGCTGCTGCGCTTCCACGATCTCCAGCAGGAGGGTTCCGGCGCGCTGTCCGCCGCCCCGGACAGCTGGGGCAGCTTTACCCTCACCCTGGCTGACGGCACGCAGCGCTCCGGCTGGGGCGGGAACTGGGATGATTGGCGGTGGGGCAGTCTGAACCACTACGACGGCTCCCGCCTCTTCCACCGGGTGGCGTGGAAGGAGCAGGCCGATCAGGCGCTCATCGACTGGGGGCGCGCCGCGGCGGGCCCCTCCACCCTGACGGTCAATGGGATTTCCTATCCCGGCCGCTCCTCCTTCTCCATCCCCCTGGGGGCCTGGGAGTTTGACTTCACCCCAGACGAATCTGTGCAGGCGGAGGCCAGCCCCCTGATCCGGCAGATGATCTACTGCGGCACAGGGCCGGACTGCTGGTACCGGAACACTATGTACACCTACTGCGCCCTGCCTGAGTCCCTGCGGACCGCGCTGGAGCCTCTGGCCGCCCCCAGCCGCGCCCCCTTCCCCATCACCCGGCTGGGCTTCGCCCAGGCGCTGGCGGCGGTGCTGGATCCATCCGCCCTGGAGCCGGTGCGCCACGCGGACGCCCTGCCGGACACTGACGACCCCGCTGTCCTCGCCCTGTACAACGCCGGCATTGTCAGCGGGGTGGACGAGACCGGGGCCTTTGCCCCAGAGCAGACCCTCACCCGGGCGGACGCCGCCGCCATGCTGGCCCAGGCGCTCAAATACCTCCCTGACGCCGGGCAATCACTGATGTAAGGAGGCCGCCTCCCCATGACCGCGAAAGAAAAAGGAAAGGGCTTTATTGCCGAGTTCCGGCAGTTTATCGCCCGGGGCAGCGTCATTGATATGGCGGTGGGCGTCATCATCGGCGGCGCCTTCAAGACCATTGTGGACTCTTTGGTCAACGACATCCTCATGCCCCTGGTGGGCATCTTTGTGGGGGAAAACACCTTCGCCGCCCTGTGCTTCTCTGTGGGCAGCGCCAATATTCTGGCAGGCAACTTCATACAGGCGGTGATCAACTTTCTCATCATGGCCTTTGTCATCTTCTGTATGGTCAAGGCCATCAACCGCTTTTACCGGAAGAAGGAGGAGGCGCCGCCGCCCGCCCCCTCTCAGGAAGAGATACTGCTGACGGAAATCCGGGATCTGCTAAAGGAGCGCTCTTAATGTCCGACTCAAAAAAGACCGCCAACGTCCCCCAGGAAGAGGAAGTCACCATCACCCCCTACCGCCCCGCCTCTCCGGAGAAGCGGGCGCTGGCCTGGATGGGCGTGGTGTACATGATCATCCTGGTCCTGCTGTCCACCTACTATCTGGCCACGGGACACGCCCTGAACAATATCCCCGGCATCCTCTTCTTCCCCGCCTGCGGAGGATTGGCCGCGGTGAGCTGGTTCCGCTTCCGGACCACAGGCAAGCTCCCCTTCCTGCCGCTGGCCATCGCCTCCGCCCTGGCCTGCATCGTCTCCCTGATCCTGGGCTCCATCGCCCTGGGGGCCGCACTGGTGGGAGGGTAAGGCCATGTCAATTCAAGCCATTCTAAAAGAGGGGCTGGCGGAGCTGGGCCTGGAGGGCAAGGTTCCCACCGGCGCCCCGGAACAGCTGGAGCTGTACGGCCGCCGGCTGCTGGAGAAAAACCAGGTGATGAACCTCACCGCCATCACCCAGCCGGAGCAGGTGGCCCGGCTGCACATGCTGGACTGCGCCGCCCTGCTCCGCTGTGCCCCCTTCCCCGCTGGGCGGCTGCTGGACGTGGGCACCGGGGCGGGCTTTCCCGGTCTGGTGCTGGCCATCCTGGTCCCCGATCTGGAGGTCACGCTGCTGGACAGCCTGAACAAGCGGCTGGACTGGCTCAACGAGATGATCCAAGTGCTGGCCCTCCCCCATGTGAGCACCGTCCACGCCCGGGCGGAGGAGCAGTCCCACCGCCCCGGCTGGCGGGACAGCTTTCATATTGTCACCTCCCGGGCGGTGGCCGCCCTGGACTGCCTGAGCGAGCTCTGCCTCCCCTACGTCAGGCCCGGGGGCTTCTTCTGGGCCATGAAGTCGGTGGACACCCAGGCGGAGACAGAACAGGCCCGCCCCGCCATCGCCAGGCTGGGCGGAAGGCTCCTCCCTCCGGCGGACTATACCATCCCCGGCAGCGACGTCACCCACCGGCTGATCCAGGTGGAGAAAACCGCCCCCACCCCCAAGGGATACCCTAGAAAATGGGCGAAAATACAAAAGCAGCCCATCCGCTGAGCCAATTTTACGTACAAAAACTATTTGTTCACAAAATATTAACTATTCTGCACAAATTATTCCCCTGCTAACCATTGAATTTCTTTCAATTCCATGATAAAGTAGACTAGGGTTTGTTCCAAACAAGGCAGCAGACCCGGTGTCAAGAGGAAGAGGATGTTATGTCCGCTGTCATCTCAATTACTTCCGGAAAAGGCGGGACGGGAAAGACCTCCCTGGCAGGGGGGATCGCCTCCTGCCTGGCCGCCCTGGGCCACCGTGTCCTGTGCATCGACATGGATGTGGGACTGCGTAACCTGGATCTCACTCTGGGCATGAGCGACCGTACCCTGATGGACTTTACCGACGTGCTCTCCGGACGCACCACACTGGAAAAGGCGGCGGTGCCCCACCCGGTGATTCAGGGCCTGTTTCTGCTCACCGCGCCCCTCACCGCCCCCCGGGATCTGATTACAGAGGAGTCGCTCAAGCAACTCCTCCGCCAGGCTAGGGAATCCTTCGCGTACATTCTGCTGGATGCCCCCGCCGGACTGGGGGGCGGCTTCCGCATGTCCGTGTGCGGCGCGGATCGGGCCCTGGTGATCTCCACCACCGACGCCTCCGCCCTGCGGGACGCCCAGCGCACCGTGGGAGAGCTGTCCCGCTGTGTGTCCAACATCCATCTGGTAATCAACCGCCTTCAGCCTAAGCTCATGCGCCAGCTCCACACCACCATCGACGACGCCATGGACACCGCCGGCCTGCCCCTGCTGGGCGTGGTCCCTGAGGATCCCCAGGTCATGCTGGCCGCCAACCGGGGAAAGCCCCTGATTCTGACGGCCCGGTGGGGCGCCGCACGGGCCTATCTGAACATCGCCCGCCGGCTCACAGGGGAGCGCGTCCCTCTGATGTACCTGCGCTGACCAACCATTTTGAAAGGGAGGAGTTACGCCAATGAATATCGCTCTGATGAGCCACGACCACAAGAAAGAGCTGATGGTCCAGTTCTGCATCGCCTACTGCGGCATTCTGTCCAAGCATACTCTGTGCGCCACAGCCACTACCGGCCGTCTGGTCTCAGAGGCCACCGGTCTGAACGTCAACCTGTTCCTGTCCCACACCCACGGCGGCAGCCAGCAGATCGGCGCCCGCATCGCCTATAACGAGATCGACATGGTGCTCTTCTTCTGCGATCCCCAGTCCACCGATCTGGATACAGAGCTGCGCTACATCACCCGCCTGTGCGACCAGTATAACATCCCCTTCGCCACCAACGTGGCCACCGCGGAAATTCTCATCCACGGCCTGGAGCGGGGCGACCTGGACTGGAGAGATATCATCAACCCCAAGACCAAGCCCTTTACCGCGTAACCGCCCCCCAATTCCGGTTGACTTTTCCCCCGGATTGGGTTACTATCTAGAGACAGCACCGCAGCGACGGGGCAAGTACCTCAGACACCGCCGGACAGAGAGCAGCGCCTTTGGCTGGAAGCGCCGCACGGGCCGGACTGGGGGAGACGGCTCTACCAGCGGGCCCAGAGATGGGCGCGGTCCCCTTCCCGCAACAGAAGGCCAGAGGGCGGCGCGGAACTGGGCCGCTGAATTTGGGTGGCACCACGGAAGCTGACGCTTTCGTCCCATATACTTGGGACGAAAGCGTTTTTGTCCTGTTTGGGGCGGGCTTTCGCCCCGAATCCAAAGAAACGAAAAGGAGAATCCCCTATGGCACAGATCAAACCCCGCACCCTGTCCGGCTTTATGGAGCTGCTCCCCCCCCGCCAGGCGCAGTTCGACCGGATGGCGGCGCTGCTGCGCGATACCTACGCCCGGTACGGCTTCACCTCCTTGGACACCCCTCTCATTGAGGCCAGCGAGGTCCTGCTGGCCAAGGGCGGCGGCGAGACGGAGAAGCAGATCTACCGCTTCACCAAAGGGGACAGCGACCTGTCCCTGCGCTTTGACCTCACCGTTCCCCTGGCCAAGTACGTGGCCCTCCACAGCGGGGCCCTTACCTTCCCCTTCCGCCGGTTCCAGATCGGCAAGGTCTACCGGGGGGAGCGCGCCCAGCGGGGCCGGTTCCGGGAGTTCTATCAGGCCGACATCGACATCATCGGCGACGGCAGCCTGGATATCGTCAACGAGGCGGAGATCCCCGCCATTATCTACAACGCCTTTTGCTCGCTGGGCCTGCGCCGGTTCCAGATCCGGGTGAACAACCGGAAAATTCTCAACGGCTTTTACGCCATGCTGGGCCTGTCCCAGCAGGCCGCGGAGATCATGCGCACCGTGGACAAGCTGGATAAGATCGGCGGGGACAAGGTGCGGGATCTGCTGGTGGAATCCGGCGTGCCCCGGGACAAGGCGGAAGAAATTTTGAAGTTTATCGCCATTCGGGGGAACAATACCCAGGTGCTCGCCGCCCTGGAGGGCTACCGGGGCAGAGACGAGGGCTTCGACGCCGGTCTCACCGAGCTGATTGCCGTCACCCGCTACCTGTCCGCTTTCGGCGTCCCCGAGGACCACTTTGCCATCGACCTCACCATCGCCCGGGGACTGGACTACTACACCGGCACCGTCTACGAGACTACCATGCTGGACCACCCGGAGATCGGATCCATCTGCTCCGGCGGACGGTACGACAACTTGGCGGAATATTACACTAATAAAAAACTCCCCGGAGTTGGAATCTCCATCGGCCTCACCCGCCTGTTCTACGTGCTGGAGGAGCAGGGCTATCTCAACAGCGACGTACTCACCGCCCCTGCGGAGGTGCTCGTCCTGCCCATGACGGAGGATCTCTCCCCTGCCATTGCCGCCGCCACCGCCCTGCGTCAGACGGGAATACGGACACAGCTCTACACCGAGAACAAGAAGTTCAAGCAGAAGATGAGCTACGCCGACAAGCTGGGCATCCCCTTCGTGCTGCTGCTGGGGGAGGATGAGATCGCCCAGGGCAAGGTCTCTCTCAAGGACATGGCCTCCGGCGCCCAATCCCTCCTCACCGTGGAGGAGGCCGCCCTGGAGATCGCCGGGAAGCGGGCGGCAAACAGCGCCGCCGCACCCATCCGGGAGCCGGAGGGACAGCCATGAAAGGGATCGCCGCCCTGATCCTGGCCCTCTGCCTCTCGGTCCCCGCCCTGGCAGCGGAGGCACTTCCGCCCCGGGACAGGTCCATGGCGGACCTCTTTCCCGCCGGGTACGAATGCCCCGGCTATACCGACGTGACAGAGGCGGACTGGTTCCACACTGCCGCCGCTGTCTGCTGTGAAGTGGGGCTGATGCGGGGCATGGAGGGAGAATTCCGCCCCTGGCAGGCCCTCACCGTGGGGGAGATCGCCGCCATAGCCGCCCCGATGAATGAAGCCCTCACCGGCATTCCCATTCCCCCGCCCGTCCCCAACCCCGGCCTGCCCTGGTATCAGCACCATATGGACTACCTGGAGGAGCTGGGAATCTCTCTCCCCGACGGGGAGGCCCCTGCCACCCGGCTGGAGTTCGTAACGCTCCTGGCCGCGGTCCTGCCGGAGGAATGCCTCTCCCCCATCAACGATATCCCGCCCCCACCGGACACCGAGGCCCCCGCCGTGCTGGCCTTCTACCGGGCCGGGATTCTCGCCGGCCGGGACAGCCGGGGCGCCTTCGCCGGGGAGGAGGTCCTCACCCGGGCGGAGGGGGCCGCCATCCTGGCCCGGATTGTCCGGCCGGAGCTGCGGCTGGTCGCCGGCTTTTAGGGCCTCTTCCCCCGATCCGCTCTCTCTTTAAAACACAGACCAGATTTTTAAACTGCTATATTACAAATTGGAGTTGATCTTATGAACCAGACACACACCGCGTACCGCACCCGCACCTGCGGCGAGCTGCGCATGGAGCACGTGGGACAGACCGTCACCCTGGCGGGCTTTCTGGAGAACATCCGGGAGGTGGGACAGAATTTAGCCTTCCTGGTCCTCCGGGATTTCTACGGCACCACCCAGATCGTCATTGAGACCGAGGACATGATGGCGGCGGTGAAGGGGCTGAACAAGGAGTCCACCATTGCCGTGGAGGGGGTGGTCCGGGAGCGGGACAGCAAGAACCCCAAGCTGCCCACCGGCGACATTGAGGTGGTCCCCGCCAAAATTGAGGTGCTGGGCCGCTGCCGGCACAACGAGCTCCCCTTCCCCATCAACCGCAGCCGGGAGGCCGACGAGTCCAACCGCCTGAAATACCGCTATCTGGACCTGCGCAATCCCGAGGTAAAGCAGAATATCGTCCTGCGCTGCCAGGTGGTGGCCGCCCTCCGCGCCGCCATGATCGAGCACGGCTTTTTGGAGATCACCACCCCCATCCTCACCGCCTCCTCCCCCGAGGGGGCCCGGGACTACCTGGTGCCCAGCCGGAAGCACCCCGGCAAATTTTACGCCCTGCCCCAGGCCCCCCAGCAGTTCAAGCAGCTTCTGATGGCCTCCGGCTTCGACAAATACTTCCAGATCGCCCCCTGCTTCCGGGACGAGGACGCCCGGGGAGACCGCTCCCCCGGGGAGTTCTACCAGCTGGACATGGAGATGGCCTTCGCCGGCCAGGAGGACGTATTCGCCGTGCTGGAGGAGGTGCTCCCCCCCATTTTCGCCAAGTACGGCAAGTACAACACCGCCTCCGCCGCCCCCTTCCGCCGCCTGTCCTACCTGGACGCCATGGACACCTACGGCACCGACAAGCCCGACCTGCGCATCGGCCTCACCCTCAAAGACGCCACGGCGGTAATGGACAGCTGCGGCTTCGGTCCCTTTGCCGGCGCTGTGGTCAAGGCCGTCCCCGTCCCCGGCTTTGCCGCCACCCGCAAGCAGATTGACAAGCTGTGCGCCGATGTGGAGGTCCAGGCCGGGGAGAAGGTCTACTGGTTCCGCCTGGACGAGAAGGGTGAGCTGGTGGGAGGGATCTCCAAATTCCTCCAGGAGCGCAAAGAGCAGGTGATTGCCGATCTGGAGCTCCAGCCCAACACCTTTGTCGGCCTCACCGCCGGGAAGAAGCTCACCGCCCAGAAGACCGCCGGTGTGCTGATTAAAATGCTGGCCCCCCTCTGTCCGGAGCATTTTGACAAGGGGCGGTATGAATTCTGCTGGATCGTGGACTTCCCCATGTACGAAATTGGGGAGGAGTCGGGGCAGCTGGAGTTCTGCCACAACCCCTTCTCCATGCCCAACGGCGGGCTGGAAATTTTGAAAAAAGCCGCCGCCGGTGCGGTGGACCCCCTGTCCATCACCGCCTTCCAGTACGACCTGGTATGCAACGGAGTGGAACTCTCCTCCGGCGCGGTGCGCAACCACGACCCGGAGATTATGATCGAGGCCTTCCAGCTGGTCCGCCTGGGCGAGGAGGACGTGAAGGCCAAGTTCCCCGCCATGTATAACGCCTTCACCTACGGCGCGCCCCCCCACGCCGGCATCGCCCCCGGGGTGGACCGGATGGTCATGCTCCTGGCCGGAGAGGAGTCCATCCGGGAGATCATCCCCTTCCCCATGAACAAAAACGCCCAGGACCTGATGATGGGCGCACCCGGCGCGGTGGAGCAGAAGCAGCTGGACGAGCTGAACATCGCCTGCACCAAGACAGAGGAGTCCATTCCCCAATAACAAACACGCTGTGTGCCCCGGACCAGTCTGGGGCACACAGCTTTTTCCGCCTTCCATCCGCCGGGGAGAAATTGAGTTTTCCCCCCTCTTCCCTGTGTTTTGTGTCCCTTTTCAAAAAAGTGGGTAAAAAAGGGTTGACGAACATCAGAAAACAGTGTAGACTATCGTTTGTAACCGAATTGTAATATTTGATTCCAGTTTGTTTCTGTAGGGAGGCCACCTCAATGGATGAGCGTCTGTATCAGCCCCGTGTCATTCAAAATCAAGACAAGCCCATGCCGAGGGCAGATCTGCGCGCCTGGGGCGACCTCCTGGCCAGCCGGGCGGAGCGCTTTATGCAGACACACCCCGGTCTGATGCGCCGGCTGGACGCCATTCCCTCCTGGTTCCGCTCTTTCAACCCCACGGTCTTTCTGGCCATCGCCACGGTGGCTGGCATTGCCGCGGTGGTGAATACCGTCTATGTCCCCAGCTATCAGGTATCCTTGGACGGCGTGCCCATCGGCGTGGTACACAGCCCCGCCGACTTTGAGGCCGCCGTGGCCCGGGTAGAGGCCAGAGCCAGCGATATCTTGGGTTACTCCTATAAGATGGACGGGGAAGTTACCTACTCCTTCGCCCTGTCCCAGCGGGGCGCCGTGCCTTCCGCCTCCACCTTGGAGCCCTACCTCTTCGACCGGGTGGGCGAGGTGATGAAGAGCTATGTTTTGTCTGTAGACGGCCAGATCATCGGCGCCGCCACGGATAAGGCCACCATTACCGACCTGCTGCACTCCTTCCAGGCGGCGTATGAGACGGAGGACACCGTCTCCGCCTCCTTTGTGGACGACGTGACCATCACCTGGGAGTACATCTCCTCCGATGTGGAGCAGGATGTGGACGCCATGCGGGCGGTCCTGTCCACCAATACCAACGGCCAGACTACCTATGAGGTCCAGAAGGGGGACACCTTCATGGCCCTGGCCTTCGCCAACGACATGACCATGTCTGAGCTGGAGGATCTCAACCCCGGCATCGACATTGATATGCTGATGATCGGCCAGGTCCTCAACATCAAAGAGGAGATCCCCATGCTGTCCGTACGTACGGTGGACAGCGTCACTTATACGGAGCCCATCGCGCCCTCCGTCCGGGAGGTGGAGGACAGCTCCATGTATAAAGGCGAGCGCCGGGTAATAGACGCCGGCGCCGAGGGCAGCCAGAGCGTCTGCGCCAACATTACTTACATCAACGGCAAGGAGAAGGAGCGTACCATCACCAGTACCACCGTGCTTACCCAGCCCACGGAGAAGGTGGTGGCGGTGGGCACCAAGGAGCGCCCCACCTGGCTGCCCAAGGGCTACTTTATCTGGCCCGTCCACGGCCACATTACCTCTAACTACGGCTACCGCTCCATCTTCAACTCCTACAGCTTCCATCGGGGCATTGACATCGCCGTGCCCTACGGCACCAGCATATCCGCGGCGGACGGCGGCACCGTCACCTTTGCCGGCTGGCAGGGCACCTACGGCAAGCTGGTCATCATCAACCACGGCGACGGCCGGGAGAGCTACTACGCCCACAACTCCAGCCTGCTGGTCAGCGTGGGGGACAAGGTCTACCAGGGCCAGACCATCGCCCGGGCCGGGTCCACCGGCCGCTCTACCGGCTCCCACTGCCATTTTGAGGTCCACTTCAACGGCAGCGTAGTCAGTCCCTACAATTATTTCTAACCATCTCTGTGTACAATCAAAGCCGGGTCTGCTGTAAGCGGGCCCGGCTTGTGCGCTGTCTGTCATGTCCCCTCCCTGTTTGGCATATATATCCCACAGTGAGAAACCATTGTTGGGAGTGTTGCGGTTTGAAAGGGAACATTGAGGAGCGCGCCTGCCAGCTGGCGCTTTACATCATAGAAAACAAGGCCACGGTTCGCACCGCCGCCCAAAAATTCGGCATCAGCAAGTCTACCGTACATAAAGATCTCAGCGAGCGTTTACCTGGCTTTAACCATCCCCTCTACCTCCAGGTCAAAGACGTTTTGGATGCCAACAAAGCGGAACGGCATATTCGGGGCGGCATTGCCACCCGTAATAAATACAAAAAGCAGGCTTTTTGACGGATCAAGGGTAGCTCTCCCCTGAAGTTTTACACTTATCCCCCGTCTTTTCCACAGGATGTGGTGGATAAGTGTTCTTTTTTCGTCTTCACACCACAGAAACGAGGTTATCTCCATGACAGACACTCCTCTGGCGGACGCCCTGCGGACCTTCGCCGCCGCGCACCCCCTGCGGATGCACATGCCGGGGCACAAGGGCAAGTTTCTCCCTCTGGCGGAGCTGAGCGCCGCCGCCCCTCTGGACTTCACCGAGCTCCCGCCCACCGGGGATCTCTTCGGAACGGGCGGGCCCATTCGGGCGGCGGAAGATCTCTGGGCCGCGGCCTTCCGCGCGGAGCACTGCCTCTTCCTCACCGGCGGGACCACCCAGGGGATGCTGGCCGCCTTCGCCCTCGCCTGCCGTCCGGGAGAAGCCGTGCTCATCGACCGGGGCTGCCACCGCTGCGTCTACAACGCCCTGGCCCTGATGGATCTGCACCCCCACTACCTCTGCCGCCCCTGGCTGGAGGAGGAGGCCCTTTTTGGCCCAATTTCTCCACAGGCAGTGGACAAGTACCTCACATGCCACCCGGAAATTAAAACCGTCTGTATTACCTCCCCCACTTATTATGGGATCTGCTCCGATGTTCCCGCCATTGCCGCCGCGGTTCATGCACATCATGCCCTCCTTCTGGTGGACGGGGCCCACGGGGCCCACCTCCCCTTTTTGGGAGATTGGGATCTGTCCGCCGCCGATGCGGCGGTGGTCTCCGCCCACAAGACCCTCCCCGCCCCGGGACAGTCCGCCCTCCTCTTCTCCAGCACCTTTCCCTTTGGGGAGATGCAGAAAGCCGCCGCTCTCTTCGGCAGCTCCTCCCCCTCCTATCTGATGATGGCGGCTTTGGACGCCGCCCGGGCCTGGATGGAAGACGAGGGACAGCAGGCGCTCTCCGCCGCCGCAGAACAGGCCGCCTTCCTGCGCCGGCGGTTTCCCGCCCTCACCGGCCCGGGCCTGAAGCTGGACCCCCTCCGGCTGGCCATCCGCTGTTCTGACGGCTTTGACGCTCAGGAAAAGCTGGAGGCCCTGGGCGTCTATCCCGAGATGGCCGACCGCCGGCATCTGGTCTTCATCTGCACCGCCGCCGACGCCCCGGAGGACTTTTACCGACTCTCCGCCGCCCTGGCCCAGGTGCTGCGGGGACAACCCTCCGGCCCGCTCCCGCCCCTCCCCCCGCCGCCGGAGCCCCAGGTGGTCCTCCCCCCCAGAGCGGCCCGCTTCGCCGGCAAAAAATCCATCCCCCTGGCCCGCGCGGCGGGGGAGATCGCCGGGGAACAGGCGGCCCCTTATCCCCCCGGCGTCCCCGTTTTGGCCCCAGGGGAGCGGATCACAAAAAAAACTATCGCATATTTGACGCAAATAGGGTATAATATGGAGAAAGATATGGACGTTGTCCTGTTCTGAAGGAGGGGGATTACTTATGAAACTGATCCTTGCAATCATCAACCATGACGACGCCGGCGCGGTCACCCACTCTCTGACCAAGCGTGGCTTTTCCTCCACCAAGCTGGCCACCACCGGCGGGTTCCTCATGGCGGGCAACGTGACCATTCTGGTGGGCGTGGACGAGGAAAAGGTGCAGTCCGTCATCGACATCATCAAAGAGCACTCACACAGCCGCAAGCAGATGATCCCCACTACCTCTGAGATGAGCTACGGCTATTACCCCAGTATGCCGGTGGAGGTAGTGGTGGGGGGCGCCACCATCTTTGTGGTGGACATCGAACGCTTCGAGCGGGTGTGACATGGATCTCCACACCCTGGCGGGCAACGCCCCCCTGAAGCGGCGTCTGGAGCGGGAGACCGCCCTGCGGGGCCTGTCCCACGCCTACATCCTCACCGGCCCCGCAGGAAGCGGCAAGCACACCCTGGCCCGCGTTCTGGCTGCGGCCCTTGTCTGCTCCGCCCCGGGGGACGGCCCTACCTTCCCCTGCGGCCGCTGCTCCGGCTGCAAAAAGGCCGCGGCCGACATCCACCCCGACATCATCCAGATCGGGGAGGAGGGCAAGGATATCACCGTGGCCCAGGTCCGCGCCCTGCGCGCCGGCGCCTACATCCGCCCCAACGAGGCCCGGCGGAAAGTCTATCTCATCCCCCGGGCCCACACCATGAATCCCAGCGCCCAGAACGCCATGCTCAAGCTGCTGGAGGAGGGGCCGCCCTACGCCGCCTTTCTGCTGCTGGCGGAAAACGCCGCCGCGCTGCTGCCTACGGTGCGCTCCCGGTGCGAGCTGCTCTCCCTCTCCCCGGTGGCGGAGCCGGAGGGAGAGGCTTTTCTCCGCGCCCGATACCCTGACCGGCCGCGGGAGGAGATCCGCGCCGCCCTCTCCGGCTGCGAGGGGAATCTGGGCCGGGCCATCCACACCCTGGAGGGCGGTCAGGCCGACACCCAGATTCCAGGCACCGCCGCGCTGCTGGTCCGTCGGCTGGCCGGCGGGGACGAGCTGGCCCTGGCGGATCTGTGTATTTCCCTGGAAAAGTGGGACCGGGACAAGTTCTCCGCCCTGCTGGAGGAGGCCATCCTTCTTTTGCGGGACGGCCTGCTCACCCACGCGGGCGTGCCCTGCCGGGACAACCCGGAAGGGCGGGAGTGCGCCGCCCTGCTGGCCCAATCCCTCCCCCCCGCCGCCCTGATGGACGCAATCTCCCTGCTGGAAGAGCTGCGCACCGCCTGCGGCTTCTACGTGGGGACAGGCCACCTGGCCGGCTGGCTGTGCGCGCAGCTCCATTTACTGGCATCCGCAGCACCAATGGGCGGCTGATCCGCCGCAGACGGGGAGCTCTCCCCCGCTTTCACATCTATCCCGTAATTTGACGATAAATGAGGAACTATCTATGACCGAGATCATCGGCGTCCGCTTTAAAAGCGGCGGAAAACAGTACTATTTTGACCCACAGGGCGTCCAGGTCCAGGCGGGACAGGGGGTTATCATTGATACCTCCCGGGGCGTGGAGTACGGCGAATGCGTCCAGTCCAACACCATGGTAGAGGACGAGGCGGTGGTCCAGCCCCTGCGCCCCCTCATCCGGGTGGCCACGGACAAGGATCTGGAGACCGTCCGCCACAACCGGGAGAAGGAGAAGCGGGCCTTTCAGATCTGCCAGGAGAAGATCCTGGCCCACGGCCTGGACATGAAGCTGGTGGACGTGGAGTACAACTTCGACGGCAATAAAATTCTCTTCTTCTTCACCTCTGAGGGCCGGGTGGACTTCCGCGCCCTGGTGAAGGATCTGGCCAGCGTCTTCCACACCCGGATCGAGCTGCGCCAGATCGGCGTGCGGGACGAAGCGAAAATGCTGGGGGGGGCTGGGCATCTGCGGAAAACCCTTTTGCTGCTCCACCTTTTTGGAGGAATTTCAGCCTGTGTCCATTAAAATGGCCAAGACCCAGAGCCTCTCCCTCAACCCCACCAAGATCTCCGGCACCTGCGGGCGGCTGATGTGCTGCCTGAAATACGAGCAGGACGCCTATGAGGACGCGGTAAAGCGGATGCCCAAGAGCGAATCCTTTGTGGAGACCCCCGACGGCGTGGGCACCATCTCCCAGGTCAACCTCCTGCGTGAGACGGTAAAGGTCCGCCTGGACGACCAGCCCGAGGCGCCCAAGAACTATCACAGCTGCGAGATCTGCGTGGTGCGCAGCGGGAAGGGCAAGCGGCCCGAGGGCTACGTCCCCCCGCCGCCGGAGGAGCTGGAAAAGCTGCGCAAAATCACGCCCCCGGTGGAGACGGAGGAGGACCGCCTCTCCGCCGCCCTGGCCAACCTGTCCCTGTCCGGCCCGCCCCAAACTGTGGAGAGCGACGACCGCAGCCGCCGCAGCCGCCGTCCAAAGGGCAAAAAGCCGGGCCCGGTCCCCGAGGCCAAGCCGGAGCACCCTCCCAAGCCGTTTAAACAGTCCAAGCCCCCCAAACCACCAAAGCCCCCCAAGGATTATGACGACCTGCCGGACACCCGGGAGGACAAAAAGCCCCGCCACCGCTACCGCCGCTACCGGGGCAAGCCCAAGGGAGAGGGGAAGAGCGAATCATAAAAAATTGCCGGATCCCAGGGATCCGGCAATTTTTTATGGTTTCCAGCCAAAGGAGCCCACAACGCTCCCCTGCTGGAGAATGTGTCCCTCCGCCGCCCTGAGAAGGCGGCCCTTGGTCTCCGGCCAGCCCAAAGAGAGGGGGCCGTCCAGGACGTACACAGTAAAGCGGTACTGATGAACGGCCTTTCCCGGGGGCTTGGGCCCCGCGTACCGGTACAGGCCGTAGCCGATTCCCTGCCGGGCGTCCCCCCGGGAGGGCGCCCGCCGGCCCGCCGGAATCCCCTCCGCAATCTCCTCACCCGCCGGCAGATTCCATACCAGCCAATGGGTGAAGTTTTTCACCGGATGGCTGAGATCCTCCAACGTGACCGCCAGGGTTTTCCCCCGGGGGGACAGGTTTTTTAGCCGGAAGCCCGGCGATACATCTTCCCCCCGGCCCGTATGACGGCGGCCAATCATCCCCTTTGCATCTACGCCCAGACAGTCAAGCTCTAACGGCGCAGCCATTTTCTCAGCCCTCCTTTTTCCAATACTCCAGCTCCGCAAAGGGGCCGTATTTTCTCACCGCCTCCAGCGAGAACCGCTTCAAATCCTCCCCCTGGGTAAACAGGGGGATCCCGCGCCCCAACAGCACGGGAGCGATCTGAAGGATCAGGCGGTCCACCCTGTTGACGTCCAGAAGGGGGGCCAAAACCGTATTGCCGCCCACCACCCAGATATTTTTATCCCGGCCGAGCCCCTGCGCAAATTCCACAACGTCCCCGCTGACCGCCTGAAAGCCCGGTCTGGACAGCGCCCTGTGGGTAAAGACATAGTTTTCCGTGGTGGGATAGGGGCACGCCTGCGTCCCCGCCTGCTCCAGCGCGTGAAAGGTCCGCCGCCCCATCAACGTGACGTCCATCTGTTCATAGAACGCGGCGTAGCCGGTCTCCTCCACGCCGCCGGTGTCATAGAGCCAGTCCAGACCGTGATCCGTTCCGGCAAGATAGCCGTCCAGTGTGACGCATCCATAGAACCAGATCGCCATTGCGCCTCATCCTCCTGTCTGAATGTGGAGTTATGATACCATATCCTCTGGCGTTTGAATACCCTCTTTCCTGTTCCAGGCGTATTGACTGCAACCCTCTCTCTGAGATACAATAGCTGGGACAGGATCACCTGTCTGCAAGGAGGAATCACCGTGACAGAGTGGAGTAAAATGATATCCGGCCAGCTCTATAACCCGGAGGACCCGGAGCTAAAAGCCAAGCGGGGCCGCTGCCGGGAGCTGTGCCATCAGGCCAACCAGATCCCGCCCCTTCAGTCCTCCGCCCGGGAGGCGGTTTTGTACAAGATCCTGGGCCGGCCCGGCCGCCATTTCACCATTGAGCCGGATTTCTGGTGCGACTATGGGGAGAACATCACCTTCGGGGACCACTTTTACGCCAACTTCAACTGTGTGATTCTGGACTGCGCCCCCATCTCCTTTGGGGATCACGTCCTCATCGCCCCCAACTGCGGCTTTTACACCGCCACCCACCCCACGGACATGCAAACCCGTCTGTCCGGGCTGGAGTACGCCAAGCCCATTACCGTTGGCAGCCACGTGTGGTTCGGGGGGAATGTCACCGTCCTCCCTGGGGTGACCATCGGCAGCAATGTGGTCATCGGCGCCGGGAGCGTGGTGGTCCGCGACATTCCCGACAACGTGGTGGCGGTGGGCAACCCCTGCCGCCCTGCCAAGGCGTTGGATCCCCCGGATGCAGAATAACGCTGCGCGCCACCGGCTATGAATACAGGTTTTAAAAACCGTCCGCACACTCCTCAGGAGGTGCGGACGGTTTTGTTTTACTTGAATTTCCGGCTCTCTGCCACGGCCAGCTCGTCACAGCGGTTGTTATAGGGGTTGTCCCCGTGGCCCTTCACCCAGTGGAGGTTCACCGTGTGGTACTCGCACAGCTTGAGCAGCTCCTCCCACAGGTCGGGGTTGAGGGCGGGCTTTTTGTCCGATTTGATCCATCCCCGGGCCCGCCATCCCTTGGCCCAGCCTTTCTCCAGGGCGTCAATGACGTATTTGGAGTCGGAGTACAGCTCCACCACACAGGGCTCCTTCAGCGCCTGGAGGGCGGAAATGACGCCCGTGAGCTCCATGCGGTTGTTGGTAGTGTGGCTCTCCCCCCCGCTGAGCTCCCTCTTGTGGGCGCCGTACTGGAGAATAGCCCCCCAGCCGCCGGGGCCGGGATTGCCGGAGCAGGCCCCGTCGGTATAAATTGTGACTTGCTTCCTCACACTCTGCCCTGCCCTCTAGCCGACGAGGTAGTTGTTATAGGAGTCAATCAGCTCGCTGACAGCCTCGTTAAAGTCGTACAGCGGCTCCAGCAGATCCCCCCCGGCGGCGGCCTGCTCCACCAGGGCGTCCAGGGCGGTCTCCAGCCCGTTGAGGTCGTCGGAGTAAATATCTACGTAGTCAAAGGGGGAGTTGGCCTCCTGGCTCTTCCAGAAGAGGTAGATCTTGTCCCGCTCCTCCGGGTCCTCCATGGCGGCCCGCAGGGCGGTGAGGTGGTTTTTAAGCTCCGCCACCAGCTCGTCCAGGCCGGTGGTGTCCAGGCCGGTGGCCGCCCCGTCCTCGCCGATCTGATCCCAGAACAAATCCTCAATGTCCTGGGCGGTGTAGATGATGGAGGCGGAGTGGAACATAATCACCTCGCCGGACTGCTCCAGATTGGCCAGGTCATCCCCCCGGGTGGACTTGTTCAGCTCATCCATTCCATTGGCAAACTGGCCGGCCCACTGGTCGTAGGCGTCCAGCGCGTCCCAAATGGAGGCGTGAAACTCCTTGGCCTTGGCATAACCGTCCTCCTCAAAGCTGTCGAAGGCCAGATAGCTGCTCATGTCCTCCATCACGTCCACCAGGATCTTGATGCTGTCGATCATGCCCACATAGGCCTCGTCTACCCCGGGGTAGCTGGGGGAGAGCTTCTCCACCCCGTCCAGGTTGTTAAAGAGCATAATGTCCTTGGTATACACCAGGCCCAGCTCGTCCCCGATGAGGCTGTAGTCGCCGCCCTCTGTCAGGGCGAACTCCTCCTGCGTCTCTACCTGCTCAAAATAGGCGGTGAGGAAATCGTCCACCTGGTACACGGTATCCAGCAGGTCGATATAGGTGTTGTACTTGGTGTAGTCCGTCGTCTGGGAACCGGTGGGCTCCGGTGTGGCCGTGGGCGCAGGGGTGGGGGTGGCAGCCGGTTCCTTGTCCCCGCCCCCGCAGGCGGACAGCAGCAGACAGAACACCAGGCTGAAAATTGCGGCTTTCTTCTTCATGTTCTCATCCTTCTTTTTCTTTAGTCTCTATTCCTCAACCGGGGCGTCTGTCGCGGTTCCGGCTTTGGCCTCTGGTTCTTCGTCCTCCTCCCGGTCGGTGCGGGCGATGGAGATCACCTTCACCCCGGGGGCCAGGTTCATTACCTTCACGCCCTGGGCGCCCCGGGAGTACACATTGATGCCGGCGGCGTGGATGCGGATGATGGTGCCGTCGTCGGAGATGGCCAGAATGTCGTCGTTCTCCGTAACCACCTTCACCCCGGCGATGGCCCCGGTCTTGTCGGTGACCTGGTAGCCCTTCAGGCCGTAGCCGCCCCGGTTCTGGGGGCCGTCGGCGCGGAAGTACTCATCCATGGCGGTGCGCTTGCCGTAGCCGTTCTCGGTGATCATCAGCACCTGATGGTCGTACTTGGCCCGGGCCGCGCCCACCACAAAGTCGCCGGGGCGCAGCTTGATCCCCCGCACGCCGCAGGCGTCCCGGCCCATGCAGCGGATGTCCGTCTCCAAAAAGGCGATGGACATGCCGTCGTGGGTGACGATGAGGATGGCCTGTTCCCCGTCGGTCTCCCGGACGCAGATCAGGTCGTCTCCCTCCTCCAGCGTGATGCAGCGGATGCCCGCTTTGCGGGCGGTGTTGATGCTGGACAGCCGCAAGCGCTTTACCGTGCCGCTGCGGGTGACCATCACCAGATACCGGTCCTCCGGGAATTCCCGCAGGTGGATCATGGCGGTCACCTTCTCCTCGCTCTCCACGGGGAGGATATTCACAATATTGGTTCCCTTGGCGGTGCGGCCCGCCTCGGGGATCTGATACCCCTTTTTCCGATAGACCCGGCCGCGGTTGGTAAAGAAGAGGATATAGTCGTGGGTAGAGGCGGTGAACACCGTCTCCACATAGTCCTCTTCCTTCAGGCTCTGAGCGGTGATTCCCTTGCCGCCCCGGCGCTGGGCCCGATAGGTGCTGGCCGGCAGGCGCTTGATATACCCCGCAGAGGTGAGGGTGAAGACGCACTCCTCCTCCTCGATCAAATCCTCGATGTCGATGTCGTCCTCCGCAAAGCCGATTTCCGTCTTTCGGCCGTCGCCGTACTTGTCGCGGATCTCCACCAGCTCGTCCTTGAGCACCCCCTTGAGCATCTCCTCGCTGGCCAGAAGGGCGTCGAAATAGGCGATCTTCTTCTCCAGCTCGGCGTACTCCGCCTCCAGCTTCTCCCGGTTCAGGCCCTGGAGGGCGATGAGCCGCATCTCGCAGATGGCCTGGGCCTGGACGTCGTCCAGGCCGAACCGGGTCATCAGCCGCTCCTTGGCGTCGTCGTAGGAAGAGCGGATAATGTGGATAACCTCGTCAATATTATCCTGGGCGATGAGCAGTCCCTCCAGCAGGTGGGCCCGCTCCTGGGCTTTGCGGCGGTCGTGGACCGTGCGGCGGGTGATAACCTCTTTCTGGAAGGAAATATACTCATCCAGCACCTGCCGCAGGGAGAGGATTTTGGGCTGCTTCTGATTGTTCACCAGGGCCAGCATCACCACGGCGAAGGTGGTCTGCATCTGGGTCTGGGCAAAGAGCCGGTTGAGCACTACCTGGGGATTGGCGTCCTTTTTCAGCTCAATGACGATGCGCATTCCCTTTTTGCCGTCGGACTCGTCCCGCAGGCCGGAGATCCCCTCCAGCCGCTTGTCATGGACCTGGTCGGCGATATTCTCAATGAGCCGGGCCTTGTTCACCTGATAGGGCAGCTCCGTGACGATAATCCGGGTGCGGTTATTGCCGAACTCCTCCATTTCCGTCCTGGCCCGCACCCGAATGTGCCCCCGGCCGGTGGCGTAGGCCGCCCGGATGCCGCTGCGGCCCATGATGATTCCACGGGTGGGAAAGTCGGGGCCCTTGATGTGCTCCATCAGGTCCTCCAGCCCGGCCTCCGGATTGTCCAGCACGCACACCGCGGCGTCAATCACCTCCCGCAGGTTGTGGGGAGGGATGTTGGTGGTCATGCCCACGGCAATGCCGCTGGACCCGTTTACCAGCAGATTGGGGAACCGGGAGGGCACCACCCGGGGCTCTTTCAGAGACTCGTCAAAGTTGGGATCCCAGTCCACGGTCTCCTTTTCGATGTCCCGGAGCATTTCGTTTGTAATCTTGGCCATCCGGGCCTCGGTGTACCGGTAGGCCGCCGGGGGGTCCCCGTCCACGGAGCCGAAGTTGCCGTGGCCGTCCACCAGGGGATAGCGCATGGAGAAATCCTGGGCCAGGCGGACCAGGGCGTCGTACACCGACGCGTCCCCGTGGGGGTGGTATTTGCCCAGCACGTCGCCCACGCAGGTGGCCGACTTTTTAAAGGGCTTGTCGCTGCTCAGCCCGCTCTCGTACATGGAGTACAGAATCCGGCGGTGGACCGGCTTCAGCCCGTCCCGCACGTCGGGGAGGGCCCGGCCCACGATCACCGACATGGCGTACTCGATATACGCGTCCTGCATCTCGTGCTCCAGGTTGATTTCTACGATCTTTTGGTTGGGAAAGGTAATATCTTTGGTCTGATAGTCGTTGTTTTTTGCCAAAAAGCTCAACTCCGTTCAAGAGAAGGGGAGAATTTCGCCTTGCGCGCTCTGTCTCCCTTAATAGTCCAGATTCATGGCCCGGCTGGCGTTCTGCTCAATATACTCCCGCCGGGGCTCCACCCGCTCGCCCATGAGCAGCGTGAAGATCTCGTCCGCCCGCACCGCGTCCGCCATGGTAATCCGCTTGAGGGTGCGGGTCTCCGGATTCATGGTGGTCTCCCACAGCTCCTCCGGATTCATCTCGCCCAGGCCCTTGAAGCGGCTGATATCCACCTTGGCGTTGGGGTTGTCCCCCCGCATCTCGGCGGAGATCTGGTCCCGCTCCGGGTCGGAGAAAGCCACCCGGGTTATCTTGCCCCGCACCAGCTTGTACAGCGGGGGCACCGCGGCGTAGACGTACCCCTTGTCAATGAGGGGCCGCATAAACCGGAAAAAGAAGGTGAGCAGCAGGGTACGGATGTGGGCGCCGTCCACGTCGGCGTCGGCCATGATAATCACTTTGTGGTAGCGCAGCTTCTCCGCGTCAAAGTCTTCCCCCAGGCCGGCGCCCAAGGCGGTGATGACGGGGGTGAGCTTGTCGTTGCCGTATACCTTGTCCGCCCGGGCCTTCTCCACGTTGAGCATCTTGCCCCACAGGGGGAGAATGGCCTGGTACCGGGAGTCCCGCCCCTGCTTGGCGGAGCCGCCGGCGGAGTCGCCCTCCACGATGTAAATCTCGGTCAAAGAGGCGTCCCGCTCGTAGCAGTCGGCCAGCTTGCCGGGGAGGGTGGCCCCGTCCAGGGCGTTTTTCCGGCGGATGTTCTCCCTGGCCCGGCGGGCGGCCTCCCTGGCCCGGTTGGCGGTCATTGCCTTCTCCAGAATGGCCTTGCCCACCGCCGGGTTTTCCTCCAGATACTCCGCCAGCTTGTCGGACACAACCGAATCCACCAGGGTGCGTATCTCGCTGTTGCCCAGCTTGGCCTTGGTCTGCCCCTCAAACTGGGCGTTGGTCAGCTTCACCGAGATGACGCAGGCGATCCCCTCCCGGCAGTCCTCGCCGGAGACCTTGTCGTCATTTTTCAGAATGCCCTTTTGTACCCCGTAGTTGTTGAACACACGGGTGAGGGCAGTTTTGAAGCCAGTCTCGTGCATCCCCCCCTCCGGGGTGTGGACGTTGTTGGCAAAGGAGACGATATTCTCGTTGTATCCGTCGTTGAACTGGAAGGCGATCTCCGCCACGGCGTCGTCTTTCTCCCCGGACATGTACACCACGTCCCCGTGGACGGCGGTCTTGTTCCGGTTGAGGTAAGACACAAACTCCCGGATGCCCCCGGCGTAGTGCATCTCGTCCCGCTTCTCCTGTCCCGGGCGCTGGTCCGCGGTGGTGATGCGCACCCCGGCGTTGAGGAAAGCCTCCTCCCGCATCCGGGTGTGAAGAATGTCGTAGTCGTATGACGTGTCCTCAAACATCTCCGGATCGGGCTTAAAGGTAACCGTGGTTCCGGTACAGTCCGTCTCCCCCACTATGGTCATCCCCTGGGTGACATCCCCCCGGGAGAACTTCATCTCATAGATCTTTCCGTTTTTGTGGACCTGTACCTCCAGCCATTCGCTCAGGGCATTGACCACGCTGGCGCCCACGCCGTGGAGTCCGCCGGACACCTTGTATCCGCCGCCGCCGAATTTGCCGCCGGCATGAAGGATGGTATACACCACCTCAAGAGCGGGCTTTCCCGTCTGGGGCTGGATATCCACCGGAATACCCCGCCCGTTGTCGGTAACCCGGATGATGTCCCCTTCTAAAATGGTGACGGTGATCTCATCACAGTATCCCGCCAGCGCCTCGTCAATGGCGTTATCCACGATTTCATACACCAGGTGGTGCAGGCCAGAGGAGGAGGTAGAGCCGATATACATCCCCGGCCGCTTGCGCACGGCCTCCAGCCCCTCTAAAACCTGAATCTCAGAGCCGGTATACGCATGATCCACCAGCACGGGATTCTTCTCCAGTTCTTCAGACATAAACGAAACCTCCAGTGGAATTTCAGCCCCCGCGCGGGGGCTGTGTTGACAGCCTGCATTCATAACCGGGGAACCTTTCGTTCATCGGTTGTGAATACACTCGCCTCTTACTCAAAGCTGTTGCTCTCCGCCCGGCGCACAAGGGTAGCCGGGGCCAGCTGGGAGATGTAGATCCTGGGATCCTCCTCCTGGCAGAGCACAAAGGACTTTGGCAGATCCTCGCACACATTGACCACCCGTCCCTCCTGCTCCCCGCGGGTGAGAAAGGCCCGGGTCAGGTGGGAGGCGGTGGTGTTGTCCAGATCAAAAATCCCGATGATATCCCCAAAGGGGACCACCACGGACTGTCCCAGATGCAGATACATGTTCTCTCCCCCTCCGGCGGGCGGGTCTGAACCCCGCCTGCCCGCAAGCTGTATCCCGTGTGCTACGGCTGGATCACCCGGGGGGACCATTGGCGCTTCCACAGCCGCCAGCCCAGCAGCAGCCCCAGGAGAAAAAAGAAACCCGGCACCCCCGGCACAAAGAGCACCTGGGTCAGGGGAGAGACCTCTGTATTGCGCCAGATCTCCCACCGGCCCGCGGCCACTCCGGCGATGAGCCCCGCCCCGGCCGCCGGCGGCACCAGACGGATCAGCCGCACCAGCCGCCAGTATTTCCCCCGCTCTGACATGGTCAGGCGGCACACGGCGTACTCCAGCGCCAGGCCCAGCAGCAGGGGGATCACAGTGAAGATCACAGCCGCCATGAATACTCTCCTCTTCTCCGGCGCCTCATCCGGCAAAGGCGCCGTTTTTGATGTGAAACGCGGCGCCCTCCACCCCTTCCAGGCCGGAGGCGTCGCAGCAGGTGATAAACACCTGTCCCCCGGTGATCCGGCGCAGCACAAACTCCTGCCGCCGGCGGTCCAGCTCGGACAGCACATCGTCCAGCAGCAGGACCGGCCACTCCCCCAGGTCGTCCCGGTGGAGCTCCCGCTCCGCCAGCTTGAGGGAGAGGGCCGCCGTCCGGGTCTGCCCCTGGGACGCGAACTGCTTTGCCCCGCGGCCGTCGATCTCCACCAGCAGATCGTCCTTGTGGGGGCCGGACAGGCACATCCGGGCCTCCAGCTCCGCCCGGCGGTGGCTTCTCTGGTGCTCCAGCAGCTGGGGATAGATCTCCTTGGCCGGCGCGGCGGGGTCGGACACCGTCTTCACTGTAGCGTAGGAGAGGGCCATCTCCTCCCCCCCGCCGGAGAAATCGGCGTGGATGGCCCCGGCGCACTGGGCCAGCCGGCGCACAAAGCTCCCACGGTAGTGGATCAAAATGGCGCCGCACCGGGCCATGCGGTCGTTAAAATCCTCCAGCAGGTCCAGAAGGGCGGGCTTTTGCTCCCAGTCCCGCAGAATGCGGGTCTTGTGCTCATAGATCCGGTTGTACTCCGCCAGGGCGGCGGCGTACCGGGGGCGCATCTGACACAGGCAGCTGTCCAGAAAGCGGCGGCGCTCCCCGCTGCCTGCCCGGATCAGGGACAAATCCTCCGGACAGAACAGCACCGTACGCAGCAGCTGGGACAGCTCCCCCGCCGTCTTCAGCCGCACCTGATTAGAAAACAGCCGGCGGCGCTTTCCCCGTGACAGATCCGCCTCAATGCGGAACATCCGCCCCCGGCTCTCCACCGCGGCGCGGATCGCCGCCTCCTGCCGCTGAAAGCCGATGAGCTCCCGGTCTCCCCTGGCCCGGTGGGACCGGGCCCCGGAGAGGTAGCCCACCGCCTCCAGCAGATTGGTCTTTCCCTGGGCGTTGTCCCCATAGATCAGGTTGACCCCCGGGGAAAATTCCCCGTAAAAGGACTCATAGTTTCGAAAGCCCTCCAGCTCCAGCTCCGCCACTCTCATTGGATCTGATAACGCCGGCCGGACACCGCTACCCCGTCCCCGGGGCGGAGCTTTTTCCCCCGCATCTGGCAGACAGCGCCGTTTACCTGCACCAGGCCGTCCTGGATGAGGTTTTTTGCCTCTCCTCCGGTACTCACCGCGCCGCAGAACTTTAAAAAGGCGTCCAGCTTGATAAATTCCGTTGTGATTTCAATGGTCTGAGCCTGCATCGTTTGTTCTCCTTATTTCCGGCGCGGCGGTCAAGCTGTTATTCCCCCGCCTTCAGCCGCACCGGCAGTACCATATACAGAAAGTTTTCCTCCCCCTCCGCCGGGAGGATCACGCAGGGGGAGACCCCGGTGGTCAGCTCCAGCCGCACCTGGGCGGCGGGGGCGGCCTTCAGGGCGTCCATGAGGTATTTGTTATTGAAGCCAATCTCCAGTCCGCCCCCGTCTCCCTGAATGGGGCACTGATCCGCCGCGTCTCCGATGGCAGTTTTTGTGCTGATTTTCAGCACATTTTCTTCAAATACACAGCGGATGGGGCTTTTCAGCTTGTCGCTGATGATGAGAGACACCCGGTCAATGGAGGACAGCAGCTGCTTGGTGTCCCCTTGGACGTGGATGGCGTTGTTTCTGGGGATGGCCTGGCGGTAGGCCAGAAATTCTCCCTCCAGCCGGCGGGAGACCAGCATGGTTTGCCCTACCTTGAACATCACATGCCGGGCCCCCTGGGTGACACAGGCGCACTCGTCCACATTGTCGCAGATCTTTTCCACCTCGGACAGGGCGGCGCCGGGGACCACGAAGGAGAATTCCTCCGCCCCCTCCTTGGATTCGATCTCCTCGTGGCGCAGCGCCAGGCGGTAGCCGTCCACCGAGACGATGGTCAGCCCGCCCTTGTCTGCTTCGAAGAGGGATCCGGTGTGGATGGGGCGGCTTTCGTTGTCGCTGACGGCAAAGAGGGTCTGGGCGATCATGGATTTCAGGGTATTTTGGGGAATTTTCAGGGAGTTTTGATATTCCACTGTGGGCAGTTCGGGGAATTCCTCCGGATCGGTGCCCAAGATGTTGAATTCACTCATGCCGCACTTGATGTTGACCATGTACTGATCCGCGGAGAAGTGGATGATATCGTCGGGGAGCTTGCGGATGATCTCGCCAAAAAGCCGGGCGCCCAGCACCAGTGTGCCGGCGGCCTGAATGTCGGCCTGGACTGTGGTTCGGATGCCGGTTTCCAGATTATAGCCGGTGAGACACAGGGCGTCGTTGGCTTCAATTAAGATCCCCTCCAGCGCGGGGATAGAGCTCTTTGGAGACACTGCTCTGGAGGTGGTGGCCACTGCCGATTGAAGAAGGGCTTTTTCGCATGAGAACTTGATCATGATGCTGCCTCCGTTTTGATTTAAGGTGGGGGTATCGGAAAGAGAGGAGAGGATAAAAGATCGTAGTGATAGTAGTAGGGGAAAAAGATGTGCAAAAGTGGATCTTTCCCCTGGGGCTGTAGGGAACGCCCGTCCACAGGGGATGTGGACGATTTTTACGCGTGGCTGCCGGGTGGGGAAAGGGGCGGATTGTTTCCACATTTCTTTTCCACTTGTACACAAAAGGGTGTGCAGATGTGGACGTCAGGTGTCGTATCTGGCGTTGATGTTGGTGTTGAGATCCTTGATGATCTCGGCGATTTCCGGGTTGGACTTCATCAGCTTTTCCACCCGGTCGATGGAGTGCATGACTGTGGTGTGGTCCCGGCCCTCGAATTCCTTGCCGATTTCCTTCAGGGACAGGTTGGTCATGCGGCGGATCTGATACATGGCGATCTGCCGGGCCAGGGCGGTGTCCTTGGTGCGCCCCTGTCCCCGGAGGGCGGAGTCTTCGATGTTATAGAACTTGCAGACCTCTTCAATGATGACGTCGGGAGAGGGGAGGAAATCGGTCTTGTCCTTGTACATGTCCTGGACGGCGCGGATGACGGTATTGACGTCTACGCTCTCCCCCATCAGCTCCTGAAAAGCCAGGATTTTGTTGACGGTGCCCTCGATCTGGCGTACATTGGAGGTGATGTTTTCGGCGATATACTGCAAGACAGGCTCGGGGAGGTTCATGCCCCGGCGGATGGCCTTGTTTTTGATGATGGCCACCCGGGTCTCATAGTCGGGTGGCTGGATGTCCACGGGGAGGCCCCATTCAAACCGGGTGCGCAGCCGGTCATCCAGCCGGAGCATCTCCTTGGGGGAGCGGTCGGCGGTGAAGACAATCTGCTTGCCGTCCTCGTACAGGGTGTTGAAGGTGTGGAACATCTCCTCCTGAGAGGACTCCCGTCCGGCGATGAACTGTACGTCGTCCACCAGCAGCACGTCGGTGGAGCGGTATTTTTCCCGGAACTCCTGGTTGCGCCCCTCCCGGATGCCCTGGATGAGCTCGTTGGTGAAGGCGTCGCCTTTGCTGTAGGTAATGCGCAGGTTGGGGTGGTTCTGGTGGATTTTGTGGGCGATGGCGTAGATCAGGTGGGTCTTGCCCAGGCCGGATTCCCCGTAGATGAACAGTGGGTTGTAGTTCTTCCCCGGCTTTTCCGCCACGGCCAGGGCGGCGGCGTGGGCGAATTTGTTGGAGGAGCCCACCACGAACCGCTCAAAGGTGTACTCCTCGGTGCCGGGGAGGAAGGAGGGCTCCTCCGGGGCGGGCTGGGCGGCGGAGAACTCCTCCAGCTCCCCCTCACCCAGGACGGTGACGTCGAAGTCGGCGGAGAACAGCTCGTGGAGGGCCTTTTGAATGGTGGGGACGTAGCGGGAGAGAATGATGTCCCGCTTGAAGTTGGAGGGGGTGTAGAGCACAAAGCGGCTGGCATCCAGAGAGATGGCTTTGGCGTCGTCAAACCAGGTATTGATGGTGGTGGCGGTCATATCCGCCTCCATGAGGGAGAGTATCATCGTCCAGACGTCGGCTGGAGAATTCATTGCAGGACCACCCCTTTACACTCAGTGGAAAAATACAGGAGGCGGTAAGCCTCCGTATGATCGTTCAGACAGTATATTATACCAAAAAAATCTCCTCAAGGCAACGGAAAACCTTTGAATACCTTAATTAAAAATAGACTGGGCGGGTTCTTGGACGGGTTTTTGCGGCCGGTGGGGAAGGAATGGGGCGAAAGAGGGGAAAAGACGGGAGAAAAAGAACAAAAAATAAGGTTGACAGGGCTTTTCCGTATGGTCTATAATACACATTACATCATGGCTGTCTGCCGGATGCAGCGCAGCGTTTTTTCAATGTGACGACCGCGGCCCTCCGGGCCGTTGTGGCGGGCAGGTGAAAAACCTGCCAGAATGAGTGTACAGGAGGTGTACCGGAAATGGTTCGTACCTATCAGCCCAAGAAGCGTCAGCGCTCCAAAGTGCATGGATTCCGTAAGCGCATGGCCACTGCCAACGGCAGGAAAGTGCTGGCGCGGCGCCGCGCCAAGGGCCGCGCCCGTCTGTCCCACTGATTGAGGATAGACCGGCGGCGTTCCCGGGAGAAAACTGCACAGCGTCTGGATAGGGGCGGGGGAGTTCATCCCACCGCCCCTGCATAGCATAATGGACAGGAAGAGAGGGGCCTTCGTTGACGTCTGCTGTCTCACTGAAATTAAACCACGAGTTTCGCCGGCTTTACAGCAAGGGAAAGTCGGCGGTTTCGCCCTGTGTGGCGGTGTACTGCCGGCGCAACAGGCTGGGGTATAACCGTCTGGGCCTGACCGTGGGTACCAAGGTGGGCAAGGCGGTGGTGCGCAACCGGACCCGCCGCCGCATTCGGGAGGCCTACCGCCTGCACGAGGGGGAGATCCGCCGGGGGTATGACATTGTGGTGGTGGCGCGGGTGCGCTGCGCCTTTTCCCGGTACGGGGAGATCGAGCGGGCCCTGCTCAAAACCCTGGACAAGCTGGGACTGCTGGTGAAAGAGGGATGACGGGTTTTCTGCTGCGGCTCATCGGCCTGTATCAGAGGTATATCTCCCCCGCCCGGCCCCCCTGCTGCCGGTTTATCCCCACCTGCTCGGCCTACGCCAGGGAGGCGGTGGAGAAATACGGCGCGTGGAAGGGGGGCTGGCTGGCCCTGCGCCGGCTGTCCAAATGCCACCCCTTCCACCGGCAGAAGTCCATCCAGTACGACCCTGTGCCATGAGGGCCTCGGCCCCTGATCTCCCCCGGCGGCCCGGAAGCGGATTCCAAGTTTCCTATTTCACTTTGGAGGCAATCAAATGAAACTACTCCTGACCCCCTTTGTATGGGTGCTGAACACGTTTTACAGCATGACCAACAGCTATGGCCTGGCCCTGATCCTGTTTGCCATTGTGGTAAAGCTGATTCTCTTCCCCTTCCAGCTCAAGGGCAAGAAGGGGATGATTCAGATGAATCTGCTGTCCACCAAGATGCAGCGGTTGCAAAAGCAGTACGGCAAGGACAAAGAGCGGTATAATGAAGAGGTGCAGAAGCTCTACGAGCGGGAGCAGGTCAACCCTATGTCCGGCTGTTTGTGGACCATGCTCCCCCTGTTCATCCTGCTCCCCCTTTACGCTATCATCCGCGAGCCGCTGATCTATCTGATGAACGTCAGCGCCGGCAATCTGGACGCCGTTGCCCAGGCCCTGGGCTGGGGCAGTACCTTTACCAACCAGGGCTATGACCAGCTGCTGCTGGCCGCCCGGATCACCGCGGAAAATGTGGGGGCCGCCCAGGCCGCGGCCGGAGCGGGCGCCCATATCTTCCCCATCAACTTTGATTTTCTGGGGATTTTTGATCTGTCCCGCATCCCTGATCTGAAGTTCTGGACCATTGACGGGGGGTTTGCCCTGTTCCTGCTGCCCATTGTCTCCGCGGCCAGCAGTGTGCTGTTCTCCATGGTCTCCCAGAAGACCAACGCCGTCAACAAGCAGGCGGCGGAGACCGCCAACAGCTCCAGCATGAAGACCATGCTTATCATCTCCCCCCTGATCTCCCTGTGGATCGGATTTACCATGCCGGCCGCCCTGTGTCTGTACTGGATTGTGCAGAACCTGTTCTCCATTGTGCAGGAGCTCATCAGCGGCAAAATGCTGAAGAAGGACTATGAGGAGGCCGCCGCCCGCCAGGCGGAGCAGGAGCGCCTGGAGAAGGAAGAGGAGAAGGAGCGCCGCCGGCAGGCCGCCGAGGAGCGCGCCCGCCGGATCGAGGAGGCCAAGAGCGCCAAGGGCAAGAAGAAAAAGGAGCTGCTCAGCGCCCTGGAGAAGGACAGCAAGGGGGACAGCGCCGTCATCGCGGTGAGCGGAATCGGAATGCGGTCCTATGCCCGGGGCCGGGCTTACGACCCCAACCGCTTCAGCCCGGACGGCCCCACCCCCTACACCGACCCGGACACCCTGCCCAAGCCGGAGCCGGAGAAGGGCCGGAAGAAAAAGGAGTCCGGCGAGGGAGAGGTTCAGGAGAAGAAAGAGACCGTGATCATCCCCACCCCGGGCGGAGACGCCGCCCCCGCCCCGGCCGCCGAGGTGGAGCGGGAGGAAGCCCAGGCGCCGGCCCCGGAGGCGGAGCCGGTCCAAGAAGAAGACCGCAAGGAGTGATGACCGATGCTGAAGTGGATTGAAAGCACCGGCAAGACGGAAGAGGCCGCCATTGAGGCGGCGCTGGCCCAGCTGGGTCTTGACCGGGACGATGTATCTGTAGAGCTGCTGGAGCGGGCCAAATCCGGCTTTCTGGGCATTGGCAGCTGTCCGGCAAAGGTAAAAGTGACCTACGAGGCCCCTGACGAGCCGGCCCCCGCTCCCCCTGCGCCCCAGGCCAGGCCCGCCGCCCCCAGGCAGGAGCCCGTCCAGACCCCGGCGGAAAAGCCCGCCCCCAAGGCCGCGCCCCCGGCGGAAAAAAGGGAGGAACCCCCTGTCTCCCCGCCGGAGCTCAGCGGGGATCCCGTGGCCGCCCGGATTGAGGAGTTTCTCACCGGACTGCTGGCCCATATGGGGGCGGACGCTTCCCCGGTGATCCGCCTGGACGAGAAGGGCAACTATCAGGCAGAGCTGGTGGGAGAGCACCTGGGCGCGCTCATCGGCCGCCGGGGAGAGACATTGGACGCCATTCAGCAGCTGTGCGTCTACACGGTGAACCGGGGTCTGAGCAAGCGGGTGCGGATCCATGTGGACGCGGAGCACTACCGGGCCAAGCGGGAGGAATCGCTGGAGCGGCTGGCCCGCAAGGTGGCGGGAAAGGTGGTCAAGTACCGCCGCAACGTGACGTTGGAGCCCATGAACGCCTATGAGCGCCACGTGATCCATACCGCTCTCCAGGAGTATCCCGACGTAAGTACCTACTCCGTGGGCACCGAGCCCAACCGCCGTACCGTGGTGGCCTACAGCCGGGGAGAGCACCGGTAGCTTCAAACAGAAGACCCCCCGCGTCTGCGCGCCGGAATGGCAGGCAGACGTGGGGGGTTTTTGTGATCAGCTCCGATAGCTCAGCTCGGAGAACTCATAGGAGGCGAAGGTGCCGGCGTAGGAGGTGGCGGAGAATTTCCACTTTTCCCCGCTGCCCAGGCCGTCCAGATAGTCGTTGACATCGTCCATCCGGTAGCCCTCGCTGTCATACAGGCTGAAGGTAACGCGCAGGTTCTCATGGTCAGCGGCGGAGATATTCTGCACCGCCCCGTGGATAGTCTGGAAGCCGAAATCGTCCGTGGTGACATAGGGCTCCTCCACCCAGACGAAGCCGTCAGGCAGGTCAGGCAGAAAATCACCCACGCCGCCCTCTTCCTCGTAATCCTCATAATCATCCTCATACCCCATAGGTTCCCCTGTGGAGATAAAGACGGTCTGGGTGGTCCAGATGTCGGTCTCCCCGGCCAGCTGAAGGGTGATGAGATTTCCGCCGTAATACCAGATCATCTCCACACCGTCCCCCGCAAGATAGGAGGAGTCCGGGTCCGCCCCAAAGAGGGCGGACACATCCTCGTAGGCCTGATAGAAGGAATTGCCGTTGAGGGTGAAATCCTCCGGCTTGGCGCTGGAGAAATAGGAGACGTCTCCCTCCACGTCCAAAGAGAAGATGAGCTGGTATCCGTCATAGATCAGGGTCCACTCGTCCCGCTCCTCCGGCTCGCCCCAGGCGGCGACGATGTCCTCCGCCGGGGCCCCCAGAATATCGTCGATGGGGACGCCCCGGAAGAGCACGGTGTCGGTGACATCGGCGGATTCTCCCCCGCCGGACGCCCCCGCCCCGCCGGATGGCACGTCAGTGCCCACGCCGGGGCCGTCCGGGCCGTCGATGAATTCCGCAAATTTGGACAGATCCCCGGCCCCGGTGTCATAATAGGCGAAGAGGGCCAGCAGAAACTCCACTGCGTCGTTTTCCGTGGGGGCCTTCTCCCCGTCCACAACGGCGGTTTTGGGCACGATGGAGGCCCGGTCTGGGTCGTCCTTATCCGCCGTTACCGCCACGGTGAAGGAAAGCTCCAGGCCGACCCCCTTCCCCGTGCCGGAGATGTCCACATAGCGGGTGTCCCCGGCCTCCCGGACCTCCCACTTGGCGCCGGGAAGGTATTGGTCAAACACCTCCCCGTAGGTATAGGGCAGGTCCTGGCTGACGGCAAAGGGCTTGTGGGCCTTGACAGTGGCGATGCAGTCAATGTCCCCTCCGCCGGAGGAGAAGAGGATCACCGCGGCTACCACAACAAGCAGGACAATCCCCAGCACAAGAAACAGGGGCGCTTTGGATTTTTTCTTGGGCTGGTCCGCCGGCGGATCGCCGGGCTGGCGCCTTCTGACGGTGGGGACCGGTGCGGATTCTGGCTGCGGGGGGCCGCCGGACTGGAGCTTGGCGCCGCACTTCTGGCAGAAGGCCGCGTCCTCCGGGGCCTGCGCGCCGCATTTGGGACAGAACATAGTGTGTCCTCCTTCTCTCTTCTCATATTTGATCCAGTATAGCACAGTTTTTCCACCGAAACAATACTGGGAGACTGTATCAGAACCCGCCGCCGGCCGGGTCAGAAAATCCAGGATTCCCGCGGTTTTCTGCCTTGCGGAAATCGAACATCTGTTGTATAATTGAGATCAAACAAAAGTTCTATAAAGGTTTGGGGAACAAAAGGGATCTCCCAGGAGTCTAATAGATAGAGAAAACAGAGAAGCAGTCCTATTTATCGGACAGAAGACAGATTAAAATAGAGGCAGAATCCAAGGGAAATCCGAATCAGGGAGGATGTTGGTCTATGGAGACAATGTATCTCAGCCTGGACGCCAGCTATGTGACGGTTATGGCCGGAGAGGAGGAGCAGCAGGCCAGCGGCGGCGCGGTGTGCTACACCCGGGTCTCCCGGCGGGAGCCGTCCCCCTGTCGGGGAGGCAGGATTGTGGATCTGGCGGACTATCGCCCGGCAGAGTTTTCCTCACAGGAGCTGGAAGCTGTGGAAAACCAGCCGGAGGAGGTGCCCATGGCCCGCCGGCAGCGGTGGGCCATGGCGGCGGACCTGTGCGCGGCGCTGGCGGTGATTGCCGGCATGGCGGGGATTGTTCTGGCCTTTTTTGGGGTGCTGTAGCGGTCCCGGGAGGCAGACAAACGGGGCGATCCGCTTTGGATCGCCCCGTTTATTATCATTCTAATGTCGAAATCAGTCGGCCAGGGCCGCGGTGATGATGGCCATGGAGTAGACCTCCTGGGCGTTGCAGCCCCGGGACAGGTCGTTGATGGGGGCGTTCAGGCCCAGGAGAATGGGGCCGTAGGCGTCGAAATTGCCCAGGCGCTGGGCGATCTTGTAGCCGATGTTGCCGGCGTTGATGTCGGGGAAGATAAAGGTATTGGCGTGGCCGGCCACGGCGGAGTTTTTGCACTTGGTGCGGGCCACGTTGGGGGAGACGGCGGCGTCGAACTGGATCTCGCCCTCCACCGGGAGGCTGGGCGCGGCGGCGCGGAGCTTCTCCGTAGCTTCCCGCATCTTGTCCACATCCTCGCCGGCGCCGGAGCCCAGCGTGGAGTAGGACAGCATGGCGATCTGGGGGTCCACGCCGAAGATACGGCCGCACTCCGCGGATTCCTTGGCGATCTCCACCAGGTCGTCCGCGCTGGGCTTGATGTTGATGGCACAGTCGGCCATGACCAGCACCTCGTTGCCGCCGGTGGCGTAGGGGCGGACCATGATAAAGCAGGAGGAGACAATCTTGTTCCCCGGCTTTGTCTTGATGAGCTGGAGGGCGGGGCGCACCGTGTCCGCCGTGGAGTAGGTGGCGCCGCCCAGCAGGGCGTCCGCCTCCCCCAGCTTCACCAGCATGGTGCCGAAATAATTGCCCTGCTTCAGGGCGGCGCGGACCTGCTCCTCAGACATTTTGCCCTTGCGCAGCTCCACCATCCTGGCCACCATCTCCTCCATCCGGGGATAGGTTTCGGGATCCACAATGGTGGCCCCCCGGATGTTGAAGCCGGCCTCCTCCGCGGCGGCCCAGATCTCCGCATCCTTGCCTACCAGCACCGGGGTCAGCCAGGTACCGGCCAGCAGACGGGCGCTGGCCTCCAGAATACGGGGGTCCGTGCCCTCAGTGAAGACAATCTTTTTGGGATCTGCCTTCAGCTTTGCGATGAGTTTACCAAACATATCTATCTGCCTCCAAAAATAAAAAAATATTATGGATAAGAATCTGTATTGATATCCTGGAAATGCTGGATTTTGCCGCCGCGGGGCGGAAAAAGACCCGGCCGGACAGTGTGCGGCCCTTGTGAATACAGATTCTGAATATCAAGTACTATTATACACCAGCCGGGACAGATTTCACAATGGTCAATGGGAAAATTTATCCGGATTTTGTACTTTACTTTTTGTATTCACTAAGTTATACTAATACACGCTGTTTTTTGGATGAGAAAAGACAGGATTCTATGGAAAATTTCGTTTTAGAACTGTTTGTGAGGTGGTTTTTGTGATGCATTCCGACTTTTCCCGCTGCCTGTCCCTGCTGCGCCAGGAGAAGGGAATCTCCCAGCGGGCGGCGGCCAAGGAGCTGGGCATCAGTCAGGCGCTGCTCTCCCATTATGAAAACGGCGCCCGGGAGCCGGGACTGGCCTTTGTCACCAGGGCCTGTGATTTCTACAATGTGTCTGCCGACTTCCTTTTGGGACGCACCCTGACCAAGGACGGGTCCACCATTGTCTCGCCGGAGGAGCTGTACGACTACTCCACGGAAAAGGACAATGTGCTCCATGGGAGTATTGTGGCCACGCTGAATAAAAAATTGCTGGTAAATTCGGTAAGCGTGCTTTTCGACCTTCTGGGAAAGACGGGGTGCAAGGGGGCGATCAAGGGGGCGGCGGATGTGCTGTCCACGGCGGTGTACACCCTTTTCCGACAGCTCTACCGGGCGGACGGCAGCCAGAACGAGGATTTTTTCGCTGCCTCCGCCGTGTCCTTCTCCTCCGGCGTGGCCCAGTCCGAGCTGATCTGCGCCCAGTCCGCCTACGCGGAATCCCTGGAGGAGCACCGGAAGAAAAAGGGATCCTTCCCCCTGATGAATCACGACGCTTTAATGGAAAATTACCCCGGAACCTATCAGTCCCTGCTCCAAATCATCCATAATACCGGCAGCCGCATCGCGGCCTATACAGAATTTCGGAAGAATCAAAAGTAAGCGCCTTATTCAGCGCGGGAAAATGCTGGACAGCCGCCGGCGGCTGTGAATACAGATTCTGAGACAGATAGAGTTTATTTGCGGAGGTTGCAGCCATGTTTGATCCATCTAAAATCCGTAATTTTTCGATTATCGCCCACATTGACCACGGGAAATCCACCCTGTCCGACCGGCTGATTGAGAAGTGCAACGCGGTGGCCGCCCGGGAGATGTCCAGCCAGCTGCTGGACAACATGGACCTGGAGCGGGAGCGGGGCATCACCATCAAGGCCCGGGCGGTCAAGCTGAACTACCGGGCCCAGGACGGGTCGGAGTATGTCCTGAATCTCATCGACACCCCGGGCCATGTGGATTTCAACTATGAAGTCTCCCGCAGCCTGGCCGCCTGCGAGGGGGCGGTGCTGGTGGTGGACGCCGCCCAGGGCATTGAGGCCCAGACCCTGGCCAACACCTACCTGGCCCTGGAGCACGATCTGGAGATCCGGCCGGTGGTGAACAAAATCGACCTGCCAGCCGCCGACCCGGCGCGGGTGAAGCAGGAGATTGAGGACGTCATCGGCCTGCCCGCCATGGACGCGCCGGAGATCTCCGCCAAGGCGGGGCAGAACATCGACGCGGTGCTGGAGGACATTGTGCAGAACATCCCCGCCCCCAGCGGCGACCCGGAGGCCCCCCTGAAGGCCCTGGTATTCGACAGCCAGTATGATGCCTACCGGGGGGTAATCGTCTACTTCCGGGTAATGGAGGGCACTTTGAAGACGGGCATGGAGGTAAAGCTGATGGCCTCCGGCGCCGCCTATCAGGTGCTGGAGTGCGGCTATCTGCGCCCCCTGGGGCTGGAGCCCTGCGAGTGTCTCTCCGCCGGGGAGGTGGGCTACTTCACCGCTTCCATCAAGAACGTGAAGGACACCCGGGTGGGAGACACCATCACCGGCACGCAGCGCCCCGCCGCAGCGCCCCTCCCCGGCTACCGCCCCGCCCAGGCCATGGTGTACTGCGGCGTGTACACCGAGGACGGCTCCAAGTACCCCGACCTGCGGGACGCCCTGGAAAAGCTCCAGCTCAACGACGCTTCCCTGTCCTTTGAGCCCGAGTCCTCCGTGGCCCTGGGCTTCGGCTTCCGCTGCGGCTTCCTGGGGATGCTCCACATGGAGATCATCCAGGAGCGGCTGGAGCGGGAGTTTGACCTGGATTTGGTCACCACCCTCCCCTCCGTCATCTATGAGATCACCAAGACCGACGGGACCATGGTACAGGTGGACAACCCCCACAACTACCCCGACCCCGCCGTCATCGAGGAGGCCAGGGAGCCCTTCGCCAAGGTGTCCATTATCGCCCCCCCGGACTACGTGGGCAATATCATGCCCATGTGCCAGGACCGCCGGGGGGAGTTCAAGGATATGCAGTACCTGGACACCAATCTGGTGGAGCTGCACTACTCCATGCCCCTGAATGAAATTATCTACGACTTTTTTGACGCCCTCAAGGCCAATACCAAGGGGTACGCCTCTCTGGACTACGAGGTGGAGGGCTACCGCCCCAGCGAGCTGGTGAAGGTGGATATGCTCCTCAATGGGGACCAGGTGGACGCCCTGAGCTTTATCGCCCACAAGGAGAAGGCCTATAAGCGGGCGCGGCGGATCTGCGAAAAGCTGAAGGACAACATTCCCCGCCAGCTCTTCGAGGTGCCGGTCCAGGCCGCCATCGGCGGGAAGGTCATCGCCCGGGAGACGGTCCGGGCCATGCGCAAGGACGTGCTGGCCAAGTGCTACGGCGGCGACATCACCCGGAAGAAAAAGCTGCTGGAGAAGCAGAAGGAGGGCAAAAAGAAAATGCGCTCCCTGGGTACGGTCCAGCTCCCCACCGAGGCGTTTATGGCCGTGCTCAAGCTGGACGAAGAATAAGAGAAATAGAAGGACGCGGCCCGGAAACGGGCCGCGTCTTAACGCTGTGTCTGCCGGCGGGGCCGCTACCACATGCTGTCCCCCTTGGTCACCAGCGTTTCGGTGAGCCCCGCCTGCTCCAGCACCTTGAGGGTGGCGCCGGCGGTGGACTGGACGGTGATGGTGACGGTGTAGTCGTAGCGCCTGTCAGCTCCGGCGGCGGCAAAGTGGAGGGTGATGTCGTTAAAGTAGCAGTTGGTATACCGCTCCTCGCTGTCCAGCAGGTAGTGCCGGCCCAGCCGGCCTTCGGCCAGGTCGGACTGGATGGCGTCCAGCAGCTCCTCCAGCAAATCGGTGGGGATAACAGCGGGCCCATCCAGGGTGGACAGCTCGGCGCTGAGCAGCGGGTCGCCCTCCTGGCAGCCATTGGAGGCAAAATACTGGAAAAGGATCTGCTCTGGGTCGTTGATCAGCCGGTCGAGCTGGGCCGCGGGGGAGGCCTCGTTTTTAAGCAGGTCCTCGTCCACGGGAATCCAGTACTGCCGTATCAAAGTGCCGCCCCCCTTGAGCAGATAGGTCAGCCGGAGATGCTGGGTCCCGCTGATCTGTATATCCCAGTTGGGGTAGGCGGCGGACGGGATCCATGACGCGTAGGCCCCCTGCTCGTCCGGCAGGTCCGCCTTGCTGCGCACGACGGCCTGATGGAGGGCGGCCACCCGGGCGATGTCCTCCGGTCGGTTGAGGCGGTAGCAGCCATAACCCCCGCTGTCCAGGGGGCTGAGCGAGTAGCTTTCAAGCGTTACCTCCGCCACCTGGCTGGCCTGGGGCACCCGGCTCTCAAAGCCGGTGAGGTCGAATTCCATCGCGCCGGCGGCCAGCACCAGCACCAGGGCGAAGGCCGCGCCCCCCGGCCAGCTCTTCCGGAAGACCCGGAAGCTCTTGCGCATGAGCATTTCCGCCACAAAATAGCCCCAAACGCCGGTGAACAGCATGAAGAGCAGCAGGGGCCACGCGCTGTTGGTGGACGCAAGGAAAAACAGGCTCCAGAAAAAGGTGCCCAGGGCCACAGCGGAGCAGAAGGCCACCCCGTACTTGAAGATGGGCTTTACCCAGCTCACCGCCACCACGTCCCCGGCGGTCTCGATGTGCCGGCGGTGGTACAGCGCGGCGGAGAGGGCGGCCAGCACCACCCCCGCCAGGGCGTATACAAAGATGGACAGCAGTCCGGTAAGCCGGTAGTCCGGCGCGCCGGAGCTCCCCACGGTGCGCCCCAGGCGGATGACCGGGGTAAGCCAGACGATCAGGTGGTCCATTCCTATGGTCCCCCCGTAGTAGCCGAAGAGGAACAGATCCGCCATGGCGCTGAAGAGGAGGTACAGCCCGTAGGCCAGAGCGTTCAGAACGCCGTAAAACACCGGCAGAGCCACGATGTTTCCGGTAAACATGGCGCAGAACACGGCGAAGGAGTAGAAAAAGAGGCTGAACATCGCCTGGCACCAGGTCCACAGGAACAGAGCGGTGAGATCCAGCCCCACCCCGATGTACACCTGAACCAGCAGAGTGAGCACAGCCACTGCCCCGATGGGCAGAAGGAAGAAGCACAGCCCGGACAGGTAGTTGGTGAGGAAAAGGCCCTCCCGCCGGATGGGCAGAGCGTGCATCATCCCGGCGGCGCGGCTGTTATACAGATAGGAGAACACCGCCATAGCCGCCAGCACGCCGAAAAAGAGGGACAGAAAGATGCCGCTGGGAATCAGATCGATGACAGCTTCCCGGTAGTAGGCCGCTCCCTCATGGCGGATGATACGGTCCCGGCTGGTGAGAAAATTGGTGGGCAGAATGAGAAACCATAGCACACTGTACAGGGTCCAGACAGGCCAGAACCGGGTCAGATTCTTTTGAAACAGCGTAAAATTAAACCAGCCGCACACACGGCAGGGCTTAGAGGACAATGTCTCGGACCGCATAGTCTTCCCCTCCCAGTTCATAAATAAAGATCTCCTCCAGCGTGAGGGGCAGGGCCTCCATCAGAATGGGGGCGTACACCGCCAGGCGGTTGGTGACCTCGTCGGCCTGCCCCCGGATGATCAGGGTGTGGATGCGCCCCACCTGGGATACGTGGAGGACTTCCATATCCTCCGGCAGCGCAGGCAGCTCCCGCTCCTGAAAGACAATCTGCATTTTGACAATGTTTTCCTGAAGATCGCTGAGAGATCGCTGGATCAGCACCTTTCCGTGGGAGAGAATGCCCACATGATCGCACACGTCCTCCAGCTCCCGCAGGTTGTGGGAGGACACCAATACCGTGGTATTGTATTCCGTCACGTCCCCCATGAGCAGAGACCATACCTGCCGCCGCATCACCGGATCCAGGCCGTCCACCGGCTCATCCAGCACCAGCACGTCGGGCCGGCAGCACAGGGCCAGCCAGAAGGCGCTCTGCTTCTGCATCCCCTTGGACAGCCGGCGGATGGGGGTTTTCTCATCCACAGTGGGAAAGATCTCCTTCAAAGCCTGGTACCGCTTTGCGTCGAAGCGGGGGTAGAAGCCCCGGTAAAATTTCATCATATCCCGGGTGGAGGCGGACAGGAAGGCGTACAGCTCGTCTGGAATAGAGGCGATCCGGGCTTTCACCGCCGGATTTTCATATACCTCCTGGCCGTCCACCAGCACCTCCCCCTGGTCGGGCCGGTAGACGCCGGTGATATGCCGCAGAATGGTGGACTTCCCCGCCCCGTTTGGCCCCACCAGGCCGTAAATGGACCCTTTGGGCGCCTCCATGGTCAGGCCGTCCAGGGCGCGGAAGCCGTCAAAGGTTTTGATAACATGCTTTGCCGCGATCATGGCGTCTCCTCCTCTCCGCTGCCGGTCCGGGCGGCGGTATGCAGCCGCTGGGCCAGCTCCTGCACCGTCATGCCCAGGAACAAAAGCTCCGCGGCGGTCTGGTCAAACTGCTCCAGCAGGCCGGAACACCGCTGCCTGTCAATGCCCTCCCGGGAGGCCGCGAAGCACCCCTTCCCCGCCACCGCATGGAGGTAACCCTCCGCCTCCAGGGCCTCGTAGGCCCGCTGGATGGTGTTGGGGTTGATGGCCAGCGAAGAGGCCAGCGCCCGCACGGAGGGCAGCTTATCCCCCGGCTGGATGGCCCCGGCCACCACCAGATGGCGCAGGCCGTCCTTCACCTGCTCATAGATGGGGCGGGCGTCCCGGTAGTCCAGACGGATCATCCTGATCTCCCCTTTCTGATTTACTGTATGAAGTGTATTAGTACAGTTAGTATATGGGAGGGATCCGCGGAATACAAGGGGGGGAAACTTACGATTTTATGACATTTTGGCAGGGGACCCCTGCGGGGGATTTGTGCTCGCCGCACGGGCCGCCTGCGCGGCGGGCGCCAGGGCCCTTTCCCGAAAGGACCCTGGACCCAAAGGGCCAGAGGGGGGTTGACCCCCCTCTGGACTCCCCCATACGGGGGCCCACCCGGCGCATAGCGCCGGATTTCTGCCATGCCGTTTTGCCAGTCTGGCAGATAACGCAGCCCCAGCTAAGGCCTTGTACTTACGTTACAATAGAAGTGCCGGGCCTCCTGAGTCGGCCCTGGGAAATTTTTGTGAATATGTTTCCAGATATTCAGACTAATTCTATAATGTTTATTAATAGATAATACTGATTGTAAATATAACTGAATATTATCTTCCGAATTTATCGAAAATATCAATATCATTTTTATTGACAAACACATGAAAATATTGTAGGATATAATCGGGTCCAATATAATCAAAGGCGAGGTGGTGCATCATTCAAACTTTATTAACGGCTGCAATAACTCTTACTGCCTCTAGCTTGGTGCCAAGTTTTGCAGCAACACCGCGCTACGAGACCGTCTGCGGCAGTAGACCATATCATGTGATGAGGTCGCATTGGTTAGGAACTGCCTATGTTAATGGTGAGACATATATTGGACATGGCTGTGCCTGGCAATGTGAAAACTGTAATTATGTTATGGTTACAGAAGGTGATGTAACTCTTGATCCAGGGGTTGCAGTTGGCAAATGGGCAGGTTATGCTTGCTCCTATAAACTAGGTCCCTTAGAGCAGGTTTATATGAATGCGGAAGAGTGGGGAGCAGATTATAATAGCAACACTCTGCCTGGCTTCAGGTTTTTTAATTCCAATTGGAGATGAGGTATTGACAAAGTCCTATTTTAAAAATTGACTTTATCAATAGTTTCCTAGCAAATTCAGAAATTTTTGATGATTTCTGAATTACCATGTAAATTGAGAAAGGAAAGCGTTCACGAATCTACCCGGACGCTTTCCTTTTTATATCTTTGGTGCAGGAGGAGATTATGAGTAAGATTTATCCAACCAAGTGTAAATGGTTCCTTCCGTTCCTATGTGCCCTGCTTCTGTTTGCGGGGGGCTGCGCCCCGAAAGCGGAGGCCGTGCCGGGAGAGGAATTGGTGCGGGCTCTGTTTACCACGAACCAGGACGGACGGTGGGAGAAATTTCAATCCGCGGGGACAGGCGAAGCCGGTCTGGAGGCATATCTGGAGCCCTTTTCCGCGCTGTGTACGGACAGAGGGCTGTACAGCCTGACCAGCAACCGGTATGTCTACCGTCTGGACGAGCTGGCGGCGGAGGGGGACTGCACCGTAACGCCTACGGCGTATTCTGTTGACGGGCAGGAGGGAGACACGGTCAATTTCTCCGTTACCCTGTCGGTGAGCCGGGACGGAGCGGAGATCGGCACCGCCGTCCAGGCCGGCCAGCTTACTTTGTCAGAGGACGGCCGGGTGGATTCCCTTTGGCTGGAGGACATGAGCAGTCTGATTCAGGTAATTCAGAGCTGACCCCCCACCCCCGGGCCGACCAGGGAGGCCCGGCACAGAAAACTGAGACGGGCGGGAGACTTCCCGCTGAAATCACGTCGCCTGCCAGACTTACACATCGGTATGGCAGTCATCCGGCGCGGTGCGCCGGGTGGTCCTATCGTATGGGGGTTCCCCAAGGGGGTCAACCCCCCTTGGGCCCTGGCGTCCGCCGCGCAGGCGGCCCGCCCGGCGAGGGCAAATCCCCCCGCAGGGGCCCGCCCGGAGGGCGGAAAAATCCCCCCGCGGGGGCGCCCCGGGGCCCATCCCCCTGGAAAATAATAAAATTTCACAAAACGACATGACAAACGCGGGGGAAGGATTTATAATAAGTGTGAGCCCTCCCCCATCCGGGCCGGACCGCGCTCAAAATACCAAATCTGGAATATGGAATAAGGGGTGCATTCCCATGGTTTTTCTTGACGAGGCAAATTGGAGCAGCTTCCTGCGCTGCGTGGCCGATCTGATCGGCAGCGCCCAGGTGCTGTCGATGCGGGACATTCCCCACCACCCTGGCTGCAACTGCTACGAGCACTCGGTTTTTGTGGCCTACGTGGCCTTCCGTCTGGCCCGGCGCTGGGGGCTGGATTACCGTACGGCGGCCCGGTGCGGCCTGCTGCACGATCTCTACCTGTACAACGCCCGGGAGCCGGGCACCCACCCCGGCAACCAGTGCTTTGACCATCCGGTGGCCGCGGTGCGCAACGCCCGCGCCCTGTGCGGCACCCTCTCCTCCAAGGAGGAAAACATCATCATCTCCCATATGTGGCCCCTGGCCAAGCGGCGCCCCCGGAGCAAAGAAGCTGCGGTGGTCAACCTGGCGGACAAATTCTGTGCCACGGCGGAGGTTACGCAGATCTGGCGCGCCATGCGGATGCGCCAGCTGGTTTCAGCCTGATACACAGTGAGGAAGCGAGGAGGACCCCGGCGGGTCCTCCTTTTTAGTCCGCCGGAATGGTCATGTTTTCTAGGTTCCAGCGGAGAAAACGGGCCGGTCATTGTGCATCTGTCTGATAAGTGCGAAAAAGAGGGGGTTTGCGGGAATAGATGGTGCATTTCCTCTGCGTGTTTGATATAATTCCCTTGCGAAAAATATAGTGTACTTAAAAAGGAGGGTGAGCGCTTATGACGGAAACCGCGGGCGCAGTTCTATTTCTTCCCCGGGAGGGGAACCGGCGTACCCTGATGCTGGAGGATATCCTCTTCGATCCGGCGGCGCTGTGGCTGTCCAAGGCGCTGGAAGAGGCCGGGTTCTCCCGTTTTCTAGTGGTCTGCCACCAGGACGACCGGGAGGGCGCCGCCGCCTGCTTCCCCAAGGGGACGGAGTTCATCACCACCGGAACCGAGGACGCCCGGGAGCGGCTGCTGACCTTCCTGGAGCAGAATGAGCGGGTAGCGGCCATCACCCAGCCGGTATTTCTGCCCTGGGGCGCCCTGCCCCGGCTGCGCTGCGGCCAGACGGAGCTCCCCCCGGAGGATCGCCGCGCCCACCGGCTGGAGCGGACAGCCCCCCAGTGTCACGGCGTGTATGAGTTCACCCCCGCCGGCCGGCAGGCCCTCCAGGACGGGGGCGGCATCCAGGAGGTCCTGTCCGCCCACTGCCGGCCCTATGAGGAGTGCTTTTTTTGGGTGGACGAGTTCAGCCTCTTTGGGGAACTCCAGACCCAGGCCAAGACCTTCTCTGTCCAGCGCCTGCGCAGCGGCGGCGTGCGCTTCCTCGACCCACAGAATACCTACGTAGGCCCCTGCGTCACCGTGGGCGAGGGGACGCTCCTCCTGCCAGGCACGATTCTCAAAGGGAACACGGTCATCGGCGAGGGGTGCGAGATCGGGCCTCATACCGTGATTCGGGACTGCACCGTGGGGGACCGGGTGGTGGTCAACGCCTCCCAGCTCAATGAGAGCACAATCCGCGCCGGCGCCAAAATCGGACCCTTCGCCTACGTGCGGCCCAACTGCAAGGTAGGCCGGGACGTAAAGGTGGGGGACTTCGTAGAGCTGAAGAACTCCACCATCGGGGACGGAACCAAGATCTCCCACCTCACCTACGTGGGGGACTCCGACGTGGGCGGCGGGGTGAACTTCGGCTGCGGCACCGTTACGGTGAACTATGACGGCCTGGCCAAGTTCCGCACCACCATCGGGGACAACGCCTTCATCGGCTGCAACACCAACCTGGTGGCCCCGGTGAAAATCGGCGACGGGGCCTATACCGCCGCCGGCTCCACCATTACCGACGATGTGCCCCCCGACTCTCTGGCCATCGCCCGCAGCGTGCAGGTGGTGAAAAAGCAGTGGGCGGCCAAACGCCGCAGCCGCAGGAAATAGCCTGCCCCCCGTGAGCAGGCTCAAAATATGAGAGGATGTTTGATAGAAATGATAGCGCATGGAAAGGATATCAAGATCTTTTGCGGAAGCTCCAACAAGGCCCTGGCCCTGGATATCTGCAATGTGATCGGCACCCCCCTGGGCAACGCGGAGGTAGGCACCTTCTCCGACGGGGAGAAATACGTCTCCATTTACGAGACGGTGCGCGGCTCCGACGTATTCGTCATCCAATCCACATGCAGCCCTGTCAACGACAATCTGATGGAGCTGCTCATCATGATCGACGCCATGAAGCGGGCCTCCGCCGGGCGGATCACCGCCGTCATTCCCTATTTCGGCTACGCCCGCCAGGACCGCAAGACCAAGCCCCGCGACCCCATTTCCGCCAAGCTGGTGGCCAACCTGATCACCCGGGCCGGCGCCGACCGGGTGCTGACCATGGACCTGCACGCCAACCAGATCCAGGGCTTCTTCGACATCCCCGTGGACAATCTGCTGGGCTCCCCCATCTTTGTGCGGCACTTTATGGAAAAATATCAGGACTGCCACGGCGAGGTCATGGTGGTCTCCCCCGATGTGGGCTCCGTGGCCCGGGCCCGGGCCTTTGCCCAGAAGCTGGATATGCCCCTGGCCATCGTGGATAAGCGCCGCCAGAAGGCCAACTCCTCCGAGGTGATGAATATCATCGGCGACGTAAAAGACAAGCGGGTTATTCTGCTGGACGACATGGTGGACACCGGCGGCTCCCTGTGCCACGCGGCCAAGGCCCTGGTGGAGATCGGCGGGGCCAAGTCTGTGGCCGCCTGCGCGTCCCACGGGGTGCTCTCCGGCCCCGCGGTGCAGCGGATTCAGGACAGCGTGCTGGATGAGGTGCTCTTCCTCAACACCATCCCCGCCCACGGCGCCCCCTGCGACAAGATCAAATACCTCTCGGTGGCCCCCATGTTCGCCGAGGCCATTGACCGCATTTATGAGGAGATTTCGGTCTCCAAGCTCTTCCTATAAGCATACATCAAAAAGGGCGGGAGAAATTCCCGCCCTTATTTTCGAGGTGACACATGTTATTTGGCAGACAAGGGCCCGGTGTAAGCTGGCTGGTGGCCGGTTTGGGCAACATTGGCAGCAAGTACGAGAACACCCGCCACAATGTGGGGTTTGAGACCGCGGACGAGCTGGCGGAGCGGGCGGGGGTGCCCCTGCAAAAGCTGAAATACCGGGCCCTGACCAATACCATTTCCCTGGGCGGGGAGAAAATTCTGCTGATGAAGCCGGTGACCTTTATGAATCTGTCCGGCGAGTCGGTGGGGCAGGCCGCCGCCTTTTTCAAAATCCCGCCGGAGCGGGTGCTGGTGATTTCCGACGACGTGGCCCTCCCCGTGGGCAAGCTGCGGGTGCGGCGGGGGGGCTCCGCCGGGGGGCACAACGGCCTGAAAAGCATCATCGCCCACCTGGGAACCGACCAGTTCCCCCGGGTGAAAATCGGCGTGGGAGAAAAGCCGCACCCCGGCTACGATATGGCCGACTGGGTGCTGGGCAGGTTCCAGGGGGAGGACCGCAAAAAGATAGACGAAGCCGTCAAGCGGGCGGCGGACGCGGTGGAGTGCCTCATTGCCCAGGGCATCGAGCGGGCCATGAGCCGCTACAACTGAAAACCGGCCCGGCAGCTTCTTTCGCTGCCGGGCCGGTTTTTATGTATGGGTGGGTTTACTTCTTGGTAAACTCCACGGTGATGCCGTCCTGCTCGATGGTCAGGGTGCTGCCCTTGACGGTCATGGTGCCGGTGTCGCCCTGCACGTCCATGGAGACCTTGTCGCCGTCCTGGCTCCAGGTGCCCTCCACCTCGACGCCGGCCAGAGCCAGAATCAGCTTGCCGTCCTTCTCAAAGGTGTAGGTCATCTCGCCGCCGAACACGGCCTCCAGATCGGCCTTGCTCACCTTGGTGCTGCCCTGGGAGCCGCCGCTGAGGGCCCAGGTGGTGCCGGTAACATCGGTGGCGCCGGAACCGCCGCCGCCGCAGGCGGCCAGACCCAGGACCAGAGCAAACGCCATCAGCAGAGCCACAATTCTCTTCTTCATACCTTCATTTCCTCCTAAAAGATCGATGAAATTCCGCCGGCGCATTTCAGCCGGTGTCAATATACTTAATCGGCTCTTCTCTCAAAAAGATTATAGGCAATCGTTACCATTTTTGGTCTAGGTATAGAATATTTTTTATCTATTTTGATGACGCCCGGCCCTCTCAATCCACCCAGTCCCTGACATAGCGTTTCATGGCGCGCTCAAAGAGGGAGGCATACTTTTCCCGCTCCTCCCCTGCCCCCTCCAAAAGCGGAAGCACCCGCCGGCGGATGCGATCTGTACTGGCAGGAGTGAAATCGCCCGTTTTCCACATTTCTGGAGAGAAGGGATCGTCCATTGCGAGCTGAACGAGAAGTGTATCCAGCAGATGCTCCGCAGATCGGATCCGAGACGGCTCGAAGTCAGGAGATATATCTATTTGCACATAACCGATCTTATCTGAATAGACGATATCAAAATAAGGATTTTCCTCGATATAGGGCCGAAATATATCTAAAATCATATCTAATTCCTGCTTGGTTTCACTGCTGTAAATCATGAGGTTCCCCCATTTCTTGTTTCTTGTAAATAGAATTTAACCTGCTCTATTATACTGCTGCTTATAAGTATAAGCAATACCTGGCTGAAATCTTGGTACAATACATACCAAAATTCCGGGGGGATTGCGATGTCTAAACTGCTGAGCGGGAAACAATTCGGGGAAAATATCCGGCGGATTCGGAAAAGCCGCAACCTTACGCAAGAAGAGACCATCGCCAGATTGCAGGTGCTCGGTTCTCCCCTCAGCCGCAGCACGTATTCCTTGATAGAAATGGGAAGAGGAAATATTTATGTAAGCGATTTGGTTGCGCTGCAAATGGTTTTCGGCGCAAAATACGAAGAGTTCTTTAAAAATATCCCTCCCTCTCGGGATTGCGTAACACATGAGCCATAGAATCTGTGCCGTTTGGCGCAGGTTCTTTTGTTTTCCCGGGAAATCATAGGGGCGGGCTCCAAACCCGCTGTCTCCCAATTTCGCGCATTATGCGGGCGCTGGCCCTGCTTCCCCTTGACGGTATGTGGAAAAAGATTTATACTTTTTTAAATATACCACTTATTATGAAACAATTTTGCACGGTTTTAGGGTACAAATCCAGTCTGCGCTTGTGGTGCGCTTTCTTCATTTTAAACACGTCCAATTGGCTGCATTCGTATGATAACACACAACTGTTTGGATGTTAATATGCTTTAAAAATTATTTTGGAGGGATGCAGATGCTGTTCTCAACCCGTCTCAAGGATCTGCGCAGCAAGCAGAATTTGACGCAGAAAGAGGTGGCGGATGCGGTAGGTATGGCGGCGGTGGCCTATCAGCGGTATGAATATGGGACGAGGGAGCCGGCGTTCCGGCAGTTTATCGCCTTGGCAGACTTCTTCGATGTGAGCCTTGACTATCTGGCGGGACGCACCGACGATCCTAAGCGGCATTAAAACGGCCTTGTATGTGTCCCGCCCCGCTTCCCCTTGACGGTATGTGGAAAAAGATTTATACTTTTCAGAACGCAAGACCCCGCCCTGGGATGGATAGGGCAGGGGGATTGGCGGCGGCATAACTTCCATTTTTTTCTAGAAAGGAGGGCGGTTCCATGAAGCTGCTCACCCAGGCGCTCCGGGAGATGCCGGAGTTTCAGGGGCTTCTGGCGGCGGTGGACGGGGGCGGCTGTCCGGCGGCGGTGTCGGGCCTGTCGCCGGTCCATCGCGCCTATCTGGCGGCGGGGCTGCGGCAGGAGACCGGCCGGAGCATTGTGCTGGTGTGCGCCGACGAGGAGGAGGCGGGCCGGATGGCCTGGGACCTCCAGGCCCTCACCGGGGAGGAGGTGTGCCGCCTCTCCGCCCGGGAGTTCACCTTTCACCACGCGGCGGTGATCTCCCGCCAGTGGGAACACCGGCGGCTGTCCGCGTTCCGCGCCCTGTCTGCCGGGGCCTGTCCTGTCACGGTGGCCACGGTGGAGGCCCTGCTCCAGCGCACCATACCCAAGGCCCAGCTTCTGCGCGCCGTGCGCACCCTCCGCCTGGGGGAATCCTGCGATTTGGAGGAGCTGGCGGGCCAGCTCGCCGCCGCGGGGTACACCCGCTGCCAGCAGGTGGAGGGTGTGGGGCAGTTTGCTTTGCGGGGGGGCATTGTGGACGTGTTCTCCCCCGCCCACCCAAAGCCGGTGCGGGCGGAGCTGTTCGGAGACGAGATCGACTCCATCGGCTTCTTCGACCCCAATACCCAGCGCCGGACGGAAAATCAAAAGGAGGCGGAGATCCTCCCCTGCGCCGAGGTGCTGCCCCAGCTGGCCCCCGGGGGCCTGGCGGGCCTGGACCGGGCGCTGGGGGAGCTCATTGAGCGCTGCCGCCGCCGGAAGGGGGACAACGCCGCCCTGCTCCAGACGCTGGAGGAGGACCGGGCACGGCTGGCCAACGGGGCCTCTTTCCCCGCGGCGGATCGGTACCTCCCCTTAATCTATCCGGAAATGGCCACCGCAGCGGATTATCTGCCGGCGGACGCGGTGGTGCTCTTCAGCGAGAGCCCCCGGGTGGCGGAGCGGGCCCGCGGCTGTCAGTGGCAGCTGGGGGAGGACATCAACACTTTGTTGGAGCAGGGCCTTGTGGCGGGGGAGCTGGCTCATCCCGCCCGCTCGCCCGGGGAGCTGATGGACCGGCTGGAGGACTGGCCCCTGGTCTTTTTGGACTCCTTCGCCACCGCCCAGTACCCCAAAAACCCCCGCTCTTTGCTGAATCTGGCGGTAAAGCAGCTCCCCTCCTACGGCACCAGCCTGGAGACCGCCGTGTCCGACCTGTCCCACTATCTGGACGAAGGATACCGGGTGGTGGTGCTGGTGTCCACCCCCCAGCGGGCGGACAACCTCCAGGCCCTGCTCCGGGAGCAGAGCAGTCTGAAACCCGCTGTGGACTGCGCCCTCCACGCGCTGCCCCCCTCCGGCAAGGCGGTGATCGCCGTGGGCGGACTGTCCGCGGGGCTGGAGCTCACCCATGCCCGCTTCGCCGTGCTCACCGAGGGGCAGGCCGCGTCTCCCAAGCGCCCCCGGGCCAAGGGAAAGGGGATCACCAACCGGGAGAAGCTCAGCTCCTACGCCGACCTCTCCCCCGGGGATCTGGTGGTCCACGAGCACCACGGCGTGGGCCGCTTTCAGGAGATGGTGCGCATCCAGGTGGACGGGGTGGACAAAGACTATGTAAAAATCGCCTACGCCGGGGCGGACGTGCTCTATGTCCCCGCCACCCAGCTGGATCTGGTGAGCAAGTACATCGGCGGCGGGGAGGACGCCCAGGAGACCAAGAAGCTGTCCAAGCTGGGGGGTGCCGACTGGGAGAAAGCCAAAACCCGGGCCCGCAAGGCGGTGAAGGATCTGGCCAAGGGGCTGATTCAGCTCTATGCCCAGCGCCAGCGCCAGCCGGGGTACGCTTTCTCCCCCGACTCGGAGTGGATGAAGGAGTTTGAGGACCAGTTCGAGTACGCCGAAACCGACGACCAGCTTCGCTGCATCGCCGAGATCAAGGCGGACATGGAGCAGCCCCGGCCCATGGACCGCCTGCTGTGCGGGGACGTGGGGTACGGCAAAACCGAGGTGGCCTTCCGGGCCATTATGAAGTGCGTGCTGGACGGCAAGCAGGCCGCCGTTCTGGTGCCCACCACCGTCCTGGCCCGGCAGCACTTCCTCTCCGCCAAACAGCGTTTTGCCAAGTATCCGGTGGAGATTGACGTGGTGTCCCGCTTCCGTACCCCCGCCCAGATGAAGGACACCCTGCGCCGGGTGGAACAGGGGGGCATTGACCTGCTCATCGGCACCCACCGCCTGTTCCAGAAGGATGTGAAGTTCAAGGATTTGGGCTTGTTGGTGGTGGATGAGGAGCAGCGCTTCGGCGTGGCCCACAAGGAGAAGCTGAAGGAGCTGTCCAAGCAGGTGGATGTGCTCACCCTCTCCGCCACCCCCATTCCCCGGACGCTGAACATGGCCCTGTCCGGCATCCGGGACATGTCCAGCCTGGAGGAGCCCCCCATGGACCGCCAGCCAGTGCAGACCTACGTGCTGGAGCACGACTGGGGGATCCTTGCCGACGCCATGCGCCGGGAGCTGGAGCGGGGGGGCCAGGTCTACTACCTCCACAACCGGGTGGAGACCATCACCCGGGCCGCCGCCCGGATCAAAGAGCTGCTGGGGGACGCGGCCGAGGTGGCGGTGGCCCACGGCAAGATGACCCAGGAGGAGCTCAACGACGTGATGAAGCGCATGAGCGACGGGGAGGTGGACGTGCTGGTATGCACCACCATCATTGAAACCGGCATCGACATCGCCAATGTCAACACCCTGATTATTGAGGACGCGGACCGGATGGGCCTGGCCCAGCTCCACCAGATCCGGGGGCGGGTGGGCCGGTCCAGCCGCCGGGCCTACGCCTACCTCACCTTCCGCCGGGGTAAGGTGCTGTCCGAAATAGCCTCCAAGCGGCTGGCCGCTATCCGGGAATTCGCCGCCTTTGGCTCCGGCTTCAAAATCGCCATGCGGGACCTGGAGATCCGGGGGGCGGGCAATGTGCTGGGCCCGGAGCAGAGCGGGTTTCTGCTCAGCGTGGGCTATGACCTGTACTTAAAGCTGCTGGAGGAGGCGGTGCTGGAGGAGCGGGGGGAGCCCATTCCCAAAAACACCGAGTGCTCCGCCGATTTGACGGTGTCCGCCGCCATTCCCGACCGCTATGTCCCCAGCCCGGAGCAGCGCATGGACCTCTACCGCCGCATTGCCGCCATCCGCAGCGAGGCGGACGCCGACGACCTCACCGACGAGCTGATTGACCGGTACGGCGACCCGCCCAGGACGGTGAACAATCTTATCGCCGTGGCCCTCATGCGCGCCGCCGCCGCCCAGTGCGGCATTATCGAGATCAGCCAGAAGGGGGATCAGCTCCGCTTCGCCCTGGACCGCTTCGATTTCCAGCAGGTGTCCGTCCTGTGCGGGGAGCGGAAGTACCAGGGCCGGCTGGTGGTGCTTCCTGGGGACCAGCCGGCCATTGCCCTGCGGCTGAAAAAGGGAGAGGACGCCCTGAAATGGGCCCGCCGCCTGGTGGAGGACTATGCCGCCCTCTCCCCCGCCGGGGCAGAGCCGGCCGCGGCCGTGAATACAGACTCTGAGAGAAAAAACAGACTCTAGGAGGAATCCCATGAAACAGTTAAGACAGAAGATGTGCGCCGGCCTGGCCGGCGTGATGCTGGCCGCTTCCATGGCCGGCTGCCAGAGCAAACCGGAGACGCCCGCCCCCGGCGGCGACGATGTGGCCTACCGCCTGGCGGGCATCCCGCGGGACAGCGTCCTTATCCAGGTGGACGGCCAGCCCATTACCGCCGAGGAGTACCTCTTCTGGCTGGGGCAGAGCATCTATTACCAGCGGCAGATGGGCAATCTGGCCGATGACGCCGCCTGGGAGGCGGAGCTGGAGGGCAAGAGCGCCGCCCAGTACGTGAAGGAGGACGCCCTGGAGCTGGCCAAGCTTTACCGGGTGATGGCCAACCATGCCCAGGAGCTGGGGGTGTCCGTTACCGACGAGCAGATGGCCCAGGTGGACCAGGAACTGGCCGTTCTGGAGGAGGGGCTTGCCGCCCAGGGAATGACCCTGCAAATGGCCCTGGATGCCCAGTGCATTTCTCGGGAGGGCTACCGCGTCTTGCTGGGGGAAAATTACTACCTCTTCGACGCGGTGTATGATAAGCTCCTGGCTGACGGCGCGTTAGAGCCTGCCGGGGAGGAAATGGCCGGCTATCTGGAGGAGAGCGGTTACTATAAGGTAAAGCACATCCTCCTGTCCACCCGCCGGGAAACCGGGGAGACAGACGTCTTCGGCTATCCCGTGTACGAGGCCTTCTCCGAGGCCGAGACCCAGGCCGTCAAGGCCGAGGCGGATGAGCTGACGGCCCAGCTGCGCGCCGCTGACGACCGGGAGGCCTTCTTTGACCAGAAGATGAACGAGCGCAGCGACGACGGCCGGGACGCCAACGGCAATCTGGGCGCTCCCGACGGCTACCTGGCCCAGCCCGGCCAGATGGTCCCCGAGTTTGAGACCGCCTCCCTGGCCCTGGAGGTGGGGGAGATCAGCGACCCGGTGAAGAGCGAGTTCGGTTACCACATCATTCTCCGCCTGGACGCGGACAACGACGAGACCCGCGCCGCCTTCCGTGAAAACAAGATGCTGGAGCTTCAGCAGCAGTGGCTGGACGAGGCCGCAGTCACCCTGGACCCCGCCTACGACGCCATTGACCCCAAGGAGTTCTCCGCCAACCAGAGCGCCCTGACCCAGGAGCTCCAGGCCGAGGCCGAGGCACGGCTGGCGGCGGAAGCCACCCCAGAACCCACCCAGGACCCCAGAGCTACCCTCACCCCCGCGGAAACCGCTGAGCCCGGGCCCGCCTGCGACCCGGAGCCCAGCTCCACCTGGACCCCACGGGAGTGAAGCTACAGCGGACAGGTCCCGGCGGGACCTGCACAGCCGGCTTCCAGCTCCTACGGTGCCAAGGCCGTTTGACGGATAACATAAGGTTATGCGGGCGGGTTCCAAACCCGCCCGTTTTTCGGGGTTGCGCTTTGGAGGGAACCGGTGTATCATAATGGCAGAAAGGGGCCCCTTTCTCTTCTTTCGTTGCACGAAAGAAGAGAAAGGGGCCCCTTTCTCTTCTTTCGTTGCACGAAAGAAGAGCGGCCCTGCAAAACGAAACGGAGGAACAGAACATGAGAAAGCAGATCATACCGGCGGCCCTGGCGCTGGCCCTGACGGCGGGGCTGATCCCGGCGTCGGCGGCGGGGGGCACGGCCTACGCCGCCACCCAGACGGTGCAGGTGGACGGCAAGGCGGTGGAGTTTCAGGCCTACGCCCTGAAGGACGAGAAGGGCAACGCCACCAACTACGTGAAGCTGCGGGACGTGGCCTATGTCCTCAACGGCACCTCCGCCCAGTTCAATGTGGGGTGGGACGGGGCCATCAACATCCTCCCCGGCCAGGGGTACACCGCCGCCGGCGGGGAGATGCAGACCCCCTTCTCCGGCGACCGGAGCTACACCACCTCCGCCGCGGAGACCCGGGTAAACGGCAGCGCCGTGAAGCTGGAGGCCATCGAGCTCAAGGACGACAAGGGCGGGGCGTACACCTACTACAAGCTCCGCGACCTGGGGACCGCGTTGGGCTTCAAAGTGGATTGGTCCGCCCAGCGGGGCATCTTCATTGAGACCGGCGGGGCCGCCCAGTCCACCGGAGACGCGAACCTGGATCTGTTCCAGGGTGCGTGGAAGGGGGACTTCAAAAACACGGATGGGGATCCGATGTCTGAGGAGCTCATCATCACCGGCAATCAGGTGGAAAAAGTGGTGAAAAATTCGTCGTCAGGCAGTATACGAGTATATAAAGGGACCGTACTGGCTCAGACGAATATGGTCAATCCAAGCAACGGGAAAACATACCCGTATGTACTGACCCTTACGATAAACGAACGTCTGAATCGAAAGACTGGAGAGATGGAGCCATATGAGGCAACTGGTTATTATTATGTCAAATCCATAGACTCCGGCGCGGGACAAGTAAATTGGTCTTTTGGCACCTACAACCGGATGAACCTCTCAGATTCCGGCACAATGTACGCTGGCGTACAAGCTGAGCTGGCAGAGATAGAGGCACAAAGGGAGCGGGTGAAACAGTATCCCACCTATGCGGAGTTCCCCACGGTTCCCGATTTTGGCGCAATCTTTGGTGTAAACCTAGTGGAGAAGAGCGAAGCGTCAAAAAAAACCGGCCACATTGTTTACAGATACAGCGCGAGCGATGACCAATGGAGTGAGTATGTAAAAATTTTGAAAGGCTGCGGGTTTAAACCTACCCATCACATGAGTGTCACAGGAGACATGAATCTGTATTACGACGCCCTCGGCTATTCTGTCTCCTACATAGGCAGCGTGGAGAAAATCGGAGACAGGTATGTGTATTTGGATACCTTTGGAGTATCGGTTCAGAAAACCCAATAACCGTCGGGAACCCCAGGCCTCGGGCGGCGCGGCGTTTTGCCGCGCCGCTTTTTCCGCGGGCTTTCCCGGCCCGCCCCCGCCGGACGAACTATTTAGTTTACATTCTGAGATTCCACTTGATTTATTTCCTTTCTGTGATATGATATAGAGGATAGCCACACCTTTTGGCACCCTATATTAAGGAGGACATGGACATGATTGATCTCAGCATCAACCGCGAAAATTTGGACCGCAATATTAAAAAGGCCCGGGAGAATAACGTCATTATCCCCACCATCGCTCAGATGCAGCACCCTGAGACCATCCCCGAGAAGATCCAGGCCAAGCTGAAGAGCGTGGGCCTGTGGGATGTCAATCCCCTGAACCTGTTCCGCATCACTTGGAAGAACGAGGCCAAGGAGTCCGGCGGCGGCTATCAGGCCGTGCCCAACTATGTGGAGCTGCCCTCCTCCCTCACCGGTGTACCCTGCCGCATCATCGCCATGGCTGGCAAGTGGTTCCCCACCGGCTGCCATAAGGTGGGCGCATCTTTCGGCTGTCTGGCCCCCCGCCTGGTCACCGGCCAGTTCGACGCCTCCTATCACAAGGCCGTTTGGCCCTCCACCGGCAACTACTGCCGGGGCGGCGCCTTTAACTCCAAGCTGCTGGCCTGCGACTCCGTGGCCATCCTCCCCGCCGAGATGAGCCAGGAGCGCTTTGACTGGCTGAAGAGCATCGCCGGCGAGGTGATCGCCACCCCTGGCTGCGAGTCCAACGTGAAGGAGATCTTTGACAAGACCTGGGAGCTCAAGCAGGACCCCCAGTACATGATCTTCAACCAGTTTGAGGAGATGGGCAACCCCCTGTGGCACTACAACGTCACCGGCAACGCCCTGGCCGATCTGTATGAGGCCGTCAAGCGCCCCGGCGACCGGCTGTCCGGCGCCTGCTTCACTTCCGGTTCCGCCGGTACCATGTCCGCCGGCGACCGCCTGAAGGATCTCTATCCCCACCTGAAGCTGGCCGTGGGCGAGGCGCTGCAGTGCCCCACCATCGTAAACAACGGCTTCGGCGGCCACCGCATTGAGGGCATCGGCGACAAGCATATCCCCTGGATCCACAACGTGAAGAATACCGACATGGCCATCGCCATTGACGACGAGGACTCCCAGCGCCTGCTGCGCCTGTTCAATACCCCCGACGGACAGAAGTACCTGAAGGAAGAGCTGGGCCTGGACGCCGGCCTCATTGAGAAGCTGACCTGGCTGGGCATCTCCGGCATCGCCAACGTGCTGTGCTGCATCAAGATGGCCAAGTACTATGAGTTCACCGAGCACGACGTGATCGCCACCGTCCTCACCGACTCCGCCGTCATGTACGGCAGCCGCGTGGAGGAGCTCAACCAGGCCCACGGCGCCTACAACGCCCACGAGGCCGCCCTGGACCACAACCTGCACATGCTGGGCCTGAAGACCGACAACCTGCTGGAGCTGACCTATCAGGAGCGCAAGCGCGTACACAACCTGAAGTACTACACCTGGGTGGAGCAGCAGGCCAGAGACGTGAAGGATCTGAACGACCTGTGGTACGATACCGAGAACACTTGGGACGCGGTCCACAACCAGGCCAAGGATCTGGACGAGCTGATTAACCAGTTCAACGAGGCCACCGGCCTGCTCAAGAGCCTGTAAACCCAGCGTATTTTTATCCGGTAGCCCATAGGAAGGAGGGCGGGGCTGCGGCCCCGTCCTCTTTTGGTTTTTCCGCCCTCCGGGCGGGGCCCCTGCGGGGGATTGCCCCCCCTCGGGACTTCCCCATACGAGGGGCCCGCCCGGCGCACCGCGCCGGATGACTGCCATGCTGATTTGTGAGTTTGGCGGACAACGTGATTCCAGCGTAGGTCTTCTGCCAGACTAAGATTTCTGTGCCGGGCCTCTCAAGTCGGCCCGGGGGGAGGATCACCGGGGACTTACCCCCGGGCCGACTGGGGAGGCCCGGCTCTTCTATTGTAACGTAAGCGCAAGGCCGCAGCTGGGGCTGCGTTGACTGCCAGGTTATCAGAGCGTTGAGGCAGTGGTGGCGGCGCGGTGCGCCGCCTGGGCTCCCGTATGGGGGAGTCCAGAGGGGGGGTCAACCCCCCTCTGGCCCTTTGGGGTTCCGGGGCCCTTTCGGGAAAGGGCCCCGGGCGCCGCCCGCGCAGGGCCATCCCCCCGCAGGGCCCCCTGCTCATTTCATAAAGTAAGGAGAACACCATGAAAAACGTCAAATACGCAAAGTGTGTCAAGTGCGGCAAAGAGTATGAGGCCACCCCCCATACCACCACCTGTTCCTGCGGCGGGATTCTGGACATTGTCTACGACTACGACTACATCAAGGCCCATTTTACCAAGGACGACCTGGCCAAGAGCCAGGAGTGGTCCATGTGGCGCTACCGCCCCCTGCTGCCGGTGGAGCCCGACTCCCCGGCTACCCCCCTGCGGGTGGGCTGGTCTCCCCTGTACAAGGCGGACAATCTGGCCAAGGAGCTGGGGCTGAAAACCCTTTACGTCAAGGACGACGGGCAGAACCCCACCGCCTCTCTGAAGGACCGCGCCTCCGCCATGGCGGTGGTAAAGGCCCGGGAGGCCGGGGCCAAGACCATTGCCTGCTCCTCCACCGGCAACGCCGCCTCCAGCCTGGCCGGCAACGCGGCGGCGGCAGGCATTCCAACCTATATCTTCGTGCCCTCCCGGGCGCCCAAGGGCAAGGTGGCCCAGCTGCGCATCTTCGGCGCCACGGTGATCAGCGTGGACGGCTCCTATGAGGACACCTTTGAGCTGTCCAAGGCCGCCATTGAGAAGTGGGGCTGGTACAACCGCAACGCCGCCATCAACCCTTACCTGTCCGAGGGCAAAAAGACCGTTACTCTGGAGATTATGGAGCAGCTTAACTGGCAGGTGCCGGACTTTATCGCCCTATCCGTGGGCGACGGCTGCACCATCGCCGGCGCGTGGAAGGGCCTCAAGGACCTGTACGCCGCCGGATTTATCGACAAGCTGCCCCGGCTCATCTCCGTCCAGGCGGAGGGCTGCTGCCCCCTGAACCGGGCCATTATGACCGATACCCCCTGGCAGCCCATGGAGGAGAATACGCTGGCGGACTCCATCGCCGTGGGGGTGCCCCGGAACGCGGACAAGGCCCTGATGGCCATCCGCGAGTCTAACGGCCTGGTGATCAACGTCTCCGACGACGAGATTTTGGCCGCAATGCGCCTGCTGGGCCGCACCCAGGGCGTCTTTGGCGAACCCGCCGGCGTCACCGGCACCGCCGGCGTGAAGAAAGCCCTGGAAAACAACCTCCTGGACCCGAACTCCACCGTGGTCAGCGTAGTCACCGGCAATGGCCTGAAGGACGTGGCCAACGGCATCAAGGCCGCCGGAGAGCCCATGCTGGTCCGGCCCAGCATGGAGGAGCTGCTCAAGACCTTCGAGGCCAACGGAATTCATCCCTGATTTAGGGTGCCCTGCGCGGGCGGCGTCCGGGGCCCTTTCCCGAAAGGGCCCCGGAACCCCAAAGGGCTCAAGGGGGGTTGACCCCCCTTGAGAATCCCCCATGACGATAGGCCCACCCGGCGCACCGCGCCGGATATCTGCCATGCCGATGTGCCAGTCTGGCAGACAACGCAATCTCAGCTGGGGCTTTACAGTAATGTTACAATAGAAGCACCGGGCCTCCCTGGTCGGCCCGGGGGTTTGTCTATACAGGACGTTCCCCCGGGCCGGCTGGGGAGGCCCGGCACATAAGACTTGGTCTGGCAGAAGACTTACGCAGAGATCACCTATTTCGAAAACCTATCAGGACGCTGAGGTAGTGGCGGCGGCGGGGTGCGCCGCCTGGATCCCCCGCGCTGGGGGATTCTCAAGGGGGGGTCACCCCCCTGGACCTCGCCGCGCAGGCCCCCCGGCAGGGTGCCGGAGCGCAAAAAACCGCAGGAAGGACAGCCCTTCCCGCGGCTTTTTTATTCCCGAATAACGATCCCCATCCGCCGGGCCAGCTCCCCGGCCTGCCAGCGGTCCACGATGACCCCCTGGAGCTCCGCCCCCTGCTCGGAGAGGATGAGCCCCTCCAGCCGGCAGGAGGTCATATCCAGGCCGTTCAGGGGAGTCTGGAAAAAGCTGACCCCGGTGAGATTGCACTGGGTAAACGCCGCCTGCCGCCACTGACAGTTGGCCATGACTGCGTGGGACAGGTCGCAGCCCTTCCACCGGCACAGCTTGGCCCGCTGGGCACTGAAATTGGCGTAGGCGCACTTGCAGTCCTGAAAGACCGTGTGCTGAAAGCCGCACCGGTGGAGGTCCGTACCGGTAAGGCGGCAGTCCTCCACGGCGCAGCGGCACCACACCCCGCCGGCAAAGGTGCTGCCGGACAGGTCGCAGTCCTGGAAGGACACGTCGGTAAGATCCCAGCGGGACAGATCGCAGTCCAGCAGGCGGCAGCTCCGGAGGCGGACCCCCTCCAGACTGAGACCGGACAGGTCCGCTCCGGTGATGGTCACGCCCTCCGCCAGCAGGCGCTCCAGGCGCTCCCCCTGCCGTGCCGCCTCCGCCGCCAGGACGGCGAAGTCCCCGGGCCGTTCGAATTCACTGGGGAGCGCGGGGGGCAGCAGCTTCATAACGGGCTCCCCCCTGTTTAAAAGGCGGTTTTTTCCGTCAGGTACTGTTTCAGTTCAGAGATGGGCATCCGCACCTGCTCCATGGTGTCCCGATTGCGTACGGTGACGCACTCGTCGGCGGGGTGCTCCGCGTCGCCCACAGTTTCAAAGTCCACGGTGACGCAGAACGGAGTGCCGATCTCGTCCTGCCGGCGGTAGCGCTTGCCGATGGATCCGGCCTCGTCGAAATCCACCATAAAGTCCCTGCACAGCATATCCCGGATCTCCAGGGCCTTGGGGGACAGCTTTTTGGACAGCGGGAGCACGGCGCACTTGAAGGGGGCCAGGGCAGGGTGCAGCCGCAGCACCACCCGCACGTCGTCCTTGCCGTTCTTGTCCTGGCCCACCACCTCTTCGTCGTAGGCGTCCACCAAAAAGGCCAGAGCCACCCGGTCGGCGCCCAGAGAGGGCTCGATGACATAGGGGATATAGTGCTCGTTCTTCTCCTGGTCGAAATAGGTCATGTCCTTGCCGCTGGTGGTCTGGTGGGCGGTCAGGTCGAAGTTGGTCCGGCTGGCCACGCCCCACAGCTCCCCCCAGCCGAAGGGGAAGACGAACTCAAAGTCCGTGGTGGCGTTGGAATAGTGGCTCAGCTCCTCGGGGTCGTGGTCCCGCAGGCGGAGATTTTCCTCTCTCATGCCCAAATCCAGCAGCCACTGGCGGCAGAAGTCCTTCCAGTACCGGAACCACTCCAGCTCGGTCCCCGGCTGGCAGAAAAATTCCAGCTCCATCTGCTCAAACTCCCGGGTGCGGAAGGTGAAGTTGCCGGGGGTGATCTCGTTGCGGAAAGACTTTCCGATCTGGCACACGCCGAAGGGCAGCTTGCGCCGGGTGGTGCGCTGAATGGAGGGAAAATCCACAAAAATTCCCTGGGCGGTCTCGGGCCGGAGGTAGACGGTGTTCTTGGCGTCCTCCGTGACCCCCTGGAAGGTCTTGAACATCAGGTTGAACTTGCGGATGTCGGTAAAGTTGTGCTTGCCGCAGGTGGGACAGGGAATCTGGTGTTCATCAATAAAGGCCTTCATCTCCTCCTGGGACAGGGCGTCCACGCTCTTGCCCAGGTCGAACTGGTTGTCCTGGCACCAGTCCTCAATGAGCTTATCCGCCCGGAAGCGCTCCTTGCACTCCTTGCAGTCCATCAGCGGGTCGGAGAAGCCGCCCACGTGGCCGGAGGCCACCCACACCTGGGGATTCATGAGAATGGCCGCGTCCAGCCCCACGTTGTAGGGGTTCTCCTGGACGAACTTCTTCCACCAGGCCCGCTTTACGTTGTTCTTGAACTCCACCCCCAGGGGGCCGTAGTCCCAGGTGTTGGCCAGGCCGCCGTAGATCTCGCTGCCGGAGAAGATAAAGCCCCGGCCCTTGCACAGCGCCACAATCTTTTCCATGGTCTTTTCCGTGTTTTTCATCTTCATACGCTCCTTTTCCGATGAGTTTTGGATGTTCAGGCGGCACTGGAGTAAAAAGCGCCCTGAGCCAGCCGGCTCAGGGCGAACATTGTCCGTGGTACCACCTGAATTTGGAGCCGGCATCTGCCCAACTCCACGCTCAAACCCGGTAACGGCGGGGGGGACCGGCGATCCATTTCCTGACCGCGGCTCGCGGACGCCTTCTCCGCCGTCCGTCCAAGGCCTTCCACCATACGGCCTCTCTCTGAAACGCGGGACAGCGGGTACTCCTTCCGGTCAATGCCTTGGGTGTATTGGGGACATTCTACTATCTTTTGCCCCGTCTGTCAAGGAAAAACCGTCGTTTTCCGCGGAGGGATCAGGCCAGGCCCGCCTGCTCCAGGGCTGCGGCCACCCCGTCCTCCCCGTTAGAGGCGGTGACGGCCTTGGCCGCGGCCAGGGCCGCCGGCTCCCCGTTGGCCATGGCGTAGGAGCGGCCCGCCCAGCGGAGCATGTCCGCGTCGTTGTCGCTGTCCCCGAACGCCATTACCTCCCCGGCGGCGATGTCCAGACTGTCACACAGACAGGCCAGGGCGGCGCCCTTGGTGGCGTCCGCCCGGCTGATCTCCAGGTTGTCGTAACAGGCGATGAAGTTTACCGCCAGGTTGTCCTGATAGGGGGCCAGCCGCTGCAGAATCTCATCCCGGATGTGGTGGGGGAGATTGTCCACGTTGAATTTCTCCACCGCCTGGCCCGCCAGGGCGAGGTTCAGGTCGTCCTCGAAGACGCTGCGCTCCGCCCGGAAGCGGAGGAACGCGGCGGGCTGCTGCTCATAGCCCTCCAGCTTCCAGGTGTGCCGGTCCACGTGGGACCGGCCCCCCCAGTAGGCCTCTGCGGCGATGGGATAGCTGGTGAGAATGGCCAGGATAGCTTTGGCCTGCTCCGGCGGGATGGCCCGGCGGAAGAGGCTGTGGTTTTCCGCCAGGTCCCACACCGCGCCGCCGTTGGCCGAAATGGCGTAGCGCACACAGCCCAGGGCCCGGGCGGTGTCCGTCATCAGGGCCAGGGGCCGACCGCTGGCCAGCACGATGTGGATCCCCCGGGCGGCACATTGGGCCAGGGCGGCGCGGTTGCGGGGGGATACGTGGATATGGCTGGCGTCCATCAGGGTGCCGTCCATATCCAAAGCGATGAGCTTTACCGCCATGGCGTTACTCTCCAAAGCCGGATTCAATCAGGGCCACCAGGCCGTCCACCGCGGCCTGCTCATCCTCGCCCACGGCGGTGATGATGACCTTGGTACCCTGGCTCAGCGCCTGGGACAGCAGGAGAATAATGGACTTGGCGTTGGCCGCGGTCTCGCTGCCCTCCCGCTGAATGGTGATTTCACTTTTGTACTTGGCCGCCTCCCGCACGAAGTCAGAGGCGGGACGGGCGTGGAGCCCGGTGGCGTTTATGATCGTAGTCGCTTTGCTGTACACAGCAGGTCACCTCTCGTCTTGTTGTTTCTTTTTCCCGGCCCAGGCCCGCATGACTCCCTCCGCATCCCCGGCGCAGGGGCAGGCGCAGACCTCCCGGGCCAGAGTCTCCGCCTCCAGAATGGTCAGGGCGGACAGCGTCCGCTTCACGGCGGCCACGCCGGACAGGCCCATGGACAGCTTGCGCATCCCCAGGCCCACCAGCACCGGCGCGGCCAGGGTGTCGCCCCCCAGCTCTCCGCAGATGCTGATGGGCTTGCCCGCCTGCTGAAAGGCGGAGACCGCCATGCCGATGATGCGGAACAGGGCGGGATGGAAGCTCTGGTAATAGCCGGCCACCGCCGGATTCCCCCGGTCTGTGGCGGTGAGGTACTGGCACAGGTCGTTGCTGCCGATGCTGGCGAAGTCCACCTCCCGGGCGGCCTGGGCCGCTACCAGGGCGATGGAGGGCACCTCGATCATGATGCCGGTCTTGAAGTCAGGCGATACCGGCTTGCCCTCCCCCTCCAGCTCGGCCTTGACCTCGGCGATGAGGGCCTTGGCCCGGCGAAGCTCCTCCAGACCGCCCACCATGGGGAGCATAAGCCATAGATTGCCGTACACCGACGCCCGCAGCGCGGCCCGCAGCTGTATCCGGAAGAGCTCCGGTTTGGACAGGCACAGCCGCAGGGCCCGGTTGCCCAAAAAGGGGTTTTCCTCCTTGGGCAGGGGGAGGCACTCGCTGGTCTTGTCCCCGCCGATGTCCAACGTGCGCAGAGTGGTGGGCCGGTCCCCCATGGCGGTGAGTACGCGGCGGTATACCTCAAACTGCTCCTCCTCGCTGGGGAGCTCCGTGCGGCCCATGTACAGAAATTCCGTGCGGAACAGGCCGATGTAGTCCACGTGGTCCGCGCCGTCCAGCTCCGCGGCGTCCGCGGAGGCGATGTTCAGGCCGATGTCCACCCGGACGCCGTCCGCCGTCAGGGGCTGGGCGTCCAGATAGGCCCGGGTCACCTCCGCCTCTTCCAGATAGAGCCGGCGGCGCTGCAAATACTCCGCCCGGCACTGCTCGTCGGGCCGGGGCACCGCAAGGCCGGTGAGGGCATCCACCGCGATCTCCATGCCGTCGTCTACCTGCCCCAGCAGGTTGGGAATGGCCAGCACCGCGGGGATGCCGTAGCTGCGGGCGATAATGGCGGAGTGGGAGGTGGCGCCCCCCACCTCCGTGAGAATGGCCAGCACCTTGCTCCGGTCCAGAGTGGCGGTGTCCGAGGGGAGCAGATCGTGGGCGGCCACCACCACCGGCCGGTCCAGAACCGACAGATTGCGCTCCTTCTCCCCCTGCCACAGCCGCAGCAGACGCAGGCGGATGTCCTTCAGGTCGGCCACCCGCTCCTGAATCAGAGGGTCGGGGACCTGGGCGAGCATGGCGATAAAGTTTTCATAGACCTGCCAGATGGCCCAGTTACCCCGCCAGTGCTTCTCCCGCACCCCGGCGCGGATTTCTCCGTCCATGGCCACGTCGTTGAGCAGATCCTGGTGGGCAATAAAGATTTTTGCCTTGTCCGGGTCCTCCGCCGACAGGCGGTCTACCAGGCCGGCCAGCTCCCCGGCGGCGGCGGCTTTGACCTCATCCAGCCGGGCCAGCTCCGCCTCCACGCCCTCCGGCGGACACAGCCCCTCCTCCACCTGGGGGTAAAAGGGGCGGTACACATACACCGGGCCCACCGCGATGCCCGGCGAGACAGCATTTCCTGACAGCATCTACAAAACCTCCCTGCACCGGAACAGGCGGTGCCTTATGTATCTGCGCTTCCCCGCCCGGTCAGTCCTCGGGGTAGACGATGCAGTTTTTGATCACCGCGCCGGAAGCGTGCTCCAAAATCGCCTTCTCAATGTCCTCGATGGGGTACTCGTTCTGGACAAAGTCGTCGGCGGAAATGGCGTTCATTTTGAGCATTTCAAAGGCGGCGTTCACGTGGACCGGCGTGGTGTGGAACACGCCCTTGATGGTGATCTGCTCATAGTGGAGCTTGGTGGTGTCCACCGGAACGGTGAGCCCCTTCTTGGTGCCGCCGAAGCACAGCACAAAGCCGCCGGGCCGGGCCATGTTCATGGCGATGGTCCACACCTCGGGGATGCCGGCGGCCTCGATGGCGGCGTCCACGCCCCGGCCGTCCTCGGTGAGGTCCTTCACCGCCTGGGCCTGGTCGGGGACGTTCTTGATGTTGATGACTTCCTGGGCCCCCAGCTTCTTGGCCACCTCCAGGCGGGTGTCGGACATGTCGCAGGCGATGACATGGGCGCCCCGCAGGTAGCACATGCGGATGAACATCAGGCCGATGGGGCCGCAGCCGTTGACGCACACGGTGTCCCCCAGCTCGATGGGCACATTGGCGGTGCCGTAGACGGCGCAGGCCAGGGGCTCCAGAAGGGCGGCCTGCTTATAGCTCATGGTGTCGGGCATGTGGAACATGTTCTGCTCCACAATGGGGGCGGGGATGAGCTGATACTGGGCATAGGCGCCGTTCTTGAACTGATTCTGGATGAGGTCGGGGCACATGGAGTGCAGGCCCTTCTTGCAGTAGTAGCACTTCCCGCAGGGGGCGCTGTTGTGGGCCACCACCCGGTCGCCCACTTTGAACTTGGTGACGCCCTCGCCCACGGCGTGGACCACGCCGGCGGCCTCATGGCCCATGGAGAAGGGGGGCTCGTAGCGGTAGCCCCGCTTATAGGTCTTCACGTCGGTGCCGCAGGTCAGGGTCACTTTATTGCGCACCACCACCTCGCCGGGGCCGGGGACCGGAATGGGGCCGTCTTCCACGCGGATATCCTCCGGGGCATAGAACAAAACACGTTTCATGGTTCATCAATTCCCTTCTGTTGCTCTAAAAATTGGATTACAGCTTATGGCTGAGAATGTAGTCCCCCAGGCATTGCAGCTGCATACACATGGTCACCGCGCCGGGGTCCAGCTCGCCCACGCCCTTATTGGACTGGTAGCTGGCCCGGCCCTTGACGGCCTCCATCTCCCGGGTGTGCTCCATGCCCTGGTTTGCCCCCTGCTTCAGGGCCTCCACCGCGGCGCGGTCATCGGCGCCGGCGTCCAGGGCGGCGGAGAGGGCCTGTACGCCCTCGTACAGGCTGTCAATCATGGTCTTCCAGCCGGGCTGGGCCTTGCCCCGGTCCATAATCGCCTGGAGCTGGGTCTCCAGCAGCAGGCGCACCCCCTGAATGTCCAGCGTATCCCGGTCCTTCAGGGCCTTGGCCGCGGCAATATAGCTGCTGCCGTAGAGCACGCCGGAGGAGCCGCCGATGGCGGACATCAGCGTCATGCCCACCTTTTTCAGCATCTCCGCCAGAGGGAGCGCGCGCAGCTCCCCCTCCATGGAGATGAGCTTCTGAAACCCCATATTCAAGTTGACCCAGTGGTCGCCGTCGCCGGTCTTGGCGTCCAGGGCGGTCACGTAGTCGCCGTTTTGTTCAATTTCCCTGCCGGCCAGGACCAGATAGTCCACATACTCGGCACTTGTCATGGAAAAAGCCATGTTACACTCCCTCTTTCAACGCCATGGTATCGCAGGGCGCCAGCAAAAGCTCCTTCAGCTCCTCATCCAGCCGCAGCAGAGACAAGGAGGCGCCCGCCATCTCCAGGGAAGTCATGTAGTTGCCCACCAGGTATTTCACCGGCGTGATCCCCTTTTCCTTGAGCAGCCGGTCCACTTCGCCGGCCAGAATGCACAGCTCCATCATGGGGGTGCCCCCCAGGCCGTTGACCATCACCGCCGCCTCCCGGCCGGTATAGTCCAGGTCGGCGGTAATCTTGTCCACCATGAGAGCGGCAATCTCGGCGGCGGTTTTCATGGCGGTCTGCTCAATGCCGGGCTCCCCGTGGATGCCCATGCCCGCCTCCATCTGGTCCTCGCCGATGACGAAGCCGGGGGTTCCCACCCCGGGGAGGATGCAGGAGGACAGGGACACGCCGAAGGAGCGCACGTTGTCCGCCGTCTTTTGGGCCGCGGCGGCCACTTCATCCAGGGAGCCGCCGGCCTCCGCCCTGGCGCCGGCGATTTTATGGACAAACACCGTGCCGGCGATCCCCCGGCGGCCGGTGGAGTAGGTGCTCTCCTTCACGGCCACGTCGTCCTTGACAATCACGCTTTTGACCGCCACGTCCATGTCGGCGGCCAGCTCGCCGGCCAGCTCGAAATTCATAATGTCGCCGGAGTAATTTTTGATGATGAGCAGCACGCCCTTTCCGCTGTCGGCGTGCTCGATGCCCTTGAGGATGCGGGCGGGGTCGGGAGAGGCGAAGACATTGCCGGCCACCGCCGCGTCCAGCATTCCCCGGCCCACATAGCCGGCGTGGGAGGGCTCGTGGCCGCTGCCGCCGCCGGAGACCAGGCCCACCTTGTCGCCCTTGGCCTTGCGGTAGATGACCTCGCCCTCGCTGTCGTAGCAGACATTGGGGTTGGCGGCGGCGAGGCCGGAGAGCATATCACTGACCACGCGGTCAGGCGCGTTTATGATCTTTTTCATGGTTCACCTTACCCTCAAACATCTCGTTTTTTACGCCCATTTTCTCGTAGAATTTGGGCACGGGGATATACTTATTGGTGGCTTTGAGCGTCATGGCCAGGGCGAAGCCGGCCAGGCTGAGGGGCCAGCTTCGCAGGAAGACCCCCGCAATCAGCACGGCCGCCGCCGCGGCCACGCCCAGGTACCACAAAATCTGTATGAGGATCTTCATTGCCGCGCTCCTTCCATAAAACGGGCGCGAGGCGGCGGAACAGCCGCCCCGCGCCGGTGAACGGATTTTCTTTTTGGGGTGCTGCCGGGCCAGGCAGCCATGCGGGGGATTACGCCTTGAGCCCCAGCACGTCGCGGAAGTAGACGATCTGCTCGTCGGTGAGGCAGTCCAGCTTGTCGTACCCCACCACGCTGGCGGCGCGGATGTTTACGTCGCACACGTCCTCCACGTACACGGTCTTGAGGTAGGCGTCATAGATGTTCTCGCCGATGGAGATCAGGCCGTGCTTGCCCAGAATGGTGGCGTAGGTGCCCTTGAGCCCCTCCACCGCGGACTGGCCCAGGGCCACAGAGCCCGGCTCCTCAAAGGGGACCACCCGGCAGTAGCCGCCGTACATCATGGCCTCGAAAATCACCGGCTTGACCGGCACGCCCAGGCAGGCGAAAGCGGCGGCGTTGTGGGCGTGGGTGTGGCAGACGGCAGTGGCGTCGGGACGCTCCTTGTAGATGAGCAGGTGCATGGGCGTCTCGCTGCTGGGGGTGAAGTTCTTCTTGTTCTCCACAATGTTGCCCTGGAGATCGATGACCAGCATATCCTCCGCGCTGAAGTTGTAGCGGGACTCGGCGTGGGGGGTGATGACCACAAGGCCCTTCTCCCGGTCAATCTGGCTGAAGTTTCCGCCGCCGTGGTGGCACAGGCCGGTCTCCTCGGCCAGGCGGGACACTCTGAGTACTTCTGCTTTCAGTTCTTCCAACATGGCAGGTAAGCCCCTTTCTCTGTTTACTTGGAGGCGGTCTCCTGGATCCAGCCCATACGGACAGCGGCGTCATGCTCTTCCTTCTTCTGCCACTTGAAGAAGAAGAAGGCCAGAACGGCGAAGCCGGCCAGGGCGGCAATGGCGATGGGGTTGACCCGGCAGGCCTCTACGGCCATCCAGCGGATCTCGGCGATGTCCATACCCCACCAGGCCAGCTGCTGGCCCTCGATGAGAATGTCGGTGGAGCCGGTGGAGATGGCCAGATCGGTGAGCATGGGCGCGAAGTCAGAGGCGGACCAGCTCAGGATGGGGCACATCAGCCAGGAGATGGTGATCATCTTGATGAGGTTGCCCTTGCAGGCCACAAAGGCCGCGGCGCAGACACAGACATTCATCAGGTTGCCGAAGGGGAGCACCGTGTTGCCGGGGAGAACCATGGCCACGATGAGGGCCACGGGGATGGTGAAGATAATGGCCACCCAGATCTCCGGGTTGCCCGCCAGGATGGGCCAATCCAGGCCGATGACCATCTCGCGGCCGGGGAAGCGCTTCTTGATAAAGCTGTTGGCGGCGTCGGAAATGGGGGTGAGGGCGGTCATAAACAGCTTGGAGACCATGGGGAACAGGGTCAGCGCGGTGCCGGCCTGAACACCGGTGAGCAGAGCCTGGGAGCCCTGTCCGCCCACCAGGCCCACGATGGTGCCCACAATAAAGCCGAGGACGTGGTTCTCGCCAAAAATGCCCAGCTTATCCTTCAGGGTGGCGGCGTTGAGCTGATAGCGCATGAAGGGGATCTTATCCAGCAGCTTGGCGAAGGGGTAGAAGATGATATTGCTCAGGAACATGGGGTGGGGCATGGAGATGCCGGGGACGCCGGTGAGCTCGGTGATCTGGTTCTTGGTGGCGTCGGCGTTCTTCAGCTCCAGGACGATCTGGATGATGGCGGCCGCAAAGCCCAGCACCGCGCTGCCGGTGACGCTGGCTACCAGGAACGCGGTAAAGATCTTGTTGGCCACGTTCCACATGTCCACGTTCAGAGTCTTGGTCCAGCCCAGCACCAGCATAATCACGTTAATGCCGATCTGTACGGGAAACATCAGGAAAGCATACTTCCAGTTCCAGCACAGGCCCAAGGCGGGCGCCCAGCCCATGTCCAGGCCGGTCAGCTGTACGCCGGTGTTCTCTACAAAGGCCTGGGCGGCGGTGCCCACAGTCGTGCTCATGTAGGAGACCACCAGGTTGATGCCGGTGAGGGCAACGCCCAGCATCAGGCCGGCGGAAAGGGCCTTGCCCGGCTTGAGGCCTACGATCAGGCCAAGGATGAAAATGATGATGGGCAGGAAAACCGCCGCGCCCAGGTCGAGAATGCTCTGGAATACCAATGCCAATGCGTCCATTCGATTCCTTCCTCTCTATATGACGTCTGCGTTTGGGAACCCGCACGCGCGCGGGCCGTGCCGGTTACTTCAGCTTCAGGATGCTGACGATCTGCTCCATGGCATCGTCCGCGCCCATACCGGTGAGGAACGGAATGCCGCTGATGGTGGGAATGGGATACTCCTTGCCGCCGCGGGCCATGGGGGTGACGGATAAGTAGAGATCGGCGCTGCTGATGTACGAGTCCAGGGACTTGATGTCCACCGCCTCCACCTTCGCCTTTCCCGCAAGGCCCATGTCCTCCAGGCGGCTGTTGACCTTGGCGGCCACCGTGGCAGAGGTGGCGATGCCTCCTCCGCAGGCCACAATGATGGTTTTCATATGGGGTCTCTCCTTTCAAATAAATTCCGTCGGCTTTTGGTCTGTCCGCGCCTCCGGTTGCTGATGCCTGTTATTTATGCAAGCGGTGTGCCAAGTTTTTGTATAGAGCGCCAAACCGCTGAAACAACGGCGATTGACTTTGTCCATTATACACTAAAACCGGCCTTTCTATTTCCGGCAGTCTCAGTGTATAATACAATATACCCCGGCGTGTTCTCTTAGAACCTGGATTCACAATGCTGCATACTGCTTTTGGAGACGCTATACACTTCTTGGCATACGGATTGCTTCTCTTAGAGAATAAAGCCGGGGGTTCCCTGGGGAACCAATGCCGCAATAAAATAAGAAAAGGATGGCGTTTGATATGGATGGACTGAAAATCGACAACTTGCTCAATCCGGATCTGGTATTTATGGATGTGGAGGCGGAGGACGCCGAGAGCCTTCTGCGCCGTATGGCGGAGGAGGCCAGGGTGCGCGGCTTCGTCAAGGAGGGCTACGCCGACGCGGTGCTGGAGCGGGAGCGCCTCTACCCCACCGCGCTGCCTACGGAAATTTTGAAGGTGGCTGTGCCCCACAGCATGGACCGGGATCAGGTCATCACCCCGGTGATTGTGGTGGCCACGCTGAAACACCCGGTAAACTTCAAGGAGATGGGCGAGGGAGTGCGGGATGTGCCGGTGGATGTGGTCTTCCTGCTGGCGGTGTGCGGCTCCAAGGACCAGCTCACCATCCTGCAAAAGATCATCGGCCTGTTTTCCGACAGGGAGGCCATGAACGGCCTGAAGGCCGCCGGGTCCAGGGAGGAGCTGATTGGGGCGCTCAAAGCCCATTTGAACGAGTGAAGCGCCCAAGGGCGGCCCGACGCAGAGAGGTGGAGCCATGAACGAACGAAAGGTGTTTGACTATGTCCGGCAGAAGGTCGGGGCGGACACCCTGTCGCAGATGCGGCAGACCGGGCGTCCCGCCGGTGTCACAGCCGCCGAGGTCGAGCGGGAATTCTCCATTTACCGCTCCAACGCCAGCGCCATCCTCAATCAGCTGGTCAAAAAGGAGGACCTGGTGAAAATTGACAGCCGGCCGGTCTATTTTCTTCCGGCCGCGCTGCTGCGGGAGCATCTCACCGGCGCGCTGCGCTGCAGCTACACCTGGGAGGAATTCCTTCGCGCCCTTACGCCGCAGCCCGGGGGCGAGGACGGCGGCGAGGACCCCTTTTCCGTCCTCATCGGCTACACAGGCAGCCTGTCCCGGCAGATCGACCAGGCCAAGGCCGCCATCCTCTACCCGCCCAAGGGGCTGCATACGCTGCTCATCGGGGAGAGCGGCACCGGAAAAACCCTGTTTGCCCGGGCGATGTACAATTACGGGCTGAAAAAGCTGGAGCGGGACAAGAAGCAGTTCCCCTTTGTGGAGTTCAACTGCTCCGACTATTACCACAATCCCCAGCTGCTCATGTCCCACCTCTTCGGCCATGTGAAGGGGGCCTTTACCGGCGCGGACCAGGAGCGCTCCGGCCTGGTGGAGCGGGCCGACGGCGGCATCCTCTTTCTGGACGAGATCCACCGCCTGCCGCCGGAGGGGCAGGAGCTGCTGTTCTACCTGATGGATACGGGCTGCTACCGCAAGCTGGGGGAGTCCTCCGGCCAGCGCAGCGCCCAGGTGCTCATCATCGGCGCCACCACCGAGGACCCCAGGGCGGTGCTGCTGAAAACCTTCATGCGGCGCATCCCGCTGACCATTGAGCTGCCGGCCTACCGGGAGCGGGGAGAGGGGGAAAAGCTCCAGATCATTGAGCATATCTTTATGCGGGAGTCCACCGCCACCCAGAAGACCTATATCGTGGGCGCCCCCATTATCAAGGCCCTGTCCGCCTACCCCTTTTCCGGGAACATCGGCCAGCTCTCCTCTGAGGTCAAGGTGCTGTGCGCCCGGTCCTTTTTGGACAGCGCCAGCGGCCGGGATGAGCTGGTGGTGGCCTTCAACAACCTTTCCGCGCCGGTGCGGGCCTATTTTGACCAGAACCGGTGGAGAATTGAGGAGCGCTTTCCCAGCCGGTATGACTCAGACATGCTGGTGGCGCCCTCCAAAAGCGTACAGTATAACTACGGCAAGCTCTATGATGAAAACTCCTACCGGGGGCTGATGAAGAAGATTGACCACTGCACCGCCCAGGGCCTGAGCAAGGAGGAGATGGAAAACGTCCTGGGGGAGGATATCCGCGCCTACTGCAACCATATTTTAAAGCGCTTTTATAACGAAAATCTCCGCAAAGATGAGATGTACAAGGTTGTGGACCAGGAGATTGTGGACTTTACCATGGAAGCCGCGCAGAATACCTTTGAACGGCTGAACCTGGAGATCACCCAGAAAAATATTTTGGTTCTGGCCTTCCACTTCAAATTCCTGCTGGAGCGGCTGCGCTCCCGCAAGGATATCTCCGAGACGGAGATATCCAACCTGGAGCACGGCTGCCGGGAGGAGGTTTCCGCCGCCGGGGAGATGGTGTCTCACCTGGAAAAGCATTTTAACGTGTCGATTCCCCAGCAGGAGAAGTATTTTATTGCCATTCTCCTGTCCAATATGCACACCGCCCCCGCCCAGAGCCGGCCAGGGCTGATTTTAGTGGCCCACGGCGCCACGACTGCCTCCAGCATGGCCAACGTATGCAACCGGCTGATGGACTGCACCTTCGTCTGCGCGGTGGACGCCCCCCTGGAACAGAGCGTTCAGGAGACGTATCAGAATGTTTTGCGGGAGGTCCAAAAGGCAGACCACCGCAAAGGCGCCCTCCTGCTGGTGGATATGGGCTCGTTGGTTACGTTCGGGGAGCGCCTCACTGCCGAGACCGGCGTTGCCGTCCGGGCCATCCCAAATGTAACCATGCTCATGGCCCTGGATCTGACCCGGATTCTCCTCAGCACCGAGGAAACCGTGGAACAGGTTTATCAGAGCTATATGGAGAAAAATCAGCTGGAGCGCCAGGCTGCGCCAGCCCGGCCCCAGGAGACCGCCGTGCTCACCATGTGCGCCTCCGGCTCGGGGACCAGCACCGCCTTCAAGGCCATGCTGGAGGAGGACCTGGCCCGAAACGGGATCACCGGCGTGCGGGTGCTGGCTCTGAGCTTCCGGGACATCCGGGACAACTCCCCCCAGTTCCAGGCCATCCGGGCCCGGTACCGCCTGCTGGCCTGCGTAGGCAATGTGGAGTGCAGGATGGATATTCCCTTCTTCCATGTCTCTAAGATGATCTCCGCCGAGGACAAGGAGCACTTCTATCAGTTCGTCCGCCAGGCGGACGCCTTCGACGCCCCCCTGGCCCCACTGCCCGCCCCGGAGCTTACCGTTCAGGACGAGTGCCGGAAATTCCTCACCGACAATGTGATGTGCCTCAACCCCGCGGTAGCGGTACGCTTTGCCGACCGCTTTCTGGACGAGGTGGACCTGCCCCAGATCAATGACAACCGCGCCCTGCGGCTGTCGCTGCTCCTCCACCTGGGCTTTATGCTGGAACGGAATATCTGCGCCAAGAAAATCTGCTTTGACGGAGAAGCGGACTTTATCCGCCGCCACCGGGCCCTCTATGACCGCCTGCGGGCCCATATCCATGTGATGGAGGACGCCTTCGAGGTGTCCATCAACGACTCCGAGCTGTGCTATATCATTCAGACCATTACCCAGTACGGACAGTCCCAGGAGCGGGGGCCGGTCAGCTGAGCAGCAGCTCCAGATCCGCCATGGTAATGCCTGGGTGAAGGGCCAGGCTGATGCCGTAGGAGAGGACCTTGGAGAGATCCTCCACATCGCTGTCAATTTCCCGGGGCGTAACAATCACGCCCGGCGCCCCCCCGGCCAGAGCCTGGGGGTCCAGGGCGTCCTGGCCCGCCTCTGCCAGTACGTCGGCGCACAGAGTAGCCGCGTCCACCACCGTGGGCGCCCCCACCGCCAGCACCGGCACGCCCAGGGTGTCAAAATCCAGGGCGGTGCGGTGGTTGCCCACCCCGGAGCCGGGGACAATGCCGGTGTCGGACAGCTGCACCGTGCGGCACACCCGGTGGAGGCTGCGGGAGGCCAGGGCGTCCACCGCGATGACGCAGGCGGGATGAATCCGCTCCGCCACGGCCCGGACCAGCTCGCCGCTCTCCACCCCCGTGGCGCCCAGCACGCCGGCGGCCAGCGCCGCCACCGGGCGGAAGCTGCCAAAGTGCTCCGGCGCCCCGGTGACCAGGTGGCGGGTGACCAGAATACGGTCCGCCGTCCGGGGGCCGATGGCGTCCGGCGTAATGGCCCGGTTGCCCAGCCCGACCACCAGAGCCAGACCGTTTTCCGGAATGTCCCTGAGCAGCTGGCCCAGCTCGTCCCGTACCGCCCGCACCGCCCGGGGGAATACGTCGTTTTCCCGCCCGGCCAGGCCGCTCAGCTCCAGGGTGGTATAGCGGCCCACAGGCTTGCCCAGCGCGGCCGCGCCGGTCTCGTCCAAGATATCCACCCGGGTGACGGAAAAGCCCTCCCGCTCCTCTTCCCGGGCCCGGACGCCGGGGAGCTTGGTCTCCGCTTCGGCGGATTCCCGCCACAGGTCGTGGGCCTCTACCGCCAGGTCGGTTCTGCGTTTTAACATGCTGCTGCCCCCTATTATCTGGCGCTTCTCCCCGGTTTTCCCTCTGAGAGAGGGGGGAAATCGGGAGAAGACAAAATTTTCTGAGAAAATTTCAAAATAGTAGTTGCATTTTTCCCCATTCACTGTTAAAATATGAATCTGCACGGGTGTACTGTGTGAATCGTCATCGGAGGAGGTGTTTGGTTTGCCGAATATCAAGTCTGCCAAAAAGCGTGTCCTGGTGAACAAGACCAAGGCCATGCAGAACAAGACCGCTCGATCCGCGCTGAAGACCGACATCAAGAAGTTTGAGGCCGCGGTGGCCGAAGGCAACCGCAGCGAGGCCGATAGCGCTTACAAGGTGGCTGTCAAGGCCGTGGATAAGGCTGTGGGCCATGGTCTGCTGCATCGGAACAATGCCGCGCGCAAGAAGAGCGCCATGACCATTAAGCTCAACAAGCTGGCCTGATTGAATTGTGGTCAAAAGAAACCGCCTGCGTCGCAGGCGGTTTTTGCTTTGCCTGAAAGCCGGCGGAAAAGACTTGCTTTTTCCAGCCGGCTGGGGCATAATGAGCTGCATAGATTGGAGAGGGGGAGATGGAGTGTGAGGCGTGTGCTTTCCTGGCCGCCCATACAATTTTTGGCGGAGCTGGCGGAGCTGTATTTTTCCAAGCGGGTGTCCCGCTCCGCCGCGGAGCTGGCTTATTTCCTCATTCTCACCTTCTTCCCCATCCTGATCTGCATCAACGCCTTTATCGGCCTGCTCCGGCTGGATGTGGGCCTGGTGCTGGAGGGAGCGGCGGCCTTCCTGCCCAGGGAGAGCCTAGGCATTCTGGCGGAGTACATCCGCTATATCACCGACAACCAGTCCGGCCCGATGCTGGCCGGCGGTGTGATAACCACGTTGTTTGCCGCGTCCGCGGCCTTCCGCGCTCTGCTGAACATTATGGACGATATCTACGGCCGGCCCGCCTACCGGGGGCTGTGGCAGGTGGCGGTGAGCGTGGTGTTTTCCGTGCTGCTGCTGGTGACCATCTATCTGTCCATCGTGGTGCTGCTCACCGGCGAGTGGCTCTTCTACGCCGCCGCCGACCTGTTCCGCCTGGAGCAGATTGACCTGCCCTGGGCGTGGCAGTGGCTGCGCTTCCTGCTGCTCTTCTTCCTCATGCTGGCCTTTATTCTGGTGCTCTACCGGGTGTCCGCCCCCAGGGACCAGCCCCGGCCCCCCATGTTCTCCGGCGCGGTGCTGGCCGCCGCCGCTTTGGTGGGCACCAGCGTCCTCTTCTCCTGGTTCATCGGCCTGTCCTCCCGGTACTCACTGGTCTACGGCTCTTTGGCCTCGGTGATTATTTTGCTTATGTGGCTCTACCTGTGCGGGAATATCGTCATCCTGGGCAATGTGTTTAACTTTGTGCGGTACCGGAGAAAGATAAAATAAAGCGGCGGGGGCTATGCCTTTTGGCATGGCTCCCGCCGCTCCCGGCTTGGTATCTCCTTTCTTTCTGAACGCCTTTACTCCAATTTATAGTAGATCCACCACTCGCCTACATTGCCGGTTATGATTTTATTCTCCGACTGATATACGAGACGCCCCAAATATAGCTCCCGATTCATTTCAAGGTGCTGAACAGGCGCCTGATTAGATGCTACCGTACTTGTTACTTTTCCTAAATAAATACTGTCAGTTGGTAAAGTTTCCAGCCTTGGACCAGAACCTTTGTACATTACATTATTTACCATAATCAAGGGAGGAAATACATATCTCACCCTATGCTCCTCATAGATTATATATAGAAAAAGCGAAACAAGGACCGTACAGGCACAGACAAAAAGCGTAATAAGGAACTTTTTCTTCGCCAAAGTCATTGGAATCATCCCTATCTCTAAAAATTACAGGGGCCACGCCTTTTTTGGCATGGTCCCTGCTGTTTTTATGTTATCTTATTCCATCTCCGGAGGAGCGCTCTTCCTGCGTCCGGCCAGTTCGTCGATGGAGACGCCGTAAAAATCCGCCAGGCGGATGAGAATGGAGAGGGTAGGTTCACACTCGCCGTACTCATACCGCTGGTACATCCGCATGGTGACGCCGGCCGCCTCTGCCACACGTTTCTGGCTGACCCCCATCTGGGTGCGCAGCTCCTTGAGCCGTTCAAAAAATGGTGCCGACATATAATTACTCCTTGACAACGATGTTTTCTTCATATATACTGGTCTTGAAATGAAGAATTCTTCGTTTTGTGTTGGGGGGTGATAGAATGACTGACATTATGGAATCAATCTTTGAAGCCGTTCAAGCCCGCTGTAATCACACGGTTCACCACACAGCAGCATATAAAGAGGCGGTCACGCGCGCGTTAACTTATGAAAAGCGGCTGAAAGGATATCTTACACCAGAAGCATTTGAAATTTTTGAAGATTATGAGTCCTCCAGAGCGGATATGGAGGACTGCTATTACCATACGCTATTCCGTATCGCTTTGGAAGTTGGCTGCTCCCTGGGGCGGCTGGGGAATTAACATTACCCCTTGTCCGCTTATCCCATTGGGCTATTCCCCGGCGGGGCGGATGAGGATGAAGGGGGTGAGCTGGCGGTCCTGGCCGGCGGGGTTGTCCCGGATGAGGTCCAGCAGCGCCTGGGGGGAGTGCCTGAGCTGGGAGCACTGGCCCAGCAGCTCCACGTCCAGGTCGTTGGCGTCCACGATCATGGACACAATGCCGGTTTTTTCAAAAATCTCGTCGCACACGCCGTTGGGATTCTCCGGCACCCGGACGCCCATGTGCTCGTACTCGGGGATATCGTGGCCGTAGAAGCCGTCCAGGCCGGAGACCTCCACCCCGGCGATGCGGTAGAAGGTGCCGTGGATCCCCCGCAGCTTGTCCACCGCAGCCCGGAAGGCGGCCCACAGAATCTTGGACAGGCCGCACACGTTGATGGCGAACTGCATCTTCACCGGCAGGCCCATGCCCGGGCCGGCGGAGGTCTGGTGGACGAACCTGGACAGCACCTTGGCCCAGAAGCCGGGGCGGACCTCCTCCTCTGTGACCACCCGGCCCTGGCAGATGGCGATGACCTTCTCACTCATGGACAGGATGTCCCCCGCCTGGTAGATGGGCTTGACATACCGCTCCATGAGATCGAGATAGCTCTCCCCCACGGTGACGAAATGGGTGGCGATGGCGTGGCGGGCCCAGTTTTTGCCCATGGCCTGTATGGTGACGCTTTTTCCCTCGTTGGCGTAGAATTCCATGGAATGTCCTCTTTTCATGTGGGTTGGTTTACCTGATCTCCTTCCCATTATAACCAGTCCCGGGGAAAAAGGCAACGGGCGGGGGAAAAATTAAGAAAACCATAATGAAAACCCGCAGAGGCCGGACGCCTCTGCGGGTTTTGTGCCGCCTTATTTCTGGGGCAGGAACTTGCGGTACTTCTCGATATAGGGGGAGAAGTCGTAACGCTTGGGACGGGGGGCGTAGTCGGTGTGGAGCAGCTCATGGGACTTGTGGCTGAGGGGCTCCCCGAAGAACTCCCGGTAGATGGCCTGGATGTCGGGGTTCTCGTGGCTCTTGCGCAGGGGCAGGTTCTGGTCCAGCTCGTACAGGGCCTTGATGCGGGCCTGGCGCTTGGCGTTGTTGGTGCCGATGGGCTGTCCGCCGCCGCCGATGCAGCCGCCGGGACAGGCCATGATTTCGATAAAGAGGTAGTCGGCCTCGCCGTTCTGCACCCGGCGGATGAGCGTCTCGGCATTCTTCAGGCCGTTGACCACCGCCACCTTGATGGGAGTGCCGTCCAGGTCGATGGTGGCCTCTTTGATGCCGTTGACCTCGCCGCGGACAGCCTCGAACTCCAGCTTGGGCAGCTCTTTGCCGGTATAGAGCTCGTAGGCGGTACGCAGGGCGGCCTCCATCACGCCGCCGGTGTTGCCGAAGATGGCGCCGGCGCCGGAGCCGGTGCCCAGGGGAGCGTCAAACTCGCTCTCCGGCAGGGCGGCCAGATTCAGGCCCTCGTACCGGATGAGCTTGGCCAGCTCCCGGGTGGTGAGGACCACGTCCACGTCCTGATAGCCGTCCCGGCCCAGCTCAGGCCGGGTGGCCTCGAACTTCTTCGCGGTGCAGGGCATCACGGAGACGGAGACGATGTCCTTGGGGTCCCAGCCCATACGCTGGGCGTAATAGGTCTTGAGCACCGCGCCGAACATACCCTGAGGGCTCTTGGCGGTGGACAGGTTGCCGATGAGCTCCGGATGGTGCTTCTCCATAAAGTTCACCCAGCCGGGGGAACAGGAGGTGATCATGGGCAGGCGGCCGCCCTTCTTGATGCGGTGGAGCAGCTCGGATCCCTCCTCCATGATGGTGAGGTCGGCGGAGAAATTGGTGTCAAACACCTTCTCAAAGCCCATCATCTTCAGGGCGGTGACCATCTTGCCGGTGACCAGGGCGCCGGGCTCCAGGCCGAAGTCGTCGCCCAGGGCCACCCGGACAGAGGGGGCGATCTGGACCACAACGTGCTTGCTGGAGTCGTGCAGGGCGTGGCGGACGTGGCTGGTGTGGTCCACCTCGGTGAGGGCGCCCACGGGGCAGACCAGCGTACACTGGCCGCACAGGACGCAGTCGGTCTCATTCATGGGCAGGTCAAAGGCGGTGGTGACCTTGCACTCCGCGCTGCGGCCGGTGAAGGACAGGGCGCCGATGCCCTGGACCTCGGAACACACCTTGACGCAGCGGCCGCACTTGACGCATTTGGAGGGGTCGCGGACGATGGAGGGGTTGTCAAGCCGGGGCCGCTCCTGGCTGGAGACGTCCGGCAGGTCAGGCTTGAGCCGGTTGAACCGGCGGCACAGGTTTTGCAGGTCGCAGTTGTTGTTGCGGGAACAGGACAGGCAGTCCTGCCGGTGGTCGGCCAGAATCAGATCCAGCACGCCCACCTGGGCGTCATAGACCCGCTTGGAGTCGGTGATGACCTCCATCCCCTCCCACACCAAAGTGGAGCAGGCGGCCAGCAGCTTGCGCTGGCCGGTGACCTCCACCATGCACATCCGGCAGTGGGCCTTGATGGACTGGTCGGGATGGTAGCAGAGGTGGGGGATATCGATGCCGATGCTCTGGGCTGCCTCGATGATGCGGGTGCCGGCGGGCACCTCCACAGGCATATGATTGATCGTCAGATGGATCAGCTTCTCACTCATCTGACAGCCACCTCCTTCTTAATGGCAAAGACTTCGGGGAAACGCTTCAGGGCGGAGAGCAGGGCGGACTGGGCCGTCTCGCCCAGGCCGCACATGGAGGCCGTTGACATAATCCTGGCGTATTTTTCCATCAGCTTGATGTCGTTCTCCGTGTGGGTGCCCTCGGCGATCTTGTCCAGGATGGCGGCGATGTGGCGGTTGCCCTCCCGGCAGGGGGTGCACTGGCCGCAGCTCTCGTGGCAGAAGAACTGCTGGGTGATGCGCAGAAAGCCGATGACGCTGGTGCGCTCATCCACCACCAGCACCGCGCCGGAGCCGATGGCGGTGAGGTCGGCGGCCTTCATGTCCTTGTAAGTATAGGGGGTGTCCAGCTGGGCCGGGGAGGCCAGCCGGCCGGACGCGCCGCCCAGCTGAATGAGCTGGAGCTGATGGCCCTTCTCCAGGCCGCCGGCCAGATCATAGACGATCTCCCGCAGGGTGATGCCGAAGGGGACCTCGAACACGCCGGGGTTGACCACGTTGCCGCACACGGAGATGAGCTTGGTGCCGGGGCAGTCCGGGGTGCCCTGGCTTTTGTAGAAGCCCTCGGTGTCCAGCAGCAGGGGGGGCACCAAAGACAGGGACTCCACATTGTTGACGCAGGTGGGCAGGTGGAACGCGCCGCACTGCTTGATGAAGGGGGGCTTCATCCGGGGACGGCCGGAGTGGCCCTCCAAAGACTCGCACAGGGCGCTGCCCTCGCCGCAGACGTAGGCCCCGGCGCCGGAGTAGAGGTGAATGCGGTAATTGAAACCCTTGCGGCCCAGGATATTGTCCCCCAGGTAGCCCGCCTTCTCGCACTGCTCAATGGCGGACAGCAGCTGTGGACGCAGGTGGGAGTACTCCTCCCGCATGTAGATGTAGCCGTTGTCGGCCCCCACGGACCAGCCGGCGATGATCATGCCCTCCAGCAGCTGGAAGGGGTCCTTGGAGAGAAGCTCCCGGTCCTTGAAGGTGCCGGGCTCGCCCTCGTCGGCGTTGCACACCACGCACTTGTGGGGGGCGTCCACCGCCCGGGCCTGGGACCACTTGCGGCCCATGTCGTAGGCCGCCCCGCCCCGCCCCTGTACGCCGTTGTCGGCCAGCACTTGGGCGATGGCGTCCCCGTCCATGTCCAGCGCCTTGCGCAGGGCGGTAAAGCCCCCGATAAACTCATAGGAGGCCAGACTGGCGGGGTTGTACTTTCCAAAATTGCGGGTGATGAAGGAGACTGCCTTGCTCATCGTCTCATAACCTCCTTAATCCAACTGCTGGAGCATATTGACAATACGCTCCTCACTGTCGAGATGGCCGTAGACCACCCCGTTGACGCGCACGGCGGGGGAGACGTCGCAGGCGCCGAAGCAGGGCACCTTCTCAATGGAGAAGCGGCCGTCATAAGTAACCTCGCCTACCTCCAGATTCAAAAGGCGCTGGAGCGTCTCGCACAGCGTGTCGCTGTCCTTCACGCGGCAGGGGGCGCTGTCGCACACCTGGAGCGTGTACTTGGCCCGGGGCTTGTCGTGCAGGGCGGAGTAAAAGGAGATGACATCGTAGACCTGAGTGGGACGGATCTCCAGCCGTTCGGCCAGGTAATAGGCGGCGGGCTCTGGAATGTAGTGCCGCTCCACCGCGGCCTCCAAGTCCAGAAGAATGCCCACAAGCTGGGTGGCGTCCCCGTCATGGCTGGCGATGATCTCGTCAACCAAAGACACCATCTCGGGGGTGAGCTCCGTGAGCTTTTTCGCAAAAGGCTTCATGCAGGGGCCTCCTTTTCATGCTTGTATGTTGGGTCATACAACAGCCGGCCTCCGGCCGGCGGGTATTATGGTATCTTAAATTTTATACTTGAGCGTCTAAAATGGCAAGCGCAAAATTCTAACCCGGAATAAATATGGAGGAACGCACAAATTGAGAGAGAGAAATATAGAGATTTCGACCAGATTCGCTGTATAGGATTGGAGAGAGCGGGGCAAACTGGTCCTGCTGTCAAGGCGGCGTACGCCTTGAACTGTGGAGAGAGGAGGCAGACGCCGTGGGAAAGCCGTTGGAACAGATGCCGCCCACCCATCCCAGACAGGAGCCCCGCATTCCCCTGTCTTTGACCGTGGACCATGTCAAAGAGGTATTCCGGGACTGCGTGGATTTCTCCGTGCGGCAGGTGGAGTGGCCGGAGCGGGGGACGCTGACGCTGTGCTATCTGGCGGGGATGGTCCGGCTGGAGCGGGTGAACGACTATATCCTCCGCCCCCTGGCCCAGGACGGGCGCTTAGCGGAACTGGAGCTGCGCGAGGCCTTCCGCCGCATGGGGGAGGGGGCGCTGTATAACCTGGTGGTGAGCTGGCGGGACACCATGGACCGGGCGGCGGTGGATCTGGTGGAGGGGTGCTGCCTGATCTTCTGTCCCGGGGAGGGGCGGGCCCTGTCCGTCTCCGTGGGTACGGAGGAAAAGCGGTCTATCAGCCCACCGGAGAACGAGACGGTGCTCAAGGGATCCCGGGACTGCTTTGTGGAGAGCCTGCGCACCAATACCAGCCTGGTGCGGCGGCATTTGAAGGCCCCGGAGCTGCGGATCAAAGAACAGATTGTGGGCCGGCAGAGCCTGACCGGGGTGGACGTGGTCTACCTGGAGGGCATTGCCAACCTGGACACCGTGGCAGAGATGGAGCGGCGGCTGGCGGCCATTGACATTGACGCCGTGCTGGCCACCGGAAATCTAGAGGAGTACCTGGTGGACGACATCCACACCGCCTTCCCCCTCATCCAGTACACCGAGCGGCCCGACCGGTTCTGCGGCGGACTGGCGGAGGGGAGAGTGGGGGTGCTGGTGGACGGCCTGCCCCTGGGCTATCTCGCCCCGGGGACGGTGAGCAGCTTCCTCCGGGCGGGGCAGGACAAGGCCAGCAACTGGGCGGTAGCCTGCGTGATCACGGTGCTGCGCTATCTGTGCGTGGCGGTGACGCTGCTGCTGCCCGCCCTGTATATCGCCATGGCTACCTTTCACCAGGAGATGATCCCCACCCGGCTGGCCCTGTCCATGATCGCGGCCAAGCAGAATGTGCCCTTTCAGACGGTGTTTGAGGTGCTGATTATGCTGGCGGCCTTTGAGGTCTTGCAGGAGGCGGGGATGCGCCTGCCCCGGTCCATTGGACAGACGGTGTCCATTCTGGGGGGGCTGGTGGTGGGACAGGCGGCGGTGGAGGCCAAGATTGTCTCCCCGGCCGTGCTCATCGCTGTGGCCATCGCGGGGACTGCCGGTTACACCATGCCCAGCCAGGAGATGGCGGGCGCCCTGCGTCTGTGGCGGTTCGGCCTGGCGGTGCTGGCCAGCGCGGCGGGGCTGTTCGGCGTGATGGGAGGCGTGGGCCTTCTGATCTACCACCTGGCGGGAATTGAGAGCTTCGGCCTGCCCTATCTGGCCCCCTTTGCCGGGGGCATGGGGGCAGACGCCGCGGGCCGGGCGGTGCTGCGCCTGCCCCTGCCCCTGATTAAGCTGCGGGAGCGGATGCTCCGCCCCCCCAACCGGAGAAAGCAGGGGTGAGCGTGAGAAAGACAAGGAGAAAACGACGGGCGCTGGCGCTGTGGGCGGCCCTGTGTACGCTGCTGTCCGGCTGTACGGATCAATTTGGCTTTCTGCCCTATGCCAGGGAGCTGGAGGAGACCGCCCTGATGCAGACCATGGGGGTGGACGCCGCGGGGACGGGGGCGGTGCGGGTGACCGCCTCCACCGCCGTGCCCCTGGACGGAGACAAACCCCTGGTGGTGGGGGAGACGGCGGGGACCATCAGCGGGGCCTGCCTGTCCATGCAGGCCCAGGGGGCCTCCTATATCTTCTACGGCCATGTGGGGCAGATTTTGCTGGGGGAGGAGCTGGGCCGGCGGGACATCGGGCCCGTCCTAGACTATGTGCTGCGGGACGTGGAAATGCGTCTGGAGACCAAGCTCTACCTGGTGCAGGGGGACACCGCCGCCGGCATGATTGAACAGGCGGCCCAAGAGGGCTCCGCCCCGGAGCGGCTGGAGGCCATGGAGGCGGACGGGGGACTGCTGTCCCAGTCCATGACCCGCACAGTGGAGGAAGTGCTGGAGGACCTGGAGGAGAACGGCTGCACCTATGTGCCAGCCCTGCGCACGGGAGAAGAGGGCGATATGACCGCCGCAGGTTACGGGCTGATCAAGGACGGACGGCTGGTGGGCTGGGCCCAGGGAGAGGCCGCCAGCGGCGTCAACCTGCTGATGGGAGCGGTGGACGCGGACATTATAGAGGTGGATTTGCCCCAGGGGGGGCGCGCCGCCCTGCGCCTGGTGGGGGCCAAGAGCCGGGTGGAGCCGGTCTGGGAGGGGGCGCGCCTGACCGGTGTGGCAATCCGCTGTAAGGTGGAGGCCAATCTGGCCGAGGGGAGCCGGACAGACCTGAGCCAGGCGGATGTCCGGGGAGAGCTGGAGAAGCGGCTGGAGTACCGGACCGGCCAGCGCATTCAGGCGGCGGCGGATCTGTGCCGGGAGTACGGGGGAGACTTCTTCCAGATGGAGAACCGGGCGGGGTGGTCCGCCCCCCTGAACTGGACCCGGCTGCAGGAGCAGTGGGAGATAGGAGAGCTGCCGGTGACGGTGGAGGTCCAGGCCCACATCCGCCGGGGCTACGATGCCGTTTAAAAAGGGAGAGGCGGACTTATGAAAGAGGACAAGATCACACTGGGACAGTTGCTGGCGCTGCTCTTTGGCGCGCTGCTGTCCCCCATGCTCCTGCTGCTGCCCAGGCAGACCGCGATGGCGGCGGGAAAGGGAGGGTGGCTGTGCAGCATTGCGGCGGTGCCGGCAGTGCTGGCCGCAGCGTGGGCCCTGTCCGTGCTGCTGCGGGCGCGGCCGGAGGGGAACGGGCTGTCCGCCGGCCTGGAGGCGGCCTTTGGGAAGGGGCTGGGCCGGGGGGTGACGGCGGTCTATCTCTTATGGGGGCTGCTGCTGCTGGGGTGGAACACCCGGTGGTGCGCCTTCCGCTTCCTGTCCACCGGTTACCGGAACGGGCCGCTGAATCTGTTTATTGTGATTCTGCTGGCGGTCACCTTCCAGGTGGGGCGGCGGAAGCTGTCTGTTCTGGCCCGGGCGGGGGAGGTCTTTGCACTGGCCCTGGGCGCTGGACTGGGGCTCTCCCTCCTCTTTGCCGCCTTTCACATGGAGCGGGCGAATCTGGGGCCCTTGGGCGCGGGGGAGGCGGCAGGCATCGGCCGGGGAACCGCGCCGGTACTGGGCTTGATGGGCTACGGGGTGTTTGCCGCGTTTTTGGGGGGACGGGTGGAGCGCCGTCCCGGCCAGCGCCGCCGCCTGCTGAGGTGGGCGGGCCTGATGTGCGCCGGACTGACCGCGTTTCAGCTGGTGTGCATGGGTAACTTCGGCCCAGGACTGATCGTCCGGATGGAGATCCCCTTCTTTATGATGATAAAGGGAGTGGGAGTTCCTGGGGCGTTCGAGCGGGTGGAATCCCTGTTGATGGCGCTGTGGGTGCTGGCCGATCTGTGCCTGCTGGGCTTGCTCTTCTTCGCATGCCGCCAGATTGGAGAGGATTGGTGGGGCGGGAAAGAGAGCAGGCGGCTGCCTTGGGGGATTATCCTGGCGGGGGCGGCGCTGGCCCTGTGGACCATGCCGGACGCCTTTATCCTGTCCTATACGATGGAGCATGTGGCGGCGGCAGGGAATGTGATCCTGGGCGGTGCGGTGCCGGTGGCGGCGGCGGTGATCCTCAAAATTCGGGGGACGGAGGGCGCAGGAAAAGAGAGGGGGAGAAGAAAAAGGAAAAAAGATTAAAAAAGAGCAAGAAAGTAGTTGACAAAGAGGAGGAGAGCTGTTATACTAGCGAAGCGCCTTGAGGGAGAGCAGTTTTGGAAGGGAC
>NZ_QWEK01000068.1 GCF_009935845.1 Pseudoflavonifractor sp. 524-17 | reverse complement strand
GGACAGAGCGGTAGAGTTCAGGAAACTATATGAAATTGTGGAGCCGTTGTACAGTGAGGAAGAAGGCCGGACCAGCAGGGCTACCCCGCACAAGGACAACTACAAAACCACCGTTGAGAGCATTGAGAAGCGACATCTATTCAACTATGGGGGCACTTTCTTGTGAAAGTGCCCCCATAGCCTTGAACGTGAGCAATACAGGTGCCGTTGCCGTCAAGATGTTATTTTTCCCACATAACATCTTGACATGGGATTTGGACTGAGATATAATAACAAACAATGTAGAAAGAGTTATTTTGAATTCGATTGTTATTTAATTGCCATGACAAGTTGGAGGGTGAGCAATGAATCTTGGAACTGTTGCTGCCATTCGAAGCGGATTAGTCTTATCAAGAAAACTCTCTCGGGAGATATCATCATATCGCTACCCATTACTGAATCTGCGGGCTATTCACCCGGATGGATATATCCTGCCTGACAGTCTGGAAGTGTTTTACGCAACCGAGCTGCTCCGCCAGGAGTATTTAACGCAGCAAGGTGACATCATTATCCGGCTTAGTATCCCTTATACTGCGATCCTGATCGATACAGACATGACAGGAATGGTAGTTTCCTCCAACTTTGCGATTATTCGTTTAAATCAGAAATATATGTTGCCTGAATACCTTCTCTGGCTCTTGAATACGCCGGACATCAAGAGAAAAATCTACGAAAACAGCTCCAGCAATATGCTCAGCGCAGTAAGGCCTACGTTTTTTGCTGAGCTGGAAGTATTACTCCTCCCCCTTGCGGATCAAGAAAAAATAGCGAAGTTGAATCTACTTGCGAAGCAGGAAATACAGTTATTGAAAAAATTGGCCGATGAGAAAGAAAGATATTATGTCGCTGTGATAGAACACGCACAAAAAAACATGAGGAGAAAAATACATGACGACCAGAAAAGATATTGAGCAAGTCTTATGGAACGCCTGTGACAGCTTCCGAGGCAAAATAGACAGTTCCCGCTATAAAGACTATATCCTCTCCATGCTGTTTGTGAAATACCTCAGCGATGTTTCCGGGGAGAGACGAGAAGCCTATATCAAGCAGTACGACGGAGATCTGCGCCGGGTGGAACGGGCCATGAACCGGGAACGCTTCGCGATGGACGAGCAGTCCACATTCGATTTCCTTTACGCCAACCGGAACGATGCGGAAATTGGCCAGAAAATCAATGTGGCGCTGAACCACATTGAAGAACACAACAGCGGGAAGCTTCGCAATGTGTTCCGGGCTATCGACTTTAACTCCCAGGTGGATTTTGGCGAACCCAAGGAGAAAAACGCGACCCTGCGGAACCTACTGGAGGATTTCAACGGTCTGGATCTACGCCCCAGTCAGCTGGGCTCTGCCGATATCATCGGCGATGCCTATGAATACATGATCGCCATGTTTGCCTCGGACGCCGGAAAGAAGGGCGGTGAGTTCTTTACACCCAGCCAAGTCTCCGAGCTGGTGGCCTCTCTGGTACAGCCCAGGGAAAATGATCGCATCTACGATCCCACCTGCGGCAGCGGCGGCCTGCTGCTGAAAGCGTATAAGAAGGTGCCCAGCGGGAAGGCGGCGATCTATGGCCAAGAAAAGAATCAACAGACATGGGCGCTTTGTACCATGAATATGTTCTTGCACAGCGTGGACGATGCCCGGATCTGGCAGGGCGATACCCTCTCCAATCCTCAGAATGTTGAGGATGATAATTTGATGAAGTTCCAGGTGGTAGTGGCAAATCCGCCGTTTAGTCTGGACAAGTGGGACAGCGGTTTTCTCTCGGAGGCGGAGGCAGACAGCAAGGGGAAAAAGAAAATGTCCGCCAATCTGGATCCCTATCACCGATTCGACTGGGGCGTGCCTCCCGCTTCCAAAGGCGATTATGCTTTTGTGCTGCATATGCTCTCCAGCCTGGACGCGGAAAACGGCCGCATGGCGGTGGTGCTGCCCCACGGTGTGCTGTTCCGCGGAGCCAGCGAAGGTAAGATCCGCCGTCAGCTGGTGGAAATGAATCTGCTGGATGCGGTCATCGGCCTGCCCGCCAACCTGTTCTACGGTACCGGTATCCCCGCGTGTATCCTGGTGTTCAAGAAAAACCGCCCCCGTCGGGATGTGCTGTTCATTGATGCCTCGGGCGATGGAAACTTTGAGAAGGGGAAAAACCAGAACATCCTCCGGGACTGTGACATTGATCGGATCGTCAGCACCTATGAGGCCAGGGAAACGGTGGACAAATATAGCCATGTGGCCTCTTTTGACGAGATCAGGGAGAATGACTTCAATCTGAATATCCCCCGGTATGTGGATACCTTTGAGGAAGAAGAACTGGTGGATATTGAAGAAGTACAGCGGAACATTGCTAATATTGAGGCAGAACTGGCGCAGGTTCAAACACAGATGAAGAAGTATCTGAAAGAGCTGGGGCTATAAGGAGGATAACATGGAGCGTATTAAAAATATTATCGTTGATGATAACTCTAATGTACGTGTATATTTGCTTAAAAAGAAGGGGTATAAAGGTCAATATGAAGCCGTTGTGTTTCCTAATGCACTGGATCAAAAAATCAAGGAGACCTATGCTACAAATTATGAGCACTTTTGTGGTGAAAGAAAGATTGCAGAATATGATAGTGTGCATAGTGAAAAAGGAACAATTAAAAAAATACCACTGACTGACCTACCGTATTGGAACAACATGATAGCTGCTTTATCTACCGCTGATCAGAATGGAACTGTTTTGAATAAAGAGAATTTTACTGACAATTATGCTGCTATCGTATTAGCCTATGAGAGAGTAAAAGACGATCATGTTGAGAAAACTTATTTAATTGCGCAGTATCGTAAAGTTGAATCATGGTATAAACGTAGTGTAAAATTCGGTTTTGTAGCAAACACTATCAAACAGAAGGATGAAGAGATTTTTGTACTTAATGGTTGTATCGATACTGCAATTGTTGCCGAAGATGTCTTTGTCCTTCAGGAGACAGCTTTTGAAAAAGTGTTTAGTTATTATGAAAAATCAAAGCGTACTGTTGCGGCTAAGAAAGCTGAAATTGAAAATTGGAAATTCTTAGATAATCCAAAGTCATTTTATGAGGATGTTGTCGGCAAAAAGGGGGCGACCACGAAACTTGCACGTGCATTGGAGAAAGCAGTTGGAGATTTTTCTGCTTTAGAGCCTGCAACAGTAAAGCACACTCTTTCTCAGTATGATGAGTTTAAAGGCCTTACTTATGATGAGAATGATTGCATTAAGTTTACTCCGTCCGTAAGAGATTTGATTATAGATATTCTTCGGCTAACATATGCACGAGATTTGTTTTCTGATAGTTTGGTTCATACCAAGGGGGTATAGCCATGCTCCGGAAGTTGGTGATGTATCTCTCTGCATTTTTACCGATGTTTTTGATTATGTGGATAAAAGAGATACTATTGGGAATCCGAAATGTGCTGGACAAACCATGGAAGTATTCCTGGAAAAGTATTTATCTAAATCCATATTTGATTGGGGAAATTATAGTCATTTTTCTTGTCGGACTAATATTATTTTGTTTGCTGAAACGTAATCAAAGAACCAGCGTGTATACTATAACGCTTAAAACAGTAAAAAATCGGTCTGCGGAATACTATCTTGCATACTATTCGCTGTTCATTTTGGCCCTAATTGAATTTTCGCTAACAGATCCAATTGATTTGACGGTTCTATCACTTTTACTTCTCGTATTGGGTGTTGTTTATATTAAAAACGATCTGTTCTTTATGAATCCTACAGTTAATATTTTTCAGAGCTATATCTATGAAGTCGAATACGAGACACATCGAACTACTATATCAAAACTTATTATCTCTCCGGTAAAACTTTCGGAAGGGAACATCATAGATATTGATGTTTCAGAGTTTGAGTTTACCTTTTTTAGGAGGAAACATGAAGACAGAGATTAAACAGCGAATAGAGCAAATCCGGCATGGAAATGTTCCAGAGGGATATAAAAAAACAAAAGCAGGAATTATCTCTTCTGACTGGGATGTGTATATGCTTGGTGATTGCCTTAGCCGTGTGGAGAGACCGGTGGAGGTTAAGTCTAAAGAATTGTACACACAAATCGGCATTCGTTCCCATGGGAAGGGCCTTTTCTATAAAGAACCCGTTACAGGCGCAGCACTGGGGAATAAGTCTGTCTTTTGGATTGAGCCGGATTGCTTTATCCTAAATATCGTTTTTGCCTGGGAACAGGCAATCGGGAAAACCACACAATCTGAAGTAGGAATGATTGGCTCCCACCGTTTTCCAATGTACCGTTCTGTAAACGGTAGAGTTGATATCGATTACCTGATTTCTTATTTTTTGACAAAGCGGGGAACCGATATTCTGGAGGCAGCATCTCCTGGAGGTGCTGGGCGCAACAAAACTTTGGGACAGGATGGCTTTTTGAAGAGTAAAATTGTGTTGCCCCCCATTGACGAACAGAAAAAAATCGCCAAAATCCTTACCACTCAGGACAAGATCATTGAACTGAAACAAAAACTAATTGCCGAGAAGCAGCGGCAGAAAAAATATCTGATGCAGCAACTTTTGACGGGGAAGAAACGTCTGCCAGGGTTTAATAAAGCTTGGGGAACAGTAGAATTGGGAGAAATCTTTGATTATATTCAGCCAACTGCTTACTTGGTAAAGACAACCGATTATGATAATGCATATAAGACGCCAGTATTAACTGCTGGGAAAACATTTATTCTTGGCTATACCGATGAAACTCAAGGTGTTTTCACTGAGGTTCCGGTTGTCATATTTGATGATTTTACAACAGCAACAAAGTATGTAGATTTTCCTTTCAAAGCAAAGTCATCAGCAATGAAGATTTTAACTATTAAGGATGGATTCAGCATATTTTTTTCATATGAAGCAATGCAGTTAATTAAGTTTACGGTAGGTGGGCATGAAAGGCATTGGATATCCAAGTACAGTTTCATAACAATTGATATTCCTGAGATTGAAGAACAAAACGCCATTGCTAAAGTTCTCTCCACCGCTGACCGGGAACTCGACCTGCTCCGCCAGGACATTGAACAGGAAAAACAAAAGAAAAAAGCCCTGATGCAGCTTTTGCTGACGGGGATTGTGAGGGTATCCGTATGAAAGAAATCTATCCCAACATTTTTATTGGGAATGAGCAAGATTACTATTTAATCCAGAGGGAAAGCAACTGGGCAATACTTCATTGTTGTAAAAATCCATTTCACTGCCAATTTGTTGGATACCGCGGAAACTTATCTCCTGCCCATCCAGATTACGCATTAAAGCGCTGCGGAAATGAAATGGCCCTTAATCTTGTTGATATGGATCGTTTTAGTGAAAACTACTTGGGGTTCAATCGAAATATGTTTGCAACGGCATTTTCCTTTCTGGATGAGTATAGACTTCAAGGACATAAAGTTCTAATTCATTGCAACCAAGGTGAATCGAGGGCCCCAACAATCGGATTGTTATATGTTGCGCGCCTGGGGGCGTTTGACTATACCGATTTTGATACATCTGTTAAAAGACTGCGGGAAATGTATCCCATGTATATACCCAAAAGAAATATATTTTTGACTGTTAAGTCCCTTTGGAGGGACTTTGTACAGAATCCAGCAGAGAAAGGGGTGAATACGTAATGGCAACCAATCCTCCCAGTGGTGACGGACATAGAAACGGTGCGGTAAAAACCCGTTCGCAGACCTTTAACCCTGTTACAAAACAGTGGGTAAAGCGAGACAGTGATACCGGTCGTTTTATGGATGCGAAAAAAGATGGGACGCCCTTTAAGGGAGTTCGAAAAGAAAAGTAAAACCAGAGAGGAGAGCGAGGCGGGATTTCCCGCCCCGCTATTCCTACGTTTACTGATATTTCCGAAAGGAGGCAAACCATGGACAGCTCCCTGTACTTAGAAAAAAACATCAGCCAGCAGTCGGCGCTTGAACTGCTCCAGTCCATGGGCTACACCTATATCTCATCCCAGGACTGCGAGGCCCAGCGGGGCAGCCGGTACCATGTGCTACTAAAAGACATCCTCCGGGGCCAGCTCCGGCGGCTCAACCGCTATGTCTTCGCGGGCGCGGAAAACGAATTTTCCGCCGCCAACATTGAGCGGGCTATGGAGGATCTGGACGAGCCCCTCACCGATGGCCTGGTGCGTACCAGTGAAAAGATCTATAATGCCCTTTTGTTGGGAAAGAGCTACCCGGAAACCGTGGGCGAGGGGAAAACCCTCAGCTTCAACCTGAACTACATCGACTGGGCGCACCCGGAGAACAACCTGTTTCATGTCACAGAGGAATTCGCGGTGGACAGCTGGGACAAGTTCCACAACGCCCGCCCGGATATTGTGCTGTTCATCAACGGCATCCCCTTCGCCGTGATCGAGTGCAAGGCCCCACAGGTCAGCGTGGAGCAGGCCGTGGAGCAGAATATCCGCAACCAGCAGAAGGAGTACATTCCACAGCTCTACAAGTTTGCTCAGATCGTGATGGCGACCAATAAAAACGCTGTGAAGTATGCCACAGCAGGAACGCCGAAGAAATTTTGGAATGTGTGGAAGGAACAGGATACCGTTTTTCTGGAAGCGGCGCTGGCCCGGTATGTGACCGGCCGCACCCCCACCGAACAGGATCGGAATTTGATTTCCCTGTTCATCCAAGAGCGTGTGATGGAATTGATCCGGTACTTTGTGCTCTTTGACGCCAATGTGAAGAAAATTTGCCGGTATCAGCAATATTTCGCCATCAAAGAGATCATCAAAACGATTCAACAGCCAGATGAAAAAGGCAACCGCCAAAGCGGCGTCATTTGGCACACGCAGGGCAGCGGAAAAAGCCTGACCATGGTGATGCTGGCAAAGTATATCTTAATGGAGTTGTCCGACTGCACCCCGAAAGTGATCATTGTCACTGACCGGAAAGAGCTGGATCGCCAGATCGCCGCCACCTTTGCTCACACCCGGCTCAATCCGGCCCGGGCCACCAGCGGACGGAATCTGGTGGAGCTGCTGGGCAGCGGCAAGGCGGATGTGGTCACTACCATTATCAATAAGTTCAACACCGCCGAAAAAATGGAGCACAAGAATTTTTCACGGGATGTGTTCCTGCTGGTGGATGAGAGCCACCGCTCCAACTACGGCCTGCTGGCCACCAAAATGCGTGCGGTGTTCCCCAACGCCTGCTACATCGGCTTTACCGGAACGCCTTTGATGAAAAAAGAGAAGAACACTATGGCGAAGTTCGGAAAGCTGATCCATAAATATACCATCAAGGATGGTGTGGATGACGGAGCCATTGTGCCGCTCATTTACGAAGGCCGCTTTGTGGAACAGAATGTGGACGAGGCAAATATCGACCTCTGGTTCAAACAGACCACCAAACGGCTCACGGAAGCGCAGCGGGATGACCTTTCCCGGAAATGGAGCAGTATCCGCCGCCTCACCTCCACCGACGCCCGGATCAAGCGGATCGCGCTGGACATCAATGAACATTTCATCGAAGGGTATCAGAACACCGGCTTCAAGGCCATGCTGGCCACAAACTACAAGCGGGACGCGGTCCGCTATTTGGAGTGCTTTGAGCAGTTCGGCGATCTGACCTGTGCCGTGGTGATCTCGCCACCCGATCTCCGTGAAGGCGCAGACGATGTAGATGAGGGGGCTGACGATAAGGTCATTGCCTACTGGAATAAAATGATGAACCGCTACGGTGACGCAGATGCCTATGAAGAGGCGATGAAGAACCAGTTCTGCGTAGGGGACATTGATATTCTCATCGTGTGCAGCAAGCTACTTACCGGCTTTGACGCACCCATCTGCCAGGTGCTCTACATCGACAAAGAGTTGAAAGAGCATGGTCTGCTCCAGGCCATTGCCCGCACCAACCGCCTGTATGAGGGCAAGGACTACGGCCTCATTGTGGACTACCGTGGACTGATTGAAAAACTGGATACCGCCATGGATTTATACAGCGGCGCTGGCTTGGAGAGCTTTGACGAGGGAGACTTGAAGGGTGTTGTGGTGGATGTCATGTCGTCTGTGGCCGACCTGCGGGAAACCTATACCCAGATGACGGAACTGTTTGCAGGCTTGAAAAATCCCCGTGACGCCGAAGAGGTGGAAGTATTTCTTGCTGACGATAAGAAGCGGGAGAACTTTTACCATCTTCTCTGTTCTTTTGGCAAGGCGTTGAATATAGTACTGAATGCGGAACAGGCGTATGCGGCCGTTCCAAAGGATGAATTAAAGCAATATCAAAACACTTTTATCTTTTTCTCGAAAGTGCGCCGCAGTGTGAAAATCCGTTACTGTGATGCCATTGATAACCGGGAATATGAACCGCTGATGCAAAATCTTCTGGATACACACCTCTCGGTAGCTGGACTAAAGCAGATCACCAGCCCCATAGATATTCTGAATAAGGATGACTTTGAGCGGGAATTGGAGGAATTGGGATCTCTTCGGGCAAAAGCTGATGCTATTACCAGCAAGTTGACCCGCAGCATCAGCGAAAAGTATCAGGAGAATCCCGCCTATTATGACAGCTTCTCCAAGCGGATCAGGGAAGCGTTGGAGCAGTACAAGGAAAAGGTGATCTCCGAGGCGGAATATCTGGCGAAAATGCGTACCATCATGGAGGACTATCACGCTGGAAGGAGCACTGTGACCTACCCGGAATCCATTAAGAACAATGTCCACGCCCAGGCGTTTTACGGTGTTCTGTCAGCGGTGTTTGACGAAGCTAAGGAAGCGGAAGTTTCTCCCGATTTTGCTGCGGAGATTGCGGAAGAGATCACAAAAATTGTGGCTAACCACAGTCAGGTGGACTGGACCAACAACAAAACGATCCACGACCGAATCTCGCAGGATATTGACGACCTTTTTTACGACTATGAGAAAAAGCAGGGATTAAAACTGTCTTTTGACACCATTGATAAGATCATTGAAAATGTGAAAACAGTGGCGCTTCGGAGGTTTTAAAAGCGATGGCGCAGGAGAGAACGGTTTTATATGAAGGCAGCGAGATCCGATATGTGCTGGAAGAAAAGCCGGTAAAGAACCTCAATTTGCGGATCCATAAGGATTGCAAAGTGTATGTCTCAGCAAGCCCGGATATCCCGGCAGAAAAAGTGGATGGTTTTGTAATAAGTAAGGGAAACTATATCCGCTCGGCCCAGGGAAAGTTTCTTGAAATGGCGCACTATGCCCTTCAGCCCAGGCAGTACGTCAGCGGCGAGACGTTTTATCTGCTGGGCAGAGGAGTTCGCCTGAAAGTGGAGAAGAACGCCCGAGAAGAAATTTTCTCTGACGGGATCTATTTGTATCTTTGTATCAAAGACCCCGATGACTTTGCCAAAAAGCAAAGAATGGTGACACGATATCTGGATGAACAATGCCGAATCATCTTTGGCGAGATTATTTCGGAAACCTACCCGGTATTTCAAAAATATGGGATATCAATGCCTGCACTGCGTATCCGAAATATGGAGACCCGATGGGGTTCTTGTTTAGCGAAAAAAGGAATCATTACATTGAATAAGCGCCTGCTTGAGGTGCCAAGAAACTGCATCGAATATGTGGTGACGCATGAGTTCTGTCATTTTATCCATCCGAATCATTCAAGACACTTTTATGATTTTCTGACAACACTGATGCCCGATTGGAGAGAACGAAAGAAAACCTTAGACAAAAGTGCAGTGTACTGGGTATAATGTGTCGTTATATTCAAAGCAAATAAAGTTCCGTTTTCCCAAATTTCCCCTTGACAAGTCTTCCTGCCAGAGTTACACTGGCAACACAGCGGCTCAACAGGAAAAATAATTTACTTTTGTATCATCATTAACAGGCTTTCCCGAAAGGGATTGGACATCATTTACAGGCTTGCTGCTGTACCCCCAAGCGCGTCTGCGCTTGGGGGTACAAGTGAATGACCGTCCAATCGGATACTTTTTCGGGGAAGCCTGCCACGATTTCAGTTTGAGGGAGCGGGCCAAGGGAAGCCATACGACACAGCGCCGAGCAGGGTTGCCTGTCAGGAACCGGATTGGGTAGAACGGCAAACTCACGGCAAAGGCTCGCAAAATCAAACTGAAGGAGATGGTACTTTGCAAAACACAAAAATCGAATATAGCAGCTCTGAGCGGACGCCCGTTGTGCTGCCGGAGATGGAGAAACTGCTCCCGCCGTTAAGCGGAGAGCAGTTTTCTTCTTTGGAGAGCGATATCCTGGAAAACGGCTGCTATGCCCCCGTCATCGTCAACGAGGATATGACTGTCATTGACGGACACAACCGGCTCCGCATCTGTGAAAAGCACGGCCTGCCCTACAAAATGCTGGTGTTTTCGTTTGCTGATCTGCTGGAGGCGAAACAGTGGGCGCTGGACACCCAGAAAGGCCGCCGAAACCTGGACAAGTGGGAGCTGGGCAAGATCGCCCTTCGGCTGAAGCCGGATATTGAAGCCAGGGCAAAAGAAAATATGTCCGCAGGCGGCGGGGATCAGAAAAGCGAGGACGCGAAATCGGGTTTGACAACATTGTCAGACCCGATTTCTCCCGTCAGCACCCGCAAAGAACTGGCTGACACTGTCGGAATCGGTGAGGTGACCATGGGCAAGGTCATGCAGATCAATGAACACGCCCCCGCCGCTGTGAGGGAGGCCCTGGACAGCGGCGACCTGTCCATCAACCAGGGCTACAACATCACCCGGCAGGTACGGGAGCTGCCGGAGGAGCAACGGGATGAGGCTGCCGCCCTGGCGGTGGAGCTGGCGAAAGCGAAAAAGGAAATCCAGGCGTTTGACGCCGAGTCAGACCGCCGCCATAAAATCGCTGGCCTGTTCTGCAAAGCCTATGAAAAAGCGGTTCTACTGACTCCTACAAAAGAAAACGTGCGAATCTGGACGGAGTGTACCCGCATGAGGCCGGATGAGGTTGAGGATTCTGTGAAAGAGTCCTATGAGTTGGCCCATACGTTTCAGACCATTGGCGATTTACTCAAAAATGAGATTTTGAACCCAAGCCAGCAGGCAGGTGTACTCTCTGATGGGAATTGAGCGCGGCGGACAAAAGCGGCGGCTCCACATTGTGCTGTCTTTGGACAACCCCAGGCAGCGGGAGACATGGGAAATCCTTTCCCAGCAAAAGAACAAAACCAGCGCTGTCTGCGAGGCGGTATGCGGTTACCATAATCGGAAGAACCTGGAGGACACGCTGCGCTCCATCCTCCAGGACGAGTTGAAGCACATAACTGTTTCCTCCGTTCCCCAGGCGGCGGAGAGCGGCAAAGAGCCGGACGCTGCTGTGGATGCCGGTGTCCTTGATTTCCTGACTGCGCTGCAGAATGACAACTGGCAATTGTAGCCTGTCCGATGTGTACACTGATACGCATCGTGCCTGTTTTTTGAAAAGGCAGCGCGTATATTGATACACACCGCAACCACATCAAACTGTCTGTCGATTCCTCTGGATATTGCCAGGGCGGGCCTATATAATGTGGCCGACCAAACATCAAGGAGGGATCGCAGAATGAAAGTGAAATTTTCCTTTGACACGGCCGCCGTGGAGCGGCGGGGCTACGGGCTGGAGGCTGTGCGTCAGACGGTGAAAACCCTGTTTGCCGCCCATGGTTTTCCCTGTATCTCCGATGACGGTGTCCTGGCTTTCGAGGACAAGGGGCATGGCGATGACTTTGCCGTCATGTGGGACATCATCCTGTCCCTGCTGCGCTCCGAATGGTTCATGGACTGCGCCGCTTCCTGTGTCTGGCAGGATGAGGACGGCGAGGAAGATGTGCTTGCTCAGACCGAGAAGATTCGGGATGTTGTGCGGCAATAGTCCGTTGGGAGCGGCGGGCTTGGCCCGCTAATTCCAATCACTTTACCGCCTGGAGAAAGCCCCGCCAACGGCGGGGCTACGGCCCTCACCGCCAGCGGCGGTGAGGGCGCAAGCATCGCGTTTTGATGTCAAAACGCCACTTGCAGGGGAAATCCCCTGACCCCAATGCCGCCTGCGGGCGGTAACCTTTCGGCAACGTTGCCGAAAAGTCAGATCGAACCTTTTGACAAGGTTGTCAGAAGGTGTACTCAACTGCTATCGGGTTTGACAACATTGTCAAAAGCGGTTTCCGGTGGATCTTCGGCAAGATTGCCGGAAGTCCACTATGCTGAAAATCGGGTTCGGCAATGTTGCCCAACCCGATTTTGCATTTCATGCAGCAGGCATAGTAAGGTTTGGCAACATTGCCAAACCTTACTACAGCAACAACAGAACACAATTTTTATACCGCTTTTGGCAACATTGCCGAAAGCGAGAAGGGAGTGAAAAATACGAACAAACAATCACATCGTACCTGTGTCCGCATGAGTGCCAAGGATTATGAACTGCTGAAGAAAAAGAGCGCGGCCGCCGGACTGTCCGCCAATGCGTGGCTGATGGCGCAGTTGGCAACCAACCGCCCTGTCCTGCACCGGGAGGAGGAAACCTGGGAGGTCATCCGCTTCATGGACGAGGCGGGCCGGGAAATCAACGCCATCGCCCGCGATTTCAACAGCGGATATGGTACGGCAGAGCAGCTCCGCCGCGCTGTTCATCTTTTGGGCGCTGTGTACGAACGGCTCTATGCGCTGAGGAAGAAGGGGTATCTCCATGCGGCATAATCGGAAACCGCGGAAAGCTTGCGTCTCCACGCGGGACTACAGCAGAAACCTCTCTGTCCGCATGACGGAGGAGCAGTACCGGCGGCTTAAGCGGTACATGGGAATGACCAGGCTGCACAGCACGGCTTATTTTTGCCGCCTGATTCAAGGCGGTGAGTTCAGAGGCCGCTCTCCGAAGCTGAACCATGCCCTGCACGCCGGCGTCAACAGGATCTATTCCAACGTGAAGCAGATAACCCGCCATCAACGGGCTGGAGGCATGGATACCGAAGCTGTCTCAAAACTGCTTTTTCTAACAGATAAACTCTGCGAGGAAGTCTATCTGCTCTCCAGTCAGAAATAGCCCTCCGCTTGCCCACAGGAGGCCCCGTGTGGCCCGCCTCCGTCTGCGCTGGAGTCCCTGCCCCACCTGGGCCGTCAAGCCCAGCGTGGGCGGGCGTGGCGAAAGTAAGGCTTTGTGAATTCACAAAACCTTACTTCCAATAAGAGCTCACAATAAGGGCAGCGCCGCCGATCGCTTTGGGCGAATTCATCAAAAGCGATTCTGACCTCTAACGCTGTCTGCCGATTGTATTCGACTTCTCCCGTACCTTGTGGTATGGTTCGGTTTGCAACAGCCCCACCATATTACAAAACGGAGGAATCGAGCATGAAACGCAAAAAAATCGTATCCCTGCTACTGGCAGGAACCATGAACGCGGCCCTGCTGACCGTCCCCGCCCAGGCGGCAGAGTACCGGCTTCAGACGCCGGAACCCTACGCCATCAGCGCGGAACACTGGAGCCGGGAGGACTTCTCCCAGGAGGCCAACCCGGAGGTGTTCACCGGCGTGTACAGCCGGGAGCTGTACAACGCCATCCGCCAGACCATGGTGGACGGCACCAGCGATACCGCCCCCGCCTACACCATGGTGAGCAAGGAGGACTACAACGCGGTGAAAAGGCTCATCGGGCGCATGGAGGGCGTCCTGCGGTACGAACACCACGTGCCCCAGGGCTTCGCCGACTACTGGCAGCACCTGGACTACTTCGCCGTGTCCGCCGAGATGCCGGAAAACTACCAGGCGCCCCTGGACTTCATCCAGCCGGTCATTGAGGCCACGGCGGAGATGACGGACCGGGAACGGGCGGAAGCCTTCAATGACTACATCCGCACCCTGCTGGCCTACCAAAAGGGAAAAACCTCCGGCATTACCCAGACCTTCGCCCCTCACGCCGGGGAGCTGAAAGCGGCCTGCGGTTCCTACGCCAGAGCGATGAAGTTCCTGTGCGCGGCGGCGGGCATCCCCTGCTTCACCGTCAGCAGCAAGACTCACACCTGGAACCTTGTGTACGTGGAGGGCCGGTGGCTCAATGTGGATGTATCCGCCAACGACCTCTCCGGCAGGAACGGCGTCCTGCTCATCGAAGCCTATCAGTCCGGGAAGGATCAGGCCCCGGAGGCCACGGCCTTCCTCAAGGAACTGTTCGCACCGGGATCTACAAAATAGAGCAAGCCAAGCCCACCAGCGCCGGCAAGCCGTACCTGCAGCTTGCCGGCGCCTCACCTTTCAGCGGGGATGATTTTCCCCCACGTCTGCCCCACAGGAGGCCCTGTACGGTCTCCGTTCGCTCGGCGGGAGTCCCTGCCCCACCTGGGCCATCAAAGCCAGCGTTGGCGGCGTGTCACGCGAAGCAAGCGCCGCAAAAATGATTGGATATGTTATGACTGGCTAAAAAATAAGATTGGCGAAACTGTCAAGAAGGGAGGTTCCCAACCATAGACAAGCCAAAAAACAAGCAAGAAATCAGGATGGAACGTATCCAGGTTTCCCACGGCAGAACCATCCGGGTGGTGTCCGTGTTCCCGATAAACGGACGCTGTTCGCCGGAAGAAAAACTGAAAGCCCTGATCGACCTGGAGATCCAGCAGCAGAAGCTGTGCGCTTGATCCCGGCGCTGTCTGGGAAAAGCGCTGGATATCCGGGCCGTTTTGGAGTATAGTCATGTCGCAATGCTCTGAACGGTTTGACCAAAAAGGAGGGCAAGATGACAAAGTCAAACCAGAAGAAAACCGCTCTGTACTGCCGTCTCAGTCAGGATGACAATACAGAAAATGAGTCAAACAGCATACAAAATCAAAAAATGATCTTGCAGCGGTATGCTGCCGACCACCACTTCCCAAACCCTTGCTTTTATGTGGACGATGGGTACTCAGGAGCCAGTTTTCAGCGCCCAGGCTTCCAGCAGATGATGGCCGACATGGAAAACGGCGAAATCGGCATCATCATCACAAAAGACCTGTCCAGACTGGGCCGAAACCAGCTTCACACCGGGCTATACATTGAGGAGCGGTTCCCCATGTTCGGCGTTCGATACATTGCCATCAACGACAATGTGGACACCGACAGCAGCGAGAGCAACGAGCTGATGCCATTCAAAAATTTGTTCAACGAATGGTATGTTCGGGACTCCAGCCGCAAGGTGCGGGCCGTCCTCAAGGCCAAGGCGGAGCGGGGAGAACGGCTTGGCACCAGAGCGCCCTACGGCTACAAAAAGGACGAAGCCGACAGCAAAAAGCTGGTGGTGGATGAGGAAGCCGCCGCAGTCGTGCGCCGTATCTTCGCCATGTGCGCCGCAGGCCGTGGGCCGAGCCAGATTGCCCGCAAACTAAGGGAGGAGCAGATCCTCTGCCCCACCACCTATGCCTATCGGAAATTTGGGATCAATCACACCTCGCTGAACACGGAGGAACCTTTCCACTGGACCAGCAGTACAGTTGCGAATATGCTGGAGAATGAGCTGTACCTGGGCAACACCATCAACATGAGGTTCAGCACAAAGTCCTACAAGGACAAGCGCCGTGTGGAGCATCCCAAAGAGGAATGTCTGGTGTTCGAGGGGACGCATCCCGCACTGGTGACCCAGGAGGTCTGGGATATCGTTCAGCGGGTACGGCAAAACCGGCGCCGACCCACCAAGATGAACGAGCAGAACAAGTACTCCGGGCTGGTGGTGTGCGCGGACTGCGGGTCCACGATGGTGCTGCACCGGGCTCACACGATGAAACCCACTTGGAACAACTTCACCTGCCGCACCTACAAGAAAGAGGGGGCTGAAGTCTGCACCGCCCACTACATCCGGGAGTGTGTGCTGGACGAGGTGATCCTGGAGGATCTTCGGCGGTTGACGGCGATGGCCAGGGAACATACCAGGGAGTTCGCGGAGTACATCGGCAGCAGGCAGTCCGCTGAGATCCAGCGGGAGATCCGCAGGCAGGAACGGGAGCTGACCGCTATGCGGAAACGTGGAGCGGAGCTGGATGCCATCTTCAAAAAACTGTACGAGGATCGGGTACTCGACCATATCTCGGTGGAGCAGTTCCAGACGCTGTCCGGCGGCTACACAGAGGAGCAGACAAGACTGGCAGAGGAAATCCCAGCGAAGGAAAGTGCCATCCAGAAGCTGCGGGATACGGTTTCCAGCACCGAGGGGTTCATCGCCAAGGCCAAACGCTACACGGACATCACGGAGTTGACGCCGGAACTGCTGCGGCTGTTTATCCAGAAGATTGTGGTGCATGAGAAAAGTACCAAATGGTCTAAGAAGGCCATGCAGACCATTGAGATCCACTACAGCGACATCGGCTGTATCGGCGGGGACATTCAGCAGAGTAAGGAAAGCCCCCGGCAGGAAATCTCAGCGTGATTCCTGCCGGGGTGCTTCCCCGAGTCGTAGATACCCCTGTCAGGGGGAGGCTCATTGATCCGGTGGTTTTGTTCAAGATCGTACTGCTCCAACATCTGGACGGGATACCGTCGCTGCGGGGGACGCTGC
>NZ_QWEK01000067.1 GCF_009935845.1 Pseudoflavonifractor sp. 524-17 | reverse complement strand
TCTTTTCCATTAAAAATTCATCCTTTCAATCAAGTTCGATGCCTGCTCCGATTCTTGACTGAAAGGATGTCTTTTTTTCTCTTTTACACAATATTTTCGGAGGCCTCCTGGCATTAAGCCCGTCAGGGTTCCAGAATATCCATAACCTCTTCCAGTGACATCTTAAATTGTTCGGCAATTACGGCAGGGGGAAGGATTCCCTTCAACGTAAGAATTGCGCTCTTTATGCCTTCACGGCGTCCTTCTTCCCGACCCTTTCGATGGCCCTCTTCCTGGCCCTCACGGCGACCATCCTCCCGGCCGTCCATATACCCTATCCAACGTTCGTCCATCATTTTCTGTGCAAAAGTCATGTACGACACCTCCAACTCCTTGTCACTGCGTACCTCCTGCATCCGCCTTTGGGCTTTCTGGCCCAGAGGCGTTTCATATGACTTGCTCACATCGTTTGTCCGAATCAAATCCAAAAATTCCAAGATGGATTTGTCAGCATTGCGTTCCGTATAATGGCTGTTCAAAAAGTAGACATGGGAACCATCCTCGTAAGGAACGTCAGTGCCCTTCAAGAAAGAGACGCGCTCGCCGACTGCCTTGCCAATATGGAAACAGTCGAAATCACAGACGAAGATAATATAGCTGTCCGACAAATCGCTGTAATCCGCGCCTTTCGGCAACTCGGCCCGGTCAATGCTGCTCTGATAAAATCGGACACGTTTGGGAAGATCATCCCGGCGATCTACCTGGATCTCTACATTAAATACTGTGCCTTTTTCGTCTTTCAAATATACATCCAGCCGAATGCCGTGGAGCTCATAACTGTCCGTGATGTCTTTTTGACGGTCAATAAAAACGATGTGGTCAATTTCAAATCCAAGGAGCGCCTCCAGAAACAGCTTGCAAATTTCCTCCGAACGCATGACCTGGCTGAACATAAAATCGTTGTGCAGCGGCAGTTCACTGAGCGGAACCACTTGATATTTCTTCGTCATGGACAGCACTCCATTCCCGTCTCCTATAAAAATAGTATAGCACAAAACGCTGGGCAGGTCAAATAGAGGATCAGAAATGGAGTCTCAACGCTATCACCCAACCGGCACCTGCGCAGACTATTTTCGACCGCCGTTTTCGTTGAATATGCTTGCTTTGTCCACAGTTCCTTGGGGGTATTGGTAATAGCTTTCTTCATACCTTTCGACTATACTTGCGGTACAACCAACCGAAAGAAGATACCACCAGCGGATCAAGGCGCACCTGGAGGGGGAGACCGCCCGCACCACAACAACCAAACACCAGATAAAAGGCCCCTTGAGCATCCCAAACTGAACCAGGACGCTCAGGGGGGCTTTTTTCGTTCTACGGAGGTGATGAACATGAGCGAAAATAATGATTTCCGTTTCACGGATGAGGAGATGAAAATCGTCAAGAACACAGACTTGCCGGACCTGCTGGAATACCTGGGCTACAGCGTCCGCCGGGTAGGCAAACGCTACCACACCACCAGGGAGATGGACAGCATCCGCATCAAGGACCGCCGTATCTGGAAACGCTACTTTACTCAACAGGCTGGAGATTCCATTACTTTCCTGCAAGAATTTCGCGGCAAAGATTTCCGGGAGGCCGTGAACTACCTGTTGGAGTTCAACGGGAGCCACGCCAGGGACCCTCCCGATCCAAACCCTGGCCCGGCCCAACAGACCGAGAAACCCGCCTTCACCCTGCCCATTCCAAACCAGGACCAGCGGCGGGTGTTTGCCTATCTTTGCAAGCGAGGCATCGCGCCCCAGGTGATCCAGGGCTTTATCGAGTCCGGCCTGCTGTATGAGGACAGCTTACATCACAACTGTGTGTTCGTAGGCCAGGATGGCAGCGGCAAACCTGTGTTCGCCAGCAAGCGCGGCACCTACGATCTGAACGGCCCCGGTTTCAAGGGAGACGCCACCGGCAGCGACGAAAGCGTGGCTTTCCGGTTGCCCTGCGACCCAGCCCTGGACTGGGTCGCGGTGTTCGAGGCTCCCATTGACCTGATGAGTTTCTGCACCCTGCACCGCCGCCCTGGCCGCAGAGGCCGCTCCGGGCCGGAGCGCCAGCTACACCGAAACCACCTCCAGCAGGTACGCCACCGACTATACGGTCACAGCGGACTACACCGACGAGGGGTCCAGGGCCAACTGCGCAGTGGTCACCTACACCGCTATCTTCGGCAGCGATGAGGCTCAGGAGGAGGTCAAAGACCCCAACGACGACAGCAGCCACACGGACACCGCTGCCTCTCCCGTGGACCTGTCCGCCCTTAAGCGCCCGCTGATAATCGGCGGCGCGGTGTTGGTGTTGGCCGCCGGCGGTTTCCTTGTGTTTAAAAAGCTGAAAGAAAGGAGATAAATTGTTGAAACTTCGCAATATTTTGCTTGCAGGGATGCTGTGCGCCCTCTGCGTCACCTAGGCCAGCGCTTTGGAGTACACCTATGGTGCCCCGGAGGACTACCTGTTCGGCAGACCCACCAGCCTGGAAATCATCTATGAGCAGGAGGACCCCAATGTGGACAGGAGCAAAAACGTGGCTCTGGCCGCACCCGGTTTTGGGATGCCCGCCAGCTACTTGCCCGATTCTGGCGAATATTTCACCCCCAATCTCGTCCCCGGCGCACTCGACGGTGGGCTGGTGAGCCAGGCCGGCGGCGTGAATGCTCCCTCTGTTGCCGGGGCACCCCTCGGTGGGCACCAGCGGCAATTTTACTGTGACTCAGCTCCCCGGCAGTCCCACCAATATCGCCCAGGGTACTGTCGGCGGCTATACGGACGTGACCGGCGACCTCTACTACGCCAACGGCAGCCTGGGAACGCTGAGCATCCCCGCCATGGTGCTCGGCGCGGCCCTGTTCGGCGGTCCGTCGTTGGCCGCATCCGGGGGCTCGGCCCAGCTGCTCCCACAGACATTCTACGTGGATGGGCGGGCGGTGAGCATGACGTCCTGGGCTGCTTACTGTATCATCAACTGCACGCACACAGTATCGACTGTGTGATCCTTGCGCCGGCCACGATGATAACAGTGCCCGGCAAGCGTATCAAGACAGATCGCAAAGACTGCCGTGGCAAGAGAGATGGCGTGTTTCATTTGGGCCATGATGACCGATAACATTTCTTGTGTATGATCCCTTGAGGGTGGGTATTCCGTGAAAATCCGTGCGTCAAGGATGCTTCGCACCGCTGCGAGGCTTTGCCCTTTTCAGATGCCGTTTGGTATTCTGCACAATTTGACAGATGAAATTTCGTTGGCTTTTCCCCTTGAAAAAAGTCATTTCATAACAGCTATTTACTCTGATGTATGATATGATGAAACAAGCGATTAGAGAAAATAGTGTTTAATCTGTTTGCTTCAACTTGACCTTTATGCAGATTATAAACCCTCTGTGATTTAAAACTTCTGTTTTTCGATAGCAGGTGGATAAAATGCTCATTGATAAAAATATCGGAACACGACTGAAGCATACGTTGGAGTCAATACAACCCTATCCGGTGATTATTACCAATCAGAAAGGGGAGATCATAGCGGCAACACAGTCACACAGAGTTGGATCAGTCAGGAGAAACGCAATACAAAAACTGAACATCTGGCCCGAAGCGCCTCAAGATGATACAAAAAATATCTGCTGTATCGCATATAACGGTGTAGTAGTTGGTACGGTCGAACTTTGCGGGCTGACTGCGGAGGACCGTCCCTATCTTACAATGGCAGAAACCATAGTGGAGCTTCTTCTGGAAAAAGAATACACCAGCATACAAAAAAGCGGTTATGAAACGGCAATTCATAAGCTGTTGACCAGCCTGGTCGGAATTCATCCATCAGATCGGGTGCAGCTTCAAAAGGATCTTGACAGAAACGGAGTCAAGCTGTCTGTTCCGCGTACAACGCTCCTGATCCAGCTTTCACGGATAGAAAAGAAGAGCTTTGGCCACATGGTACGGGAACCGATTATTGACGATCGTCAGTTCAGCCATACCGTCAGCCAGTTTTTTGACCAGCTGCCCATGTATTTCTCCAATAAAGATGATTTTATTCTGCCAAATCCAGAAAAACACAGTGCGCTGGTATTATGCGCAGACCGCTCCACTGCGCTGGACGTAAATACCATCAGCATATTTAATATCTGCCGGGAACTTGAGCATATTGCGGCCTATGGACAACTGCTGAACATGAATGCCGTAATTGGAAACCGGTGCTGCCGGATCGAGGATTATGAACGCCAGTATGAGCAGCTGGAGATCCGGCTTTCCGCTGGCCGGCTGCTGCGATTGGATCAAAATGTCATTCTTGGCCGTTCGGTAGTGTTGGGCAGCATGGTGCTTTACGATGCCCTGGACACCCGCAAGCGGATCACATCGTTCATATTCGGCGATCTTCTTGCGTCAAAGCAACGTGATATTTTGCTTGACACCCTGCATACCTATTTTGATTGTGACATGAACGCGACACTGACAGCGAAGCAACTGTTTATCCACAGAAATACCTTGCAGCAGCGGCTTCAGCGCATCGCTGAACTGACTGGTTACAGCACGGATACGGCTGACGGCCTGCTGACCCTTCGGCTTGGATTGCTGCAATACAGCAGCCTCTTATATGATGGCTGTCTTTCTTCTATTATCCCCGAAATAGCGCCCCACCCTCGACCATAATATGGGTTTGCATATTTGGATCAGAAGGATCTTCCTGCCCAAAGGGCGGGAGGACCCTTTTGTGTTGTGGGTCAAATAGGGCCGTTTGCCGCGTATAGAAATGAAAGATTACGCAGGAACTGTTTCGGCGGATTTACTATGTGTATTTGCATATAAGGCTCCCTGTATCTGGACCAGATTGATGTGCAGTCAAACATTGAACCAATGGAGCAAGACTGATAAATTTTGCTTGAGCCGTTACAGCCTTAAGGAATCTCTGCTTTATTCGTGTTTCCCCCGCCTTCGGCGGGGAAACAGCTGAAAACTAGGGCTTGCAAATGGCGAAACTCGATTTAATCAGAGGTTTCTTAGCATATTATATACGATTGCAGGGGGAATCAGAATGAAAGAGCCTATTGCGACAACGTATACGAAAGACCTTTCCAGATTTATTGCAAATCTAAGCTATACGGATCTGGCTCCAGAATTGGTGGACAAGGCAAAAAAACTTACCATGCACGTGGTGGGCGTTACGCTGGCCGGCCGTCCTCTTCCTACTGCGGCAGCCGCCCGGGCGGCTGCGCGCAGTACGGTTGGTATTGCCTCGCCTGAGATGTCTACCTTATGGGGGGATAAGGGCAAATTGCCTATGAACGGCGCGATCATGGCCAATGCCACAGCGGCGGATACGTTGGACTGGGAGGATTGCAGCTTTACCGGGCACCCCAGCGCTCACCTTGTCCCGGTGTCGATGGCGATGTCCGAGGCAAAGCACCTCTCTGGAAAAGACTATATCACAGCTGTTATTGGCGGTTTTGAGGTATATCAAAGAGTCGCGTGTTATGTACAGCCGCCGGACGACTTTGATGACAGGCTTTATGGCTGGGGACTCGGTTCCTGGCAGATCTGGGCAGGTGCATCCTGTGCAGGAAAGCTGCTGCAATGTGATGAAGAACAATTCAATCTGCTCATGGGCGCGACGGGCTGTTCTACGCCTGTGGTAAATGCGATCCTGGCCCACCAGAGTTCTGATTTCTATCATTTGCAGTATGCCATCACCGCACTTACCGGCGTTATAGCGGCCGGCATGGCCAAACGCAATGGACTGGACAACATCTATGACATCTTAGATGGTCAGTACGGTTATACCATGATGATGCGCGGCTTTGCCAATCCGGGCTGGATCGACCGGAATGTGGGTACTGAGTACCTGTTCGGCGATCTGCTGCTTAAGCATTGGCCTGCGAATATGTGGATACAGCTGCCGTTGGATTGCTTGGATGAGCTAAAGAGAACCCACAACTTCCAGGCGGAGGACATTACAGAAATTTTTATGACGCCGGGTATCTCTGACCGCAGCAAATTCAGTTGGAACGGCTATGACAGTTGCCGGGATGCGCAGTTCAGTATCCCGTACTGCCTGGCTGCGTATATGCTGCTGGGCAAGCCAGGCCCGGAGTGGTATGCCTCCCATCGCCTGACTGATCCGTGTGTGCTTGATTTGGCAGCCAGGGTCCATTTGGATAAGGCCGTTTCGATAACTACGACAGATGGTTTCAAGGTATTCCGAGAGGGTTCTTTTCCGGAAATCACCATGAGAGTCTCCCTTCGGGATGGGCGGAGTTTTCAGGTCACCCGCCAGTACCCCAAGGGACACGCGCAGCATCCATTCGATTGGGACGACGTGGAGCGCACCTTCCGCGGGGGCGCTGAGCTTGCCGGACTGCCGCGGGAAAAAGCAGATCGCTTTGCCGCGTTGTGCAGGAATATGGAGGACCTGACCGATATGGCGCAGCTGGCAGAGTGCCTGTCTATCGATTCCTGACAGGGTGTGATTACTGACAAATGCAGCAATTTGCTTGTCTCCATCCGGTCGAATCGCAGATATATTCGTCAGAAATGCTATGTGCATCTGCACATAGCATTTCTGTTTTCTTGAAGAATTTAGTGTTCATAGCTCCATTGATGAGGAAAACGGCGGCTGTTATGCTTAAGCCACAGCCGCAGAGGCGGTCACCAAAATCGTATTGGAGGGTCTCGGATGAAAGAACCTATCGCGACAGCGTACACCAAAAATCTCTCCCGCTTTATTGCGAACCTGAAGTATGAGGACTTGGCCCCGGAGCTGGTCGATAAGGTCAAAAAGCTTACCATGCACGTGGCCGGTGTTACGCTGGCTGGCCGGCCTCTCCCCACTGCTGTGGCAGCCCGGGCGGCGGCCCGCAGCACGGTTGGCACCGAAGCGCCGGAAATGGCCACCTTGTGGGGCGACAAGGGGAAGCTCCCCATGAACGGCGCGATCATGGCAAACTCGACGGCAGCGGACACCCTGGACTGGGAGGATTGCAGCTTTACCGGACATCCCAGCGCCCACCTTATTCCGGTGTCTATGGCGATGTCCGAGGCGAAGCACCTCTGCGGCAAGGACTACATCACCGCTGTCATCGGCGGCTTTGAGGTTTATCAGCGGGTAGCCTGCTACATTCAGCCCTCCAAGGGCTTTGATGACGCCCTCTACGGCTGGGGATTGGGCTCCTGGCAGATTTGGGCGGGCGCCGCCTGCGCCGGAAAAATCCTGCAATGCGATGAGGAGCAGTTCAATCTGCTCATGGGCGCCACCGGCTGTTCCACTCCTGTGGTAAACGCTATCCTGGCCCATCAGGGTTCGGATTTTTATCATCTGCAATATGCGATCACTTCTCTTACCGGCGTTATGGTAGCCGGCATGGCCAAGCGGAATGAACTGGACAACATCTACGATATCCTGGATGGACAGTACGGCTACACCATGATGATGCGCGGCTTTGCCAACCCGGGCTGGATCGACCGAAACGTGGGCACTGAGTACCTGTTTGGCGATCTGCTGCTCAAGCACTGGCCGTCCAATATGTGGATCCAGCTTCCTCTGGACTGCCTGGACGAGCTGAAAACGGCACACGGCTTTACTGCGGAGGATATCGAGGAAATTCACATGACCCCGAAGTTTTTGGAGCGGGATAAGTTCAGTTGGGACGGCTACAACAGCTGCCGCGACGCACAGTTCAGCATTCCCTACTGCCTTGCAGCCTATATGCTGCTGGGCAAGCCCGGTCCTGAGTGGTATGCCGCCCACCGTCTGACAGATAAAAATGTCCTTGCGCTGGCCTCCCGCGTGAGGTTTGACGGCGAACTCGCCCTTCAGGACGCGTTCGAAATGTTCAAGGAGGGGACATTCCCCACGGTGACTATGCGCGTGACGCTGAAGGATGGGCAGAGCTTTGAGATCAGCAAACAGTTTCCCAAGGGCCACCCCCAGTGCCCTTTCGATTGGGAGGACGTAGAGCGCACCTTCAGGAGCGGTGCGGAAATGGCCGGGCTGCCGCAGGAAAAAGCGGAGCGTTTCATTGCGTTGTGCAAGGTGATCGACGAACTGGACGATGTCGCGCCTCTTGCTGAGTGCCTGTCTCTTTGATCGTATTTGAAAAGGAGATCGATTAGAATGAAGAAAATCGCTGTTATTGGCGCAGGCGGCTCCGGTTACTCCGTGGCCGCCGAGCTGGTCCTCAACGGCCATGAGGTACGCCTGTGCGATATCCTGCATGACAATGGAAAAGCGGATTTTACGGAGCATGATGTTATGATCGAGAGCACCGGCAGCATCACGGGGACATCAGTTCTCCACACAGTGACAACGGATCCTGCTATTGCTATGGAGGGGGCCGAACTGGTGGTCTGCTGCACCATCTCCAATGCAGACGAAATGACCGCACGTGCCATTGCGCCGTATCTCAAACCGGACGCCGCGGTGCTCCTCAGCGCGGGAAACTTGGGCTCTCTCATCTTCCGGCGGGTCTTTGATGAGGCTAGAGTTTCAGGCGTAATTGTGGGAGAGACCTCTGGCAGCCTTTTTTCCAGCCGCCGCACGGGAGAGAATGTGGTGTTTTTTGGAAACGGAAATACACCGAAGGACGCCGCTGCGTTTCCCGCGTCAGATACAGATAAGCTGGTCGAGGCGTTCCGGGGGATCTATACCCTGGAGCCGGTGGGCAGCATTCTGGAGGCCGCTTTCAATGCGCCCAACCTGCTCAGCCACATTTCCCTTACCATCGTAAACGCAGGGGCCATCGAAAACGGGCCTAAGCCTTATTACAGCTTCAAGCAGGCCATCTGCCCCAGCAGCATTGCCATTGCGGACGCGCTGTGGAAGGAGAAAAAGGCGGTCATGGACGCCCTTGGATTTCCCTGCGGCCCCTCCCCCGCCGGAAATTTCCGCAAATACGCCGACCCGGACATACACACCTTTGATGACTTTAAGGAGCTGACTGGGCCGAACAGCTTGCAGGAGCGCCATATTACGGAGGATGCACCGATCATTGGATGCCTGTTCCTTTCGGTGGCCAGAGCTGTCGGCGTGGATGTACCGCTGTATGATGCCCTGATCAAGGTGGCCGGTGCGATCAATCATACGGACTATTATTCCGAAGGGCGCACGCTGGAAAACCTGGGGCTGGGGCATTTGCGGGGCGTACAGGTCGCACAGTATTTTCAGAGTGCCGGATAGCCCCGCGGGCCGTTCTAATCAGTCGAACATACGGAAGGAACCTCTGATTAAATCGGGTTTCGCCGCACACAGGCCCCGATTTCCAGGCATTTCCCCCGCCGAAGGCGGGGGAAATGCGAATAAAGATGAAAGGAAGAAAAGCGATGACTTCCGCAAAAGGAACAAAGCTCGGTTATCCACCCTCCAAATATATTCACATAGCCATCACGATATTCTTTATGCTGGTGTTCGGGTTCCTGCCTCCTTTTGGAACGGTTACTCCCACCGGTATGCGGATCCTGGGTCTGTTTGTGGGCGTTGTATATGCCTATTCGACCCTGGAGATCATTTGGCCCTCCATTCTGGCCATCGTGCTCTACGGGATCAGTGGCCTGGTGGGGAGCGTGGACGACGCCGCTATGGCAATGCTGGGCAATTCGGTCGTTTTTCAGACCATCGTTCAGCAGATGGCCGCGGGCGCTATCGTTATTTACGGATTCGGAAAGTGGTTTGCACGAAAGACACTGTCGCTGAAAATTTTCCATGGCCGCCCTCTCCTGTATACCTGGTGCTTCCTGTTCATTTTCATGTGGGCAAATATCGTTCTGGATACGATTCCCATCATGATCATGCTCTGCTCCATCTGGGCTGATATCGGCAAGAGCTGCGACTACAAAGAGAACGACAGCTTCTATTATTGGGGCTTTGGCGGCATTATCCTTACGCTGATGCTGGGTATCTCTATGATGCCCTATCGGAGCTGGCAGCTCGGACTGGCCAAGACCTGGGCCAATGTTTCCGGGACGCCGATCAACCTGGGCGCCATGTTTATCCGCACCGGGATTATGGGCGTGGTGATCCTCACCACCTATGTGGTCTTGGGCGCGAAACTGTTCCGGGTGGATTTCAGCCATATGCGGGAGTTTGACGTGGACAAGCTGGGCGAGGAGAGCAGGCATCTTCGCCCCAGGACCAAGCGCATTGTGGTCATTTACCTCTTTTTCATGCTGGTGACCATCTTTGCCGGCACCTTTACGACGTCGGCTTTTGCGGTCTATATCAATAACGTGCTCACTTCCGGCGGCCTGTTCGCCATCTGTCTGGTTCTCCTTATGGTAGTACCCAGCGGCGAAGGGGACGGAAAACCGTGCATTGTATTCAGCGAGATCAAAAACAACGAATCCGCGGTCAGCTGGCCCGTTATTTTTATGTGCGCTGCAACGATCCCTCTGGCCGGCGCCCTGACCAAAGAGGCGACCGGCATCACGCCGTGGCTGACCGAGGTGCTCACACCGATCTTTGCCGGCCGCAGTCCGATCTTTATTCTGGTTGCCGCAATTATTGCGATGCTTATTCTCACGAATATTGGCTCCAATATTGCAACGGCGACGGCGCTTATTCCTATTATCGCCCCCTTTGCCCTTGCGACCGGAGCAAATATCAGCGTGTTTGGCATGGCCATCATCTACAGTGCCAATATGGGCCTTGTTTTGCCGGGCTCCTCTGCACCCGCCGCCGTGTGGCACGCGCGAAGCGAGATCCCGCAGATGAAAAAGCGGGTTTTGGTGATCTTGTTTGCCATCGCGCTCCACATGATCGCCCAGATCGTTGTCTACTCCATCTCTTTGGCTATGACGGGCTGACATAGCCGGCAGGACCGGATATCTCCTCCTCCCCCAGGGAGGAGGACGGCGCCTGCATTTGCGCGTCACCCAGCTCACTTTTCGCAGAAGGAGTTGATTTCCCATGAAAAAAGTGGCTATCCTTGGCTTTGGCGCTGCCGGTTACCACGGGGCGCAGGGCGTCCGTATGACCGATGCCGAGGCGGTCATCGATGTATATACTGATACGGCGTTTGGCCCGCATAATCCAATGCTCACTACCTATTATGCAAAAAATGCGCTCCCTTATCAGGGGATGTTTCCGTATGGCTCCCTGGAAGAGGTACAGGAGCGGCTGAATCTCCAGGTATTCCGGGCGTCGCCGGTCGCGGAGCTGAAGACCGCGGAAAAAGCGATCCGCACGGCAGGCGGACGGACCGCATGGTATGACAGCATCCTCATTGCGACGGGGGCCTCGGCTTTTGTTCCAAAGATACCTGGCGCCGGTCTGCCTGGCGTTTTCTCCATGCGCACAGAAGCGGACGCCCGGTATTTGAAAGAACGCCTGGAAAGCGGAGCCGTCCGTTCCGGTTTGGTCGTAGGCATTTCCTGGAGCGGAATAAAGGTAGCGGAGAATTTTGCGCAGCGTGGCATTCCCTGTACACTGATGAATCGCAGCGCACAGGCTTTCTCCCATGCGCTCTTTCCCGAGACGGCGGAGCGTGTGCTTGCGCACTTCCAGGAGCGCGGACTCCAGATATCCCTGGGCAAGACGCTCCAGCGCATTGAACAGGGGGCAGACGGCGGGCTTAGTGCGTTTACCCGGGACGGCCAGCAGCTTACGGCAGACATCATTGTAATGACCAGCGGCATCCGTCCAAACCTGGATTTTTTGAGCACAGAAGACATCTGCACAGAAGGCGGCCTCCTGGTCGATCCCCATATGGAGACCTGTGTGCCGGGCATCTATGCCGCCGGCGATTGCTGCGCCGCATATGATATCTTCACCGGAACGCAGAAAAACATTGCGCTGTGGATGAATTCCGTGGAGCAGGGCCGTGTAGCCGGCGTCAATATGGCCGGAGGGTCGGCCCGATTCAGAGGAAACCTTCCGGTCAGCTTGGGCCATTGCCTGGGGCTGGATTTTCTCAGCGTCGGAGACCCCTCGGCAGCAGTGCCAACGGGCCGGGTTTATGAATACGCGGATAAACAGCTGTATATCCGTGCCGCGCGAAATGGCCGGAAACTCCACTGCATAAATGTAATCGGAGCCGCCGAGTGCAGCGGAGCAATCAAAAATGCGTTTATAAAGTCCATTGAGGCCCCGGACGCGGCGCTCAGCATTCAAACGGCGTGCCTCCTGCGCAGCCAGGGCTTCCCGGACGATTTCATCAAATTTTTAGGAGGGAAACATCTTGACTGAACTGGAAGAAAAATTGAAGGCCAAGATACCGGGTGCCGACACAGGGATCGAGGTAAAGCGCTCTATCTGCGCGATTTGCTCCCCAAGTCACCACTGTGGCCTGAACTGCTATGTAAAAGACGGGACCATTATCCGGGTCGAGGGAGATCCTGACCACCCGTATAGTCACGGCAAGCTGTGCACAAAGGGCAGCGCTACCCGGAGCTATGTTTACCGGAAGGACCGGATCCGCACACCCATGCGGCGGATCGGCGAGCGGGGCGAGGGAAAATTCGAACCGATCAGCTGGGACGAAGCGTATCAGCTGATCGCACAGGGCCTCAACCGGGTCAAGACGGAATATTCGCCCCATTCCGTGGCGTTTTTCAGCGGCTATTCTAAATGGTACCGGCCCATTTACCAGCGCTTTGCGCACGTATTTGGCAGTGTGAACTTTGGCACAGACGACAGCGTTTGCGCAGTCGCAATGAAGATGGGCGACAATCTGACGACGGGCGGCGGAGCTGCGCCAGATATGGCTCATTCCAATACATTTCTTGGCTGGAATTTCGACGGCTACTACTCTGAGCATCTGTCAATAGAAGGCGTTCAGAAGCTGAAGGCCAGAGGCGGCAAGGTCATTATCATCGATATCCGCAAAACGCCTGCGGCAAAAAATCTGGCAGATATTTTCTTACAGATCAGGCCAGGTACTGACGGAGCGCTGGCGCTTGGCATGGCAAAGCTCATCATCGATAACGGCTGGGCCGATATGGATTATGTGGAGCGGTATACCTATGGCTTTGACCAATACAAGGAGCTTGCCGGCCAGTATCCGCTGGAAAAGGTCTCTGAGATCACCGGCCTGCGCGCCGAGGACATTTATGAGGCGGCCAAAGTCTTTGCAACCAATGGCCCGGCTTGTACGAACTTTTCCGCGTCCGCGCTCGTCCACCGGATCAACGGATTCAATACGCATCGTTCCATCGTATGTCTCATGGCCCTTACCGGCAACTATGACCGTGTGGGCGGCAATTATCCTGTACCGGCCACTTACCTGCGTCAGCCGGCGGGTTTCTCCACACGGGACGAGCTTTTCCGAAACGAACGGTACCCCAAAGACGGTCCTGAACGGATCGGCGCCCAGAGGTTCCCCCTGTGGGAATCGTCATTCAACGAGTTCCAGGCAATGGACCTCCTGCGGACACTGGAGGAGGGCACGCCCTATCCAGTCAAGGCCATTTTTGCGCTTGGCATGAACGCCAAGATGTTCCCCGAAACGGAACGGCTGTTGGAAGCCATGAAGGAGCATCTGGATTTCTTCGTCGACGTAGACGTTTTCATGACCAGAGCGGCGGCCTATGCGGACATCGTTCTTCCCGCCTGTACCAGCGTGGAGCGTAGTGAATTGAAATGCTATCGAGGGGGATATCTCTACTACACCAGGCCGGTCATAGAGCCGCTCTATGAATCCAAGTCGGATGTGGACATTCTGTGTGAGCTGGCAAAGGCCATGGATCTGGATGATGATCTGCTGAAGAGCGGCTATGAGGCATGTCTGGACTGGATGATCGAGGGCTGTGGCATTACCATGGCTGAGCTTAAGGAGAGCGGAAGACCGATGTTAGTCCCGACAGCAAAATGGCCGGTAAAACCCGGCAGCTGTTTGGAAAACGGGTTCCGCACGCCAACAGGGAAAATTGAATTTTACGCTACTGCTGTGGCGGCCATAGATCCCAAATACGGATTGGACCCACTGCCAAGCTACCGGGACTCTTTGGAGGATCAGAACGACCCGGATACAAAAGCGGACTATCCGTTCTATTTGTGCACAGGCGCCCGGGTGGCGTATTCCATCCATTCCCGTTCGCAGCGGACGCCTTGGCTGCGTAGCATGTGCCCTGTTCCGACATGCGAGATCAATCAGGAGGACGCCCGGCGGCTGGATATTGCGAACGGGGATCAGGTGACGATTTCCAGCCCCTATGGATCGATCCGTATGCGCGCTCATGTGACCGGCAAGACACTTGCAGGCGTGGTGCTGGCGCAGCATGGCTATACCGAGGCCAACGTAAATTCGCTTTTGGGCCGAGATCATCTGGATCCATATACTGGTTTCCCGGGCTATAAGGGAATGCGCTGCAATATCAGCAAGTATGAGGGGGGTTGAGCCATGAAGTACGTCTTTACATTTGATGAGGACCGGTGCAGTGCCTGCGGCGCATGCCGGATGGGCTGTATTGACCAGAATGACATTGATATCGAATCCGGCGAAAGCTGTTTCCGCCGGACTTATGAGGACGAAATTGAGCTGAAAGATGGCGGTCTCTACTGCGTGTACCTCTCTGCTGCCTGTATGCACTGTGAGAACGCACCATGCATTGACGCATGCCCAGCAGGCTGCATAAAGAAGGATCAGGAAACAGGATTTACTGTCTATGACAATACCAACTGTATCGGCTGCAAAAGCTGTGCCCTTGCCTGCCCCTTTGGAGCGCCTGTGTTTCGAAAAAGCGACGGCAAAATGGTAAAGTGCGACGGCTGTAATATTCGGGTGAAAAACGGTTTGAAACCCGCCTGTGTCCGGGCATGTTCTTTTGGCGCCCTGGACTGTGTTGCCGAGGCGGACTTTAACGCAAGTGAGGGCGGCAAGGCGTGCAGTCAGCTGCTTAAAAATTTGGGACTGCAAAAGTACTCGTAAGGAAGGATGGTTCTGCCATGAATAACTCAATTTATGGGTGGCGGGCGAGCGTAGGACTGATCTCTCCTATGCCCGGTGAAAATGTGGAGCACGCTTTTCATATCTACGCACCGGAAGGCGTATCATTTTCCTCAATGAAAATGCCCTTTCCCGGTCCAACGCCGGAAGGTTTGGCAATCCTTACCGATCAGCTGAAGGATACTGCTGCCAAGTACAAGGGGCAGAGCATGGATCTCCTGGCATTTTGCTGTACGTCGGGCAGCTTTATCAAAGGCACGGGTTGGGACAAAAAGTGCATTGCCGACATGGAGGCTGCCAGCGGTATCCCCGCGATTACAACTACAACGGCTGTGCTGGAGGCGCTTGAGGCGCTGGGTGCAAAATCTGTTGCGGTGCTCACGCCCTATCCAGACGAGACCAATAAGATCGAAAAAGAATTTTTGGAGCAAAATGGCTTTCGCGTGACTAATATCAGCGGAATGGACCTGTCGCTTGTGCGGGGCCGGGAAATTATTAATGCGGATCGGGCATTCCTCTATCAAAGTGCGAAGGAAATGGCTCTTAACGGCGCGGATGTATTTTTCTTGAGTTGTGTAGCATTGGACACCCTTGGTTTTATCCAGACGCTGGAAACGGATCTTGGCATTCCTGTAATCACCAGCCATCAGGCTACCTTGTGGGCAATCCTCCGGCATTGCCGGGTAGGGGACAAGTTGTCACATCTGGGAAAGCTTTTTGAGCTTTGAGGAAAGTGCATTGCTCTTCTGCGCCTGAGGCATGAAAAAATATGAACGCCCAGAATGGCACGCAGCGAAGTCCAATTTAATCAATACGAATCAATAGTTAAAAAGGAAAAAAATAAAGACAAATGGTGCAAAAAGGATGAGAATAGTCGTGTGAAAACAAAACTCATCGAATTATACTGCACCATTTGCCAATGCAATGATAGCAGGTTTAGAGAAAAATTCAACGTCTGAGCAAAAATAAGTGTCCCCAATTCACCGACGAGGAGTTGATCACCGTATACCTGTGGGGCTTAGGACAGCACTTATCGACGCGGAAGGCGATCTACGAGTACACAAAAGGGCATTTGTCAGAATGGTTGGCCCGGCAGAAAGTTTTGTGTAAAAGAGGCAAGCATCAGCCGGTAGAACGGGAGCAAATCAAAGATTCGTCGGACTGGCGGTCCTGGAACATGAGCTGGAGCTGGGCCAAAACCATGTCCCAATTTCGACATCTGGAGGTTCAGTGCCCGACAATTTTCTTGCTGTCCAGATAGAGCATTTTGCGCAGGGAATCATCATTGGAAAAGCTGGGCTTGTTCTTGGTGACCTGCCGGAATTGGCGGTTGAGCCCCTCAATGATATTGGTCGTGTATATGATTTTCCGGCTCTCGGGAGGATATGCGAAAAAGGTGCTCAAAATATCCCAATTATCCTCCCAGCTTTTAACGCAAGAGGGATACTGTCTGCGCCACTTTCCCTTGAAAGCCATTAGGTTTTCCAGCGCCTCGTCTTCGGTGACGGCGGTGTACACCTTCTTCAGATCGGCCATCAGTGGCTTGATGCCTTTATAGCTGACAGACCGGGTGGAGGAGCGGATCTGATGGACGATACAACGCTGTACCTGGCTGTGAGGATAGGCTGCCCCGA
>NZ_QWEK01000066.1 GCF_009935845.1 Pseudoflavonifractor sp. 524-17 | reverse complement strand
ACCAACTGCCCTCTGGGGCCATAGCCATACTCTCGATATAAATAGCAATCAATACCTGTTTCATCTACATATGCTATCGTAAAGGCTTTTAACTTCATAATTTCCTGGTATTACACGGGACAATGCAACTCTGTCTTGCAAATCCTTTAATTGAACAATATCCCCTGCAAAATCTTCATATACTTGCAATGGTCTGCCAACAAATAGACTTGCCTCTTCTTCTTCGATATCCTTATTAACGCCTATCACCATAATATGGTCGTTCTCGAAATAAAAATGATTATATTTCACTTCTTTATTTTTTCATAGTTCATTATCTGTTCCCCCTTAACAAAAATGCGGAGCGGTCGTGCCTGTAATGACATGGCCGCTCCGCGTTTTCAATATTTGTTATTTTGCAAACGCCCGATACAGGAAGCTGACTATTTGTCCACGGGAACAAATGCTATTGGGACTAAACTGCCCGTTTCCAGTTCCACTGGTGATTCCCTGCTCCACCGCCCAGGCTACGGCCTGCGCATAGTCACGCATTGGCGGGGACGTCGGTAAAGTCAGACGTGCCAGCGTTCGGGCTGCCAGCCAACTTCCAGAGATAGGTCACGACCATAGCGCGGGTACAGTCGGCCTCTGCGGAAAATTTGTCGGTCAGGCCCTGTTCCTTGGCCCACTGGGCGGCGGTGGCGTAATATTGCGTGCCGCTCACTGTTCCGGTGGTTTTCGGTTCACCCTTGGCACGCCAGAGGAAGGCCAAAATCTGGCCCTGGGTACAGGTGGCGTTGGGGGAAAAATTTGTTGCGGAAGTACCCGCAGTAATCTTCTTTTCCACCGCCCAGGCCACGGGTTCGGCGAAGTAATCACTTGTCTTTACGTCGGTGAAATTGCCCGCAGTGGGAGCTGTGGGCTGGCTGGACAAGGGACGGTACTCCACCACGGTGACGGCAAAATCATCATAATCACTCTCAATAGGCAAGCTGTCGAGGCCTTTCTTGGACATCATATAAGGACTCCAATCAGTTTCGCCCTCACTTTCGTCGGGGCCAAATTGGAATAGTCAGTAATGCTCAAAGTCTGCGGAGATTCCTGCCACATCAACATAAACATATGGGAAATTTCTATTGCCTATGTTAACGTAATAGCCATCAACACCATCCTGTAGGGTAAAATGCGTGAGGGGTAAAATCTTTTTTTCATACTCTCATTTCCTCTCTGTCTGTTTTTGGGCGCAAAAAGGCGCTCTCCCGCCCTTAGAGCGGAAAAGCGCCGTATTGCCATATAAAGTTTTCAGGGCATGACAAAACTACATAGCTACAGCTATGCTTGCTTTAGGGTGGCACAAAATCTGTACCCACCTTTCCGGCGGGCCCTTAGAGTGTCGAAAAAGCCTCGCAGAGTTCGCGCCCGCAGGCGCGAATAAAATGAAATCCGTTTTCCCCGGCGGCGTGTACGTCGGGGAAAACACTGCCCGGCCCGCAAGTGTGGGTTGTGTCCGCCCAAAGCGGATACAACCTGCGCGCAGTCGGGCCGCAGCCCCGCTGTCGGAAAAGGCAGCGCCTTTTCCGACAGCCTGAGGGTCCGCCGGTTCCGGCGGGCCCTGGGAAATTTACCGCTGGTATTCAAATTCCAGGTTGTACAGGGAGACGATGTCCCCGTCCTGGATGCCCATCTCTTCCAGGCGGTCGTACAGGCCGGACTGGCGGAGCATTTTGTCAAACCAGCTGCGGGACTCGAAGTCGCCGAAGTTGGTGTTGGCCATGAGGCGCTGGAGCCAGGGGCCCTCCACAATCCAGGTGCCGTCCTCATGGGTGATGTCCAGGGGGGCGCTGGTGTCCACCTGGGGGGGGCGCTCCACATAGGTGGGCTCATACACGGTAATGGGGGGCAGGTCTTGGAGGGCCTGGGCGGCGGCGAACATGAGATCCCGGGTGCCCATATGGGCCGCGGCGGAGATCTCGTAGAAGGGCAGGCCCAGGGCCTCCACATGGCCTTTCAGCGCCACCAGCCCGGCGCGGTCCCCGGCGATGTCCGCCTTGTTCCCCGCCACCAGCATGGGGCGGGCAGCCAGCTCCGGACTGTACTCCTTCAGCTCCGCCTGGATGGCCTGGAAGTCGGCCACCGGATCCCGGCCCTCACAGCCAGACACATCCACCACATGGATGAGCAGGCGGCACCGGTCGATATGACGGAGAAAATCGTGGCCCAGGCCAGCTCCCTCGCTGGCCCCCTCGATAATGCCGGGGATATCCGCCAGGACGAAGGAGCGCCCCTCCTCCACATAGACCACCCCCAGGTTTGGGAAGAGGGTGGTAAAGTGGTAGTTGGCGATCTTGGGCTGGGCCTTGGACACCACAGACAGCAGCGTGGATTTGCCCACGTTTGGGAAGCCCACCAGACCCACGTCAGCCAGAAGCTTGAGCTCCAAAACCACCTCCCGGCTCTGGCCGGGGAGGCCGGCCTTGGCGAAGTTGGGCACCTGCCGGGTGGGGGTGGCGAAGTGCTTGTTGCCCCAGCCCCCTTTGCCCCCCCTGGCCAGGACGAAGGGCTCGTTCCCCGACATATCGCAGATAATCTCCCCGGTCTCCGCGTCCCGGACCACAGTGCCCCGGGGGACCTTGATAATCATGGGGGCGCCGTCCTTGCCGGTGCAGCGCTTGCCGCCGCCGTCCATGCCGTTTTCCGCGGCATATTTCCGCTTGTAGCGAAAATCCATCAGCGTGGACATATGGTTGTCCACCTGTAGAATCACATCGCCCCCCCGGCCGCCGTCGCCGCCGTCCGGCCCGCCGGCGGCCACGTATTTCTCCCGGTGGAACGCTACCGCGCCGTTGCCTCCGTGGCCGGAGTGGACGGTGATTCTGGCCGTGTCAATAAATTGAGGCATAAAGGAAACCTCCTGTCAGATCCGGTAAAAAAGAGCCTCGAATCAACTTCGAGGCTCTTTTCCTTACCCATATGATTCCCAATAATTCCAACTTTATTGGGCGATCTCCACAATGGAGACCTGCTTGCGATCCTTGCCCAGGCGCTCAAACTTGACCTTGCCGTCTTTCAGCGCAAACAGGGTGTCATCGCTGCCCTTGCCCACGTTGACGCCGGGGTGGATATGGGTGCCCCGCTGGCGGACCAGAATATTGCCGGCCAGGACAAACTGGCCGTCCGCACGCTTCACGCCCAGGCGCTTGGACTGGGAATCGCGGCCGTTGCGGGTGGAGCCGACGCCCTTCTTGTGGGCGAAAAACTGAAGACCGATATGCAGCATTGCCGTACACCTCCAAACTGTGTATCAATCGGGTGAGGAGCGGGCTAATCCGCTTCCTCCACAAAAATGTGATCGGGGTACTCCTCGTGCAGCTGGGAAAAATAGAGCATGAGGGCGGTGAGAAGGGTTTGGCATATGCTCTCACTGTCCTGGCTCAGGCCGCCGGGGAGTTTGAGAGAGATGGTATCGTCCCGGACCTTGACCGCGGCCTCCAGACCGAGCACGTCGTTGACGGCGCACTCCGCCACCCGGATGGCGCTGGTCACCGCCGCGCAGACGATATCGCTCCCCGCCTGGGCATAGCCGCTGTGGCCCCTGGCGGTAAAGCCGGTCACGCGGCTGCCCTCCATCCGGAAGGAGATGGTGGTCATATCCGGATCAGACGGAGATCTTGCCGATGGTCACCTTGGTGTAGGGCTGGCGGTGACCCTGGCGCTTGTGATAACCCTTCTTGGGCTTATACTTGAAGATCATGACCTTCTTGCCCTTGCCGTTCTTCACCACGGAGGCGTCCACCTTGGCACCGGACACCACGGGGGTGCCGAAGGTGGCCTTCTCGCCGTCAATGACGGCCAGGACCTGGTCGAATACGATGGCGTCGCCGTTCTCCACAGGCAGCTTCTCAACGAAAATAGTATCGCCCTCCGCCACCTTGTACTGCTTGCCGCCGGTTACAATGATTGCCTGCATCGTTGCTTTCACTCCTTTATTACGGGCTCGCTCTCGAGGGCGGGAGGGAAACCCTCCGCTTGCAGACCCAGTCAAAGCGGCTTTTCTAGTATATCAGTCCCAAATAGCCGTGTCAATGGCCTTTTCCTAATTTTCTCCGGATTTTTGGGGGAACGGGGCGTACCGGGGAGGTCACAGGGCAAGGCGGCCCAGATACCAGCCGGTGACGCCGTCCTTTTTGGCCAGGTAGCCCCGGGAGGTAGCGCGGACAATGGAGAGCACGTCGCCGGGGGAGACGGGAAGGAGGTAGTCGGTGGAGTCCTCGCACCGGGTGACGCCCCCCTTTTCATAGAGGTACTGCGTCAAAATATCCAGCACCCGGCCGCTGGCGATGTGCCGGCAGCGGGAGAACTCCGGCCCGGGCTGCAAAATCTCCACCGGGTTTTCACTCCAGCGGATGTTGATGGAGTCTTCATTGGGGGATTGGGGGTCTAGGGCGGCGGCGGAGGGAAGGCCGTCGTAGCTCTGCCAGGTGAAGTCCTCCGACTGGCCGTCGGGGAGAATGAGGGCGTTGAGCTGGCCGTCCCACTTGAGCTGGCATCCGCCGTCAATGCTGATAATGTGCCGCTCCGGCAGGATCAGGGGGGCGGCGGAGGGAATCTTAGGGTTGTACAGTGTCACCGGCCAGTGGCCCACCACCACCCATTTGGAAAAGGACTTGCCCATGCCCAGAAAGTCGTCGCACTTCATGCATGGCCAGGCAGGCAGGGTGGTCATGTCCTCTTCTCCCCCCGCGCCGGGGATGCCGCCGTGGACAAAGAGGTATTTTTCGCTGGTGAGGGCGGTGGGCAGCGCCCGGAGATAGTCCAGCTCCCGCCGGAACCGGCGGGGGAGGGCGGCGCGCAGGGCGGGGTAGTCCTCCACACCCCGGAGGGGCAGGCCGATCTCGTCGGCCATCTGCCGCAGCACGCACTTCTTCCCCCAGCCGCCGATATAGCTGATATAAAAGGACTCCGGGATGTCGGACAGCTGGTCCACAAAGTTGTAGGCCAGGTTGTCGCAGTTGCCGCAGACCATATGCACTTCATGGGCCTGCCCCAGCTCCATTACATAGCGCAAAGCGGCCAGGCTGTCCTCCCCCTTCTCCAGCAAATCCCCCAGGAGGATGAGAATGTCAGACCGGTCAAACCCCACCTGGGCCAGAAGTCCCTTGAGGAAGGCCAGATTGCCGTGGATATCACTGATGACGATGACCCGCCGTCCGGGGGGCAGGGCGATGGGGACTACCTTTGCCAATTCCATTGCGTGACCTCATGTTACCGGTTTCGATTCTGGGTGTTAGATACAGGTGAAGCCCCCGTCCACCAGGACGGTGCTGCCCACCATAAAGCTGGCCTCGTCGCTGGCCAGGAAGACAATGGCGTTGGCGATCTCCTCCGGCTGGGCCAGCCGGCCCAGGGGGAAGAGGGAGGCGAACTCCTTCAGACTGCCGTTGGCCTCAATGGAGTACATCATGGGGGTGAGGGTGCCGCCGGGGCAGACCGTGTTGATGAGCACCCCGTCCTTGGCGCAGCTGGCGGCCATGCTGCGGGAGAGCTGGATCACCGCCCCCTTGGTGGCGGCGTAGGACTCCAGCCCGGGGGCGCCCACCGTGCCGGCGGTGGAGGCGATGTTGACTATCCGGCCGTAGCCGTTTTTCCGCATGGCGGGGATCAGGTGCTTGCACATCAAAAACACGCTGGTGACGTTGACGGCGAAGATCCGGTTCCACTGCTCCAGGGTCAGCGTCTCCACCGTGCCGTCCAGGGACATCCCCGCGGAGTTGACCAGAATGTGGGGGGCGGGGCAGTCCGCCAGAATCTGGCCGCAGGCGTTCTCAATGGACTGGGGGTCGCTTACGTCGCAGGGGAGAAAGCGGCAGTTTCCCAGCGCCTCCAGCGCCCGGCCCTTCTCCTCGTTGCGGCCCAGGACAAGCACCCGGGCCCCCTGCTCCAGCAGCTTGCGCGCCGCGCTCTCCCCAATGCCGGAGGTCCCTCCGGTGACAACCGCTGTCTTTCCCTGAAAATTCATCTCGTCCGCTCCTTTGTTTTGATGTCGTATTTTATTGTACCACACAGTTCTTTTTCCCGCAAGCTCCGGCAGGCGCACGGCTGTGGCTACCAGCTTCTGGATAGTCCTGGAGGTCTTATCACGGCTCACAAAATGGCCTATGATCTGCTGCGGCTCCCGGTTTACCATTGTCATGATGTAAATATTTTCCTGTGTTTCTGTGCGGGGCTTGTACTCTGGAAACCAGTACAGTTCATCCAATTCCACTGGTTTTATCCTGATTGGGGATACTGTTCCAGTTCTCTTAATCCGAAGAGCTTTTTATCCAATTCATCACATTGGACTTGTTCATTCCAAGAATTTTTCCCACACCTCGGCTGCTCACTCCGCCATAGTACATTTTGATTGCCAATTCTTTGGTTTCTTCAGGTTACTCATGGCTTTTCGGGTCTTCGGACATTTCTTCCATGTCTCTGTCGTTTGTCTTTCCATAATCCCTTAAGTATATTATAATTTTTTTATTTTTGGCGGTAGATACGCTCCGTCTTGAGAATGGAGAAGAAATTTTCAGCCATTGCGCTGTCATAACAGTTTCCCCATCTTGACATTGAGGGTGCAATGCCATATTCTTTTGTCAGGTTAAAGTATGCCTGGGATGTGTACTGGCCGCCTTGGCCGCTGTGGAGCTGCAATCGCCCAGCGGCCACTTTTTCTTTTCTCTTTGCAAGCCGTATGGTGTCCAACACCAGGCTTACTGTTTGTTGGGCGGCCATCTTGCAGGCTACGATACTGTTGTCATACAGGTCCCGGATCATAGACAAATAGAGGACACTCTGCCTGCACCGCTCCTGGATACTCCAAAAAGCTGGCACATGACCAGCACCGGATATTCTTGCCTGTGCCGATAGACGGCCGGATGGTATTGGGCTTGATGCCCTGATCCAGCAGTTCCAACCGGGAAAGCTGGGAGTGGGTGGTGGTAGCAGGATGGATCACAAGGGATTTTACGTCCGCCACGTTGGCCAGCAGGGAGAAAATCTCCAGATTGTTGATAAACTTGAGGGCCTCCGCCTGCCTGCCCTTGATTTCAAAGATAAAGATGAATGCACCGCTGAGGATGGTTGGAAAGATACTCCACCACTTTCCTGGTGTTCTCAGCGTGGCGCTCTGCCCGCAGAGAGAGGGTCTCAACGCCTTGCAGAAGCAGGAACGCCGCAAAGGGAGAGGTTTTGCTCCGGTGTCCCGCAGGAGGATAGCGCGGATATAAGTGACAAAGGAGGTAGGACCGGCGGCATCCAAAAAGCTGACACCGTGGTAACTGGGGTTAGGCGCGGCGGCAGGAGCGTATCTGCCGGATGCTTTCCAGTCAAATTTGCCGCTGTCCACGATGATGCCGCCCAGAGTGGTGCCGTGACCGCCGATGAACTTGGTGGCGGAGTGAACAACAATGTCCACGCCATGCTCAATGGGGCGGAGTCCCGGAACACATAGGAGGTAGTCTGGTAGATTGGCACCGCCCAGGCGCCGGTGGCGGGATCGGGCTGCTCCTGGCCCACATGGAGCTGTAAGGCCTCAAATTTATAACGCATGGGAAAATCCCCCTCTCTGAATCGGCCCCATTATATCCCAATAAACCTACTCTTTCAGCAGGCATATTGGCGCCGCTTGAAATCCTATCAACGGAATTGACAGCAAAAAAGCCTTGTATCCGTTGAGATACAAGGCTTTTCTATTGGCGCAGAAGGAGGGATTTGAACCCTCGCTGCGGTTTCCCACACTACTCCCTTAGCAGGGGAGCCCCTTCGGCCACTTGGGTACTTCTGCACAGTTGTATAGGCAACAGCTGAAAAATGGCGGAGAGAGTGGGATTCGAACCCACGGCTCTTTCGAGTCACCGGTTTTCAAGACCGGCTCCTTAAACCACTCGGACATCTCTCCACGTCCGACTTCAGCCACAGTGTAGTATCTATAATACCATGGACTTTCCTGTTTGTCAACTCCTGTCCGCAAATTTCTAGCTATAAAATTGTGAAGCGTACAATAAAAACTGGACAGCAGGGGAGGAGACAGGCACAAGGACGCAGCCGAATTGATTAACATAAAGTAATGGCAGCTTCCTTTTGTATTGTGGAAAAAGGGGCTGTGTGGTATACTTTACCTGATAAATTAGACCCTGGATGGGGGCATTTTAGAGTTGGGGGGACGAATCGTGTACAAGAACATTGAAAAACAGGCTGTGCTGAAGCTGAAGGATCTGGTGGATTACCAGCCGGGGCAGGTGGTCAGCAAGACTCTGGTGCAGAACGACCATGTCAGCATGACCCTTTTCTCTTTTGACCAGGGGGAGGAGATCTCCACCCACGCAGCCGGCGGGGACGCCATGGTCACGGTGCTGGAGGGGATAGGGCGCTTTACTGTGGGAGGCGAGACATTTGTTCTCTCCCAGGGGGAGACGCTGATCATGCCCAAGGACATCCCCCACGCCGTCTGCGGCGAGGAGCGCTTCAAAATGCAGCTGACCGTCTCATTTTAGCACAGAGCAGCCCAGGGTCCGGGGGTTCCCGGATCTTGGGCTGCGTGTTTTGCAGATTTTCAAACAGACGCCAGTGTGTGACCCTGGCCTGTGCGCTACGTACTGCTGTTAACCAGCGCTGACAGCTGAAAAGTCTGCGGAGCGTGGATTGCTTTCGCAGACGTGATGCGATAGAATGTGAGCCGGGGTGAAAATATGGATATGAAGAGAAAAAGAGAACTTTTAGACACGTGGAAAAACTGTCATCCGGAAATGGGTGTGATTTCCTTTCGGTGCAGCGCAACAGACGAGACATTTTTGACAACTGCCGCAGATATTCCGGCGAGGTTCAACCGGATTCGCTTTCAGCTCTCTGCCGGAAACTGCCCAAACAGGCAGGTGCAGAAGCTTTGGGAGCAATATGGTGAGGACGGCTTCGAACTTCAGGTTGTGAAACGCCTGGAATACGATGATCCCCAGGCGGATCATACGGAAGAACTGGAAACGCTCTGCGAGCTGTGTCTGCTCGAAAATCCGAAGGCAAGGAGGTTTTGGAAATGAACGAAAAAATTGTCGTGACCGCAAGCGGTTACGACCGCTTAGATGGCCGCAATGCCCATCACTCTGACCTCAAACGTCTGACGCTGGGTGCTCCCACCCTGAAAGAGAATCAGGCCATGGGGATCGCGGCGCAGCTGTGGACGGCCCAGGAGGATGGTACGCTGAAATTGAGCGCCGAACTCCCTGTCCACCAGGTGTTCGACCTGATGATCGTGCTCAGCCGAACATTACTGTACTTCAAGGAGGCTTACCGGCTCCCTCTTCTGTATGACCCAGACAATCCCACCATTGAGCGGATTGGACTGCAGGGGGAGGCGCTGCCTGTGTCCATCTGCGCAGAGAATCCAAATATCAACAAAGACATACAGGACTTCGCTCAGGCGCTGAACGACCTGGGGGAACTGACTGGAGAGCGGCTTAGAACACTGACCAGAATTCTGAAAGGCCTGGAGTGTTATTGAATACGGAGCGGAATTATCTTCTGTCACCGGTCAGGCAGCTGCGTTAAAGAGGCCGGAACCGCGGTCCTTTCCGCTAAAATAGGAGGGTTGTACGTTTGCGTATCATAGTCAAGCTGGAGGGGGCATCGGATGAAGGAACGAGCCGAATCCGAGAGAAAATTCATCACCAGACTGCGGAGGACCCTAGCGCTTTTGTGAGCCGGAGGAGGGCTGACATGAAAAAAATTATCCTGGCGCCGGACTCGTTCAAGGGGACCATGACCGCAGCGGAGATCTGCGCCATTCAGGAGGCGGTTATCCGGCGGCGCCTCCCGACATGTGAGGTACGGGCGGTGCCCCTGGCGGACGGCGGGGAGGGGATGACGGAGGCATTTCTCCAGATCTGCGGCGGCCAACGGGTCTGCGTAACAGTCACCGGACCCCTGGGCGCGCCGGTGGAGGGGTTTTATGGCCGTCTGCCGGACGGTACAGCGGTGATTGAGATGGCGGCGGCCGCCGGCCTGCCCCTGGCGGGCGGGGTGCGGACGCCCCTGGACAGCACCACCTGGGGGGTGGGGGAGCTCATCCGCCACGCGGCGGACCACGGGGCGGAACGGATCCTGCTGGGCCTGGGAGGCAGCGCCACTAACGACGGCGGCGTCGGTATGGCGGCGGCCCTGGGCTGGCGCTTCTATGACGGAGCGGGGGCGCCGGTGGAGCCCCTGGCCCGGAACCTGGGGAAGATCGCCTCTTTCCGGCTGGAGGGCGGGCTGCCTCCGGCGGAGCTGTCCGCCGCCTGCGACGTGGACAACCCCCTGTGCGGTCCCCGGGGGGCCACGGCGGTCTTCGGCCCCCAGAAGGGAGTGACCCCGGCGATCTTCCCCGGACTGGAGGCAGGTATGTGCAATCTGGCCCGGGTGATGGAGCGCCAGACCGGCCGGTCCATCGGGGACACCCCCGGCGCGGGGGCCGCCGGCGGCCTGGGGGCGGGGGTGCTGTGCTTCCTCAACGGCACCCTGGAGCGGGGCATCGACCTGCTGCTGGACGCCGCTGGATTCGACCAGCTTCTGGAGGGCGCCGACCTGGTGCTCACCGGAGAGGGGTGCATGGACGGCCAGAGCGTCTATGGAAAAACCCCCGCCGGCGTCGCCGCCCGGTGCCAGCGCAGGGGGGTGCCCTGTGTGGCCCTGTGCGGCGCGCTGGGCGAGGGGGCCCAGGAGATGTACCGCCACGGCATCACCGCCATGTTCAGCACCCTGCGCGGCTTCGCCGGCCTTGAGCAGGTCAGGCAGACCTGCCGGGCGGATATGGAGGCCCTCACCGACGGGGTGATGCGGCTGCTTCTGATGGGAGCGGCTAAAGATTAAAATCTGTGCTTTTATGGGTACGCCTGGCTGGGCGTACCCATATTTTTTGCCCTGTTACCCTCCTGGCAAATCTATCAGCATTCCCGTTTCACGTGCCGCATTTTTAGCTATTCCGCACAAATTTCAAAGGAGCGGCTTTCGCATAACGGAGAAATATTGAGAGGAGGCCTGGAATGGGATTGAATTTGTGATACTAAAGGTGTATATTTATGCCATTATCTTATAATGACAATGATAGACTTATAGATAGACGAGTCGGAGGACCGTCGGGCCAAATCCCTTGACGCTTCCCCGGCACTCCCTCTTTTTTCAGCCGGCCTGCCGCGGGCCATTGCTTTGTTCACACCTCCGCTTTGCGGTGTGAGATCATTTTTAATTATGAGGAGGCCCCACTATGAAATCCACGTTAAACAAGCTTCTCGTCCTGGCCCTCTCCGGCGCCCTGCTGGAGAAAACCTATGGCTATCATGTCTCCGTTGTGGAGGCGGCCACCGCGGAAACCATCCGCAGCGAGGGGGAGACCATGGCCGCGGACGGCTATCAGATCGTCTTCGGACACGGCGGACAGTGCTCCACACCCCTGGCTGAGATCAGCGGCGACTATCCGGACACCTGGTTCGTCACCACCGGCGGCACCGAAATCCGGGACAACCAGTTCCCCGCCTGTCTCTGCCTGGAGGAGAGCACCTACGTATGCGGCGTCATCGCGGCCATGATGACCAAGACAGACGTCATCGCCTACAGCGTGGGCGGCGATTTCCCCGCCTACACCAAGACCACAAACGGGTTTGAGCTGGGGGCCAAAAGCGTCAACCCTGATATCAAGGTGCTGGGCGCGGTGCTCAGCTCCCCCGACTCAAACGAGGCCTATGAGACCACGCTGAACCAGATCCAGATGGGGGCGGACGTGATCTACTCCAACACCAACGAGGGCCAGTCCGGCGCAATCAAGGCGGTCAGCGAAAGCCAGGGGGTATATGCCTTCGGCTCTCTGGGCAACTTTATTCCCCTGGCCCCCGACTGCGTCATCGGCAACGCCATGGGGGACTGGGGCAAGGCCTTTGTCACCGCCACCGAGCTGATAATGAACGGCGAGATCACACAGCCGGAGATTATGTTCCTCAACGTCTCCAACGACTCGGTCTATTTTGACTGGAACGAGGACCTGAAGGCCACCCTTCCCCCCGGGGTGATTGCGGCGGCGGAGCAGACCTTCCAGGATATCCGCGACGGCAAAATCGACGTGCCCAACGAATACGAGCTGGGATAGGGGCTATCGGGCGTCTTCAGACTGCCGGACCAGAGGAAACAGGTCCACTGCCCCATAAAATCCCCCTCTGCGCAGTTCTGTTTCGATTGGGGCGGCATAAACAGCAGGCGGAGTGTGGGGCCGTGTATGACTCGATTCCATTCCCCACTTTTTTTGTTCCGGCATTTGTGGTATAATAGTTATATAGTAGCTGTTATATTTTTCCAGCTTCCCTTTATAGCAGAACGGCAGAAATCATCCACCATATGTTGCGACCGTATTTTATATGTCAGGAGGCCCCTGGATGAAAATACAGGAATCTGCGGAAAACTATCTGGAGAGCATTTTGATGCTCAAGCAGGAGAAGGGTGCGGTGCGCTCCATTGATATCGTCCGCCACATGGCGTTTTCCAAGCCCAGCATTAGCCGGGCCATGAGCCTGCTGCGGGAAAACGGCTATATCACCATGGACCGGGACGGCCTGATTGATTTGACCCCCAGCGGCTACGAGATCGCCAGCACCATCTACGAGCGCCACCAGATGCTCTCCCAGTGGCTGATCCGTCTGGGTGTTTCCCCCGATGTGGCAGTGGCGGATGCCTGCCGCATGGAGCACGACATCAGCGCCGAGACCTTCCAAAAGCTCAAAGAACACATCAGCAGGGCCGGGGATTAGTTCCCCGGCCCTGCTGTGTCCGGCCCGGAAAAGGGAATTTGTCCCTATTCTGATTTTTTGTCATATTTTGTCGTTTTTCTGTCTTGTTTCGGCGATTATAATCTTTTATAATGGTACAGACAACATCCGTATCCCTGGATACGGCAGAAGGAGGAATTGTTATGGCAGCGTCTTCCCGCCAGCGGGCAGGCGGCCGCTACCGCGGCAGCCGCCGGCCATCCGGCGGAGTGATTGCCTGTGCGCTGGTTCTCTTGGTTCTGCTCCTGGCCTGGGGGGTCATCCGTCTCTTTTCCTTTCTCACAGCGCCCCGCGCCGCCGCCGCGCCCACCCCTGCCCCCGCCGCACCCTCGGTTTCCGTCCCGCCCACGCCCTCTCCTACGCCTGCGCCGGAATTTGCCGTCCCCCCTGACGGAGTCCACGGCATCTACATCTCCGGTCCTGTGGCAGGGGACCCCTATCTGGATACGCTCCTGACCCTCATCGATGAGACCGAGCTGAACACCGTGGTCATCGACGTAAAAAACGACGAGGGAAATCTTACCTACCGGCTGGCGGAGGGTACCCCGGCGGAGCTGGGGGCCTGCGTCTCCTACATCCGGGACCTGCCAGGACTGGTATCCTCCCTGAAAGAGCGGGGGATCTACACCATCGCCCGGATCTCTGCTTTCAAAGACCCCTTGCTGGCCCAGGCCCGGCCGGATCTGGCGCTGCGCCGGGCTGACGGCACTCCCCTATCCGAGGGGGGCGATCTGGCCTGGGTCAACCCCTATGAGCAGGAGGTATGGGACTACCTCACTGAGATCGCCCTGGGGGCTGCAGACGCCGGCTTTGACGAGGTACAATTCGACTATGTCCGCTTCCCCACCGGCAAGGATGTACAGGAGGCGGACTACGGCCCCGCCGCCCAGAACATGAGCCGTGAGGATGCCATTGTCGCCTTTTTGGAACACGTCCGCACAGCGCTCCATGAGCGGGGCGTGTGGCTGTCGGCGGACGTCTTCGGCGCCGTCATCGGCAGCAAGGTGGACGCCGGCCTCATCGGCCAGGACTATGCCAGAATGGCCCAGGCGGCGGACTTCCTGTGCCCTATGGTCTACCCATCCCACTATGCCGCCGGCGCCTTCGGATTGGCGGTCCCCGATCAGAAGCCCTACGAAACCGTGCTGGCCGCCCTGAAGAAGTCCCAGTCCGCCCTGGCCCTGCTGCCTGAGGAAAACCGGGCCCAGATCCGCCCCTGGCTCCAGGACTTTACCGCCACCTGGGTCAGCGGGCACATCCCCTACGGCGAAGAGGAACTGCGCGCCCAGATCCAGGCGGTGTACGACGCGGGCTACACCGGCTGGCTCCTCTGGAACGCCCGCAACAGCTATACCGCCGGCGGACTGCTCCCCGCCCAACCCTAATCATTCCATAAGACAAGGGCTATTCCTAGCCAGAAAAACAGCCTGCCGAACATACTCGTTTGGCAGGCTGTTTCTATTCCCGTTTTCCACGCCCTAAAAATGAAAATACCCCCTTGACATGGGGTGTTATTTCATATATACTGTGTATGTAAGGTATATATAGTACAACAACAGGAGTCGTCAATGGATATCATCATCCGCAATACAGGGGATACCCCCATCTATGACCAGATCACCCAGCAGGTCAAGGGACTGATTCTCAAGGGCAGTCTTCAGGAAGGGGAGGCCCTTCCTTCCATGCGGCTGCTGGCCCGGGAGCTGCGCATCTCAGTTATCACCACCAAGCGGGCCTACGAGGAGCTGGAGCGGGAGGGCTTTATCACCACGGTACCGGGAAAGGGGTGCTTTGTGGCCCCCCGCAATCTGGAGCTGGTCCGGGAGGAGGCCCTCCGCCGGGCGGAAGAGCACCTGGCCGCCGCCGTGGACATTGCCAAAACCAGCGGCATTACGCTGGAGGAGCTCACCCATACGTTAAGTATTTTATATGGAGAGGGAGCAATATGAGCAGTCAATACGCTATTGAAATCAACCATCTGACCAAAGATTACGGCTCGTTCCGGCTGGACGACATCTCCTTTGCCCTGCCGGGGGGCACCATTCTGGGGCTCATCGGCGAGAACGGGGCGGGAAAATCCACCACCATCAAGTGCATTTTAAATCTGATCCGCCGGGACGCCGGGGAGATTACGATCTTTGGGCGGGACAATCTGGCCGATGAGCGGGCGGTAAAGGAGGAGATCGGCCTGGTGCTGGACGAGTGTCCCTTCAATGATAACCTCAATGCCGCCCAAGTGGAGGCCATTCTTGCCCCGGCCTACCCCTCCTGGGACGCCAAGTGCTACGCCGCCTACCTGGACAAATTCGAGCTCTCCCGGAAAAAGACGATAAAGGAGTACTCCCGGGGCATGAAGATGAAGCTGTCCATCGCCGCTGCCCTGTCCCACCGGCCCCGGCTCCTCCTGCTGGATGAGCCTACCAGCGGCCTGGATCCGGTGGTGCGGGACGCCATTCTGGACGAGTTTTTGAACTTCATCTCTGATGAAGACCACGCCATTCTCCTGTCCAGCCACATCACCTCGGATCTGGAGAAGATCGCCGACTACGTGGCCTATCTCCACAAGGGCCGGCTGGCCGTCTGCGGCCCAAAGGACGAGCTGTTGGCCAGTCATGGCCGGCTGGCCTGCAGCGAGGAGGAGCTGGCCCAGGTGGATCCCCGGTTTCTGGTGGGCGCCCGCTCCAGCCGCTTTCAATGCCAGGCTCTGGTCCGGGATCGGGAGGAGTTCTGCCGCAGATACCGGGGGCTGTCTCTGGACCCGGTGACGCTGGAAGATATTATGGTATTTACAGTGCGAGGTGACAAGGTATGATTGGTTTCTTAAAACGTGATTTCTTCGTCCTCAGAAAGCAGTTCCGCTCCTATCTGTTCATGCTTGTGATCTATGCCACACTCTATGCCGTGGCTTCCTTTGACGCCTTTCTCATCTCCGGCATGGTGACTCTGGTCACCTTTCTTACCCCCCTGTCCGCTCTGGCCTATGACCAGACGGTACCGTGGGGGCTCTACACCGCCGCCATGCCGGTGGGCCGGGAGAAAATGGTGGCCGCCCGCTACGGCATTACCTTTCTGGTAGATTTATCCAGCATCCTGCTCTGCCTGCTGCTGTCCGTTCTGATGATTTTCGTTGGTATGCTCAAGTCTTCCTTGGCGGAGGCCGTTTCCTCCACGCTGGCCTGCGGCCTGGTGGCCCTCTTTATGATCGCCCTTATCCTCCCCCTGGGCTACGCCTTCGGTCCGGAACAGGCACGGGTCGTCCTTTCTGTTTTCTTCGGGGTCGTTTTCGCTGGGTCCATCACCCTGCTGAGCCTGGGAAAGACCTTCGGCTTTCGTTTTGCCGCGCTCCCCGCGCTCCCCGCCCTCCCGCCTGTTCTTCTGGCGGCCGCGGTTCTCCTTTTGACCGTCCTCATCCTGCTCGCCTCCTACCGCCTGTCCGTGAGCATCGTCCGCAGAAAACAGTTTTAATTCTTTTTCTTGAACGAAAGAGAACAAAAAAGACTTTTCTCTTTCTAAGAACCTGTATTTCATAACCGGGGGGCGCTGGATTGCCGAGGGATTTTGCCCTTGCGCAAGGCAAAAAAGCGCAGAAATACTTTGTGTATTTCAAGATTTTTTGCCGCCGCGCAGCGGCGAAAGACCCGGCAAGACAGTGTTCAGCGGTTGTAAATACAGGTTCTAAACATAAGAAAACCCATAGTGCCCTTTCCAGTAACTATTTTACCGGATAAGCGCACTATGGGTTTTAAAATTGAATTGCTTAATTCCGAACAAAATCCTAACTTTAAGCGGCGGTTTTGGCGCCGGGGCGGTCTGGAACGCCTACGCGCGGCCCTTCAAATCCGCCATGAGGGCCGCTTTATTCTCCCTGGGCGCGGAATTTGGGCGGCGGAGGTTGGCTCTTGCGCCGAGGGCGCATTTTACCTCGATAAA
>NZ_QWEK01000065.1 GCF_009935845.1 Pseudoflavonifractor sp. 524-17 | reverse complement strand
CGACATACGAAGAACAAAGTTACGACAAAGTAGCTGAGTACAAGTATGAAATAGCTGATATTCCTCCGGAAAACATATACATTAAGGAGGATAAAAACGTGGTACAGCAAATTTCCGACGCCGAACTTGAAATCATGAAAATCGTATGGGGAAACCCAGAGGATGTGACGTTGTTTCCCTATATCATGGATGGGCTAGCTGCCAGAGGCAAGCTGTGTCAAAAGAATACTTTGATTGTACTCCTATCGCGGCTGATGAACAAAGGCTTTCTAAGTGCAAAGAAAATCGGACGCCGCAATGAATATACCACGCTTGTTTCGGAAGCGGAGTACCAGACGGCACAGACGAAAAATTTCCTGGACAAGATTTATGAGGGCAGCGCAAAAGGTCTGGTTTCCAATCTGATTATGGGCGATCTGCTGACGGACGGGGAATACGAGGACTTAAAAAAGCTGTTGGAGAAAGGGAAGGAGAAACAATGAATGCGGTTTTGAAAATCTTCTTGTCTATGTCCTTTTCTGGCGGCTTGCTCATTCTGGCCCTACTTTTGGGAAAGAAATTTTTGAAAAACAAAATCAGCCGACAATGGCAGTATTACATTTGGCTTGTTGTCGTTTTGCGGCTGCTGCTCCCGTTTGGGACGGAAGTAAGTCTGCTGGGAAAAACTTATCAGGCGGCAGATCAGGCAATTACTCAGGCCGCTCCTTTACCGCCGCAGCAACAGCTCCCATTAAACGCTCCGGAAAGCAATCTTGCTCCCGCTGTTGGGGCGGAACATCACAATGAAACGGTAAGTAGTCCGACAGATGATGTAACAACTGCCCACCCACTTCAAGATATTGGAGTGTTGTTAATCAATCAGATCTGGCTGGTGTGGCTGGTGGCCGCGCTGGGCTTGCTGATACGAAAAATAACAATCTATCAGGGCTTTATGAGGTATATCAAGGCTGGATTAACCCCGGTTTCTGACATTGAGCGGTTAGACGGACTTTCTATTGTTGCGGAGCAGTCGGGCATCAAAAAGCCCATTGAATTATGCGTCAATCCGTTGGTTTCTTCCCCTCTGCTGATTGGCTTTTTCCGTCCTTGTATCGTACTGCCCAGCGCGGACATTCCCGAAAAGGATTTTCGCTATATCGTTCTGCATGAACTGACGCATTACAAACGGCGGGATATGTTCTATAAATGGCTGGTTCAAATTACCGTCTGTCTGCATTGGTTTAATCCGCTGGTTCATCTTATGAGCCGGGAAATTACCAAGGCTTGTGAATTTTCCTGCGATGAAGCCGTCCTTGCCAAAATGGGGAGCGGCAACGCACAGGACTATGGGAAAACTTTGCTTGACGCTATGGTGGCAGTAGGGAGATACAAGGAAAATCTCGGAGCTGTTACTTTAAGCGAAAATAAACAGCTATTGAAAGAAAGGTTAGGTGCAATTATGAAGTTTAGGGAACAATCGAGGTCGGTTAAGATATTGACTGTCCTGCTGACACTGTGTGTAGTTTTGGGAGCGGCCTTTGTTGGTGTCTATTCGCTGGGGCCAGCTACGGCGAACGCCCATGCAGCGTCTCTCCCTGGTACGCCACTGGACACCACCGGCAGACCCTCGTTGTCGCTGGATGTCAGCAGCGCCGCCGTCAATGTGTTGGCAGCTCCCCGGGGCAGCAAGATCTATGCTGAGTTTAACGAAGATGTATATCAGGTTGAGCCTCGCATTGACGGACAGCGGGATATCTGGAGCGTGTCGATATCATGCAAGACAAATACAAACAACAATGCTGAGACCATCAAATTGTATATTCCTGATATTGCGTATGGGGATGTAACTTTGAACGTGGACAATGGGCATTTGACTTGCGACCTTATCAGGTCTGGCAATATTGTAGGCAACTTCAATATGGCGTCCGTCTTTTTGACCTTGCCAGAGGGCTTCGCTGGCTCGGTGGACGCTACAGCCAACAGTGGATATTTTCAGCTAATTTCCCAAGATGATTTCAAGAATACCACTGCGACTATTACAGATAACGGCAGTTGGGGCGAGATATATAGGCCGAAAAATTTCAAGGAAAGTGGAAATTTGGCTACCTTCACAGATGGCACTGGAGCTAATGTAATTCAGATAACACGGAAAGGCTCCGGTGTAATGGGGATTTATACCTCGGACGCATTTGACACATCGAATTTCCCGGATGACTGGAAAGACTTGTGGCAGGACGAATGGCAGGGCAAGCCTTGGGAAGATGATTGGTGGCAAAATACCTGGCAGGAAGATAACGATTGAACCAAGTATTCGTATCAAGTAAAAGACGTATTGCAGGGATATTCAAAAAGTGATTGTCGCCCAGCGGTAAATAAAAAAACCGTTGTTTCGGCGGCTGGTATCTATGCGCCCAAACAAAAGAACAAGTAGCCTTGCGGCGGTTTTGAAATATCAAATTCAAAGCCGCCGCTTTCTTTTGAAAAACGGAAAACGGAGGGCGTGTTAAAGTCGCCCATTTTTAAGGACACGACGGTATCCGGGAGGTATTGTCATGTCCTTTTCTTATAGTTTGCTGTCAAAAAAAGCCCACCCTCTCTAAAGGGAAGCCCTGGCCGTAACTGCTAAAAATGTAATATCCTGTCGCCCCGGTACGTCCGTGTAGCCTTGCGCTATGCGGGCGTTTTTCTATCCAGGCGGCGCTTCTGGACACGGTGTCCAGAGGCCCGCTGCCGTTCCCCGCCCCTCCATTTCGATCTGTCCCTTTCCGCCAACATCGAAATGGAGGTTACATAATGACAACCATCAAATTGAACCGCTACTATCCCCACATGACCGAAAATATCACCCTGGAAGTCTCCGACGAGATCGCCGTTGTGCTCTCTGCCGGGGGCCGTCAGTGTGACAGCTACAAGCGCCGCAAGCGGGAGCATAACGAGTGCTCCCTGGACGCTGACCCCGGCTTTGAGCCGGATGTGATGTTCCCGCCCCTGACCCCGGAGGAAATCATTCTGGACGAGGAAAACCGTTCTGTCCTCTACGCCGCTCTTGACCAGCTCCCGCCCATCCAGGCCCGGAGAGTGTATGCCCATTATATCTTGGGCAAGAAGAAGTCCGAGATTGCCAGGGCCGAAAATGTGGAGGGGAGTGCCGTTTGCGACAGTATCCGCCGGGGCCTGAAAAATCTCTCTGAACTTTTGAAAAATTTTCATTGAGGGGTATCCGAAATCGCCTAAAAACCGCCTGATAGGTAAGGAGGCTTATATGTTTTTTGAGGACAACTGAATATACAGTATTCCAGGCACAAAACCCGTGTGATGAGCGACAAAAGGCGCGCCGCCAGGACAGCCCGCTTGAGGAGGTGACAGAAGCGGGCCGAGCGATTAGCGCGAACCTTTGACCCGGCCCTGGCAAACCGGGCGCGACGACAGCGCGGGGGACAATGAAACTTGCTCACGCCCTCCCATAGACTTGCGGGGGAACTTCGCAATCCTGCGGAGCTATGACAGCCGGAGCCGCCGGCGGCCTGGGATGCTCCCCTGTGCCGGGTGCGTGGCAAATACGGCGCAAGCATTTATCAATTATAGATCGAAATGGATTGATTCCTGCTGGCCTCTGGACACCGTGACCAGATGTGGAGCAAGGTTGAAAGGCAGCACTTTTTCGGGTGCTGTCTTTCTGCGTTCCCCCACATCCTTGTGATTTGGGGCTGTCTTTGGTATAATATACTTGTAAAGGTTGACAGCTCCATTCCGATACGGAAAGGAGCCGACAATGGAAAATCGCATTGACGCTATCTACGCGAGACAGTCTGTGGACCGCAAAGACAGTATCAGCATTGAAAGTCAAATCGAGTTTTGCAAGTACGAACTGCGGGGAGGGAATTTCAAGGACTACAAGGACAAGGGCTTTTCCGGCAAGAACACGGACCGCCCCCGTTTCCAGGAATTGATGGCCGACATCAAGCGGGGCCTGATCCGCCGTGTGGTGGTTTACAAGCTGGACCGTATCAGCCGTTCCATTCTGGATTTCGCAACCATGATGGAGCTGTTCCAGCAGTACAATGTGGAATTTGTTTCCTCTACGGAAAAGTTCGATACCTCCACCCCAATGGGCCGGGCCATGCTGAATATCTGCATCGTGTTCGCTCAGTTAGAGCGTGAGACGATCCAGAAGCGAGTGACCGACGCCTACTATTCCCGGTGTCAGCGGGGCTTCCACATGAGCGGCGCGGCCCCCTACGGCTTCAAGCTGGAGCCCACCACCATCCAGGGCATCCGCACGAAAATGATGATCCCGGACCCCGCCACGGCGAATATCGCCCGGTTGATGTTTGAGATGTACGCCGAGCCGTCCACGTCGTTCGGAGACATCGCCCGGTACTTCGCCCAGGAGGGCATCCTGGTGTATGACAAGGAATTGCGCCGGGGCTTCATTTCTCAAATGCTCCGCAACCCGATTTACGCCCAGGCTGACCTGGAGCTGTACGAGTTTTTCAAGGGGCAGGGGGCCGTAGTGGTGAACGAGGCGGCGGACTTCGCCGGGACCAACGGCTGCTATCTCTACCAGGGCCGGGACGTGCAGGAACGAAAAAACAAGGAGCTGAAAAATCAGATCCTTGTACTGGCCCCCAGCGAGGGCATTGTTCCCGCTGATACCTGACTGCGGTGCAGGAAAAAGCTGATGGCGAACATCACATTCCAGGGCGGGCGCAAGCCGAAAAATACCTGGCTGGCCGGAAAGATGAAGTGCGGCCACTGTGGACGGGCGCTGAAAAGCCTGGGCAACCGGGCGGGGACCCAATACCTCTATTGCACCAAGCGGGCGGACAATATGAGCTGCGAGGGCTGCGGGACGCTTCGGACGGCGGAGTTTGAGCAGTTTGTCTATGAGGCGATGGTACATAAGCTCTCCGAGTTTCAGACGTTGACCGCCAAGGCCGAGACAGTCAACCCCAGGCTGACCGCTCTAAATGTGGAGCTGGCCCAGGTGGAGGACGAGATCGAGAAGCTGTTGAACACCCTGACCGGGGCCAGCGCGGTTTTGATGTCCTACGCCAACGGGAAGATCGAGGAACTGGACGCCCGCCGTCAAGGGCTGATTAAGGAGATTGCCGCGCTGAACGCGGAAAGCGTCTCCCCGCAAAAGATCGAGTATCTGTCCTCCCACCTGGGGAATTGGGACAACATCGACTTTGACGACCGGCGGCAGGTGGCCGACATCATTCTCTCCCAGGTCCAGGCCACCGCCGAGCGCGTTTCTTTTGAGTGGAAAATCTGATTTCTTGCCCCCAGCGTCTTATTCAATGGTGTGTTTACCATTGTCAAGCGATGCTACCTTGGCAAGATATAAATTGCTTCCCAATCCTGCGGTGGCCGTGATCCCCGTCTCCTTCAGCACGTCAAGAATCATTTTCATGACCAGTTGGCGGGGGGAGAGCTTGTAGGTTTTCAGATAGCCGGTCAGGTCAAGAAAGACCTCATCTATGGAGTAGCTGTGAATATCATCCGGGGAGAGATAGCGCAGATAGATGCTATAGATCTTGGTGCTGTACTCCATATAGAGGGCCATTCTCGGCGGGGCTACGATATAGTCTACCGCTAATTTGGGGGAGTCTTTCAGCATCTCCGCATCGCAGGACACGCCGGAAAGCATACGACCTGGGGCGCACCGCTGGCGCTGAACATTGACCTCCCTCACCCGCTGCACCACTTCAAACAGTCTGGCTCTGCCTGAGATGCCATACGCTTTGAGGGACGGCGATACTGCAAGACAGATCGTTTTTTCCGTCCGGCTCAGATCGGCTACCACAAGATTGGTGGTCAGCGGGTCGAGCTGCCGTTCAACCATTTCAACGCTCGCATAGAAGGATTTTAGATCAATGGCGGCATAAACCTTTCCCATACTATTCTCCCATCTCAGTGCTTACCATACGGATGATCTATTGTATCATATGACTTTTACAGTGACAATAAGTATGGAAATTTTTTGCTTATCCGTTCTTTTCTAAAGCAGTCTGGCAGGTGATTGGATACTATATTTCTCTTTGATCGACTAGAGCGACCTGCCTCCTCCTTTGCAAATCCTGAATAACCAAGATTAAAATTCAATAAATTCTGTTCCTGCATCAGGGGTTTCCTCAATGAGCGCGTTTTGTCTATATCCAGCTTGTTCTTTATTGTAAGCAGTTGTGTATTCCGGATAAGATTTGAAAGCTGCATTAAAAAGAGCGGGCATATTAATTACACCGTTCGTTTTTATCTCCGAATAAATCAAGCTCAATTCAAGCAGGGGAATACAGCTGTACTCCTTGGAAAAGAAAAGATTACCGAGGGTTGTATCAATCCCCCTTATCTGATCATACTCTAATTGTTCGCCCAAGTCTTGTTCCTGAAATGTAAGGTCTGCTTTCCAAATTGGATAGCATATGGACAGCATTTCCTCACAGCGGTCTGTTTCCAGCCAGTAAACACCGTTGATAATTTTTTTGTGGCGGACGGTATAGCCTCTCGGCGTATTACCAGGGACAGGATATTCCCCAAAATAGTCCGAACATCCTTCCATTCCATAAAGTGCGATAGTATGAATAGAATCCCCGTATTTATCCACTGGCAGACAATGTTTTCTATGGTAGCGAAAGATCTCAAAGTCTATGATGTATCGCCCGTCCTCCGGCCAGGATTGATCATAAACACACAGATCCGGTTTCCCAGCGAACACCTGACCATAGGACCGGGCTTTATCGGAGATGGCTGGGGCGTCCTTCGTTACTACATAATACTCTGTGTTCTCATCTCCTTTATGGGCTAGAAGGCTGTAAACACCAGGGCTTATCTCCTCCGCCCTAATAACAGATCCCAGTTCCATGGTAAGATCAAACGGCAGCTGATCTGGAGGGAGGTCTTTAGAGGATGTTGGGGGACTTTTTAAGCCCTCGATTATTTCCCTTCTGGATTGGCGATAAACTCTCTTTTCCATATTGTTTTCCTCCGTATACTATTTTTGTCGCGCCACCTAGGATTGCAGAATCAGGCGAATAGCTGTATCCGCGTCAGGCGGCTGTGGTTCGATCCATCCAGTATATTTCTTCCATCGACACTGAAATCCTTGCTTCCAATCGTTATTTATAAACCGCTGAATAGAACGCTTGGCGCTGGTAAGCTCTACATGTTCTTTTGCACAGACTTCTTTGAACAGATCCTCGTAGTTCGTTCTCTCAATGCCTGTACCGCTCATCAAAAACTGCATAATCATTTTCCAAAGATAGCAGCCTCCTTTGCAGATAGGACCGAACTAGTATACAAAAAAGTCCGGTTGCTTAGGTACAACTTTCATGACAACAGGCATGGGTATCTGCCGCTGCTCTTCTGGTGGTACCAAGGCCGCATCTTCTGGTGAGAGTTCCCGGAGCTGGTGGCCGCAATCGCTACAGAAGTTGGCCTCCTCAGAAAAAATAGCTCCGCCACAGTATGGGCAAACGCCTGGCATTCGGAATCATCCTCGCTTCCTTGTAAGACATTTTTATCAGCCAGTAACATTCCGAGAGATAGGATCTATTATGATAATATCCTTGTCCATCTGCTGGGCGTAACGTACTGTTGCTCCGGTTCCGCTGCGTTGGGAACCGTTATAGACGGCCAGAAGCATAGAGGAGTGGTCTACCATATAGCGGTTACGTTTCAACATACAATCCGCCGTGTATGCCTGGCTCACATAAAACCTCTCATCAGCCCGTTCCAGGATAGAACGATACTGCTTCTGCGATAAATCACTCCACTTAATTTCCTGACCCTCGCAGGGCAGGATGCAATGGAGCTTTAACGCAGAATTTTTTTCACGAAGATTCAGCACAATCTCCGCCGCCCATAGATCCACCCCTAAAGCCATGCCGGAGAACCAGTCTGTCACACCTCTGTCTACCAGCATTTTGATTTGCTCGGACAGGGTTTCCTTTAGCAATCTACATTCTTTGGCGCCCTCATCATACTTCCATGGGAAACTTTTCGGACGGTGGCCAGTAAAGGCGCAGGAATATAATTTCATGATAATCCCCCCTATTTTTAAGCCCTGTTATCTATATCGCTATTTCTGCCCTACCATCCGTTATCTTTTTTCTTTCTCCTCTTTTTCCGTCCCCCCCTTCTAACATAAAACTGTAAGGAACAGGATTTTTGTTCAACCCAGACCAGACAAAGCACTCCGCCTTAGACTGCGTGGGCCAGCACACCCGCAATATTGCGTATGCGATAATTCGTCCAGCGGTATCGATCACTGATTGAACTTTTGTACTTGTAAATAATTCACTGTCTAGGTCTTGATCTGACGAAAGAGCGGACAACGGGATAGCCATAGGTATACCAAGAGAAATTACCGGAATGCCTAAGGCGGACCAATTTGCTCTCCGACCGGACAGGTTCTGTCTGAAACCACCGTTGGTTGAAAGTTGTATCGTCTGAAACAATTTTGAGGGATCTTTTGAAAACAAAGAATCTACAAGCAGTACACAGTCCGCTCCAACCGCTTTTGTGACCCCATCCATGATCACATCGGTGTTTATGTTGTTGGTCAACACTATCCCTGGCGCAATGGAAGAAACCGTTTGGAAATTGCCTTTCCCCTCAATCTCGGTAAGCGCCATTAGCGGCAAATTGCCTGTTACCTCTGGCCCTAGCGCGTCAGCGGGGATATCCCTGTTGCCGATGCCGCAGATGCACAGATTTCCTCCATAATAAGGCTGCAGCATCCGGTCCAGTATTTCGTCCAGACATTCCCCTACCTCGTCTATTTTCATATGTTCATTCAGCTTCGTGCTGGTTTCGATGGTGATGTAGCTTCCAACCACTCGATTGAGCTGTTTCGCCGCCTGCTCTGTTTGGACATGGACGGTGGTTACTTGACAGCCATGCAGTTCTTCCTCGGAAGTCTTGAGTCCGTTAATATCTATATCTTGCAATTTTTCATCTCCTTCTTATTGACTAATTGACTAAAAGTGGTGTGTATCGATAGCATAAAACAGGTTATACTCTAAATTGATATGTTGATGACAATTTATTTGGCAGCTCTAAACTATCATTGTAAATAATATATTCATATATAGTTAATCATTATAAATGATAGATCGTAGTATAAAATTATCCCCAAAGGGGGGAATTGGGTGGAGGTTTATGATTTTGGGTTAAGACTGAGAGAACTTCGAGAGGCTAAAAAGCTTTCACAAACAGAGGTTGCTGTGCGACTGAACGTAGTTCCCTCCACAATAAGCGGGTATGAAAGCAATACCATCACCCCAAGCCTTGAACAATTTACAAGACTGGCAATATTGTATAATACGTCTTTGGATTATATGATGGGGCTTGACAATCGTACTTGTTTTTATTTAGATGGCCTGAGTAAAGAGCAGCAACAGGCAATTTTGGATATTGTGAATCGGCTAAAAGAATTATTGCAGTAAAAATTTTTAAGGAGCTACTTCTTTCCATACTACGTTTTGCCGTATTTATTATACTTCATAACCAACTCGAATGCAAGGTTCCATTTAAGTATAATGAACGGCATAGCGAAGTAATGAGGTGATAACTTGAAAGATGTTCTTGCCGAAATCACAAGATTACGCTTGAAGCGGAAGTGGTCAGAATACGAGTTGGCACAGCATTCTGGATTGTCTCAATCCACAATCTCTACTTGGTATAGAAAAAATCAGACTCCAACAATACAAACTTTAGAAAAGGTCTGTTATGGGTTTGGCATCACCTTATCTCAATTTTTTGCCACAGATAATGATACAATATCTTTAACGGAAGGGCAAAAAGAACTTCTCGACTGTTGGGCTGCATTGACGGACACCCAGCAAGCACTTTTCATGCAGTTATTTAAAAATATCTAATAACTATGTGTCATGTGAGCTACAGGAGAGAGTGAAATGGATGCAGCGGGATTGGGAAAACGTATATATGAAGTCCGTAAACATGCTGGAATGACTTCGGACAAATTAGCGGAACTATGCGATGTGGGTTCAGTTCATATCCGAAAAATAGAGTCTGGTTCAAAAGTTCCCAGCATCCGGCTTTTCACGTGAATTTGTAATGTCTTGCAAATCTCTCCCCGTTAGTTGAAAATAGCAATAAAACTAAATGATTATCATGTTACCCCTGTATCGTATCAATGGTACAGGGGTTTTCTAGTACTCCAGCTTCCAGTTCTATTGTAGGCTGATATTTTCTTACAACTTTTTGTAAGTTACAGGATGAGATAGAATTTACAAATAGAATATATATTATTTTCCTCCCTCGCTTTGGTATGGGAGGATTTTAGATTATTAGCATCTTTGACACACATAAAAATATACACCAAAAATAGCTATAGTCAAGTTTACTGTATATTACTATTTTGAAAAGATGAGAAAGGCTTGTATAGTTAGCTTGCCAACCTTGCGAAGGGAGGGTAAAAGCTTGGATTATACAGCACTTGGTGTGGCCATACGAAAAAAACGTAATGAACGGGGATGGAAAATCGCAGTTTTGGCGGATAAAGTAGGCGTATCTGAGGACTTCATCGGTAAAATTGAGAGAGCGACTGATATACCGAGTCTCCAAACGATTGTGGCGATTGCAAATGCTTTGGAGGTCAGCATTGATTCTTTACTAAGAGATGACTTGGCCGTTATTGATGTATCTCTTTGCGAGGAACTGAATTGTTTGCTTGAGAATATGAATCCTAAAAGGAAGAAATTGTTTTTACAGTTTGTGAGAAATAATGTTGATTTTTTTAATAAGGTAGATTTTGAAGTTGACAGTTGAGTTTCTTAATATAGAACCAAACAATTATCATATTACCCTGCATCGTGTCAACAGTGTAGGGACTTTTCTACCTTTTCCACTCTATTTCATCTGGTATGGTATAACAGTCTGAAATAAACTCTCTATGTAAAGTAAAGCACACCGGAGCATTTGCCTTACCACAAATGCTCCGATACTGTTTCCTAGCGCGGCTAACTCCATCATTACCCTTTTTCAATGTCGCGGCGATTTGCTTTATGCACCGTCTATACTGATAGGGGCGCACAAAGTTCTATCCAAAATCAGGGTTGTTTTAGCGCAATGCACCGTATGGGTCTGTCTCGTTGTACTTTCAAGGGGACTTGTTCGGATAGTGGCCCATAAAGGTGCAATTTCTCAGCCCTATTTTCAAATCATCTACTTCCTCAACGAAAATATTAACCCTTTTGAATTATTTTAACTCAAAAGGGTTATCGTTGCAAGGGCAATCTTGGTTATCCTCCATACAAAGGGGGATAATCATATGACAGTTGGAATAGCGGTAAAGGAGAGGATTTTGCATCTGTGTGAAGAGCGGGCAATATCCGTCAATATGTTATGTACGATGAGTGGGGTCACGCAATCCACAGTAAATAATCTGGTGAATGGCCGGAATAACAGCATCACAGTTGCCACGCTCAAAAAGCTCTGTGATGGCCTTGAAATCACATTGAGTGAGTTCTTCTCCGCCTCGGAGTTTGATACACTGGAACAGGAAATTCAGTAAGGCTACGCCGCCTCCCCGCCGTAGAGGTCATGGTTGACCTGGGCGGCGTAGTGGTTCTCCATGGTGACTGGGGCGTTGTACAGCACAGTCAGCAGGTATTGCTTCATGTTCCGCACCTGGGTGGTGTTCTCCCGGAGGCAGTCGAACACAAAGCGGATGTGCTGGTCATCCAGCTTCAGCAGCCTGGATTTCACCACCGCCTGGGGAAAATCATTCCCCGCCACCCGGAGGCTTTGCTTTTTGGAGCAGACCGCCTCCACCATCAGCTCCACCATCTCGTCCAACTGCCCTGCGTCATCCGGACGCTCCTGTACAAAATCGTCATAGCAGATGTTCTCTCGGATCAGCTCCCGATAGGCGTTCATCGCCTGCTGACTCATCCCGCTGCTCCTGTTCCGCTTCCTTCCCTTCGCTTCAGGCGGCTGTGCCGCTGCCGGCATTTTGGGGTCCCCGCAGAAACCCAGCGCAGCGGTTTCTGTGGAGAGAGGAGGAGCAGCGCAGCGAGTGAGCTTTGCCGCTTGCGGCGAAGCGGGGGATGCGGAGCTTGCGACGACGACGGGAGGGGATGAAGGGAAGGGAAATGAATCCGTACTTACTGAGTTCATTATTTTTTTCTCTTTCTTTACTGGATCTTTCTTTATTTGCGTTGGATTCTCCGTCTGCGTGGAACCCGTTGACGGATGCTCCGTTGTCGGGTTTTCCGGCGACGGCTGGGCCGCAGACGGCCCTTCCGTGGGCGGGGTTTGGTTTGCGGGGTACTCCCGGATGATGTACTCGTTGCTGCTGAATTTGCCGGTCTTGTCGGTGGTCTGGCTGCGGTGGATGTATCCGGCCTTTTCCAGCTCCACCACGGCGGCTCGGATGGCGTCCTTGCCCTCCAGGCTGATGCGGGCCAAACCGGCCAGAGTATAATCCCAATTTTCCGGGAGACTGAGCATGAGGGACAGCAAGCCCTTGGCCTTGAGGGAGAGGGTCTTGTCCCGCAGATGGTAGTTGCTCATGACGGTATAATTTTGAGTACGCTCCACACGAAAAACTGCCATAATTTTTTCACTCCAAATTCATAAAATTTTAGGCTGGGAAACAGGAGATTTTGTTTCCCAGCCTCTTGATAATTAGTTATAAACAGGGGTTGCGTAGCCCCAGATCTCATAGTGACCCACGCTGTAGGTGTTCTGACGACAGCTGTCACCGGAGTTGCCCTCCACGGTGTAGACCACACCGTTCTCCACCCGTTCCACAATGCCCACATGGTCAGGAGCGCCGTCCCGGGGGCCGGAACCGCCCTTGTTGTCCCAATCAAAAAATATTAGGTCACCAGGGCGCGGTTCATAGCTGCCGTCCTGCCACTGGCCTTGAGCCTTGAACCAGCTGGAGCCTATGGAGCAGCTGGCAAACTTGGGGAACACCCCAGCGTCAATGTAGCCGCATTCGTTGGCGCACCAGCTTACAAAGCAGGTGCACCACTCCTCCCGGCTGTGGAAGCCGTACCAGCTCCAGTAGGGCTGACCGCCCACATTGCCCACCTGGGAGAGGGCCACGGCCACAATCTCCCCGCTGGAACTGTAGAGAAGCTCCTGCCACATGGCGCGGTTCTCTCCGTCCAACAGCGCGTCCAAGGCGGCGTTCTGCTCCGCTGTAAAGCTGTAAAACACCCGCATATCATCCGGTGTTCGGGGCGTGACCGTGATGGTCAGTACGGTTTCCGTCCAAGCAGAGGTGTCGTCCTCGGCAGGATGCTCTATCTCAGCTTCCGATGTGGTGATCTTGGTCATATCCCAGAATACCGCCCGCAGCTTTTCTACCACATCCGGGTCCAGGACAGCCACCTGTGTGCCGTCCGCCCCTCCGGCAGTCTTGGCGGCGAACACCGCCAGCACGTCTGTCCAGGATGGTGGGCGGCCCTGGATCTCCACCCGGCCATAGTCCCCTCCTGTCTGGAGCGCGGACAGCCTGTCCGCGTACTCGCCGTTGATCTGGGCAATTGCCGCCGATGGAGTAACCACGTCCTGGGTGTCTCCTCCGTCTGGAAAAAAGATACTGAAAAAGATACCGAAAGGGGAGGCGGCAATTAACCCCACCAGACAAATCACCACCACAACCAGTAGCACAGGCAGGCTCACAGCGCCAATGGCGGCGGCCAGGGTCTGGATGGCCGCAATGGCCGCTTTTACCGCCGCCACAGCGGCTTTTGCCGCAGTCTTAGCCGTGGTTGCCGCAACCTTTTCTGCGGCCTGTGCGCCCCGCTGGGCGGCCTTTGCAGTGGTTGCGGCGGCTTGAGCAGATTTTTGGGCGGTCTTGATGGCCCGCTGTGCTGTTTTCGCCGTCCGCTGGGTGGTCTTGACCGCCTTTCTGGAGGAGCAGTCCGCCGTCTTGATGGTCTGGCGGGCGGTGCGTTCTATGGCCTTTCTTCCGGAACGTGCCGTTTTGATGCGTGTCTGGCCACGATTCCCCGCAGGCCGGGTGTCAGGAGCACCTGGACGTGCAGTGCTGCGCACAGTCTGAGCTGGCGCGGATCTGCCCTGGTCCGCTGCGTATCCATACCGTGCCGGAGCGGAAGAGACCGCATCCTTACCGTTCCTAGCCTGGGAAACAACACCATCTCCCAGGGGCTGAACCTCCACCCGCTTCTTAGCCGTAGTTTGGCCACGATCCCGCATCAACCTTCGCTGCCCTTGGATAAAGGTCTGGGGCGGCGTCTCTGGTTCCACCGCAGCCCATTTCTGGATGTAGGCGTCTCTGGTTTTAATAGGCAGCTGTTCCGGCAGTCCTTTTCTGCTGGAAGGGAATGCAGCCGCCCTATGATCAGGAAGCGCGCTGGAGGCGCTCTCCTTTGTCCTAATCTGGGGCAGCGCCAATTTCGATTGTGGAACCTGCTCCATGGGTGGCGTATGAGGGCTGTGGGCGGCGGTTTCCCTCGTTTTGATTTGAGACAAACCTGGCTTGGGCCGTGTGGCCTGCTCCGTGGGCTGGGTATCATGGGTAGCAGTTTCTCTTGTCCTGATCTGCGGCGGTTCTGATCTCACCCGCGGAGCTGATCCTGCGTCTGTAGGAGTATCATGGATGACCGTCTCCTTCGTCCTGATCCGAGGCAGATCTGCTTTGGCCTGTGGAATAGGCGGCCCATCCGGGTGGGATCTTCTATGGACAGCGGACTCTTTCGTTTTCATCCATGTCTGGGTTATCTTCTCCGCAGGGGCTGGCCCGGCTTTGCCGCTTTCAGAAGGCACAGTGGCGGCGCTGTTCTTTGTGGCAGAAACAACCTCTCGTGTTTTGATTTGAGGCCGCTCTTGCGGGGGCGGTTCATGCGGCGGGAGCCGCTCCGCCGAGACCTCCAGCGGCAGTGGATCTGCCATAGGCTCCTGTGTAGGCGGGTCCGCCGCAGTGGGCGGCGCTTTGTCTGCCTCCCGGCCCTTGGCGGACTTTTTCTTTTTCAACAGAGCCTCTATGTCGCGTTCAACCCGCCGCGTTCCGTCTACGGCGGTGTCCTCGATTCGGTCGCCGCCGTAGTCGCTGGCCTGTCCCCGCTGGGCAGTCTCCCGGAGCTGATCCCGCAGGCGCTCCGTTCCGTCATCCAAACCGCGGCGAACAAGCTCCTTCGGCGCGGCTTGAACCTTCTTCTTTAATCTGCCCTTTACCGTGCATTTTTCCTTGATTTTTGCGATGATCTATCACCTCCTCCAAGGTCGAACAAGGCTGTGGACACGGCTCCGCTCCCTATCGCTGTTACGATTGCTCAACCTCTGTCAAGCGGGTGGTCATCAGCTTATAAAGCCGGTTTTTCGGGAAATTGTCCATAAACGGCACAATGGCGCTGCCGCACTTGATGAGGCCCCGCCCGAAGTCTACGTTGGTGATGTAGGAGAGTTGGTTGTCTGAAATGTTCAGCAGCCGCGCCAGCTCCGCCCGGTCGGTGGCCGCCTGGTTCAGCATGACCAGGAACTCGCTGTTAGCCAGCATGGTCCGGGCGGTATGGGACTGGAGCAGATCCTCCACGTTCTGAGTTGCGCCTGTACACAACGCTCCGTACTTTCTGACCCGTTTCCACAGGGTAAACAGGAAATTTGCGCTGTATTCGTGCTGGAAAAGGAGATAGATCTCGTCAATATAGACCCAAAAACTGATTTTACAAAAGTATGCTGACGAACACCACTTTTTCAACACACGCTTTTTTGTAGACGACGGATTTTCCGGCGTGAGCTTTGAGCGTGAGGGGCTTCAAGCCATGCTGCATGAGGTTGAAGCCGGGAACGTGGCGACCGTCATAACAAAAGACCTTTCCCGTCTGGGACGTAATTATCTGAAAACCGGCGAACTGATAGAGATTGTTTTCCCCGAATACGAAGTGCGCTACATTGCCATTAACGACGGTGTAGACACAGCGAGGGAAGATAACGAGTTTACCCCTCTGCGGAACTGGTTCAACGAGTTTTACGCCCGCGACACCTCAAAGAAAATCCGGGCTGTCAAACAGGCAAAGGCACAGAAAGGCGAGCGCGTCAACGGCGAAGCTCCTTACGGCTACCTTATCGACCCGGATAACCGCAATCATCTGATACCCGACCCGGAAACGGCACACGTCGTAAAACAGATTTTTGCAATGTATGTACGGGGCGACCGTATGTGTGAAATCCAGAACTGGCTGCGGGACAATGAGATATTGACCGTCGGGGAACTGCGCTACCGCAGGACAGGGAGCAAACGCCACCCCCGCCCACAGCTCAACGCATGGTACAACTGGCCGGATAAGACACTGTACGACATTCTGACAAGGAAAGAGTATTTAGGGCATACCATAACCGGGAAAACCTACAAGGTATCTTATAAGTCGAAAAAGACGAAAAAGAACCCGGAGGAAAAAAGGTATTTCTTCCCCAACACTCACGAACCTTTGATTGATGAAGAAACCTTTGAACTTGCACAGAAGCGGATTGCCACCCGGCAACGCCCGACAAAGGTTGATGAAATTGACCTGTTTTCCGGGCTGCTCTTTTGTGGGGACTGCGGCTACAAAATGTATGCAGTACGCGGAGCCGGGACGCTTGAACGGAAACACGCCTACACTTGCGGCAACTACCGCAACCGGGCAAGAAATGATATGCTCTGCACTACGCATTATATCCGCAAAAGCGTATTGAAAGAACTTGTCCTTGCAGACTTGCAGCGAGTAACGTCTTATGTGAAAGAGCATGAACAGGAGTTTATCGAAACCGCCAACGAGTGCAGCGCAAAGGCAGTACAAAAGACGCTGACACAGCAGCGGAAAGAACTTGACAAGGCGCAGAACCGTATTAACGAGCTGAACATCTTATTCCGCAAGCTCTACGAGGACAACGCTTTAGGGAAACTTTCAGATGAACAGTTTGCTTTTCTGACTTCCGGCTATGATGAAGAAAAAAAGACGCTGACCCGGAGGATTGCGGAGCTGTCACAGGAAATCGACAACGCCACCGAGCGCAGCGCGGACGTAAAAAGGTTTGTCGCACTGGTACGCAGATACACAGCGATTGAAGAACTGACCTACGAAAACGTCCATGAATTTATTGACCGTATTCTTATTCACGAACTGGATAAGGAAACGAACACCCG
>NZ_QWEK01000064.1 GCF_009935845.1 Pseudoflavonifractor sp. 524-17 | reverse complement strand
TGCTGCCCTTATGTATCTTTATGCTTTGCGGCCTGCCAGAACTTTTTCCTGGCAGGCCGCTTTTCGACAAGCTGGGAACACCTCCAAATGGCTTGGAGGTGTTCCTTTTATTAGTGAAGCAAGCTCAGAAGGATTAAACAATCCCCCTGCCGCCGTTCCAGGTCCAGTTGCGGATTTCAGGCATGTCAATGCCGTTGGTGGTGATGTACTGCTGGTGCTCCACCAGCTTATCTTTCATGAGCTGGATGAGGAAAGCGCCCCGGTTGCCCAGCTGGGGCAGGCGCTTGATCACGTCCTCCACCAGATGGAAGCGGTCAATGTCGTTTTGTACCCGCATATCAAAGGGGGTGGTGATGGTGCCCTCCTCCTTATAGCCCCGGACATGAAGATTCTTGTTGTGCCGGCGGTAGGTGAGCTCGTGGATGAGGGTGGGGTAGCCGTGAAACGCGAAGATAATGGGCTTGTCTACGGTGAACAGGGCGTCAAAGTCCTCAGAGGTGAGGCCGTGTGGGTGCTCGGTGTGGGGTTGAAGCTTCATTAGATCAACCACGTTGATCACCCGAATTTTCAGCTCCGGCAGGTGGTGGCGGAGGATGGTGACGGCGGCCAGGGTCTCCAGAGTGGGGGTCTCGCCGCAGCAGGCCATAATCACATCGGGCTCACTGCCCTGGTCGTTGGAGGCCCACTGCCAGATGCCGATGCCATGGGTACAGTGCTTGATCGCCTCATCCATGGTAAGCCACTGGGGCCGGGGATGCTTGGAGGTGACCAGCACGTTGACATAGTTCCGGCTGCGGATGCAGTGGTCAAAGCAGGACAGCAAACAGTTGCCGTCAGGGGGAAGGTAGAGCCGCACCACGTCCGCCTTCTTATTGGCCACATGGTCCAGAAAGCCCGGATCCTGATGGGTAAAGCCGTTGTGATCCTGCTGCCAGACGTTGGAGGAGAGGACATAGTTGAGAGAGGCGATGTCCTGCCGCCAGGAGAGCTGGGAGCAGACCTTGAGCCACTTGGCGTGCTGGGCGAACATGGAGTCCACCGTGCGGATAAAGGCCTCGTAGCTGTTAAAAATGCCATGCCGGCCGGTGAGGAGATAGCCCTCCAGCCAGCCCTGGCACATGTGCTCAGAGAGCATAGCGTCCATCACCCGGCCGTCGGGAGCGAGAGACTCGTCCCGGTCAGAGGCGGCGGCGTTCCAGCAGCGGCTGGAGGCCTGAAAGACCGCCTCCAGCCGGTTGGATTTGGTTTCATCGGGACCAAAGACCCGGAAATTCCGATTTTCCATGTTGAGCTTGATGATATCCCGCACAAACTTGCCCAGTTCAGCCATATCTTCCCCCTTGACCTCGCCGGGGGCAGGGACAGAGACGGCGTAATTGCGGAAATCGGGAATGCGCAGATCCCGCAGCAGCAGGCCGCCGTTGGCGTGGGGATTGGCGCCCATACGGCGGGCGCCCTTGGGGGCTATGGCCTGGAGCTCGGGAATGAGGGTGCCGCTGCGGTCGAAGAGCTCCTCCGGCCGGTAGCTCTTCAGCCAGTTTTCCAGCAGGCGCAGGTGCTCCGGGTGGTCCTCACTGATGGAGATGGGGACCTGATGGGAGCGGAAGGTGTGCTCTACCCGGAGGCCGTCCACCTCTTTGGGGCCGGTCCAACCCTTTGGAGAGCGGAACACAATCATGGGCCAGCGGGGACGGCTGGTGTCGCCGGTGTCGGCGGCGGTCTGCCGGATGCGCTGGATTTCCCGCACAGCCCAGTCCAGGGCGGCGGCCATCTGCTGGTGCATTTTGAGGGGGTCCTCCCCCTCCACAAAGCGGGGAGTCCAGCCGCAGCCCTTGAAGAAATTTTCTACCTCCTCATGGGTAATGCGGGCGAAAAGGGTGGGGTTGGAGATTTTGAATCCGTTGAGGTGGAGAATAGGAAGGACCGCGCCGTCAGTGAGAGGGTTAAGGAATTTGTTGGAGTGCCAGGCGGTGGCCAGGGGGCCGGTCTCCGCCTCCCCATCGCCCACAACGCAGGCGGCAATCAGGTCGGGATTGTCCATCACTGCCCCGAAGGCGTGGGCCAGAGAGTAGCCCAGCTCGCCGCCCTCGTTGATGGAGCCGGGGGTCCCCGGGGATACGTGGCTGGGAATGCCGCCGGGGAAGGAGAACTGCCGGAACAGCTTTTTCATCCCCTCCAGATCCCGGCTGATGTTGGGGTAGATCTCGCTGTAAGTACCCTCCAGATAGGTCTGGGCAACCATGGCGTTGCCGCCGTGGCCCGGCCCGGAGATGTAGATCATGTTCAGGTCGTATTTTGTAATAATGCGGTTGAGGTGTGTATAAATAAAATTCTGGCCGGGGACGGTACCCCAGTGACCCACAATGGTCTTTTTCAGGTGCTCAGGCTGGAGGGGCTTGCGAAGAAGGGGGTTGTCCAGCAGGTAAAGCTGGCCCACGGACAGATAGTTCGCGGCCCGCCAGTAGGCGTCCAGCTTTCGCAAACTGTCAGGGGAGAGCGGCCCCTTTTTTGACATGCGGGTGGATGTCTTCGCGGCTGCTTTTGGAGTGCTTGCTGCGGTTCTTGCCAAGATAACAACCTCCTTATCTCATATCACACAATTTTATTATATGCGCAGAGAGTGGAAAGTCAAGGCAGAACACAGGAAGTTAATAATTACCTCAGAAGATTTACAAATTATCTGGTGCTTCTAATATGAAAAAGCGATTTTGGTTTGATAGACCCTGCGGTAACACAAGACAGCCAGGGTACAGGACAGAATCTCGGCAACGGGAAAGGCCAGCCAGAGGAAGCCGGGGGCCAGCCATCCCAGCAGCAGGGCGGCGGGGAGGAGGAGGGCCACCTGCCGCAGCAGAGAGATGAGCAGGCTGGTGCGGGGGGCGCCCACCGACTGGAAGGCGGCGGAAAAAATAATGCAGGCGCCGGCGAAGAGGAAGGAAGGGCCGATCATCCGCAGGGCGGGGATGCCGTCGGCCATTTGGGCGGGGTTGGCCTGGAAGAAGGAGAGCAGCAGCCCGGGAACCAGAAGGAAAAGGGCCGCGCCCACCGCCATGACGCTGACGGCGATGACCAGGGCGAACCGGATGGCCTGGGTGACCCGGTCAGGCCGCTTTGCGCCATAGTTATAGCTGACCACAGGGACGAGGCCGTTGTTCAGGCCGTAGATGGGCATAAAGGCGAAGGATTGGAGCTTGAAATAGGCCCCCAGAATAAAGACGCCGTTGGTGGTAAAGAAGGCCATGACTTTATTCAGTCCTAAAGTCATCAGGGTGCCCAGAAGCTGCACCATAATGGCGGGAACGCCGATGGTATAGATGTCCCGGATGACGGTCAGGCTGGGCCGGAAGCCCTTGAAGTGCAGCTTTAAATTGGGATTGCGCCACACCAGGAAGAAAACCAGCAGCATTCCGGCGAACTGGCTGAGGACGGTGGCAATGGCCGCGCCGGCAACCTCCAGACGGGGAAAGGGCCCGATGCCAAAAATAAAGAGGGGATCCAAAATGATGTTGAGCACCGCGCCGGTGGCCTGGCTGATCATAGGTCCCAGGGAGTTGCCGCTGGCCTGGAGCACCCGCTCAGAGCAAATTTGAAAGGACACTGTAAAGGCGCAGACCGTGACGATGGTGACATACTGGGTGCCGTAGGCCACAACGTTGGGCTGGCTGCTGAACAGGCGGATAAAGGGGCCGCTGGCGGTGAGGCCGAAGAGGAAAAAGAGCACGGAAATCACGGCGCAGACGGCATATCCGTTCAGCGCCACCTGGACGGCGTCTTCCACGCGCTTCTCCCCCAGACGGCGGGAGATCATGGCGTTGATGCCCACAGCGGTGCCGGCGCACAGGGCGATCATCAAGGTCTGGATAGGGTAGGCCAGGGCCAGGGCCTCAAAGCCCTCGCCGCTGAGTTGGGCGACAAACATACTGTCCACCAGGTTATACAGGGCCTGGACCAGCATGGAGAGCATCATGGGCCAGGACATGCGCAGGAGGAGGGAACGGACAGGCATTGTCTCCATATGGTTTGTATGCTGGGTCATAGAAATCGTCCTTTCGTTGAGGTAATCGGCTTGCGGAAAGCACAGATAACAGAAAAACAGCGAGCTTTCCAAAGGGGAAAACCCGCTGTCCAGTATCATTTCTGTCCTGTTGGCCATGCGTGGGGACGACGGGGCAAAATTGCCATGGCCGGACATTTAATTGTCGGAGTACTCTACATTTATTATAGCTAGGTATTTGCCGGAAGTCAAGGGGGATCAGGAATTATTTATCTGGGGCGGAGAGAGCCTTGGTATAGCGCAGATCCACGCAGATCATCTCGTGGGGAAAGGGAATGTCAATGCTGGAGCCGTCCCAGGAGAAGCCGTGGCGCTGATAGAACCGGCGGGCGCCGGCGTTTTCCCGGAGGACAAAGACGCAGCAGCGGGAAAAGCCCATGGCGGACAGGCGGCTTAATGTTTCTTCCATCAGCAGAGAGCCGTATCCCCGGCTGGTCTCGGCGGGGTCGGTGTAGAAGGAGAACAGCTCTCCACAGCCGGCGTAGGGGGAGTCTGCCTCCGCCCGGGCGGAGCCGTAGGTGCAGCAGGCCACCGGGCAATCCCCACGGTACAGCAGCAGCCCACGGCCCTGGCCGGTCTGGTACTGCTCTCGAAAGAGGGGAATCCAGTGGTCCGGGGTAATGGCCTCCCGGAGATAATCCTCCGGCACATAGCCAGGGTAGGTCTTGTGCCAGCCACGGCAGTGAATGGCGCTCATGGCGGCGAAATGGGCCTCCTCACAGGCGTCAACAAAGCGAAGTTCCTCCATCTTACACCTCCATAGGGACCCGGTCCGGCTGGAGCGCTGGGGCGCTCTCGTTGGACAGCGCGCGGGCGTTGGCCAGCATCAGCTTGATGCGGTTCTCCTGGTTGATTTTAGTAGCCCCCGGGTCGTAGTCGATGGCCACGATGTTGGAGTTGGGGTAGTCGTCCTTCAGCTTACGGATCATGCCCTTGCCTACAATGTGGTTGGGCAGGCAGCCGAAGGGCTGGGTACAGACGATATTGGGGGTGCCGGAGTGGATGAGCTCCAGCATCTCGGCGGTGAGGAGCCAGCCCTCCCCCATCTTGTTGCCGTCTCCCAAGTAGCCCTGGATAAGGCGGTGGAGGTCGTCAAAGGTGCCGGGGGCCCGGAAACCGCCTGCCTGAATGGCGGCGATCATAGCCTTCTGGCATTTTTTCACATAGTTTTCAAAGATCCGGCAGATTTTCTGTTTGAGCCAGAGCCCGCCGTACAGGTCCACATCTACGTCCCGGTTGTAGATCTTGAAGATAATAAAGTCGGTGAGGCCGGGGACCACCGGTTCCGCCCCCTCGGAGAGGAGGAACTCCTCCAGATTGTTGTTGCCCAAGGGGGAGTATTTAATATAAATTTCCCCCACAACGCCCACCCGGACTTTGGGCGCCCCCTGGACGGGGATATCTTTAAAAGCCTGGACAATCCACTTGAAATTGCGGCACATGCTCTTGTAGGACAGGCCGTCCCCCCGGTCCATCCCCTCCAGCAGGCGGGACATGCAGTCCTCAATGGTATGGTCGGTCTGGCCGGGGGTGACCTCATAGGGGCGGACTTGATTGGCGGTCTGGACGATAATGTCGCCGTACATCATAGCAAACACCGCCTTGCGCAGGAAGGGGATGGACAGGCGGAAGCCGGGATTTTTCTCCAGGCCGGACAGATTCACCGACACCACAGGGACAAACTCCAGCCCCGCCTTGATCAGGGCCTTGCGCAGCAGATGGATGTAGTTGGACGCCCGGCAGCCGCCGCCGGTCTGGGTGATGAGCAGGCCCACCTTGTGGACGTCATACTTCCCGCTTTGAATGGCGTCGATGAGCTGGCCGATGACCAGCAGGGCAGGGTAGCAGGTGTCGTTATGGACGTATTTCTGGCCTGCGTCCACAATGCTCTTGCCGGAGGTGTTGAGGGTTTCCACCCGGAAACCCTCCCGTTCCAGCAGGCGGGCCATCATGCCAAAGTGAATGGGGAGCATCTGGGGCATGAGCAAGGTATACTCCTCTTTCATCTCCTTGGTAAAGAGCAGGCGGCCGGTCTCATCGTATACTAATTCAGCCATGGTCTTCGGTTCCTTTCGGTTTGGCGTATAGATAGGCGAAGCCGGGGAGAAATCCCGCCCGTTTTGCCACGTTTTGGGAGATAATATGGCTCTCCCCGGTGCCGTAAAAGGGCACCAGATCCCGGCGGAGCAGCTCGTCCTTCAGCAGGGCGGTGAGATAGACCGCCAGCCCCTTTCCCCGGTGCTCCGGCAGGACATTGATGCCGATCTGCCACATCCGGGCGCCGTCCTGACTGGCCCCGGCCATGGCCGTGGGGCGGCCCGCCGGATCCAGAGCCGCTACCGCCAGCCGGTCAGGAAACAGTGGATTGAAGCACAGAGCGTCCCCCCAGAAGGGCTGGCCCCGGAAGGGTTCCAATTCTCCCTCCTCATACCAGCGCACCGGCCGGGAGGGGGCAGTCTCTGGGACAGAGAGGTCCGGCAGATAAAATTTGTGGGCGTCGCCAATCTCATAGCCCAGCGGGGCCAGGGCGGCGTCAATTTCCCGATATCGGGCAGGGTGAAAGAGCCACTGGGCGGGCCGGTCCGCAAAATAGCGCTCGGCCCAGGGCAGCAGCGCCGGCTGGGCGGCGGCGATGAGCTTGCCGTTCCAGACGGCCAGCTCCAGCATGGGGGTGCTGTCGTTGTACCGCCGCCGGCGCGGGCGCTCCATCCACTGAACCACAGCGTTGTCCGGCGTATCCAGCAGGGCGGGATCGCAGCCCAGGTCCAAAGCCAGCTGGTCCCGGACCAGGCCGCGCAGTTCTGTCTGTGTCATAACAATATCCTTCCGCAGACGGGGCGGGGCGCCCCTATGAAAGTTTTCTTTGGTCACTTTCTTTTTCAACAGAAAGTGACCGGGCGTCCATGGCGGCCATGAGGGAGCGCACCCGGATCTTTACCGCGCCCAGATTGCTGATGTCGTCAATTTTCAGCTGGGTATAGAGCTTGCCGCCCTGTTCCAGAATATCCCGCAGCTCGTCGGTAGTAATGGCGTCAGTACCGCAGCCGAAGGAGACCAGCTGGATCACCTGCATATCCTCCTGGGTGCAGACATAGCGGGCGGCGTTGTACATCCGGCTCTGGAACGTCCACTGGTTGAGCACCTTCCGGGGGGCGTACCCCTCCAGATGGGACAAAGCGTCCTCCGTCACCAGGACAAAGCCGAAGCCGGTGATCAGGTCGTTGATGCCGTGGTTGATCTCCGGGTCGATGTGGTAGGGCCGGCCGCACACCACGATGATGGGCAGATCATGGGCCCGGGCGTAGTCAATATATTCCTGGCCGGTCTCCTGAATGCCGTCCATGTAGAACTCATAGGCGGTATAGGCCGCTTTCACGGCTTCTTTTGTCTCTTTTGCTGGGATGCTGAACTGCTCCGCCATATACTTAACCATCCGCTTGGAGAAGTCCTTGTGCCGCCACAGGCCCACATAGGGGTCTAAAAAGCGGGTCTGCTTGAGAGAGGGGACGTTTGCGGCCAGCAGCTCTGGGTAGTAGGCCACCACGGGACAGTTATAGTGGTTGTCTCCGATGCCCTCGTCGTTGTTGTAGGACATGCAGGGATACCAGATGGCGTCCACCCCTGCCTCCACCAGAGCCTCCACATGGCCATGGAGGAGCTTGGCGGGGTAGCACACCGTATCCGAGGGGATGGTGCGCTGTCCCTTAAGGTAGAGCTTGCGGGAGGACTCAGGGGAGAGGACCACCTCAAAATTCAGCTTGGTAAAGAAGGTGAACCAGAAGGGAAGGTTTTCGTACATATTCAGGCCAAAGGGGATGCCGATGCGCCCCCGGGAGCCGTCCCCCTCCCCCTCGCCCTGGAGGGAGCGGAGCTTTTTGTATTTGTACTGCATCAGATCCGGCAGCTGAGTCTTCTCCTGACCCAGAGGGCGGGAGCAGCGGTTGCCGGAGATAAACTTCCGTCCGCCGTCGAACTGATTGACAGTGAGGGAGCAGTGATTGGTACACAGGCCGCAGGTGACGGGCTTGGCGCTGTGGGAAAAGGCGTCCAGCGCGGCGGCGTCCAGCAGGGCGGAGCGCTCCAGATGGAGGTTGCGGGCGGCCAGCGCGGCGCCGAAAGCTCCCATCAGCCCGGCGATGGTGGGGCGGGTGACCTCTCGGCCCAGCTCCTGCTCAAAGGCGCGGAGTACCGCGTCGTTGAGAAAAGTGCCCCCCTGAACCACAATATGTTGCCCCAGATCGTCGGCGGAGGCGGCTCGGATGACCTTGTATACCGCGTTCTTCACAATAGAGATGGACAGCCCGGCGGAGATATCCTCCACACTGGCGCCGTCCTTTTGGGCCTGCTTTACGCTGGAGTTCATAAAGACGGTACACCGGGAGCCCAGATTCACCGGCCGGGGGGAGAAGAGGCCCAGCTTGGAGAAGTCGGAGATGTTGTACCCCAGGGCCTTGGCGAAGGTCTCGATAAAGGAGCCGCAGCCGGAGGAGCAGGCCTCGTTGAGCATAATAGAGTCTACCGCGCCGTTGCGGATTTTGAAGCACTTCATATCCTGTCCGCCGATGTCAATGATGAAGTCCACATCGGGGTTAAAGTGGGCGGCGGCATTATAGTGGGCCACGGTCTCCACCAGGCCCAGATCGCATTGAAAGGCGTTTTTGATCAGGTCTTCCCCGTAGCCGGTGACGGCGGCCCCCTGGATGGAGATGCGATCCCCGCACAGGCGGTAGATTTCCCTGAGCTGTTCCAGCACAATGGCCACCGGGTTGCCCTGGTTGGAGTGGTAGTAGGTATAGAGCAGTCCGCCGCCGGCGTTGATTAAGGTCATCTTGGTGGTGGTGGAGCCGGCGTCAATGCCCAGCCAGGCGGGACCGGAGTAGGTGCGGATATCCGTCTGGGGCGGGCGGTTCGCGTTGTGCCGGGCCAGGAAGGCGGCGTATTCCTCCTTTCCGGCGAAAAGAGGGGGCATGGTGTCCACCGTGGTTTTGGCGTCCACGCTCTCCTCCAGCAGCTTGAGGAACGCCTCAAAGGGCCGCTGGGCGTACTCTCCGGCGCACAGGGCGGCGCCGATGCCGGCAAAGCAGTCCCCGTCCTCGGGGAAGACGGCGTGCGCCCCGTCCAGCTTGAGGGTGTCCACAAACCGCTCCCGCAGGCCGTAGAGGAAGTGGAGGGGGCCGCCCAGGAAAACGATCTTTCCCTTCAGCTCCCGGCCCTGAGTGAGTCCGGCCACAGTCTGGTCCACCACGGCCTGGAAGATGGAGGCGGCCACGTCCTCCTTCCGCCCGCCTTGGTTCAGGATGGGCTGAATATCGCTCTTGGCGAATACGCCGCACCGGGAGGCGATGGGGTAGATCTTCTCATGCTTGAGAGAGAGGGCGTCCAGCTCATTGACGGTGACGTTCATCAAAGTAGCCATCTGGTCGATAAAGGCGCCGGTGCCCCCGGCGCAGGATCCGTTCATCCGCTCCTCTAAAGCGCCGCCGAAGAAGATGATCTTGGCGTCCTCGCCCCCCAGCTCGATCACGGCGTCGGTGTCAGGGTAATATTGCCGCACGGCGGCGGCGGTGGCGTAGACCTCCTGCACAAAGTCGATGCCGGCGGCCTTGGCCACGCCCAGTCCGGCGGAGCCGGTGATGACCAGTTTCACCGCCTGCCCCCGAAAGCGGTTTTCAATGGAGTGGAGCGTCTCACAGGCCCGCTCCCGGGTTTTGGAAAAATGCCGCTCATAGGAACGGAAGAGCAGTTTATTATCTTTATCCAGCACCACAACTTTTACCGTTGTGGAGCCGATATCAATGCCAATTCGAAGGCTCATAATTTGGTCTCCTTGTCCTTGGGGGCGGCAGCTCCGCCCTTGCCTGTCTATAAAATCGTACTCTACATAATAGTACAATTTTTGCGAATTTACAACCCCCAAACCACAGGATACAGGATGTTCCGCAGTTGGAAATAACAAAGGAGTGTAGGGCGGCAAAAAGAAGCCGGATTGGAAAAAAGGAAGGAGCAGCTATCCCGATATTACGTTGCTGTCCTCTCAGGAGGACTTGAAAAAGATGTGATATTTGATATAATGACATTCACCAGAAAATACTGTTACAGGCGGAGACAAGGGAGGAGTTTAACCGAAAGGGGGGAGCGCGGGATGGAAAGGGACGCGATGCGGAACAGTCCGGCGGGAGAAGTGGGTATTCTCACCTTTCACTGTTCTGACAATTTCGGCGCGATGCTCCAGGCCTACGCGCTGAAGGAGCACCTGCGGGCCAGCGGGGTGGCGGCGGATATTGTCCGGTACGAGCCGCCCTTCCTGACCGGACGGCACTGGCTGATCCCCTATGTGCCTCAAAAGGGACTGGGGAGGCGGCTGCGCTACGCGGCGTGGGGCGTGTGGCACAACCTGCAGGCGTATCAAGACTTTGCCGCCCGGCGGGCCAATATGCGCCGGTTTCGGATGGACTGGCTGGTGGACCGGGAACAGCCTAAAATCTGGTTTCTGTCCGGGCTGAAAAAACTCCCTTACCGGTGCTATGTGGTGGGCAGCGACCAGATTTGGAACCCCAACATTACCTGCGGCCTGCGCCGGGCCTACTTTGGGGCCTTTGAGAGCGGGCGCAAGGAGCGCGTTGTGGCCTATGGGGCCAGCCTGGGGAGCGCATCCCTTCCTCCGGAGTATGAGCGGCAGTTTTTGGAGTTGGTCCGCCATGTGGACGCGGTGTCTGTCCGGGAGGCCGGGGCGGCGCCCTATGTCCAGCGGTGTTTCGCCGGAGAGGTGACGGCGGTGCTGGATCCAGTGTTTTTCCTGGGAAAAGACGCGTGGCAGACGGTAGAGCGGCCCCCGGAGCAGAAGAACTACATTTTGGCCTACACGACAGAGCCAAACCGGGACATGGCCGAATATGTCCAGGCTCTCTCACATAAGACAGACTTGCCAGTGGTGGAGCTGCGGACAGGGGCTGCCGGAGTGGGCGTCGCCGCTGAAGCGGACAAAACGGCGGGCCCGGCGGAATTTTTGGGCTATGTACACCATGCAGCGTATGTAGTAAGCAACTCCTTTCACGCCGCCGCCTTTTCCATCCTCTATGAAAAGCAGTTTCTCATTTTTTCCCACAGTCAGGTAAACGAGCGTCTGGCGTCGCTGCTGGCCCTCCACGGGTTGGAGGACCGGCTGTGCCCGGCGGGGGCGGGGGAGATTACGACGTCCATCCACTGGCCGGCGGTGGCGGCGCGGACGGCGGAGGCAGTGAAGGTATCCCATAAATTTCTGTTGAAAAACGTGGTGGGGAGGCTGGAATGAAGCTGTATCAGGACAAAAAGAACTGCTGCGGCTGCGGTGCCTGCGGAGACATCTGCCCGGTGAGCGCCATCCGGATGACACCGGACGGGGAAGGCTTCCGCTATCCCCAGGTAGACGGGGCGGTGTGCATCCGCTGCGGCCGCTGTGAGGCGGTGTGCCCAATGGGCAGAGGGGAGACATTTGCGGATAACCAATATTTCGGTGCCTGGGTGCGGGAGGAAGATGCCCGGCGGGCCAGCTCTTCCGGAGGGGTGTTCCCGGTACTGGCGGGGTATGTTCTGCGGCGGCAGGGTGTGGTATTCGGCGCGGCCTTCGGGGAGGGGATGGAGGTTTCCCACCAAGAGGCCCAGAACCCGGCGCAGCTGGAACTCCTGAAGACTACCAAATATGTCCAGAGTCGGATGGACGGTGTATACCGCCGAATTGCCGCTGTGCTGAAGGAGGGGAAATGGGTGCTCTTCTGCGGGATGCCCTGTCAGGCTCACGCCCTGCGGCGGTTTTTGGGGCGGCCCTGGCCTACGCTGATCACGGCGGATCTGGTGTGCTACGGTGTCCCGTCCCCGGGAATCTGGGGGGATTACGTCAAACTTCTGGAGCACAGGCACAAGGGGCGGCTGACCGCCTTCTCCTTCCGGGACAAGCGGGCGGGGGACAGCGGCCACACCCGGGCCTATGTGTGCGGCGGGAAGGAGTATACCACGCGTTTGAGCGCGGACCCATACTGCGGGATGTTTTTCGGCAATTTTATCATTCGGCCCGCCTGCCATGCCTGCCGGTACTGCACCGTGGACCGGGGGAGCGATTTTACCCTGGGCGATTTCTGGGGGATCGAAAAGGTCCGCCCGGAGGCGGACGACGGCATGGGTAATTCTCTGGTGATTCTTCACACGGAGCGGGCCCGGGAGATCTGGGGAGAGATCCAAGCGGAGCTGGGGTGGTTTGCGTGCGAAAAGGAGGAGATACTCCAGCCGCGGCTGACGGGGCCCACACCTGCCGCGAAAGGCCGGGGGGTGTTTATGGCCCTGCGGAGGACCCTGCCGGCGGGGGCGCTGTTTGTCTTGTTTGAACGGAGCCGGACTATCATGGGCCTGCTGCGGCGATAAAAGGAGGAGACAAGTGGGGCTGGGAGCGAAGGTTTGGGAGACGGCGCAGCGGCTGGAATATTCCGCCTACCGCAAAAGGAGACGCCGCCGCCTGCGGGTTACAGACTTTACCATTATCGCCACCAACTGTATTGGTACGATGATGTACCACGACCTGGGGCTGGGATTCCGGACGCCAACGGTGAACCTCACCATCAGTATGCTGGACCTTGTGAAGATGGCGGGAAATCTCAGATGGTACATGGCTCAGGAGCTGGTGGAATGTGTACAGCTTGGGGGAGATATGGGCTGTCCGGTGGGACTGCTGGGAGATGTCCAGGTCAATTTTATCCACTATGACACCTTTGGGGAGGCGGCAGAAAAATGGAATCAGCGCAGGCGGCGCATCAACTGGGATCGCATCATCCTGATGGGTTCTGATAGAAGTCCATGCGATTACGAGACGCTGCGTGCCTTTGACAACCTCCCCTGGCCTAATAAGGTGATGTTTACCCATGTGGATTACCCGGAATTTCCGTCGGCGTACCACATTACGGGCTTTGAGGAGGGGCTTGAGCTGGGCAATGTGCTGCTCTACCGGCCCCAGCGGCGGAAACGGCGGTATATGGACCAGTTTGATTATGTCTCGTTTCTGAACAAAACAGTGCGGACAGCGGGGCTGGAAGGAGGGGGAGTGTATGGGTCAGGAGGGAACGCCCAATAGAGACGGCGTGGTGTCCATTGTGACGCCGGTATACAACGGGGAGCGGCACCTGGCGGCAATGCTGGACTCTGTCCTGGCCCAGACCTATCCCCAAATCGATATGATTCTGACCGACGACGGCTCCGACGACGGCACACTCCAGGTGGCGGAAGCATACCGCGGACGCTTTGCCGGGCGGGGGTACGGCTTCCGGGTGGTGACCGGGCCCCACAAAAACGCCTCCGCCGCCATCAACCGAGGTCTGCCCTATGTGACCGGGGAGTTTTTGATCTGGCCGGACAGCGACGATATTCTCAAGCCGGAATCCGTGGAGCGGCGGGTGAGCTTTTTACGAAAAAATCCGGAATACCAGTGTGTCCGTTCACTGGCTTGGTACTTCGACGGGGAGACCGGCGCGCCCAGGGAAGAGGCGGATGAGAAGCAGGGCGACCTGTCCCGTGAGGCCCTGTTCTGGGATGTGCTGGAGTTTCGGACGTTTGTGTGCTGCGGGTGCTATATGTTCCGCTCTGCGGCGTTTTTTGACATCTATCCCCGCCGCTGTATCCCGGAGTACGACGTGGGGCAGAACTTCCAGATGCTGCTGCCCTTCCTGTACCGGCACCGGTGCCCCACTCTTCGGGAGGCGCTGTATGGCGTCTGCGTCCGGCGGGGGAGCCACTCCCGGACAGAGCTGACCCAGGCTCAGGAGGAGAAAAAGTACGCCGACTATGAACGCCTGGTGGACGAGATCGCCGCTCTGTGCGCCATGGACAGCCGGGAGGCGCTGAACCGGGTCGCCCGCTGGAAGGCGGAGCGTCGGTACCACATTTCCCTGAAGTACGGCCGCTGGGGGGCGGCGTTCCAGGCGCTGGTGCAGCTGCGCCGGTGCGGGGGCTTTCAGATTGGCGGGGCGCTGAAGGAGCTGCTCTGGGCAGTGTGCCGGGATAGTTGGATGTGGAAGAAACTGTATCCTGCTTACAGCCGGTTCTTCCATAACAGATAGTGATACCACAGCCTGGCCAGCAGGCCGGCCAGAAAATACCAGCGCAGGCGGAACAGAAGGACAAAAATCCGCCGTACCCAATGGCCGCAGGAGTAATTGTACTCCATGGCCTTGCAGTACAGCTGGTTTTCCCGGAGCGCGCGGCATACTGCCAGCTTTTCACGGTACGTCTGCCGGTTCTCTGGACTAAATACGGTCCACACCATGGAATAACTCAAATTCTCCAGAGCATAGGAGTAGAAATCCCGCTCCAGTGGGGCGAACAGTTTGCCAGATGTTAAAGCGTCCCGAAGCCTCTCCAGCAGTTCAGCAAGGTTATAGGGGAGCTTGGGATTGAAACGGTGAGACAGGGAATCGGGGTGGATATTATAGTAGTAGACCGGCGTCGGAAGATAAATACACCGGTTCGTTTTTGTCAAATATTCCGTGTTGAACAGCTTATCCTCCGCGAAAAACAACCGGGATGAAAACCGGAGGGTATGCCGGTCAATAATGGCTTTTCGGTATGCTTTTCCGCAGGGAGAGACGAAATTCAGGTTTCCGCCATTGATGAGCTGTGTGCGCAGCAGGAGACTGCGCAGCAGATCTGGTATCTCCTCAGCCCCAAAATATTGTGCTTCCAGGACCGGGGCGGCGGTTAAATCTTCCCTTGTCTCAGCAAAATCGAAGAGGAGCAGATCCTGGGACTGGTACTCCTCTTGGGCGATCAAGGCAAGGAAGTCGGGGGAGATCAGATCGTCAGCGTCTGAAAACACCACCCACTCCCCATGGCATAGTTCAAGACCCCGGTTACGGGCGGCAGACGCGCCGCAGTTTTGTTGAGAGAGGAGCTGGACACGGCTGTCCCGGGCAGCATACTCCTGGCAGATTTCCAGGCTTTTGTCGGTAGAACCATCGTTAACCAGGAGCAGCTCAAAGTCTTGATAGGTGGAGTCCAGAACGGAATCCAGGCAGCAGCGCAGGTATGGTTCCGCATTGTAGACAGGAATAATGACAGAAATCATGGCAGACCCTCCTCTCCTGCTATAATTGACTTTGTATGGTTCATTTAGTATAATATGAACGCTTGGAAAAAGCAACCGTTTCAAAACGTGCAGGAAGAGGGGACCAGATATATTTACGTTTATCGTCACATGCTATCAGCAGGCGGAGACGGCGCCGCAGGCGCTGGAGAGTGTCCGGTACCAAATTGAACACTACGGTCAGGGCCGGGAATTTCAGCTCATCGTGGCGGACGACGGCTCCACCGACGGCAGTCAGGCGGTGATCCAGGCGTGGACGGAACGGTACAGGGGTCTATTTGCCAAAATTGATCTGCTGTTTCAGGCGGAGAACAGGGGAATCTGCCAAACCTACGTGAATGCGCAGCGGCGGGTGGAGGGCGAGCGGTTTGTCAAGGTGGACGGCGACGACCTGCTGGCGCCCTATAATATCTTTGAGCTCACAGAGCTGCTTTCAGACTACGATATTATCTGCACCGGATTTTTGAAATTCCACACTTCGGATAATCTGGTCAAAACCTACCGCACGTATCTGGAGGTGGTTTTGCAGGCGTTTATTCGGGGCAAGACATTACGCCAAGCGGTGAAATTGGGCTGTCCGGTAATGGGCACGGCCATATACCGGAAATCTCTCCTGACAGAGGACGTCTATCATTTTATCCTGCAATTTCGCACAATACATGACCGGGCCTGTTTCCAAAAGCTTCTCACGGGGGACCAGGCACTGAAGAGCTGCTATGTCAACCGGCCCATCATTTTGTACCGGGTATCCGAACGCTCTATCTCCAACTTCAACAGCCCCAGCCGGCGGCTGCACAGCGAAGAGATCGGCCGGCTGTGCCGCGTTCAGCGGGAGAAGGAGTCCTCTCCGCTACTGCGGTTGCTCCTCCTGCTCCAGGAGAAGTCCATTGCGTTCCGGGCCAGCTCTAACCGGCTGGTGCGCCTGCTGCGGTTTTTATCTCCTTACTTCACATTAATGCTGTGGCTGTGCATCGCCCACTGGCCAGCTATCCGGAAAATGGAACGGGAACTGGTGGACAGGCACTGGCGGGAGTGCGAGGCCCATTGCCGGCGGCTCACGGCAGATGACAAGAAGAAGTAGAAAAATCCCCCTGAATCGTGTAAAATGGTACAACGACACGATTTAGGGGGATAATTTTATGAGAGCGAGACGGCTGACTGCCAGGGACATCACCGCCTATACAAATCACCTGCGCATGGAAGAGCGGGCCGCGGCCACGGTAGAAAAATACCGGCGCGATATTGGGGCGTTCGCCGCATGGCTGGAGGGCCGGCCGGTGGATCGGGAGCTTGTGGTTCAGTGGAGGAGCTGCCTGCTGGCAGAGGGGCGCGCCCCGGCCACGGTAAACGCCAAGCTCTCTGCGGTCAATGGCCTGTTTTGCTTCCTGGGTTGGGACGAGTGCCGGGTAAAATTCTTACGGATTCAGCGGCAGATGTTCCGGGAAAAGACCCGGGAACTGACCCGGCGGGAGTACGAGCGGCTGGTGGAGACAGCGCGGGCCCAGGGCCGGGACCGCTTGGAGCTGCTGATGGAAACCATATGCTCCACAGGGATTCGGGTGTCTGAGGTCCGTCACATCACAGTGGAGGCCGCCCAGACAGGACAGGCGGTAGTCCACCTGAAAGGGAAGATACGGACGATCCTCCTCTCACGGAAGCTGTGCGTCAAGCTGTTGAAATACGCCAAAAAAGTAAAAACCATCTCCGGCGAGATTTTCCGCACCAAAAGCGGAAAGGGCCTGTCAAGAAAACAGATCTGGCAGGAGATGAAGTCGCTGTGTACACAGGCGGGGGTGGAGCCCTCTAAGGTATTCCCCCACAACCTGCGTCATCTGTTCGCGACTGTTTTTTATCAGGTCAGCCGGGATTTGGTCAGGCTGGCGGATACCCTGGGCCATTCGTCGGTGGAGACCACACGTATTTACCTTCTAACCAGCGTATCGGAGCATATGAAGTATATGGAACGGCTGCGGCTGGTCAGTTAGGAACAGAATATGTGTTTTG
>NZ_QWEK01000063.1 GCF_009935845.1 Pseudoflavonifractor sp. 524-17 | reverse complement strand
ACAGCTTCACCTTGCTGGCCAGGGTGTTGGTGGCCAGCTCCCAGTTGGCGCCGGCGATGCCCTCGAACTCGGGCTTATAGCCCAGGGCGCAGAGGATCATCTTCGCGGCCGCGGTGCCGTTCAGGGGGTCGTCGGGCTTGAAGTTGCCGTCGCCCACGCCGGCGATGATGCCCAAGTTGGCGCAGTAGGCGATGTAGGTCTCAGCCCAGTGGCCCTGGGTGTCCTTAAAGTTGGACTTGCCGCCGTTGCCAAGGACAGGATCCTTGCCGCCGCCCAGCATACGGGCGACGAGGGTACACATCTGAGCGCGGGTCAGGGTGCCCTCGGGCTGGAAGGTGCCGTCGTTGGCGCCGGAAATCACACCCAGGGAAACCATGGTGTTGACCGCCTCAGTGTTCTTGATCTCGTCCTTGTCGGCGAAATCTTCGTAGCCCGCAGCGCCGGCCCCGGTGGCTGCCATGCCCATAATCATGGCAGAAGCCAGGCCCATGCTGAGAGCTCTCTTGAGGTTTCTCATTTTGGAGTTCCTCCTTGTTCGAATTTGAGCCAAAAAGAAGTTTTCCCGGTTTTCAGGAACTTTTTCGAGTAAACCGGCGTATAACACTTCTTACATCGCGAAAAACAGGCGGAAAACTGCTGAAAACCGCCTTAAAAGCGCCAAAAATCAGGCGAAGAAGTTCCCGTGGTAGACATTTGGTAGACATTTCTCCCGCCCGGAACGCAGGAAATCCAGGGACCCGTTGCAGCACAACGGATTCCGGGGTTTCCTTGGTAGACATTTGGTAGACATGGGCCCACAGTAATAGTACAACCCATCGCCCGCATACCCTTAGCAGAAAGGAGGCGGCGAAATGGGTCAGCGCATGGGAGATCTCCGCTGCAAGGAGGTCATCAGCATCAGTGACGGCACCCGCTACGGCTTTGTGGGGGATGTGGAGATAGATCTGGACACCGGCCGGATTGAGGCACTGGTGGTACCGGGCCGGCTGCGGCTGTTCGGCCTGCTGGGGCGGGAGGAGGACCGTCTTTTTCCCTGGCCGTCGGTGCGCCGTTTTGGGCCGGACATTATTCTGGTGGAGGACCGGCTTCACCGGCAGGAGGGGGAATTTTCTGCCCCTGTGACAGAAGCGATCCCCTGACGGGGCTGTTTTTTGTCATTTCTTCAAATTCCGCGCGGAAACTCTTTACGCCGCTAAAAGATATGATATAATAGCAGTTATAGATCCGGATTAAATATTGAACTCTATAGTATATTTAAATACTTCCGCGTGGTTTTATAGAATGTGGGGCACGAGATCTGATGTGTGGAATCGTTGGTTTTGTTGGAAGAGAGGCGGCCGCGCCCATTTTGTTGGATGGCCTGCGCCGCCTGGAGTACCGGGGCTATGACTCCGCCGGCCTGGCTGTCTTTCAGCCGGAACAGGGCTTGGAGGTCATTAAGACCAAGGGACGTGTTGACGCCCTGGCCCGGCAGGTGGAGGGGCGGGGCGGTCTGGCGGGGGATATCGGACTGGGGCACACCCGATGGGCCACCCACGGCGCCCCCTCTCAGCAGAATTCCCACCCCCATGTGAGCGAAAATGGCCGCATCGCCGTGGTTCACAACGGCATCATTGAGAATTACGCCGAGATCAGGGGCTTTTTGCAGTCCACCGGGGTTCGCTTTGCCTCAGAGACCGACAGCGAGGTGGTGGCCCAGCTGCTGGAGTACTACTACAACGGCAGCATTCTGGAGGCGGTGACCAAGGTTCTCCACCGGATCCAGGGGGCCTACGCCTTGGGGATTCTGTGTGCCGACTGCCCCGACCGGCTTATCGCCGCCCGGAAGGACAGCCCCCTGGTGCTCGGCTTTGGCCAGGGGTGCCGCCTGCTGGCCTCCGATGTCACCGCGCTCATCCGGTACACCCGGGACGTGTGTTACCTGGACGACGGGGAGATTGCCGAGCTCACCGCAGACCACGTCTGGGTCTATGACGCCTACCTCCGGCCGGTGGAGAAGGAGCGCCGCCGCGTCGACTGGGACATCTCCGCCGCGGAAAAGGGCGGGTATGAGCACTTTATGCTCAAGGAAATTATGGAACAGCCCAAGGCGGTGCGGGACACCCTCTCCCCCCGGATCCAGGACGGCCGGGTGGTACTGGATGAGGTTTCCTTTCCCAAAAACTTCCTGGCGGAGATGGACCGCATCGCGGTCATTGCCTGCGGCTCCTCCTACCATGTGGGGATGGCGGCCAAGTACATTTTGGAAAAGCTGCTGCGCAAGCCGGTAGAGGTGGCACTGGCGTCGGAGTTCCGGTACTGCGACCCGATTGTCACCCCCCGTACGCTGGCCCTGGTCATCAGCCAGTCCGGCGAGACCATCGACACCCTCGCCGCCATGCGGGAGGCCAAGCGTCTGGGCGCCAAAGTGCTGTCCATCGTCAACGTGGTGGGCTCCACCATCGCCCGGGAGTCCCATCAGGTGCTCTACACCTGGGCGGGGCCGGAGATCGCCGTGGCCACCACCAAGGCTTACTCCACCCAGCTGGCCATGATCTACCTCATTGGCCTGTGCTTCGGCGAGGTGCTGGGTACGCTGCCCCCGGGGGAGTACGCCGGCCTGCTGGCGGCGCTGCAGCGGCTGCCGGACCAGCTGGAGGAGGTGCTCTCCTGCCGGGAGCGGATCCAGTATCTGGCCTCGGTGTGTTTCAACCACCCGTCGGTCTTCTTCATCGGCCGGCACCTGGACTACGCCGTGGGGCTGGAGGGATCCCTGAAGCTGAAGGAAATTTCCTACCTCCACTCAGAGGCCTACGCCGCCGGAGAGCTGAAGCACGGCACCATCTCCCTCATTGAGCCGGGCACTTTAGTGGTGGCCCTGGCCACCTGCCGTCCCCTCTTTGAGAAGACTATGAGCAACGTGGTGGAGGTAAAGAGCCGGGGGGCCGACGTGCTGGGCCTTACCACCGCCCCCCTGGAGGCGGCCATGGGCCAGACCGCTACCTACACCCTCACCGTGCCGGAGACCCATCCCCTGCTGCTGCCCAGCCTGGATGTGGTGCCCATGCAGCTGTTCGCCTATTATGTGGCCCTGATGCACGGGTGCGACATTGACAAGCCCCGCAATCTGGCCAAATCCGTCACCGTGGAGTGACGCAAGCGTTCCCCTTGCGCCCCAGAGGAAGCCCTGATCCAAACACCTATGATACATTGGAGGTACACAGCCTGTGAAAAAACTCGTCGCCCTCACCCTCTCCCTCGCTTTGGCCGGCGCCCTGGCCGCCTGCGCCCCCAAGCAGACGCAGACCCCCACCCCTGCCGGCAGCGATTCCCCCTCCGGCGCCAGTCCCGCCCCCGCCAGCCAGCAGCCCGTGGTAATCAACTACGGCATCTCCAACCCCTGGGACTCCCTTATGCCCTACAACAGCCCCTCGGGGAGCAACTATTCCCGGATGGTCTACGATAAGCTCTATGACCGGCTGGCCTATGTCCACGCGGACGGCGCCCTCACCCCCCGGGGGGCGGTCTCCTGGGAGAGCGCCGATGGCGGCCTGGCGGTTCTCTTCCACCTGGACGCAAATGCCGCTTTTCACGACGGCACCCCCGTCACCGCCCAGCACTGGGCGGATACCATTATCCGCATGACCGACCCGGACTGCCCCACCCTGGGCCGCTCCGCTTTCGCGGTGCTGGCGGGGACCGACGGCACCGGCGCGGCGGTGGAGGGCGAGACGCTGGGGGCCCAGGCGGTGGACGAGCTCACGTTAAAGCTCACATTCAAGGCGGTGACCACCCCGGAAGATTTTCTCATCGACAAGAACCGGGAGTACTACGTTTTGCCGACCCACCTCATGGCGGACACTCCCGCCGCCAATACCATGGAGATGGACCTTTGGTCCGCGCCTGTGGGCTCCGGCCCCTGCCGGTTTGAGTCGGAGGTGATGGGCAGCACCATTACTCTGTCCGCCAACGCCGGCTATCAGCTGGGCGCCCCCGGATTTGACCGGCTGGTCATCACGGTGATGGACAAGTCCAGCCTGCTGACCGCCCTCATCGCCGGCGACCTGGACTACTATGCCATCGGCGGCAGCGTGGCCGCGGACAGCGTCTCCGCCGCTTCGGACGCCGGCCTCACCGTGCTGGAGGGCACCGTGCCCAACACCTTCTATGAGCTGATGCTCAACAACGAAACCATCTCTGACCCCCGGGTGCGCCGGGCCATGGAGCTGGCGCTGGACAAGGAGCTGCTGGCCCAGCAGTCGGTGGGCAGCTATGGCTGCGTCACCGGTACCTCCGTCCTCCCCGACTGCGCCAGCTACGCCGGGGATTATAACGTCAGCTACGACTTGGAGGGGGCCAAGGCCCTTCTGGAGCAGGCGGGGTATGACGGGACCACCTACCGCTTGGCCTGCGCCTCCAACCGGGCGGGCCTGGCCGCGCTGATGCAGCAGCAGTTCCAGGAGGCGGGCATTCCCATCACCATCGACACCGTGGACTCCGCCACTATGTTCTCCGGCATGGCCGACGGTACCTACGATATGGGCATCGCCAGCCACACCCCCAGCGCCCTGCCCCTGTGGTTTGTGGAAAGCCGCTTTACCGAGAAGAACAACATCTTCCACGTCCAGGATCTCTCCGCCTACGAGACCTTGATCCAGGCGGTGAAGGATGCCCCCGATCCTACCGCCCGGCAGGCGGCGGTACAGGCCCTGGAGGACTATCTGGCCCAGGAGCGGCCCTTTGTCCCCCTGTGGTTCGGCACCGCCCTCCACGTCCAGTCCCCCACCGTGTCCAACATCGACTACACCTCCGCCAGCTTCTCCAACGAGAATGTATGGGAGTGGGTCAAACAGTAGCAATCCGTAAACATTCAACCTCCGTAGGGCCTGCGGCCCATGCTCCCCTGGGGAGCCGGAAGTGCAGGAGGAATTTAAATTGGTACGATATATCCGCAGACGGCTTCTCACCGTCATCCCCGTCTTTTTCGGCATCACCCTCTTTGTCTTTCTCTTTCTGGACCTGGGCCCCGGCACCATCGCGGATCTCATGGGCGACGGGGGCAATTTTTCTGACGCGGACCGGGCCGCGCTGGAGACCCGGCTCAGTCTGGACCAGCCCATGCCGGTGCGCTACGTCCGGTGGCTGGGCCGGCTGCTCCAGGGGGATCTGGGCACCTCCTTCCAGACCGGCCGCTCCGTGTCTGAGTCCATCGCGCAGCGGGTGGTCCCCTCCCTTATCCTCACCGGCACCGGGGTGGTGCTGGCCATACTGCTGGCCGTCCCCCTGGGCATGGCCGCGGCGTGGCGGCCCCGCTCCGGGTGGGACCGGCTGGCCAGTCTGTGCTCCATGGCCAGCTTCGGCGTCCCCGGCTTTCTCCTCAGCCTGGGGCTGGTCTACCTCTTCTCCGTCACCTTGGGGGTGCTGCCCTCCGCCCGGATGTATACCAACGGCACCACCGGTACTTTGCCGGATCTGATCCGCCACCTGATTCTCCCCGCCAGTGTGGTGTGCATCAGCAGCATGGGAGAGCTGGTAAAGCAGACCCGCAGCGCCTGCCTGGAGACACTGGGCGAGGACTATGTCCGCACCGCCTGGGCCAAGGGGCTGAGAGAGCGCTCCGTTCTGGTGCGGCATGTGTTCCGGGGCTCCCTCATCCCGGTGGTCACCACCATTCTCAGCCACATCCCCCACATCATCGGCGGCTCTGTGGTGGTGGAGCGGGTCTTCGGCTGGCCGGGGATGGGCAGTCTTATGTTCTCCGCCATCAATAACCGGGACTTCAATCTGGTCATGGGGGTGACGGTGGTCATCGCCCTCACGGTGCTGGGCACCAACCTGCTGCTGGATCTGGTCTACGGATTTGTGGACCCGCGGGTCCGCCATGGGAGGAGTCAGGTATGAGGGCCGGATATGGGAAGAGTATTATAAGCCGGTTTCGCGGGGACCGGCGGGCCATGGCGGGGCTGTGCCTTCTGGCGGCGGAGGTGCTGTGCGTGGTGCTGCTGCCCTCCCTGCTGGGGCTGGAACCCAATGTCACCGACCGCTCCGCCGGCTTCTGGGCCCCCCCCTCGGCGGCGCACTGGCTGGGCACCGATGATGTGGGCCGGGATCTGCTGGCCCGGCTCATCTGCGGCGGGCGGATCTCCCTGCTGGTGGGCTTTTCTGCCGCGGCCATCAGTGTGGCGGTGGGGGTGCCCCTGGGCCTGCTGGCAGGCTACCGCCGGGGGCCCTGGGAGTTTTGGATTATGCGCCTGGCCGACATCTTTCAGAGCTTTCCCAGCATTGTGCTGGTGCTCTGTCTGGTGGCGGCGGTGGGAGCCTCTGTGTGGAATATCATCTTAGTCATCGGCCTGCTGGGGTGGACCTCCATCGCCCGGCTGGTCTACGGCAACACCCTGTCTATCCGGGAGAAGGAATATATTCTGGCGGTCCAGGCCCTGGGGGGAAGCACCGCCACCATCCTGCGGCGCAATGTCATGCCCAACGCGGTGGCGCCGGTGTGGGCCGCTCTGTCCCTCCGGGTGGGCCGGGCCATTCTGTCCGAGTCCAGCCTCAGCTTCCTGGGGGTGGGCATCCGCACGCCCCAGGCCTCCTGGGGCAATTTGATCCAGCACGCCTCCAATCCGGTGGTTTTCGCCAGTAAGCCCTGGGTGTGGGTGCCCCCCAGCCTGTGCATCATCCTCACCGTCTTTGCCCTCCAGTTCATCGGCGACGGCCTGCGGGACGCCATGGACCCCCGCTGGATCCACACCGGCGCCGCCGAGGTCCGGCAGCCTCCCTGCCGGGAGACGCCGGAGGAGCTGGTCCACATCGGCCAGGACGCGCCCCAGCCCTCCCCGAAGCCCGTCAGGCGCCGCGCCTGGTAACGCAAGCGCTCAAACGCCGCCGATCCGTTCGGATCAGCGGCGTTTTTGCTGCGCAAGTCAATTTGTAACCATTTGTAAATAGATTGTAGGGGGATTGTAAAGCCCCGTTAACCCCTCCCCGCCGCCGACCTGGTATACTGGAGGCAAAGGAGGAATCGCCTATGAAATGGACCTGGATTCGGCGCGCAGGGCTTTTTATCACCTTGCTTTTGCTGTCGGCCTGGTGCGCCGCGGCGGCGGCTCTGTCCTTCACCGTGTTCCCGGTGGGGGAGGAGAGCATCCGCACCCTGTACGGCTGGGAGGGCAAGACCGTCGCCGCCATCACCCCCTATGAGGGGGATTTTCTGGTGGAGTACCGTCCCGCAGGCTGGGGCACCGGGGAAACCCTGCTGGAGTGGGTCTTTGGGGAGACCGGCCGCCGGGTGCAGCTCACAGGTGCGGAGGAGTTTTCCTCCTACGAGATCACCGGCCCCGGCCAGGTGGCCTACACCACCACCGGCGCGGACACCAACGTCCCCTGGAAATGGCTGCCTGAGACCTGTCAGGTCCAGGTCCTGGGGGATGCCCAGGGCCGGCTGGATAAAAACGGTCTGGAGACCAATATAACCGCCTCCGCCACCTGGCTGGACCCGGCGGAGCCCCTCTATACCGGCTTTTGGGACGGCGGGCCCGCCCCGGGGGATCGCTTCTTCCAGCTCTACGACGCCCGGATGGACGCGGACGGCCTGTCCCTCTCCTTCGTCCCCTCCGGGGACAGCTTGGAGAAATTCCGCAGCTTCTTCCCCGCCTGCACCACCGTCCCCTGTATGGACACCCGCTTTGACCCGGCCACCCGCACCCTCACACTGCGCCTGTACAACACCAGTCTGTCCAGCGGCGGCATCCCCCGTGAGGAACTGGAGGATTGGATCGGGGAGGCGTTCTATCAGGACCTCTACCCCTATGAATTCCCCGCAGGCAGTCTGGGCCGGGACAGCCATTTTCTTAGGAATGCGGAAGTCCATGCCGATGGAGAAGACACCGTGATCACCGCTGTGCTTACGCAGTATTCCTACCGCCTCACGGTGGAGCAGTCCAACCTGGGCTTTGACAACATCCCCTGCCTGCGCCTGCGCTTCCGGGAGGAACATCACGATCTGGACGGCTGAGTTCCTCTCAATGCCCCATAAGACATCAGACCGCCTGCCGGAGCGAATGGCCCCGGCAGGCGGTCTCTATTCTGCAAACTGAGTTACGCTTCCTTCTTGGGGGCCAGCAGCTTGGTGATCATGGCCACCTTGCGGCCGATGCCCTGGGCCTTCTCCATGCCCTCCGGGTCGTCCATGGTGCCGGAGCCGTCCCCGGGATTCCACAGGCTGGCGCCGGCATAGACGCATACGCCGCCGTTGCACACAGTGATGCCCTGGGTGTGGTAGAAGCCCAGAATGGCGTTGAGGGTGCTCTCCTGGCCGCCGTTGCGGGTGCCGCCCACGGCGATGGCCCCGCCCACTTTCCGGGAGAAGAAGTCCGGGTTGTCCTTCACAATGGTCCAGGTGGGACGGAAGCGGTTGAAGAAGGTGGCCAGCTGGGCGGTGATGTTCATCTCATACACCGGGGAGGCAATGATGTAGCCGTCGGCGTTGTAAAATTTCTCGTACAGCTCGGTCATATCGTCGTCCTTGTACACCGGGCAGTAGGTGACGCCCTCTCTGGTGCAGCGGTTGCAGTGGATGCAGAAATTCAGCTTGCGGCCCCGCAGCTCAATGAGTTCCACCTCTACTTCGCCGGTGGCCTCTGCGGCCTCCAGGGCGGCCTTCAGCGCGGTATAGGCCGACTTCTTTCGGGGGCTGCCGCAGATACCCAGAATTTTTACCATGTTTGATACACTCCTTTTCCCATTCTGTTTGGCCAATTCTACAAATGTAATCAGTTACATTATAGCGGAATTTGTCTTATCCGGCAACGGTTTTTTTCGCCCGCAGCCCGGCCAGCACCCGCTCCGGCGTCAGGGGGAGCTGATGCAGCTCAACGCCCAGGGCGTCGTTCACCGCGCCCACAATGGCGGGGACCACCGGGACGATGGACGCCTCACCGATGCTCTTGCCGCCGTAGGGCCCGCCCTGCTCAAATTCCTCCACAAACTCAATGGCGATGGGGGGCAGGTCGGTGGTGCGGGGCAGGCGGTATTTTTTCAGATGGGCGTTGATGGGGCGGCCCCTCTCATCCAGCTGAAGCCCCTCGAAAAGCGCCATACCCATACCCATTAAGATGGCCCCCTCGATCTGTCCCTCCAGCAGCAGGGGATTGAGGGCGGTGCCCACATCGCATACCGCCAGATAGTCGGTCACTTTCACCTCGCCGGTCTCCTTGTCCACCCGGACCTGGGCGAAGTGGGCGCCATAGGATCCGGCGTTGTGGTCTGAGCAGTAGGAGATGGTCTCCAGCAGCTTTTTCTTCTGGACGGCGTAGGCGTGGCAGGCCAGATCCCGGCGGGTCAGGCGGCGTTCGTCCCCGTGCGTGTACCAGCGGCCGTCCTCAAAGCCCACCTCTTCCGTCCCGCAGCCAAGCATATCCGCTGCCGTGGCCTTCAGGGCGTCCGCCATCTGGCGGCATACCGCCTCCACCGCCGCGCCCCCGGACCAGGTGTTCCGGCTGGATCCGGAACCCATATCATAGGGGCAGCTGTGGGTGTCCGAGTGGGTCAGCTCAATCTCGTCAAAGGGGATATCCAGCGTCTGGGCCACGATCTGCTTCATCAAAGTATAGGTCCCCGCCCCGTGGTCGGTGAGCCCGGTGCGCAGCAGCACCGATCCGTCCTCATGGACCGCCAGCTCCGCCACCGTGATATCCGGGGCGAAGGGGGACACGCCGTTGCCGTGCAGGGCGGTGGCCACTCCATAGCCGTAGGCGTACCGCTCTGTCTCCAAAGACTTCCGCGCCGCCCAGCGTTCCTTCCACCGGAAGCGCTCCGCTCCCCGCTCCAGGCAGTCCCGCACCCGGGCGTTGCCCAAGGTGTCGTTGGCGCCGGGGTCCCAGCCGTGGGGCCTGACCAGATTTTTCGCCCGGAAGGCCACCGGGTCCATCCCCGCGGCCCGGGCCGCCTTGTTTACCAGCAGCTCCAGGGCGGAAAAGACCTTGGGAGAGCCAAAGCCCCGCATGGCACCCCCTACCGGCGTGTTGGTGTACGCCGCCCGGCCGGAAAACCGCTGGCTCTCCGCCTGGTACACCTTGAACATCTTGCCGCACATGGCGGACTGGACGTTGATGCTCCCTCCGCAGTAGGGGCCGGCGTTCATAAAGGAGCGGATCTCAAAGCCGGTCATGGTTCCGTCCGCCGCCACCGACATTTTGCCATACAGGCGCACCGCGTGGCGGGTGTAGGTGGACACCATGGACTCCGCCCGGTCATAGCGGATCTTCACCGGCCGGCCCCCCGCCTTTTTGGACAGGAGCAGGGCGATGGGCTCCAGCAGAATGCCGTCCTTTCCCCCAAAGGTCCCCCCGATGACAGGGCTGTGGACATGAATTTTGGTATAAGGCAGTCCAAAGATCTTTCCCAGCATGATCTGGGCCCGATGGACCCCCTGCTGGGGCTCCCATACCTCCAAAAAATCCCCCCGGTTCCACCGGGCGATGCACACATGGGGCTCAATGGCGCCATGGTGGATCATGGCGGTCTCAAACTGATTTTCCACCACGACGGGGGCGGCGGCAAAGGCGCGGTCCACGTCCCCGCACTGGGCGATCTGCTCCTTGAGGAGATTGCCCTCGGGGTAGAGTTTGGGGGCGTCCTCTTTTAAAGCCTCTTCCGGGTCAAAGACGGCGGGGAGTTCCTCATACTCCACCTGGATCTCCTTCAGCGCCCGGCGTGCCGCGGCCTGGCTGACGGCGGCCACGGCGGCCACCTCGTCCCCTACAAAGCGGACCACGTCGTCCAGTACCCGCTCGGTGGCGGGAATGCCGTCCTGCGCCCAGCGCATAATCCGGTTAAACTGAGTGTCCGGCGCGTCCCGGCAGGTGACTACCGCACATACCCCAGGCATCGCCTCTGCCCGGCTGGTGTCGATGGATTTGATCCGGGCGTGGGCAATGGGGCTGGTGAGCACCGCCCCGTGGAGCAGGTTGGGGAAGCGGAGATCGTCGGCATAGACCGCCTCTCCGGTGGCTTTGGCCACTGCGTCAATGGTGGGGGTGGGCTGTCCGATGTACTTCACAGTCTCTCTCCTCCTCTCATCCGGCTGGCCGTGAGCTGTACCGCCTCCACAATCTTCTTGTAGCCGGTGCAGCGGCACAGATTGCCCTCCAGAGCGGTCAAAATTTCCGACTCGCTGGGATCCGGGTTTTCCTCTAACAGGGCGATGGAGGTCATCACCATCCCCGGGGTGCAGAAGCCGCACTGAATGGCCCCCGCGTCCACAAAGGCCTGCTGCACGGGATGGAGTTCCCCGTTCCGGCTCACCCCCTCGATGGTGACGATGTCCGCGCCCTCCAGATTGCGGGCCAGCTGGACACAGGAATTTTTCGGCTTGCCGTCAATGAGCACCTTGCACGCCCCGCAGTCGTTGGTGCCGCAGCCGTACTTGGTGCCGGTAAGGTTCAGCTCCTCCCGCAGAACGTGGAGCAGGGTCCAATTGTCCTCAACGGACAGGGTGTGATCCGTGCCGTTGATATGAAGGGTGACTGTTTTCATGGTTTTGACTCCTCCTTGGTTACAGATGCTCACCGTCCAGGACCTACATCCCAGTTCTGAATCGTCCTCATCCCATAGTTCTGGGGGTGAAAGTGGTGGATATTCAAAAGGACCGGCCGGTCCTCCTGATCGTAGAAGAGCTGTTCACAGTAGAGCAGCGGAGTGCCTACCGGGACCTTGAGGTATTCCGCCGCCGTCTCCCCGGCGGCCAGCGCCCGGTAGTCGTTAATGGAGTGGGCCAGACGGATGCCGCAGTGATCCCAGATGCTCTCGTGGACATACCAGTTATGCTCTTCCGGCCGGAAGGGACGGCGGATCAGCCGGAAGGGCAGGCGGCTGACGGTAAACACCCCCGGCGCGCCGTCCGCCGTGTAGAGCATCTCGTTGCGCTGGAGATTCTCCCCCTCTGGGATGTCCAGCCGGCGGGCGAGCTCTCCTCTGGCGGGCTCTATCCCCAGGTAGAGGGTTTTTATTCCCGGCTCCCGGCCGCTCTGGCGGAAGCCGTCGGCAAAGGAGAAGCCCAGGTCCAGGTGATTGGTGGGGTCCAGGACGCTGGGGTGGACGAAGTTGCCCACCCCGTGGCGCTTGGTGATGTATCCCTCCAGCGCCAGCATCAGCATCCCCTCCCGCAGCGTGACCAGACTGATGCCCAGCCGCTGGGCCAGCTTCTCCTCCGAAGGCAGCTTGTTCCCCGGAAAGCGCTCCGTGCGGAAAATCTCCAGCAGCTGCCGCTTCACCGCCATATACGTACTCAGATTGGTATTGCCCATGGCTGCCCTCCATTTATAAGTCTCTGTTTATCATTAGAAGACTATGGATTTATTATACCTTGTTGGTATCACAAATTCAACTCCCATCTTGTGATTGACCTATCTTTCTCTGTTATGCGCAAGTTCCCGCTTCGAAATTTGTGCCAAACAGCAAAAAAGCGCCCCGCCCTGGGTAGGGCGGGAACGCTTCCAGCCTGGCGAAAAAGTATTCTCGCCAGGCTGGGCGCAGTTTTCAGAACTTCAAAAAGTTCTGAAAACTGGTTTGCTTAGACGCGAACGGCCCAGGCCGCCCTCTCTTGCCCCTTCGGGGCAATTCACCTTTGGGGAACCCTGACGGTTCCCTTTCACACGATCCCTCCCTCCGAACCCTTCAAATGTTGTGTTTTTGACACTCTGAAAGCGTTCCCGTTCAAAACCAGTTCGCCGGTTGTTCTCGGAATTGAGGGGGATCTCCCTTTTCGTAGGGATCGTACCGGTCCTTATTGCAGCCGAACTCCTGCAAATAGCAGATTTTGCCCTCCGGCGCCCACCGGATCAGCGACATGCCGTCAAAGGCCTCTGCCGCGCCGCTGTTCATTCTGTTTTTAAAGTACCACTCCACAACGGTCTGGGCGTCTTTGTGGAAAAACTGCTTGATACCCCACCGGACCACCTGTCCGCGGGTATTCCACTCGTCAAACCAGTGCTGGATAGCCTCGCAGCCGTGATACTCAGGGCCCCAACTCTCTATGTACACCGCATCCGGCGTAAAAATACTGGATACTGCTCCGCCGGCGGGGTTCAGCCAAAGATGAAACCACTGCTGGACGATCCGCTCTCTCTCATCCATAGGGACGCCTCCTTCGTAAAAATAACCTGCGGCGCACAGAAGCCATCGTGCCCCAGCCGCCCTATTATAATCCCTGGGACAAGCGGACGCAAGGTTTTTTAGATTCGATCCAAGGGTTCTAGGCGCATGATGGAGATCTCGTAGGCGGTGCGCTGGCTGCTCTGGCCTTGCTCCACCTTTGTGTATCCCCGGCTTTGGAAGCGGCCCTCCAGCCGGATGGCGTCCCCCACCTCCAGCCCGGCGCACTGCCGGGCCAGCGCCCCCCATGCGATGCAGGGTAAGTAATCCGCCCGGCCGTACCGGCGGTTCACCGCCAGCAGCAGATCGCAGATCTCCCGGCCCATAGGGGTGCGCCGGAAGACGGGCGGCTTGCACAGCGCCCCGGCCAGGGTTAATTGGTTTTGGTGCTCCCCCTCGGCCAGGCGGATGGCCTTGGCGAACAGCGTGATCACCAGCTTGCTGCCCTGTCCGCTTTTATTGTTGAAGGAGCGTACCTCCCCCTCTACCGCCGCTTCCTGGCCCCGCTCCAGGGGGCACTGCTCCAGCATCCCCCGGGCCGCGATGACGTTCACCTGGTCTTCCGCCCCGGACAGCCGCCGCACTGTCAGCGGAAAGCCATAGTAGCGAATGCCGTGGTTTTCATGAGAGAACGTTGGGGAGAGGGCGACAGCGCCCTGAAGCATCGCGCGGTTTTCATTCCAGTCGAATTCCATTTCTGCCACACTCCTGCGTAAATTTTCCAGGTCATGTGGCATTTATATGTGGCTGCGCCCCCCGCTATGACAACTCGTCCAGCGGGGAGCGCCGTCCCTCAGCGCAGTTTTTCCTGGGGAGGCCCGCTGCGCCGGGCCCTTACATCCGCCGGCATATGCCGCCCGCCCACCAGACCGGCAATCTCGCCATTGGCTGCCGTTGTCATCTCCGTGCGGCTCTGGTAGTCCTCCAGATGCCGGGGCCGCTCCGCCATCAAGGCGTTGCTCAGATGCTGTACCTCTTGAAGCAGCGCCTCCGCCGGGTTCAACAGGACGCCGTCCGCGTTGACTTCGCTCATTTTTCTCCACCTCCTGGGGGTAGTTTGCCTGGATGTTGAGAAAATATCATCAGAATTGTTTGGATTTCCCTCCCAGGGGCGCGGCCCGCCGGGTTGGGCGGCTCCCGTTCTTTCCAAAAGGAACGTCTATCTCATAAAATCAATGCACAAATGCTTCACTTCCGTATATTTGAGCATCCCCTCTGTCCCGCCGGCCCGGTCCATGCCGCTCTGCTTATACCCGCCGGTCTCGCACTCAGGGAGAAGCTTATTATAGCAGTTGACCCAGGCGGAACCGGCCCGGAGGCGGCGGGCCACCCACATGGCCTTGTCAATGTCCCTGCTCCACACGGCGGAGGCCAGGCCGTAGGAGGTCCCATTGGCAATGGCCAGGGCCTCCTCCTTGGTCTTGAAGGTCTGCACTGTGAGGACAGGTCCAAAGATCTCCTCCTGGACAATGGCGGCGTCCATGGGTGGATTGAGGAAGATGGTGGGGGCGATATAAAAGCCCTTGTCCAGGCCGTTTTCGGTGAGGCGGTATCCGCCGGTGATCAGGGTGGAGCAGGCCTTGCCGCTGTCGATGTAGCCCAGGATTTTGTCCATCTGCTCCTGGGAGATGACGGGACCCAGGTTGGTCTGCTCGTCCATGCAGTAGCCGGGGCGGAGCTTCTCCGCCTCCGCCTTCAGCCGGGGCAGGAAGCTGTCCACCAGAGACTCCTCCAGCACCAGGCGGGAGCCCACGGTACACAGCTGGCCGGCGTTCATAAAGATGGCCTTCACGGCGAAGGGCAGGGCCTTGTCCAGATCCGCGTCGGCGAAGATGACGTTGGGCGACTTGCCGCCCAGCTCCAGCGAGGCCTTTTTCATGGTGCGGGCGGCGGTCTTCATGATCGCCTGTCCGGTCTCCAGGCCGCCGGTGAGGGAGATCATGTCCACATCCGGGTGGTCGGCCAGCACCGCGCCGGTGACGGAGCCCCGGCCGGAGATGGCGTTGACCACGCCCTTCGGAAACGCGGGGATGCCGTCCAGCAGCTCCAGCACCGCCAAGGTGCAGCCGGTGGTCTGGGTGGCGGGCTTGAGTACGCAGGTATTGCCTGCGGCCAAGGCGGGGGCCATGTCCCGCATGAGGAGGGTGACAGGGTAGTTCCAGGGGGTGATCACCGCCACCACGCCCACCGGCTCCCGGGCCAGGACGGACAGCAGGCCGGGCTCCACCGCGGTGCTGGTACCGTAGAGGGTGCGGGCGGCGGCGGCGTAATACTCCACGTAGCCGATGGAGCTGTTTACCTCAAAGCGGGCCTCGTTGATGGGCTTGCCGGTCTCCAGGGCCAGACGGGCGGCCAGGTGCTCGTGGTTGGCCCGCATGGCCGCGGCCCAGGCGGACAGACACTGGGAGCGCAGCCGGGGATTGAACGCCCAGTCCTCCTCCTCAAAGGCCCGCTTGGCGGCGGCAACCGCCCGGTCTGCGTCCTCCGCCTGAGAGGAGGGCGCCTTGGACACCAGAGCGCCGTCACAGGGGCAGTGGATCTCCACCGTCTGGCCGCAGGCGGCCTCCTGCCATACGCCGTCAATCAAATTTTTATACTGCAGTACTTCCATGTCCTGTTTCCTCCCGTAAAATTCTTAATTTCCCGTTTCCCGGGCCAGAATGTCCCTGTACAGGGCCATACACTGCGCCTTGGAGACGGCGCGGGGATTGTTGGCCAGCAGAAAGGCAGGCAGGTTGTCCGCCACCAGCTCCGCGTCGCTTTCGGTCATGCCGAAGGACGCCAGAGGCACCCGGACGCCGGTCTCCCGGAAGAGCCGATCCACCCCGTCCACAGCGGCCTGGGCCGCCTGGAACACGTCCATATGAGCGGTGCGCATTCCCAGCAGGGCGGCAATACCGGCGAACCGCTCCGGCCGGGCCATGAGGTTGTACTCCATGCAGTACTTCAGCAGCACCGCGTTGGCCTCCCCGTGGGCCATATGGAAGAAGGTACACAGCGGGCTGGACAGGGAGTGAACCAGGCCCAGGCCCGCCTGGTCCATCGCGATGCCGGCCAGAACGCTGCCCATAGCCATATCCTGCCGGGCCTTGAGATCCTTTCCGTTGGCGCAGGCGCCCCACAGCGCGCCGCCGATAAGCCGGATGGCCTCCCGGGCGTAGGCGTCGGTGATGGGATTGGCCCCCAGGCCCACATAGGCCTCAACCGCGTGGGACAGGGCGTCCATGCCGGTGGTGGCGGTCAGGTAGAGCGGCAGGCTGGCCATCAGCTCCGCATCCACCAGGGCGGCGGCGGGGAACATGGCGGGGCCGTTGATCCCTTTTTTGCAGTCGCGGTCCACGATGACGGCGCACATGGTCACCTCGCTGCCGGTGCCGGCGGTGGTGGGGACGGCAATCATGGGCAGAGGAACGTTGGCAAAGGGTTTGCCGTTCCACTGATAGTCCGCCAAGGGCCCCTCGTTCGTGGCCAGAGCCGCCAGCACCTTGGCGGTATCAATGGACGACCCGCCGCCCAGCGCCACCAGCTTGGTGGGATGATAGTCCCGCACCTGCTCCATGGCCTGCTCCACCAGGGCGGCGTCCGGGTTGGGAACCACCCCGTCATAGAGCCGGCAGTCCGCCCCCGCAGGCTGAATGGCGGCGCGGACCCGGTCCACCAGCCCCGCCGCCTCCAGACCCGGATCCGTGACCAAAAGCACCCGGTCAGAGGGGCCCAGGAAGCCCGTCAGCTCCTTCAGACAGCCAATTCCAAAATGAATGTCCACCGGCATGTGATACTTCGTGACCATAACATTACCTCCTGCTGTTTTCTGCAAAAATAATACAGCCGTCCCCCCGGATTACCAGGGTTACGGCTGCGTCTCCGCGCGGCGTTCCGCCGCGTACTGAAAATGAAATTGTATCTGTGGACAATATAGCACAAGAACAGGCCCTTTGCAAGAGGAATTTTATATAAATTTTCTTTCTCCTGCGGGGGATATGTGCTCGCCGCAGGGGCCGCTTACGCAGCGGGCGCCAGGGGCCTTTCCCGAAAGGCCCCTGGACCCAAAGGGCCCAAGGGGGTTGGCCCCCCTTGGGGAACCCCCGG
>NZ_QWEK01000062.1 GCF_009935845.1 Pseudoflavonifractor sp. 524-17 | reverse complement strand
TTGCTGCCCTTATGTATCTTTATGCTTTGCGGCCTGCCAGAACTTTTTCCTGGCAGGCCGCTTTTCGACAAGCTGAGCAAAGGCCCCTGGAATCATCCAGGGGCCTTTGCTGAGGCTGCCGAAAGAGAGGCGGCGCCCCCTCTTTTTGTGTGTAAATCTGTGTGCATTTTTTAAACGAGAAATGCTATCCTGGTAATTATTGGCGCTTTTGAGATCCTAAAACCGTTGCAGCAGTAAGAAAAAACCGGGAAGCCTTGACTTTCAAGGCTTCCCGATTTGGTCGGAGTGCGGGGACTCGAACCCCGGGCCTCCTGCTCCCAAAGCAGGCGCGCTACCAACTGCGCAACACCCCGCTGCGGGGAAAAACATACTGGAAGATATTATAAACGCTTTCTCTAAGGATTGCAAGAGAAATTTTCCTATGCTATGATAGGGTTCTGAGGTGAAGCAGACATGAGAATGAGAAAAAAACCGAACTTGGAGCTGCGGATGGACCGCTGCGCGTCGCTGCTGGCGGAGGACCCCCAGAGGCTGCGGGGCCGCTGGCGGAGTCTGTATCCTGAGGCCCGGGCCCTGTACCTGGAAATCGGCTGTGGCAAGGGCCGTTTTACCGTGGAGACCGCCGCCCAAAATCCTGACTGCCTCTTTGTGGCCATCGAGCGGGTGCCGGACGCCATGATCATCGCCATGGAGCGGGCAAAGGCCCAGGACTTGAATAATGTGTGTTTTATCGACGCGGACGCCGCTCGCCTGCGGGACTACTTCGCCCCTGGGGAGGTGGAGCGTATCTATCTCAATTTCAGCGACCCGTGGCCCTCTAACCGCCATGCCAAACGCCGGCTGACCCACACTGATTTTCTTATGCGCTACCGGCAGGTTCTGTGTCCGGGGGGACAGATTCACTTTAAAACGGATAACCGGGATCTCTATGAATGGTCTCTTTTCCAGTTTCCTAAGGCTGGGTTCTCTTTGTCGGAGGTGGACCGGGACCTCCATCGTGACGGGATCCGCGGCGTCTTCACCGACTATGAGGAGAAATTTTACAACCTGGGCACCCCTATTAACCGCTGCGTCGGCACTTTGGCCCAGCTCCCCGACGGGATGAGAGGGTGGATGGATCCCCTGGACAAGCGGGAGGCCTCCGGTACGCCTGCGCCAAAGGAGGAGGCGCCTTCCCGCCAAAATCTTCCCCAGTGAACGCCTTGTGGGGGAACGCCGTTTATGCTATAATAGCCGGGTGTGGCGGCGTATGCCGCCTGCGCGTTTGGATATCACACGGAGAAGAGGGGGATCAGTTAGATGGAACAAACGCAAAAGCGCACCTGGGCGGAGATTGACCTGGGGGCGCTGGAACATAATTACCATACCCTGCGCACGCTGCCCCCTCGGAATTGTAAATTTCTGGGGGTTGTCAAAGCCAACGCCTACGGCCACGGGGCCATACCGGTGGCCCGCCGGCTGGAGAAGCTGGGGACGGACTATCTGGCGGTGGCCTGCCTGGACGAGGGGGCGGAGCTGCGGGTGGCAGGGATCACCGCTCCCATCCTGGTGCTGGGGCACACGCCGGTGGAGTTCGCAGCTGACCTGGTGCGACTGCGCCTGACCCAGACGGTCTACCATCTTGAGACGGCCAAGGCGCTCTCTGCGGCGGCACAGGCGGAGGGACGGCCGCTGAAAATCCACCTGAAGGCGGATACCGGCATGTCCCGGCTGGGCCTGCTCAGCGACGAGGCCCACATAGATGCCGCGGCAGAGGAGCTGGCTGCCATCTGCGCCCTGCCTGGCCTGGAGGCGGAGGGGCTCTATACCCACTTCAGCGACGCCGACGGCAGCGAGGCATTTACCATGTGCCAGCTGCGCCGCTTTACGGCGGTGATTGACGCCTTATCCGCCAAGGGTATCTCCTTCCCCCTGCGCCACTGCGCGGCCAGCGCGGGGACGCTGCGCTTTCCCTGTTCCCACCTCAACATGGTCCGGCCGGGGATCGCCCTGTACGGGTATCTGCCCGCCCCTTCCTGCGGCGGCCAGCTGGCTGGGGAGCTCCGCCCGGTGATGACTCTGAAGACCCGGGTGGCGGAGGTCAAGGAGCTGCCGGCGGGCGCCCCTGTGAGCTACGGCCGCACCGCCATACTGGAGAAGGACACCCGCATGGCGGTGCTCTCCATTGGATATGCCGACGGCTTCGCCCGTGCCCTGTCCAACCGCGGGACGGTGCTGCTGGGGGGCGAGGAGCGCCCGGTCACCGGCCGGGTGTGCATGGATCTGTGCATGGTCCCCGCGGGGGAGACGGTCCAGGTGGGGGATGTGGCCGAGGTTTTCGGCCCGAATCTGCCCCTGGAGCGGATGGCCGCCCTGCTGGACACCATTCCCTATGAAATTTTGTGCAATGTGTCCCGCCGGGTGCCCCGGGTGTATGTGGAGCCTGCCGGCAGATAAAAACCTGTGCCGTCACCCTCCGCCGGGGCCGCGCATAGACTGGGCCGGGGAGAGTATCGCCGGGCTGGCGGCGGGGGGCGGCATCGGGGCGGAAATTTCCGCCGCCGTGTATAAATCCCGCCGCACCGTGGGAGAATCATAGTAGCTGGGCGAGAGGGCGTACCGCCCCCGTGACGCCAGCCACTATCTGACCGCGGAGTGTGAGCTTTTGTGGACAACAGCGTAAAACGTGGAGACATTTTCTATGCCGACCTCAGCCCCGTGGTGGGCAGCGAGCAGGGCGGGGTGCGGCCGGTGCTGATCGTGCAGAATGACACCGGCAACCGGCACAGCCCTACTGTGATTGCGGCGGCCATTACCTCGCAGACGGGGAAAGCACGTCTGCCCACCCATATTGAGTTCGCGGCCGGGAGCTATGGCCTCCCCAAGGATTCGGTGGTCCTGCTGGAGCAGATCCGGACCTTGGATAAAAAGCGGCTGCGCGAGCACATGGGCAGACTGGATAGTACACTGATGAAACAGGTGGATTCCGCCATTGCGGTGAGCTTTGGCCTCCACCCCCAGCAGCTGGTTTGACAGCGTTTGTCTCAGCCGGCGCTGGAACCATAGGCCGGGGAGGCTACATAGGAATATGCAGTCTCCTGCCGGCCTGTGGCCGGCGGCCACAGATACATAGGAGGAAGAGATGGGACAAAAAACTTTGCTCCCCCGGCTGATTGCCGGCGGGCTGGTGGTTCTCTCGCTGACGGGTGTGGCCCTGGCCGCCGGCCAGGGCAGTCAGGGGGACCCGCTGATTACCCTGAGCTATTTGACGGAAAAGGGGACCCCCGCCATTCTGGCCCAAGTGGATACGCTGCTGGACCAGCGGGAGAGCGCCCTTGTCTCCAAGCTGGAGCAGGTGGTGGACACCTATGCCGCCGCGGTGGCGGGCGGTGGGACAGGCGGTACTTCCGGCGGCAGTGCCTGCGCCTACCAGGTGGTAACGCTGCGCCAGGGACAGGTGCTCACCGCCGCGGCCAGCTGCGAGATTCTGCTGCGCACCGGCTCCGCCGCCTGCGTATCCGACTCCGCCCCCGGCCTGGTGGATATGACCGGCGGCGGCACCCTGGGCGGCGGCAGCGCCCTGTCCGCAAACCACCTCTACCTGGCCACTGTGGAAGGGCGGGGGGTCCGGGCCACGGCAAACGCCACTTTGATGGTCCGGGGGAGCTATACCATCCGCTGACATTGCGATGGGCGGCAGCCGCCTGGTTCTGTTCTTGTACAAAAAGCCGCCTTTATTCGCTGCTCAAAGCAAAGCAGGCGCTGATTTCACCGGCGTGCGCGCGGATAAAATCAGCGGTTCCAAAAGTCACAGTGATGCCTGTCACTGTGACTTTTGTTTTAGGCGTCCAATGGTTTTCCGGCGTGTATCGTGAAATATGCCAAAAAAATGCCCTGATTTTTGTGAGTAAATTCCTTTGAAAATGATTGATTTTGATTGATATGAGTGATATGATTCAGATAACAAAAAAATAAATGAAAATCAATCAATAAAAATCAGAAAGGAAGCTGTGACTATGCGTATCACTGATCTACTCCATCCTGACGGGATCCGGCTTCACGCCGCTGCGGCGGATAAAGCCGCCGCCATCGATCTGCTGGCCGATCTCCAGGAGCGTGCCGGAAATATCACCGATAAAGCCGCCTATAAAAAGGCGATCTGGGATCGGGAGGAACTGGACTCCACTGCGGTGGAGAACGGGGTGGCCGTTCCCCATGCCCGGTGTGCCGCCGTCAAGCGGGCGGGTCTGGCTGCTATGACGGTTCCCGCCGGGGTGGATTACGGTGCGGAGGACGGCGAGCTGTCCACGCTGCTGTTTATGATCGCGGCCCCGGAAGGGGGCGGCGAGGTCCACATGGAGATCCTTTCCCATCTGATGGTTATGCTTATGGATGAGGAATTCTGCCGGAAGCTGTTGGACGTGGAGAGCGCGGAGCAATTTCTCTCCCTCATCGACGCCCAGGAGCGGGTGAAGTTCCCGGAGGAGGCCCCCGCCCAGCCCCAGGCGCCGGATCACGCCCTGCGGGTGCTGGCGGTCACCGCCTGCCCCACCGGCATTGCCCACACCTATATGGCCGCTGAGGCGCTGGAGAAAAAGGGGCGGGAGCTGAACATCGGCGTCAAGGCGGAGACCCAGGGCTCCGGCGGGGCGAAGAATATTTTGACCCGGGAGGAGATCGCCGCCTGCGACGGCATTATTATCGCCGCGGACAAAAATGTAGACCTGGCCCGGTTTGACGGCAAACCCCTGCTGCGTACCCCGGTATCTGACGGCATCAACAAGCCCCAGGAGCTGATTGAGCGGATTGTGGACGGCCAGGCCCCTGTCTACCACCATGAGGGCGGCGGAGCTGTGGAGGACGCGGGGGAAAGCGAAAAGCTGAGCCGCCGCCTCTACAAGCACCTGATGAACGGCGTGTCCCATATGCTCCCCTTTGTCATCGGCGGCGGCATTATTATGGCCCTGTCCTTCCTGCTGGACGGCGGCGCGGCGGGCACGGCGGCTTTCGGCTCCTCCTGGGCCCTCCCCGCGTTCTTCAATAAGGTAGGCGGCATCGCCTTCGGCTTTATGGTGCCCATTCTGGCGGCGTTCATCGCCCAGTCCATTGCCGACCGGCCTGGCCTGATGGTGGGCTTTGTAGGCGGCTCTCTGGCGGCCACCGGCGCCACCTTCGCCTACTTCGCCGACCCCACTGTCCCCATCATCCCCGCCGGCTTCCTGGGCGGCCTGCTGGCCGGCTTTGTGGGCGGCTGGTTTATGAAGCTGCTGCGCAAAGCCTGCGACAAGCTGCCCCAGTCTCTGGAGGGCCTGAAGCCCATTCTGATCTACCCTGTGGTGGGCCTGCTCTTTATCGGCGTGTTCATGTGTGTGGTGAATCCCTTTGTGGGAATGATCAACGAGGCCCTGACCAACGCGCTGAACTCTATGGGCGGATCCTCCGCCATTGTGCTGGGCGCGCTGACGGCAGGAATGATGGCCGCTGATATGGGCGGTCCCATCAACAAGGCCGCCTATGTCTTCGGCACCGCCTCCATTGCCATGGCGGCGGGAGGCTTCTCCCCGGTGATGGCGGCGGTGATGGCCGGCGGCATGGTGCCCCCCATTGCCATTGCCCTGGCCACCCTCTTCTTCAAGGACCGCTTTACCGCGGAAGAGCGCAAGTCCGGCCCGGTAAACGTGATTATGGGCCTGTCCTTCATCACCGAGGGGGCCATTCCCTTCGCTGCCTCTGACCCCCTCCACGTCCTCCCCTCCTGTATTGTGGGCTCTGCCGCGGCGGGCGCGCTGTCCATGGCCTTCGGCTGCGCCTCTCCAGCGCCCCACGGCGGACTGTTCGTCTTCCCGGTGATGCACAATCCACTGGGCTACACCGCCGCCGTCGCCGTTGGCTCCGTGGTGGGGATGCTCCTGCTGGGCCTGCTGAAAAAGAAGAAGGGGTAATCCTCCAATCAGAGCAAACCAGGAAAGGCGGGTGATTGCCGTAAAGGAACACAGACAGATCCGCTGGGCTGTACTGGGCACTGGGGTGATCGCCAACGAGATGGCCCAGGCCCTCCAGTCCATGGGCCGCGCGCTGGACGCGGCAGGCAGCCGCACCTACGGCAAAGCGGCGGCTTTTGCAGAGAAATATGGCGTAAAAAAGGTATATGCCGGTTATCACGAGATGTTTTCTGACCCGGAGATTGACGCAATCTACCTCACCACGCCCCACAATACCCATATGCCCTATCTGGAGCAGGCCTTGTCCCATGGCAAGCATGTCCTGTGCGAGAAATCCATCACCCTCAACAGCGAAGAACTGGACCGGGCCATGTCTTTGGCAAAAGAGAACGGTGTGGTACTGGCGGAGGCCATGACCATCTACCATATGCCCCTTTATCGAGAATTGCGGGAGCGGGTGGTCTCCGGCGCGCTGGGAAAAGTAAACCTGATTCAGCTCAGCTTCGGCAGCTTTAAGAAGTACGATATGACAAACCGTTTTTTCAGCCGCAGTCTTGCGGGGGGCGCACTGCTGGACATCGGGGTCTACGCCCTTTCTCTGGCCCGGATGTTTGTGAACTCCAGCCCGGATCAGGTGAAATCCTTCGTCCAAAAGGCCCCCACCGGGGTGGACGAGAGCGCCGCCATTGCCATGAGCAACCGGGAGGGCCAGCTGGTCACCGCAGCGTTGTCCCTTCACTCCAGGCAGCCCAAGCGGGCGGTGATCTCCTGCGAGAAGGGCTATATTGAGATTATGGAGTATCCCCGGGCGGACCAGGCGGTTATTGTGGATGCGGCCACCGGAGCCCGGGAGACAGTCAAAGCGGGCCGCAGCGCCGATGCGCTGGCCTATGAGCTGGCGGACATGGAGCGGGCCATTCGGGGAGAGGGGGACATGTGTCTGTCCTATACGGCGGATGTGATGACCCTGATGACCGCGCTGCGGCGGGAATGGGGCGTGGTTTACCCAGAGGAGGAGTGAGGGATCCTGCTTGACCCTGCTCGTTTTTGATGATACGATAGAGATATCAACGAGGGAAAGGGTGTCTGCGGTATGCTGGCGGAAGTGCGGATGGAGGCCATTTTGGCGGAACTGGACAAGGAGCAGGCGGTGAGCGTAGCCCACCTGTGCCGGGTGACCGGCGCGTCAGAGGCTACCATCCGCCGGGACTTGAACGAGCTGGCCCGGCGGGGCAAGCTGAACAAGGTCCACGGCGGCGCCCTGCCGGTCCGGGAGGAATTCCAGGCTGAGGAGCCGGATATGGACACCAAGCGGAAGCTCCACACACCGGAAAAAATGCGTATCGCCCGGTACGCCGCCGGTCTCATTACCGACGACGACGTGGTGTACCTGGACGCGGGATCCACCGTCATGTATATGACCGACCATATTCGGGCCACAAAGGCTACCTTTGTCACCAACAGTGTGGAGTGTATCCAGCGCCTGCCCCGGCGGGGCCTGCGGACCTATGTCCTGGGCGGGGTGCTCAAGCCGGGTACACTGACTATCATCGGCGGGGAGGCTGTGGAGCGGCTGAAAAAATACAATTTCACCAAGGCGTTTCTGGGGGTCAACGGCATCGCCGTCAGTCCCGGCTTTACCACCCCTGATCCGGAGGAGGCCATGGTGAAGGCCACCGCCGCCGCCCACGCCCGGCAGACCTGGGTGCTGGCCGACTCCAGCAAATTCGGCGCCATCACCGCCGCCACCTTCCTGCCCCTGGATGGGGGCCAGATCATCACCGACCGGCTGGATGACCGCAGATATAGAGAGTTTACGGATATCAAGGAGGTTTGAACCGATGGTCTATACCGTCACCTTTAACCCGGCCTTGGACTATGTGGTCCGCATGGGCAGTTTCCGGGCAGGGGAGACCAACCGCACTGAGCGCGATGAGCTGCAGTGGGGCGGGAAAGGCATTAATGTGTCCGCTGTTCTGCATAATTTAGGGGTGGACAATGTGGCGTTCGGCTTTTTGGCGGGGTTCACCGGCCAGGCGCTGGACCAGGCGTTGCGGGAGTCAGGAGTCGCCACCGACTTCATCTGGCTGCCTGAGGGCCTGACCCGGATCAATGTGAAGATCAAGGCCGGACAGGAGACCGAGATCAACGGCATGGGTCCCGCCATTCCCGCCGCCGCTCTGGAGGCGCTGTTCGCCAAGCTGGACGCTCTGGGCTCCGGGGATGTGCTGGTGCTGGCGGGCTCCATCCCCGCCACCCTGCCTGACGACGTGTACCAACGTATCCTGGCCCGGCTGGACGGCCGGGACATCCTCACCGCGGTGGACGCCACCCGGGATCTCCTGTGCGCGGTGCTGCCCTACCACCCCTTCCTCATCAAGCCGAACCGGGACGAGCTGGGAGAGATCTTTGGCCGGACTTTGATGGCTGACAGAGAAATCGAGGACTGCGCCCGGCAGCTCCAGGCGCGGGGTGCGCGAAACGTGCTGGTGTCCATGGCGGGAGACGGCTCCCTGCTGCTGGACGAGACAGGGGCGGTCCACCGCCTGGGCGTACCCCAGGGAAAGGTGGTCAACTCCGTGGGAGCGGGGGACTCCATGGTGGCCGGATTTTTGGCCGGCTGGCTGGAGCACCGGGACTACGCCATGGCCTACAAGCTGGGGGCGGCCACCGGCTCCGCCACGGCATTTTCTGATGGATTGGCAGAAAAAGAGCAGGTTCTAAAGCTTTTAAAGGAATTTTGAGGAGGAAAGTACCATGAAACAGTTCACCTACACCATTACCGATCCTGTGGGCGTCCACGCCCGCCCCGCCGGCCTGCTGGTCAAGGCCGCCAAGGTCCTGGACAGTACCGTCACCATTGCCAAGTCCGACGGGAAGTCTGCTGTGGCCACGAAACTGATGGCCCTGATGGGTCTGGGGATCAAGCAGGGAGAAACCGTCACCGTCACTGTGGAGGGCGGCAGTGAGGAGGCCAATGCCGCTGTTATGGAGCAGTTTTTTAAAGAGAACCTCTGATTACTTGCCCGCATCAGAACGTTTTGAAGTTGTGAAAACTGCACACACCCCAAAAGACCTGGCCAGAACTGGCCAGGTCTTTTGGGGTGTGTGTTGCAAAGGGATTTTGGAGAGGGATTGGTTTGGCGTGTCTGATTTTTGGAATTCAGGGTCTGCTCTCCCCTGATTCCGTGGTTATCATACCGCGAAAATACGGCCAAATCGTGACGGAAGTATGAATAGTTTGTAAATTGCGGCTGCCGCCCGGCGGGGGGCTCAGCGGCTTTCTCAGGTGCTCTCCCGCTCCACCAGCACAGTGGCGAAAGTGACGCACTGGGGACTTGGTTTTTTGTCTGCGGGCGCCTCAATCTCTCCAATGACCATCTCGGCGGCTTTTTCCCCCATCTCATGGGCGGGCATCTCCATAGAGGTCATGGAGGTCTCCAGCATCCCGCCCACGGCGTGCCCGGTGAGGCTGATGACCTTGACCTGCTCCGGGATGCGGATGCCCCGCTCTGTCAAGGCCCGAATCGCCCCCAGTCCCTGAATGTCTACCGCAGCCAGCACACCGTCCAGGCCCGGGGTATTGTCCAGAAGCTGGTTCATGCACTCATAGCCGTACTCAAAGCTGTTCATCAGGTAGTTGGACTGCTGAAAATTTTCCCGCAGGCCAAGGGTCTTTACCGCCTTGCGGTATCCCTCCAGCCGCCCCCGGTAGGGGGCCAGGTGAAGGGAGCCGCCGATGAGCCCGATTTCCCGGCACCCTTTTTGATACAGATAGTAAACCGCCTCATAGCCGCAGGCCTCATAGTCGGCCACAATAGAGCTGATGCCCCCCTCCTGCTGGCGGACAATCTGTACCACGGCGATGCCGCTGGCCCTGATATCCCGCACCAGACGTCCGTTGCGCCCGGTGCCGGCGATGATAATCCCATCTACAAAGCCGTTGCGCAGCCGGTTCAGACAGTCCCGCTCCACCGTGGGGTCATCCTCCGTGTTACAGATCAGCGTCGCGTAGCCCAGCTTCCGGGCGCCCAGCTCAATGCCCTGTAAAATCTCCGAAAAAATGGCCAGGTGGAGGCGGGGGACCACCACGCCGATGGTGTGCCGCTTTCCCTGACGGAGGGCCTGGGCCATTATGTTGGGGTGGTAGCCCAGCTCCTTGGCGGCGGCATAGATCCGTTCCTTGGTGTCCGGGTGGACATAGGACGTGTTGTTCAGCGCCCGGGACACTGTGCTGACATCGACACAGGCCAGGCGCGCGACATCCTTCAATGTGGCCATAGGGCTCCTCCTGTCCGCAAACGTTTGCTGATTTTTGATATTTCTACAATCGCTAAAATTATAGTTTCTTTTTGCCAAAATTGCAAGGAGATCAGACTATTTTATGAACCGTGCCGCATATGTCGTTATATTGCACAATTTTCTTTCTTAATATATAGAAAATTTGACCGTTTATGCAAATCATTGCAGAGCATATGCAAAATATTGCAGGGGAGGGCCAAGCCGTTGACTTTGGTTTTTTCCCATGTTATAACTGAACCATCGAAAGCAATCGTTTGCACAACTTCTTGAATCCGCGGCGCGCGACGTGAGTGACAAGAGCCCTGATGCAGACAGCCAACCCTCAAAACAAAAACGAAAAGGAGACATCCATCATGGCTAAGGTTAAAACGTTTAAGACCATCTTCCCCGCGGTTTCCGTTCCCCTGAATGATGACTACTCCATTAACGAGGCCGAGTTCCGCGCCTACCTGCGCTGGATTAAGAGCTTCTGCGGCAAGGGCATTGAGGGTCTGGTCTGCAACGGCCACACCGGCGAGATCACCGGCTTGACCCGGGCGGAGCGCAAGCGCGTAGTGGAAATCTGCGCCGAGGAGTGCGGCGACGTGATGACCATCATCTCCGGCGTCAACTGTGAGAACACCCAGGAGTCCATTGAAATGGCCGCTGAGGCCAAGGCCGCCGGGGCGGACGGCATCCTCCTCATGCCCCCCCACATGTGGCTGCGCTTCGGCATGAATCCCAACGCCCCCTTCCAGTATGTGAAGGACGTGGCCGAGGGCGCCGACATTGACATCATCATCCACCTGTATCCCGCCACCTCCAAGGCGTTCTATCCTGTGGAAACCCTCATCAAGATGTGCAAGGAGATTGACCATGTGAAGTGCATCAAGATGGGTACCCGGGTTACCTCCATCTACGAGCATGACGTGCGCCTGCTGCGCCAGGAGTGCCCCGATATCTCCCTCATCACCTGCCACGACGAGACCCTGTGCGTCAGCTGGTTCCCCGGCATGGACGGCGCCCTCATCGGCTTCGCCGGCTGCGTGCCTGAGCTGATCTGCCCCGCCCGTGAGGTGTTCGCCAATCCCGACAAGCACACCCTGAAGGAGGCCCAGGACTGGTCCGACCGGATCTACCACATCTCCCAGGCCATCTACGGCGGCGGCCAGCCCTCCGGCGAGGCCCATGCCCGGCTGAAGGAGGCGCTGTATCAGCGCGGCATCTTCTCCAACGCCCTCATGCGCAAGCCTGTCCTGCCTCTGGATCAGGAGGAGAAGGACTGGGTGGCCCTGGGTCTGGAGCGCAGCCAGCTGCCCAAGGTGGATATGGGCCAGTACAAGTAAATCCTGTCTTTTCCCAGCTTTTCAGGGCGCTGTGCCAAGGCGCAGCGCCCCCCTTTTTGTAAAAAAGGAGGCATTTATGAGTGAGAAAAGCACGAGTGGGGCTGTTTTTGGCGAGGACGTAAAGCGGCTCCCCCTGAAGGATCTGGTGAAACGGATCGGCCCCGGCCTTATCGCCACAGGCATCGTGATCGGTCCCGGCGCGGTGACGACCGCGTCCATGCTGGGCGCGGACTACGGCTATGACCTGATCTGGCTGTTCATCCCCATCATTTTTATGGGCATCACCTTTATGCTCACGACAAACCGGCTGGCCATTGTCAGCGGTATGCCCACCATCCACGCCATCCGGAAGTATTATGGTCCGGTGGCCTCCGGCGTGGTCAGCGTGGCGGTATTTTTATCCTGCCTGTTCTTTACCATGGGCAACATCTCCGGCACCGGAGCAGGCATGAATTTGATCTTTGGAATTGACTGGAAGATCGGCTCCGCCCTGATGCTGGCGATTGTCCTCTATTGCTATTTTGCGAAAAATGTGTACTCCAAGGTGGAAAAGATCATTACCCTGTGTATTTTGGTGATGATCGTGTCCTTTTACATTACCCTGATTGGCGTGGGCGGGCCGGACTGGGGCGGCTTCGGCAAGGGTCTGGTGAGCTTCCAGGTCCCGGAGGGCAGCCTGGGAACCGCCCTGGCCTTCATCTCCACCAATGCGGCCATCACCGCCGGTATCTATGCCACCTATCTGGGCAAGGAGAAGAAGTGGAAGAAGGAGGACCTGTTCAACGGCGTCATGTTCACCGACGCTCTGGTCCATATCATCAGCGTGGTGCTTATCTCCGGCGCCATCATTCTGGTGGGGGCCGTGGTGCTCCATCCCCAGGGCCTGTCCATCAAGGCCCCCGCCCAGCTGGCGGAGATGCTGGTGCCCATCATGGGCGGCGCGGCCCGGTACATTATGGGGCTGGCCCTGCTGGGGGCCGGGTTCTCCTCGCTGCTGGCCAACACCCAGCGGGGCATGGTGCTGCTGGGCGCGGGCTTTAACCAGGACGTACGCCTGGAGAGCAAGTTTATCCGCTTTGGCTGTCTGGCCTGCCTGGCTTTCGCGGCGGTGGTGTGCTACAGCTATGGCGGCTCCCCCACGCAGCTGATCCTGATGGCTAATATCGCCACCTCTATCGCCACTCCCTTTGGCGGTCTGTTTACCCTGCTGCTCCTGTGGCGCAAGGACATCAATGAGGGCTATAAGACGCCCGCCGCTCTGCGGATCTGCATGACCATCAGCTATGCCTTTGCGCTTATCATGACCATTTCCGCCCTGTCTACCCAGCTTCCCAAGCTGATGAATCTTTTTAAGTGATACCCAATTTGCGTATTGTCTTCTGACAAGCGCAGCGGGGACTTGCGAAACAATTGCAAGTCCCCGCTGCGCTGTTTGTGTTACGGAGGGGCGGGAGAATGGAAGCTGCCGGGTCTGCCGCGGATGCTCTTACGACATCTAGGGGAATTCCCTTTTGGAAGTTCAGCAAAGTGCGCTCAAGCTGGATTTCTGCCCTCTTCTGTATCTGATGTATCTGAGCATTCTATTCCATGATACGACAGTGTAGCCACCGCCCGAAAGACTTCCCCGGAGACGCCGGCCTGCACCATGCCGTCGTACTTTTCTGCGGCGGTCTGGGCGCTTTTCAGGCCCCAGCCGTGGAGACCGCCCTCGGTCTTGGTGGTCTTCAGCGCCCCGTTTTCCTGTATGGGCGCGGTGGAAAAGCTGTTCTCCACCTTGATGACCAGCATCTGGTGGATGCGGCGGATGGTAAGGGACACAGTTCGTCTGTGCGGATCCGGTACCTGCCGGGCCGCCTCGACAGCGTTGTCCAGAAGGTTGCCCAAAATCGCGCACAGATCTGCGCTGCGGATGTTGGTGTGTTGGGGGAACTCAACGTGGCGTTGGAATTGGATACCGCCGGCTTCCGCCGCGGCCGCTTTGCTGTTAATGAGGTAGTCCGCCGTCTCGTCTCCTGTCCAGACGGTGGCGGCCAGGTTCTGGACGGGAGCCTGCAATTCGTCCAGGTAGCGGACCGTCTCCCCGTACTTTTCGTGGGAGAGGAGCTGCCGCAGCACGCCGATGTGGTTGTGAAAATCGTGGAACAGCTTGGCGTTGACCTGATAGGCGCGGGTGACAGCGGTATAGTCCCGTTCCAGCAGCTCGGCCTGCTCTGATTTCAGCGCTGCCAGCTCCTTTTCCACCTCATACTGCCGGTTGAGATTGAACACCAGCACTGACATCATCAGGATCACGGCCAGAATCGTCCACATATAGAGGGTATCGTCAGGAATTGCCAAAACCGCCTGCTCAGACAGCGTAATCACCGCGAGGAAACCCGCCAGGGAAGCCGCGGAGACGGCCCGAAAAGCGGCCTTTCGGGCGATCCTCTGGCGCGTGGCGCACCAGACCGCCAAACCCGCCAGCAGCCCGTGGAGCAGCCAGAGGGCGGACTGTCCGGCCGCCGTTTCGGCGCTGAGGAAGTCCTGGGAGCGGAACAGCACACCCAGCCCCGCCGTCAGAAGAAACTGCCAGAAGGAAAGGCCGATCTCATAAAACATGCTGACAAACAGGCTTATTCTTAGCTCAGTTCCTTCCAGCCAGTGGGCGCAGGCGGCGATTAAAAGAATCTCCAGGGTCATCCGGCAGAGGTCTGACATATGGAGCCGGGAAACCAAAACCGTAAAAATCAGCGCCCCGGCCAGCCCTGCCACGATGCTTTTTCGGCTGGGCTTTTTTGCGGACAGCAGCCGGGAAATGACAATCAGGCCGGCAAGGACACGCAGGGCTCCGCTCAACATACCGGAGAACAGCAGAAAAATATCCGTCATATGTGTGCCCCCCAGTAGGCGTTGATCCGGGCCTTTACCGCTTGCAGATGGGAGCGGCTGACGGGGAGGACGGCGCCGTTTTTCAAAATGACAGTCCCTTCCTTGACCTGCATCACATGGATCATGTTGACAATACAGCCCCGGTCAATAAAAATGAACTCCTCTGCGGACAGATCTTCATGGACCTGCTGTAAGCTCTTTCGTACTTTGGCCGCACCGTTCACCGTGGTGATGCTGGCGTTTTTTCCGTCCCGCTCAATAAAAAGGATTTCTTTGAAGGGAATTTTCTCCAAACGGCTGCTGGTCTGGATGGTGTAGAATTTTCCCTCCTCTAATTCAATCAGCCGGATGGCGTCGCAAATTGCCCCGGGGAGCCGTTTTTCTGTATCATTTTTGGGGACGTACCGGAAAATGGACAGCTCAAAGGCGTCAATGGCATACTCCACATGAGAGGTAATGAAGATGATTTTTACGCTGGGCAGAAAGGGCCTGATTGCTCCGGCCAGCTCCATTCCAGTGCTGCCAGGCATCTCAATGTCCAGCAGGATCAGGTCAAAGAAAAATCCGTCCTCTGTGATGTCGTAGAGGAGGTTGCTGCTGTGGGTATAGGCGGCGATTTCACCGGCGCTCCCGCATTGTTTCAGGCAGTTCTCCGCAATCCTCCGGTTGGATTGGACGGCGGCGCTGTCATCGTCGCAGATGGCGATGCGTAACATGAGCCGCTCCCTCCTCTTCCCTTAATGATAGGTCATTATACTGCATCCCCTCCGCCCAGACAAGAGAAATTCAATTTTCCACAGGAAAAGAACAAAAATAAGACCCCGCGTCGTGAGACGCAAGGTCTTATTTTTCTATGGCGCAGGCGAAGCGTTATTGCCCTACGACAAAACTGTCGTAGGGCAAGGTGATTTATCCTGTTTGGGGCAAAGTAGTTTATCCACCCGGCCCTTGGGCCGGATGCCCCTACTCCATGGTGATATAGTGCAGAATATTCCTAAAATCCTGTATTTAAGCAGGGAAAGGATAGTCCGAAGGATAAAAAAGTGCCCCCCATCCGAAGGATGGCAGGTTACTTTTTTCTATGGCGTAGGCTGGGTGTTAGTGCCCTACACAGGATAAATCACAATGCCCTACGACATAGTATCCTTGACCTTGCCTCTTTATTATAGCTGACATCTCTCTACATTGCAAGCCTAAATCGTCTCAATAAGGCAGTTGAGGATAGCTTCAATCTTATGCTGCTTCTCCAAGTCCAGCCCTCCCAGCTTCTCTGCCAGAGGTGTCCATCGAATAGGTGTGTCCGATGAGATGTACGCCGCCAGAATGGAATCAGCTCCAGTCCCAAGGGCATTACAAATATCAATCAAGGTAGGCAGGGCAGGCGTCAGCAATCCCCGCTCAATCCGTGAGATTGAATTGGAGGCCACATTCGTTATCTCCGCAAGTTGTTCTTGGGTCATGCCACGCTCCTTGCGTATGCGCTGTATGGCTTGACCTCCTTGCTTGAAGTCCATTGCCCTCACCCCCCTGCTTCTATTTTTCATCTGTATTATGAGCGAATTAGACGTGTTAAATCCAGAACGCTATGGACAAAGATAGACGTATAGAGTATAATTAGCTGTAACTCTTTGCGGAGGTGAACCCCCATGCTGGATAACTGCTGTGCCTTCACGGGCCATCGGCCACACAAGTTCCCATGGCGATACAACGAAGCTGATAGTCGATGTGTGGCATTGAAGTCCGCAATGACAGAGCAGATCACAAAGATGGTCGAGGATGGGGTAACTGACTTCTACAGTGGTGGAGCAGACGGAGTGGACTGCTGGGCTTCATTGATTGTTCTGGAGCTGAGACAAAAGAATCCTGCACTGAAACTCCACCTGATTCTGCCCCACGAGGGACAGGCAGACAAGTGGAGTGATCCAGCACAGGAACGGTATCTTTCAATTTTGAAGCAGGCTGATTCTGCGGAATATGTGAGTCATGAGTATTACGATGGGTGTATGCTCGACCGCAATCATCGGCTGGTAGAATCTGCTGGACTGCTGCTGGCTGTCTACAATGGAGAGCGGCGTGGTGGTACTGCGGCTACCATTCGATATGCCCGGAAACTGGGTGGGAGAATCATCATTTTGAATCCTATTTCCCTTGAAATCATCAGAATGTAGGACGTATGAAGTACATCTAAAAAGATATATTCTCTCCTTGATGGCATAGGTGACTCATTATTCAGAGAGAGGTGAGAATTGTATGATGCAGTGGAATCTGCTTACTTCAAAAGTAAATATTCAATTTTGAAATGGCACTGAGCGCCTTTATAAGGCCCTTCAAAAGAATCTTTTGAAGACTGGATTTAGGCATTGAGGGTTGGTAAACTGGCTATCAGCATATTTCATGTGAGAGGAGGCAGCACTTTGATTAACATTGATTTGGAGAATTTGAACGAAGATGATGTCTACAAAGCCTTTGGTGTTGATGGCAATGAGGGCGAAGCTCTGAATGATATTTACCTGGAACTCTATGAACTGATTGGCCGTGATGGTATGCTCAAGCTGTTCAAATACTTCCGTGGGGATAAGATCGACTGCCCCATGCGACTGTACCGCCCGGAGTTCATAGCAGATTTGGCAAAGCAGACCACAGATCGGCGGGAACGTGCCAAGATTGCCAGGGCTGCCGGATATACAGTGAAATTCATAGAGGGAATGTTGCGGAAACGTAGAGAAGAGGAGGACTCTGAATGAGGTACACTCAATAAGAATCAGGAGGAAGATAAAAGTGTTTTGTCACAAGTGCGGTGCGCAGATAGCCGAAGAGGCAGATTTCTGCCACAAATGTGGTACAAAAGTAGTTTATGGGGATGTTGAATCGAACAACACTGGTGTGGCAAACGAATCCGGTAAAGAGCTACATAAAATCATTATTTCTGTACTGCTGCTCATTGTCTTACTGGTAGCAATTCTATCAGGTACATTCCAAAATATTTTTGATAAACTGATAGATATTAACAGAGAAATTGATAATCAAGCCACAGGAGCCACCACGGTGCCTGGAATACAGTCTGCTATGGATCTATTTCCTACGTATGGTGCAAACGAGTCACCATCTGACTCGTCTGAAAGCTCCTTTGCATGGGTTGAGGAACCTTACATGGTAACAGAAGATGATATTTTCCAGACTAGATATATCGCGGGGGCAATTCAGAATATATCGGATATAACATTTGCATCTGCAAGTGTGCAATTTGTCCTATACGATTCGGCAGGCAATCAGATCGATACGGCTTCCGATGTTATCGACAACTTCGTAGCAGGAAATACCTGGAGATTCAAAGCTATTGTCCTCTCAGATGATGTAGCCTATTTTGAGTTCCTACACGCTACAAAGACTTATCCGTGACAACAAAATTCACTTAAAGGAAGTAGCCAGAGACAGTCTCTGACTGGAAAGGAAGTTATTATGTTCTGCCCGAAATGTGGTACAAAAGCAATCGAAGGTGCTGACTTCTGTCAGAAGTGCGGCGCAAAACTGGTAAAAGATGAATCTACGAAATCTGTACCTGCCGAAGTTCCCTATGCGAACTCCGCGAACACCAACATGGCAAAACGGGAAAATCGAACGGTTGGCAGTGCAATATCACCTGCGATACAGGAAGCATATGACCGTTTAACAGAAAGTAGCGAACAATGCCCCGGGATAAAGCAAATTGCTATAGATAAAGCTCCCAATGGCACTTCTGATTCTGTGCTGATAATCCGCAGCATCTTCTATAAGTACATGTATTATCCATGTGAAAGAACAGGAGAAATACAATTTTCAGGGGGTCTGCGGTGGGTGCTCTACCTTATCTATTTCCCAATTTTACTTTGTGATGGTCTCTTTCTGCAATTCTTCTTTCAATCAGAGTATTTCCCCCTGTTGTCCATCTGTTGTCTGATTGGATCTATTATCTGGTTTCCATTCACTTTTCTTTCCTATAAAGAACGAGTGGAAATAGCAGCGCATATCAATCATACTCTCGGTTGTGAGATTAAGCGGCCTTCAAGAGTTCCTATAGCAATTACCTATATTCTGAATGTCGTTGAAATTGGATTGTGCATAATCTCCCTTGTTTTCATGTTTGGTAAATCCAGCGATGCTATTATGGATAGCTATACTACCACAGCTAGCAATACCACTGTGACCAAAACAGAGATGGTGGACCAAGTCCTCTTCTGCGGTATCCCGATACAAGAAGTCATTGGTATGGGATACGATGAAATTATCTCAACCTTTGGAGAACCAAATTCTGTTTATGACAGCAACTATAGTTCGTATTATGAGATGAATTATGGAGAGGCCTACGCATCTGATAACTCAGATTGGATGATCTTTGGGTTATATTTTGAGGAGCAGAATGTTATAACTGCTATCCATGCAAGCCCAGGACTGTTCTCGTTCAATGGTCAAAATCTTCGACAAGACTACAATAGCCTGAAGGGTATCTCTGGCGAGCAATTAGAATTAGGCACTACATCAATGTATAACTCTGAATCTGTGCTGTATTATGGAGACTATGTATACACCATAAATTATCTCATATCTCCTGATGAATGGGACGAAAATGCCCTCCCTACAGACATTTATGTTCAGCTTTCCAGTCAATCAGTATATAATCAAAATTCAGATTCAGGTATCTCTTTTGACGATGAGATGGAGTTGAATAAGTTGATTCAGCAATTCAAGCCCCCATGTCCTCAGTGTCTCTACAAACTGAGACTGGTGCATACAGTAGTCAATCCCTGCCATCAATGCAGGAGGAACAGCTACCAGATGTTTGAGAGATTTCAAAAGGAGCTAATTTCTGGTAAGCAGGGACGCAGATAATCGTATTCCCCCCAGCCTCGCCTATATATTCTACAGGTAGACTATATAGGAAACGAGGTGTTAAAGTTGCCGGATCGAAAGATGGTGGATGTGGTACTCATCATACTCTCAGCCCTGATCGCAGTAGCAAAGGTCATCTGTGAGATGGATGAGCTTCCAGAATCGGACAGGCAAATCGAATAGCTGCCTAAAATGGAGGACTTCCCGCAGGGGAAGTCCTCTCAGCCTGTCGAAAAAGTCTGCCCTTCGGCAGACTTTTTCATATAAACGAGGTAAAATAGAGCAGGGTGAGAAAAA
>NZ_QWEK01000061.1 GCF_009935845.1 Pseudoflavonifractor sp. 524-17 | reverse complement strand
GGGCGGCGCGGACGGACTGGGCGCGGACGGAGCGGCGTCCGCCTGGGCCGGCGCGGGCGCGGGCTGGGCGGCCTCTGCCTGGACGGGCGCGGGAGGCTGGTACTCATAGGACTGGTATTCCTTGACGGAGCCGGTAGACTTGACCACGGAGATGGCCCGATCCCGGTCAGCGTTGTCCCTGAACATGAGCAGGAAGCCCCGCTCGATAATGATCTCAGAGGTCTCGGGATTCTGCTCTACGTCGGCGGGCTCAAAGGCGAAGCTGCCCTCGGCGCAGAAGTCCCGCACGGAGGTGACCAGCATAAAGGAGCGCAGGTTCTCCATGCCGCAGCCCTCGTCAAAGATGACCTGGAGCACATGGGGGAAGCCGTGGCCGGCCTCCTGGGGAAGCTCCATGGGCGGGGGAGCCGGCTGGCCGGCCGGCTGAGGCGCCGGCGCCTCGGCGGCCGGCGGGGGCGGGGCGGCGGAACCGTCGTCCTCCCCCTTAATTTTGGCGATTAGGCTATTAATATTTGAAAGGAAGGTGTCGATATCTTTATCAAGGGGCTGTTCGGCCTCTACCTTTTCAAGCTCACCGCGGAAGTAGTCAATGGACTGGAAAACCAGGTCAAACAGCGCGGGGCGGTTTGCCTCAGAGACCACCGACATGGTGTTTTCCCGAATAATAAAGAACAGGTCCTCAATCCGGTGCGCGATGGTTGTAAGGGTATCAAATTCCATCATGGCAGATGAGCCCTTGATGGTATGCATAATACGGAATATCTCGTTTACATTGTCCTGAGAGAAGGTATCTGCCTTTTCCGCCTCCAGAACGATAGTTTCCAGCTGTTCAAGCAACGTGCCTGTTTCGTAGATATACATATCCAGGATTTCGTTTCCGCTGCCCATAAAAACACCACCTTATTTTATATCTCTTTTTTTATTATCGGCGAAGTGGGAACGAAAATTAAGTGGTATTTATAAGTTTTGTCTCAGAGGTGTTCAAGAATGCCAGAACTGTTAGGCGCCACAAATCCGGTACCGGGTTATGACAACTCGGCCGCCAACCGAAATATCCCGGTTTCCCCCAGCAATACGCAGATCCAAAATGTACCGGATCCCAACCGGGTGGTGGGGCCGGACGGGCGGACTGAGCAGCAGGACAGCGGGATGCTGGGGGACTCCGGCCAGATCCGGTATGACTCCAATTTCCAGACCTTCCTCCAGCGCCTGCGGGAGACGCCCAACCTGGCCGAGAGCCTGTCCCGGCTTTTTATGGCCGGGGAGGGGACGGTAGTCCTGTCCGGCATGAGCGAGGGGATCGCCGGGGAGATCTCCCAGGCCCTGGAGATGCTGCGGATGGACCCGGATCAGCTGCTGGAGTTTGTCTCGGGACAGTTCAAGGCGGGCACCCGATTCGGCGGCGCGCTGTTCGCGCTGCTGCGCAATGCCTACGTCAAGGCGGCTTCGGACGGCGTGCGGACGGATATCCTCCAGTTCCTGAAGAACTACGCGGATTTTTCCTCCACCAAGCATATTGAGGGCAACCTGCTGCGCAATCTGGCGGGGATGGCCAACGCCATGCCGGCCAGCTGGGCAGAGAAGCTGCGGGACCTGGCCGCCCGGCTGGAAAACGGCATCGCCGCCGGCGACCGGCAGGGCAACTTGGCGCTGCTGCGGGAGGAGATCTTCCCCCACATGGCGGCCTATGTGGGGCATACCCACGATATGGGCACCCCCCGGGGACTGCTCAGCCTGCTGACGCTGGATGTGGCCCGGTATGAGAACGGATCCCTGGAAAAGCTGCTGGAGTCCTTCCACCAGCTCAACGGCTACGGAACGCTGAAGAGCCAGCTGGGGGGGATTGACGATCAGGCGCTGCTCAAGCTGCTGCGCAGCAGCGAGGCGGCCCAGAGCACGCCGGCCAAACAGTTCTCCGACCGCCTGGCCGGCGCCGCGTCCAGGGCGCTGCGGGGGGAGGGCAGCGCGGAGGTACAGCAGGTGTTCCAGCAGCTGGTCAACGCCATGCTGGTTAACGAGAGCGTCTATATGCCCCTCAACCACTTCCTCTTCCCCCTGGAGCTGGACGGGAGAATGCTGTTTTCCGAGATGTGGGTGGACCCGGACGCAGAGGAAAAGGAGGGCCGGCGGGAGGGCCAGCGGGGAAACACCATGAAATTCCTCCTGAAGGTGGATGTACAGTCCCTGGGCCTGTTTGACATTGTGCTCACCAGCCGGGACAAGGAGGTGGACATCCGAATCGCCTGCCCGGACCGGGTGACCCCCTTTTCCAAGGAGATTGAACAGTCTGTCGCCCAAATCCTGGCCCGCAACGATCTGACGCCGGGGAGCGTCAGTGTGCGCAGAATGGAGCGCCCGGTCTCTCTGACCGAGGTGTTCCCCAAAATATTTGAAGGGAAGAACAGCGTCAATGTCAAGGTCTGATGGTAGGCGGAACCCGTCCAGAAAGGCGGTGGCCCTGCAATACGGCGCAGGGGACGCCGCGCCGGTGGTAGTGGCCTCTGGTATGGGATACATGGCGGAAAAGATTGTAGAGGTGGCCGCGGACAGCGGTGTGCCCATCTATGAGGACAACTCTCTGGCCACCATCCTCACCCAGCTGCGGCTGGGGCAGGAGATACCGGAGGAGCTTTATAAGGCAATTGTGGAGATCTATGTGTACTTCCTGCACTTTGACCTGGAGGGGCAGAAGAGCCGCGCCGCTGTGGAGAAGGCCCCCCGGAAAGAGGCAGGCACGGCGAAGGAGGGGGACGGATGAGTCAGGAGCTGGAAAAAAATTTATATCTGCTGCTGGACAGCGGAGATAAGCCGCTGGCGCGGGGGGTGCTGGAGAGCGTGCCCGGCGCCGTCAATCTGCAGGTGAGGGTATTGGAGGGCGGGATCTCGGCGGTGATGGAGCATGAGGATCTCCGCCTGGTCCCCATGGCGGATGACCAGGAGGCGCTGCTGGGGCGGATCCTACGCGGCGAGGGGGACCAGATTTTTTTGAAAAAGCTCCAGCAGCTGGGTATTGAGATGCGGCAGAATCTGCGGATCTCCATCCATGCCCAGAGCTTTATCTACCCGCTGACCAAAAGCTGGCGGGGCCGTCAGGAGATTGAGACCAACGACATCAGCTGCGGAGGCATCTCCTTCTTCTGTGGGAAAGAGCTCAGGGATGGGGAGGCGGTGGAGGTGGTCATTCCCATTACGCCCCAGCCCATGGTGCTGCGGTGCAAAATCCTGCGCCGCCGGCCAAGCAACCGTGAGGAGATCCTCTACGCGGCGAAGTTCGAAGGGCTGTGCAATGACGAAGAAGAACGGATGAGGGAGGCGGTGTTCAGCGTTCAGCTGCGCAGCCGCGCCAGCCGATGAGATAGACGGTTTGATACTTGGAATGGAAACAAAGCCAGGAGGAACAGGTATGAGTTTAAAACAAAACAGAAGAAGATGGGCCCAGCGGCTGGCGGCGGGACTGTTGTCCCTGACGCTGGCAGCCGGGCTGGTGCCCGCCCAGGCAGTGGACTGGGCCCAGGAGCACCTGGATAAGCTTTCGGCCTGGAATATTTTGCGGGGAGACATTGACGGCAACCTGTACTCGGACCGGAACATTACCCGGGCGGAGTTTGTATCCATGGTGAACCGGGCCTACGGCTATGACCAGGCCATTACCACGCCCTTTACTGATGTGGACAGCCGGGCCTGGTACGCCGACGATATCGGAATTGCCTATAATATGGGGTATTTCCATGGGACGTCCCGGACGACAGCCTCCCCGGAGAACAATCTCACCCGGGAAGAGGCGGTCATTCTGCTCAGCCGGAATATGATGCTCCGGGGGGAGACCGGGGAGACCCTGGGCTTCACCGACAGCCGGAATTTCAGCGAGTGGAGCCGGGGGCTGATTCAGGCCGCTTCGGACGCGGGGATCATCACCGGCTATCCCGACGGATCCTTCCGTCCCCAAAACGAGATCACCCGGGGCGAGGTGGCCTGTATGATCTCCAACGCCATTGGCACGCCGGTGCCCCAGCCGGGAGAGTATGAGCTGGGCAATGTGTACGGAAATGTGACGATATCCACTTCCGGTGTAACCCTGCGCAATACCACTATCGCCGGAGACCTGTATCTGACCGGGGGCATTGAGCTGGGCGACGTGCTGCTGGAAAACGTCAACGTGCTGGGTAAGATTGTGGCCAGCGGCGCGGGCGAGGCCAACAAGGGCGACCACAGTATCATCCTGCGCAATATCCAGGCTAACGAGATGATCGTGGACAGCATTGACAACCAGTTTACCACCGTGCGGGTGGAGGGCGACACTTTCATCAATACCACCAGCGTGCGTACCTCCGCCTATCTGGAGGATATGACGGCGGAAGGCATGGGAATGAAGTACATCGAGCTGGACGGGGACCGGGGGATCAGCCTCCAGCTGACTGGAAATATCAAAGAGGTGCTGAACCTCTCCCCCACCTCCCGCCTGGCCATCGCCCAGGGCTCCGCGGAGAAGATTACCATCGACGAGAAGGCCGCCGGCGCCGCGCTGGTTATTGAAAACGACGCCCGGGTGAAGGAGCTGAATCTGGACGTGGCCACCAGCGTCACCGGTACCGGCGACGTGGACCACCTGAATGTAAACGCCGCCGGCTCCACGGTGGAGACTCTGCCGGACAGCATTATTGTGCGGCCGGGGATCACCGCCGACATCAACAAGGAGACCATGGACAATGTGGCCGCCGCCGAGTCCTCGGAGGATCCAATTCTGCTGGCGGGCTATCCCGCCGCCCGGGATGTGGCCTCCACCTCAGCGAACGCGGTGTTCAGCACCAATAAAAAAGGCACTATCTACTGGACCGTCAGCGCCCTGGCAGACGGTTCCATCGACGAGGACGATGTGATCACGCCGCCCACTTACGCCAGCAAGATCCTCAAGTCTGGGAACCTGCCGGCGGAGAAGTCCCGGACGGAGTACACCGCCAAAATTTCCGGTCTGACCACCAACGGCTCCTACTACCTCACCGCCGTGATGGTGGACGCCCGGGGCCAGCGCAGCCCGGTAAAGGTAACTGCCTTTACAACACCGGATGATACTGTGCCCGCTTTCGCCACCGGCTACCCCACCATGAGCCGGATTACCAACAACTCCGCTCAGGTCACAGTGATGACCAATAAGAACTGTCTGGTTTACTACGCCCTGCTGCCCAAGGGGAGCGTCGCCCCCACGGCCGCGGACTTCAAGACAGCCGCCATCCCCGGCAACCTGGGCTACGGCAGCCGGGACGCCGTGAAGAACAGTACCCTGCCCTTTACCGTCAACGACATTGACCTGGAAGAGCTGGAGACCTACGACCTCTACCTGTGGCTCACCGACTACGACGGCGCCAAGAGCTCCGGAGTGCAGAAGATTACCTTTACTACGGTGGATAAGACGCCCCCCGTGGTGCGCTACATGAACCAGACCGGCGCCCAGGCCACCAGCGTGACTATGTCCTCCGCCATGAACGAGCCAGGCACCATCTATTGGGCCGTGGTGAAACAGGGCGAGACCTTCTTCCGTCCCCTGACCGGCCAGACCGTGGCCCCCGCCCCCAGTGACGACGCCGCCAAATCCCAGGTGAAGTCCGGGCTGGGCGCGCTGCGCAACGGACGTCAGGCGGTAGGCCAGGCGGAAGCTGACATTACCATCAATATCTCCGGCCTGGAGGGCGAGACCGCTTACGACCTGTACTACGTGGGCGAGGACTCCGCCGGCAACTTCTCCGCCGAGGTCCAGAAGGTCACCATCAACACGCTGGACAACAATCCGCCCACTGTGAAGCAGGAGTTCACCCGCTTTAACGGCGAGGAGAACGAGGATGGAACCATCACAAACCTGATGCCCCTGGGCAATACCGATATCCGGCTGGTGTTCTCCGAGAGCGTGCAGGGCATGGAAACCGTCCAGGGCGAGCGGCGCTACAACAAGTTTATGGAACTGTACCAGGAGGTGGAACGTACCTCCGGCCAGCAAAAGGAGCAGGCCAGAGAGCTTTTGGCCGACGCGCTGCAAAAACATATCCAGATGTGGGTCAAACCCGTGGGCGGCAGGCCGGAGCCGGTCATCGTCCGGCCCAGGGAGCGCACGGAGGACAACGCGGAGGATTACGACACCAACTGGGTGATCGATTTCCGCTATGCCACCGTTACCCTGGAGAACGGGGGCATGGTGATCACCTTCCCCACCGAGACCGGCCTGAATCTGGCCACCGGCGAGACTTACTACTTCACCCTGTCCGGAATCGCGGATACCTCTGACGCGGCCAACCTCATGTCCAATCAGCAGCTTCCCGACTTCACCATCGCCTTTGCCACGGTGAATATCAGCCCGGTGAATGAGTGGAAGATTGACGAATATTTGGAAACAGACGGAAGACCAACAACTCCTGCCACCCCCTTAGAGCTTGACATGGTGTTCCAGCTGGATCCCCACTCCACCAGCAACACCGCGGATGGGATGTTTTATGACCTGATGCTCTGGTCCGACAGCAACCTGGAATTTGATCTCTATGCCCGAAACAATGAGAGTTCAGGAATTTTTGGGACTTGGGAAAAACAGGGAACCTTCTCCTATACCCTGCAAGAGCGGGAGGGGAACTTTGTCTACCGGACCACGGCGCAGATGTCTGGAGGAAGTGCTACAAGCGGATTCAAGCCTCTGACAGATTTGAAGGAGGGATGTTCTTATCAGTACGCGATCCGGGTGACCCGGCTGAGCGGAAAGTCGGAGCGGGATACCTGGAATAAGATCACTAATTTTAAGGTGACGGTTGCCGCGGGCGGACAGAGCGACCTGCGCCTGGTGACCGCAGGCGGCGTGCAGACCGACTGGGAAAACGCCCTGTCCAAGGGGGTCTACTCCATCGGGGTGCCGGACCCGTACGCCAAACAGGTGGCGTTCAGCGACAAGAAAGCCCCTGAGACGGTATCACCTTACCCGCAGTTTACGCCGCAGGACACCACGGCAGAAATGAGCTTCCTGCTGAACCGGGAGGGAACCGTTTATTACCTGGTAACGCCTGTGACATTGGATGCCAATGGAAAGGTAAGCACCCCGGTTCCGCCGCAGGCCGTAGTGCTGGATGATGATGGACAGATTATTCCCGGCAGTGAGTTTGTTCCCTTCCCAGAGGAGGTGCCGGACAGCGGAACAGACACGTCAGTAGACAATAACCCGCTCTACTTGTCTGTACCGACCAAAGATATTATTATAAACGGCAATATTACAGAGCGGACCGTGAGAAAGGGCCAGATTGCAAACGACGGCGCGAGTACCTGCACCGTCAGCTTAAAGGACTTGACGCCGAACACCACCTATTATGTCTATGTGATGTATCAGGGGACGCAGCAGGTTGTGTCTGACTATGCAATGTGCTATAAGTTCACGACTGTGGATGTAATCCGTCCCATTTTGACGCTGACGATTTCCAACGGCGACAGCTCGAAGGTAGATGTGGAGGTGGATCGGACTTCTGATGTAACGGCCCGGCTGCTTTACACAGGCAATATTCCCGCCCCCTTCAGCGATCCATTTTACAGGTATGTGGACAGCGCCAAAGTCCCCCCAACCGCGAACAAAGTTTGGATGAACCAAGATGGAAGTCCTAATGAAAACTATACTGTGCTGGACGCCATGGAGAACTCCATTGGCGGACGGGGTACCTGCTCTGTATTTGACGCATACGCTACAGATACCATAAGCCGAGAGATTGCAAACGCCATTCGGGCCGGTACAATCGGCGGGTCTGCCATGATTTCCCAGTGGCAGGGTACCCTGCCCATGGGAGGAAGCGACACCATGTCCTTTGATCTCCCGGATCCGGACGCGACCTATGTGTGCGTGGCGGTGGCAACAAGTACAGAGGGCGGAGAAAGCGCGCTGCGGGCGGCCAGGCCGGTCCAGATAGTGGATCGAGATGCTCCTGTGCTCATCTCTGCGGATCCAATTCTCGAAATAAAAACGGATCCAGCGAATCCTGATAGAAAGTTTGCATCTGGCATACTGACGTTGAACTATGATAAATATCTCTACCGGGTATATGGTGGTACGCCTTATCCTATGACGTCAAATCCAGACAAAGGGGTGTATGATGCACCGTCTAGCGATGGGGTAACATATTGCGGAATGCAAAATTTGTTCCCGGAAAATATATTCTATAAGCCGATAGGAAGCAGTACTGCAACTGGACGGATCAATCAGATTACGCTTGAGATTAAAGATTTGCCGCTCAGTGACATTTCAATCGCCATTCCGAATGCTCTTTACAATAAGACAGGCGTTCAGGCAAAGGCGTACTCCGTGAAGATTAGTTACAATGAGAGTACGGGAAAGTTCACAACCAGCATAACAGAAGGCAAAAGCTAAAAACCAGATCCCGGGAGCGGGCGGAACCCGCCCGCTCCCTTTCTATGGAACATTACATCCAGCGAAGGAGTGCATATGATGAAACAAAACCCGTTACGCCGCATAGGCGCACTGCTGCTGTCGCTGGCCCTGGCCGTCTCCCTGGCGGTACCAGCCTTGGCGGAGGATACAACTCCAGCGGAATTCAGTGTCTCGCTGAGCGATCAAACAATAACAGCCGGTGATGAGATAACATTAGAAGCGCAGGTAAGCAATCAACCAGCGAACATGACGCTTACCTATTATTGGACCAATTCGAATGAAAAGGCGGTCCAATTTATCCAAGATTCAGCAAAAGAGTGTAAAATAAAAGGGGTAGGAGAAGGCACAAGTAAAATTACCGTAACTGTCACTGCTACCGCAGCAAATTCTTCAGCGCCGGACGCTCCATCACTTCAAACAAAGGCGGCCTCCTGTACTGTGACAGTAAATAAGAAAACAGTAGCTGCTACAGGCATATCGTTGGACAAAACAGAGTGGGAACTGGAGGGCAAGAAAAGCGTACAGCTAAAAGCAACGGTTATACCCAGCGACGCTACAGAGGAAGTCACATGGGAGAGCAGCGATGAAGCTGTTGCCAAAGTAAGCAACAGGGGCTTTGTAACGGCGGGAGCGGCAACCGAGGAAGATCAAATAGCGACAATCACGGCGAGCGCCGGGAATGTGAGCGCTACTTGCGAAATTACGGTAAAAGCAATCCAACCGGTGCCAACACCGACTCCTCCCCCGGCGGATATCCCGGTAGAAGGGGTGAGCATCACCCGAGATACGCTCTCAATTGCAAAAGGCGAGAATGAAAAATTAGACGCCAATGTAATTCCTAAGAACGCCACAGATCGGCGAATTGCATGGGCAAGCAAGGACCCGGCGATTGCCACAGTGGATAAAGAGGGCCGAGTGACTGGCGTGGCAGTGGGTGAAACCATCATCACAGCCACTTCTGTCAGCGATAGCACAAAGGTAAGCGAGTGTAGAGTAACGGTTACTCGGGTGGGAGTCACTGGTGTGGAGATCTCGCCCGTCAGCCAGCGTCTGGACGTGAAGGGCACCGCCAAGCTGAACGCCTATATAACCCCGTCCAGCGCGGAAAACCAAAAAGTCACCTGGAAAAGCGACGATGAAAAGGTGGTCACCGTGGACGCCGAGGGCAATCTGACGGCGGTGGCCCCCGGCAAGACCAAGGTGTGGGTGACCACGGAGGAGGGCAGCAAGACCGCCGCCTGCGACGTGGAGGTTTCCGGCATTGTGGTCTCCCCGGAGTCGCTGACCGTGATGGTGAACAAGACCGGCGACCTGACCTATATTGCCTATGGCGCGGCCAACACCGGCAGCGTCACCTGGGAAATGGATGACGAGGGCACCGGCATTGCCTCTGTGAACAGCAACGGTCGGGTAACGGGCCGGTCCATCGGCGAGACGGAGGTGCTGGTGCGCAAGGGCTCCTACACCGCAAAGGCCAAGATCAAAGTGGTGGAAAACACCATCGGCGTCATTGACGCCGGCACCGTGGACGCCGGCAAGACCTTTGAGTTCGTAGACGTGCGCGGCAAGCTGGACGACATGTGCCGGGAGAACACGGGCGCGGGGCTGAAGTACGTGTCCAACCTGTCCGTACCCACCAGCCAGGGGACGTTATACTACGGCTACGTCTCCCCCACGGATACGGGCTACGGCGTGGGGAACGAGAAGTACTACTACAGCGACACGGTCCTGGGGGAGCGCACCCTGTCCAACATCACCTTTGTACCCCGGGGGGACTTCAGCGGCACGGCGATTATCTCCTACAGCGGCTTCAGCACGGAGAACAAGAGCTTTTCCGGCTCCATCCGCCTGGAGGTGAAGGGCATTGACGACGTGGTCTACGCCACCACCGGAAACACGCCGGTGACCTTCCAGGCGGTGGACTTCAACACCGTCTGCCAGAAGCGCACCGGCCGGGATTTGAGCTACATCACCTTCGAGCTCCCCGCCTCCAACCGGGGGACGTTATACTACCACTACTCCAGCCAGTCCCCCTACGCCGAGAAGGTGACGGCGGGGACCCAGTACTTCCGCACCCGTACTCCCTACCTGGATGAAATTACTTTCGTCCCGGCGGAGGGCTACACCGGCACCGTGCGGGTGAATTACCGGGGAGTGGATACCTCCGGCAACGTCTACACCGGCCGGGTAACCATCAACATCACCAACCGCAGGCCCAACGACACCAGCGGAGACGTACGCTACACGGCGGACGAGGGGAAAACTGTGTCTTTCCGCGCCTCCGACTTCAACGACGCCTGCCGGAACGCTCTGGGAGAGACCTTGAGCTACGTCCACTTCACGCTTCCGCCCAGCAGCCAGGGTACGCTCTATGTCAACTACAAAAGCGACGGCACCTATGACAGCCGGGTGAAGGAGAGCACCCGCTATTACCGCACCGGAGCCAGCAGCATCTCCAATATTGATTTCGTTCCCGCCGCAGGGGTCACAGACCGGGTGAATATTGACTTTACCGCCTACAGCACCGGCGGCAGCCGGTTCGAAGGGATTGTAACCATCCAGTATTCCGACACCGGCGATGGCGGACAAATCACCTATACCACCCGCTCCAGCCGGGCAGCGGAGTTCGTGACGGCGGATTTTAACGAGATGTGCCAGGACGCCAACGGCAAGACCCTGGATTATGTCCGCTTCGACGACCTGCCCTCCTCCAGCCGGGGGACGCTGTACTATAACTACTCCAGCAGCTCCAGCCGCGGCAACCGGGTGGGCACCAGTACCAAGTGCTACCGCAGCGGCAGTCCCTCCCTGTCCCGGGTGGCCTTCGTGCCCAAGAGCGGCTATGAGGGCGCTGTGACCATCGGCTTTACCGGCTACGACGTTGACGGCGGCCGCTTCGAGGGGACGGTGCGCATTGAGGTAGAAGATAGCGGCGGCAGCGATAAGATTTCCTACTCTGTGCGCGCCGGCGGCGCGGTAGACTTCCGGGCCTCCGACTTCAACGAGGTCTGTCAGGACGTGACCGGCGCACGGCTGAACTACGTCCGCTTTGAGCTGCCCTCCTCCACCCGGGGAGAGCTGCTCTACCAGTACAACCACAGCCGGGATACCTACACCAGCAAGGTGTCGGCCAACACCAGCTATTACCGCACCGGCAGCAACCGCCAGCTGGACGACGTGACCTTCCGGGCCGCCGCCGGCTACACCGGCGCCGTGGAGATCGGCTACACCGCCACCAGCACCTCCGGCGACCGGTTCAGCGGCACGGTGGAGATCCAGGTGTCCGTACCCACGGCATCGTCCATCGCCTACTCCACCACCTCCTTCCCCATCTCTCTGAAGGGGACGGACTTCCGCCGGGCCTGCGCCGCGGAGCTGGAGGAGGAGCTGTCCTACATCACGTTCACCAGCCTGCCAGACCCCATCGCAGGGCGGCTGTACTACGGCTATACTGTGGTTGGCAGCGGAACCCAGGTGAGCACCAACACCAACTATTACTATAACGGCTCCCCCAGCCTGGATCAGATCAGCTTTGTACCCCAGGCGGGCTATCAGGGACGGGTGAGCTTCACCTATACCGGCGTGGATAGAGACGGCGGACGGGTGACTGGGACGGTGGAGGTCACCATATCAAACGGCAATACCGGCACCACGCCCACCACCCCCAGCGCCTTTACCGATATGGGCAATTACGGCTGGGCCAGTACAGCGGTGGAGTTTTTGCGCCAGCACAATGTAGTCTCCGGCATGGGAGACGGCAGATTCGGTCCCGGCCAGAATATCCAGCGGTGTGACTTTACCATCATGCTGTGCCGGGCCTTCAACTTCAACACAGGGAGCACCTACAGCTTCCGGGATGTGCCCACCGGCAGCTATTACGCCGGGGCAGTGGCCACGGCCAAGGACCTGGGGATCGTCTTCGGGACGGACGGGCGGTTTATGCCTACCTGGAACCTGTCCCGGCAGGATGCCATGCTTATGCTGAAGCAGGCCATGGTGGCGGCCAAGTGGAATATCCCCGACGGGTCCTCCGCCAACCTGACCGGCTATCTGGACAGCTATGAGATCTCCGACTATGCCAGAGACGCAGTGGGCACCATGGTGCAGATGGGAATTGTGAGCGGGGACAATACCCGCCGGCTCCGGCCCAAAGACACCATTACCCGGGCCGAGATGGCGGTGATTTTGTACCGGGCGCTGACACTATACCGGTAAAAGGGGGGGAAGGTATGGAGCAGGGGAGCCAGATAGGCCAGCTGGAGCTGCGCCCCGGCATGAGGGTGGAGGTTCTGACGATAGACAACAAGCTGACCTTTTTAGGGAAGGTGGATAACTATCGCCGCGGAATGCTGCAAATCCGGGGGGCAAAGGATGAGATTCTGCCTCCGGCGCTGTATAACAGGGAGGTAAAGCTCCAGTTTTTCCAGGGATCCAGCATTTTTGTCTTCCAGGGGGCCATCTGCGGCGGAAACGACGACTTCTGGCGGGTCCACGAGCTTCAGATCATGTCCGTGGAGGAGCGGCGGGAATATTTCCGCCAGTACATCAACGTGCCGGCCAAGGTGGAACGGGAAAACCACAGCGGTCAGACCCAGTGTACCATTTTGGATATCAGTGCGGGTGGGCTTTTGCTCAAAAGCAAGGATTCCTATGAGGTGGGAGAGCTGCTGTGTATTACCCGGGCCCGTATTGTCCGCGAGGAGGAGGACTTCTCCTTTACCTGCCGGGTGCGGCGGGTGGTGGAGGAGGGGAGCAAACGGGTATATGGCTGTCAGTTTGAGGCGCTGCCGTCCCGGGAGCAGAACCGCCTGCTCCGCGCCATTCTGATCGCCCAGCGGAAGGACCGCCAGAGAGGCCAGAAACGGGAGGACGGCTGACCATCCAAACCAAACAAGAGCGGACGCATATCGGCATGACATGCGTCCGCTCTTTTCCCATTGAGAAAGCAAATTCAGCGTCAATTCAGAAAGGAGGAGTATCATGGAACCACTTCAGGAGCAAGGGAGTGACAGCATGGCCCAATTCCGGCATGAGTGGAAATATGAGATCAACTACTCCGACCTGCTGGCCATCCGCCGGCGGCTGTCTGCCGTGGCGCAGGTTGACCAGTACGCGATAGACGGGACGTATGAGATACGCAGCCTCTATTTTGACAACTTAGAGGATAAAATACTGCGGGAAAAACAAGACGGAATCGGTGTGCGGGAGAAATACCGCATCCGCTACTACAGCGGGAATACACAGGCAATCCGTCTGGAGAAGAAGAGCAAGCGAGGGAGCTTGGGCACCAAGTACGGCGCCCCCCTGAGCCGGGGGGAGGTCCAGGCCATACTGGACGGCCAATACGCCTGGATGGCGGAGAGCGGCCGGCCACTGGTGGTGGAGCTGTACAGCAAAATTCTGACCCAGAGCCTACGCCCCAAGACCATTGTGGAATACACAAGACAGCCCTTTACTTACGCGCCAGGAAACGTGAGGGTGACCTTGGATTACAACCTCCGAATGGGACTTGGATATTCGGGCTTTTTGGACCCGGACTGTGTTACCATACCGGCCAGAGACCGGCCGGTGATTTTGGAGATCAAGTGGGACGCCTATCTCCCCACGGTGATAGAGCACGCCGTCCGGCTGCCCGGCCGGGCCTCCACCCCCTTTTCCAAGTACGCCGTGTGCCGGGTTTACGGCTAGAGAATAAAAGGAGACTTGCTATGACGACATTTCAGGATATTTTTAAATCCAGCTTTTTGGAGAACATCGGCAGCGTCAACCTTCTGGATATGGTTGTGGCCTTGGTGCTGGCCTTCGGGCTGGGTGTGTTTATCTTTTTGATCTATGAAAAGACATTCTCCGGGGTCATGTACTCCTCCAGCTTTGGGGTCACGCTGGTGGCCATGACCATGATTACGACTGTGGTTATCCTGGCGGTGACCAGCAATGTGGTGCTGTCCCTGGGCATGGTGGGCGCCCTGTCCATTGTGCGCTTCCGCACGGCCATCAAGGAGCCGCTGGATATCACCTTCCTCTTCTGGGCGATTGCGGTGGGCATTGTCCTGGCCGCAGGCATGATCCCCCTGGCCATCTGCGGCAGCGTTATTATTGGGATCATTCTGCTGGTCTTCGTCAACCGCGCCGCCGCCCGCAACCCCTATATCGTCATCCTCAGCTGTACCGGGCAGGACAGCGAGCAGGCGGCCATGGCCTACCTGAAGGGAGAGACAGAGCGGTGCGTGGTGAAGAGCAAGACCGTCCAAAAAGGGCAGATTGAGCTGAATCTGGACGTGCGCCTGAAGGGGGAGCACACGGACTTCATCAACACGCTGTCCGAGCTGGACGGGGTGAACAGCGCCGTGCTGGTCAGCTATAACGGAGATTACATGGGATAAGGGGGCGGCGATGTCAACCAACCGGCATATCGAGAGAATCTGCCTGACGATCACCGCGGCGGCGGTCCTGTTTGCCTTTATCTTTGTGGAGGGCAGCGTGGTGGGCGCCATACAGGCTGCCGTGAGGAAGATGGGCTATGAGAAACGGCTGTTCAACACCAATCAGGTCCATACGATCTCCATTGTAATGGACGGCTGGGAGGAATTTATCCTCAGCTGTGAAGACGAGGCCTATCATCCCTGCACCGTGGTCATCGACAACGAGGCCTATAAGAACGTGGGCATCCGGGCCAAAGGGAATACCTCCTTGAGTATGGTCTCCACCCTGGGGAGCCAGCGCTACAGCTTCAAGCTGGAGTTTGACCACTACGACAGCACAAAGTCCTACCACGGCCTGGATAAGCTGTGCCTGAACAATATCATACAGGACAATACCTATATGAAGGACTTTTTAGTTTACCAGATGATGGGGGCCTTTGGGGTGGACGCGCCCCTGTGCAGCTATGTATACATCACCGTCAACGGAGAGGACTGGGGACTGTACCTGGCGGTGGAGGGGATTGAGGAGGGCTTCCTGCAGCGCAGCTATGGGAAAAGCTATGGAGCGCTCTACAAGCCGGACAGCACAGATGGCCAAGGCGGCAGGAACAACAAGCAGGGCTTTGGAGACAGGCCCATGGAGGGCCGGGGAGCACAGGACAGCGCCGCGCTGGAGGGCAGGTTTGACGCCTGGGAAAGCCAGAGGCCTGGCACCCCTCCGGGGGACGGCCCCGGCGGCGGGATGGGCAGCAGCGATGTAAAGCTGCAATACATCGACGACGACCCGGACAGCTACCCAAATCTTTTTGACAGCGCCAAAACTGATATTACCCAGGCGGACCAGGCCCGGCTGATCCAGTCGCTGAAGCAGCTGTCCAGCGGGGAAAACCTGGAGCAGGTGCTGGACATGGACGAGGTGCTGCGCTACTTTGTGGTTCATAACTTTGTGTGTAATGGGGACAGCTACACCGGCTCCATAGTCCATAACTACTATCTGTATGAAGAGGAGGGCCAGCTGTCCATGATCCCGTGGGATTACAACCTGGCCTTCGGTACCTTTCAGAACCAGGGCGCGGCCTCTGCGGTAAATGAGCCCATTGACACGCCGGTCTCCGGAGGATCTGTGGAGGAGCGGCCTATGCTGGGATGGATTTTCTCAGATGAGTCCTACACGGACAAATACCATCAGTATTTTAAAGACATGCTTCAACAGTTAGTAGACAGCGGGTGGCTGGAGACGCTCATCGACAGCACCCAAGCCCAGATTGCCCCCTATGTGGAGAAGGACCCCACCAAGTTCTGCACCTACGAGGAATTTGAGGCGGGAACGGCGGCGCTGAAGTCCTTTTGCCGGCTCCGGGGGGAGAGCGTCCGGGGCCAGCTGGATGGAAGCATCCCCGCCACCGCCGAGGGCCAGCAGGCGGACTCTGCCGCCCTGGTGGACGCCTCCGGGCTGGATCTGGCGGATATGGGCACCATGGAAGGGGGACGGCCGGGGAACGGCGCGCCCGATGCCTTCCCGACCGGATCGGCGCAGAGCGGCCTTGAGGGCGCGGACCCGCCAGGGGGCGGAGCGAGAGGAGACCGCGTTCCGCCTGACGATGCTCCCGGCAATGGAATGCCAGAGCGAGCCGGCTCTGGGGGATATCCGCCGGACATTCAGGAGGAAGCGAGGCTGGACGGCAGAAGTCAGCTGCTTTTACTGGTGCTGTCAGCGGCGGTGCTGTCGGCAGGCCTGATCTTCGCGGTGAAGTGGAGGCCGTGACATGGGGAGCGCCGGAAAAATCCTTGACACCCAGCGGCTCTATCTCCGGGAGATGGATCGGGGAGATTTTGGGGCCCTGTGCAAGATCTTACAGGACGAGGAGGCCATGTACGCCTACGAGGGGGCTTTCAGCGACGCCCAGGTATGGGAGTGGCTGGACCGGCAGATCGCCCGCTATAAGAAGTGGGGCTTTGGCCTGTGGGGGGCGGTACTGAAAGAGACCGGTGAACTTATCGGCCAGTGCGGGCTGACCATGCAGCCGTGGAAGGACGGGGAGGTGCTTGAAATCGGCTACCTGTTCCAGCGGGCCTTCTGGCACAGGGGCTACGCCATAGAGGCCGCCGCAGCGTGCAGGCAGTACGCCTTTGCGGTGCTGAACGCCAGCGAGGTGTGCTCCATCATCCGGGACACCAACCAGGCATCCCAAAAGGTGGCCCTGCGAAACGGGATGACGCCAAAGGACACGTGGGTCAAGCACTACCGGGGGGTAGACATGCCCCACTGCCGCTATGTGGCGGCGCGGGAGCCCCTGCCCCCAGGTGAAACGATAATGCAGCAGTCAGAGTGACAGAAAAGACAGCCGTCCGGCCTGGGCGGCTGTTTTTGTGCATTTTTAGGAAGAAGTATGCTGTAAAGGGAGAAATCAAAACTCCTAATACAACATGACTGAGGCTCATTAGTGGTAGATGGACAGGCTGTTGTGAGGAAGGGGGAAAGGCGAGTATTTTTAAGCGTTTTCACAGCTGCAAACACAAACATCACCGAAAGGAGTCCGCATTTATGAAATCACTGTATGAACGCATGGGCGGCACATACCGCCAGGAGGGAGACTACTTCGTCCCAAACTTCGTTCTGCCGGATACCGGCACCTACCATCTCGGCAAGTATGGCCGTATGCGCCGCCGCTACCTGAAAGAGCATTGCGCCGCTCTCTACAATGCCATGTTGCTTGATGGCACGCTACACCAGCACCTTGCCGAAATCGACCAGACCTGCCATGAACGCATGGAGCATCTCTGCGATGACTTGGCGGCACAGGGGGCGTGAACGAGGCCCTGAAAGCATCCAACCAGCTTGAATGGGTGCGCCGCATGAACGGCATCCATAACCGCGCAGAGGAAATCGTCATGGCTGAATTGGTCTATACGGAAGATGGGAGGGTTTGAAAATGAAGAAGAATATGTTATCGTTTGTATCCGGCGCAATCGCAATGCTTCTGTTGGTTGGCCTGCCTGTCACAGCACTGGCGGCAAGCGGGGCCATCAGGATCGAGGTCAGCCCCATCAGCGTCCTCGTGGACGGCAAGGTGTTCCAGCCCAAGGACGCCAAGGGCAACGATGTAATGGTCTTTACCTACAACGGCACGACCTATGCCCCCATCCGGGCGCTGGCGGAAGCCTACGGGCTGGAGGTAGGCTACGACGGGGAGCGGAACATCGCCACTGTCAACAAGCAGCCCACGCAGACGCAGGCCCCCCATCGCGGACACCGGCTATGTCGGCTTCGAGAAACAGTGGACGGTCAAGGAAAAGCCCGTCACCAACTACGGTAATGAGAAAATCTTTACCGTGACCTACTCCGGCGACCTGAGCAGGAGCGAGTTCAAGGCATGGTGGAAATCCTACGACCTCTCCACCATCAAGGAGTACGCCGAGCGGATGATCGCGGAGGTGCAGAGCGAGGTCCCCGGCTACATCGTGACCGCCTACTTCTCCTACGGGCAGCACAATCTCGGCTCCGTCCACGGGTCGAGCGACTTCACCGGCAGCAACTTTGACGCCGCAGGTGTGTGGATCAAGTAAAGCTCATAGAGCAGTATATCAGAAAAACCCGTTTCCGACAACAAATCGGAAACGGGTTTTTCCTATCGAACATCACGCTCTTTGGTTTTTGATTTTTTCGATGGGTCGGATTCAGAAAGTGGCTGCTTTATCTTGGAAAGGATGCTGGGCTTGGGCGCAACGGATTTTTTCTCAATACTAAATTGTCGCTCAAGGTCACAATAAATCTTAAACACATCAGGAAAAATAACCTTTGCCCCCGCTTTGCCATGCTCAGAACCTCACGAGCGTTTTTTATCACATCTGCCGCTATGCGGTCATCAATCCGTATGGGCTGGTTATTCTTATCTATGTACGCGGTCAGATACTTCTCTGTTGCCGGACACATATTCTGGATAAGAAAGGCGGTATGTCTGCCTATGTGAATCAAAAACGCTATCTGAAGGACTACGCCGCCCAGAAAGGCTTTTCCAACTGTGTCCACTATACGGACGACGGCTGATCCGGAGGTAATTTCGAGCGCCCAAGCTGGAAACGGCTTTTAGCCGACATTGAGGCCGGCAAGGTGGGCGTCGTGCTCGCCAAGGATATGTCAAGAATTGGCCGCGACTATCTCCAGACTGGTTTCTATATGGATTTGAGTGTCAGGCCAACCGCCTCGGCAAGAAGCGGCGGCACAGCGTTTCCGACCTGAGCAAACTGTTCAGCTATCGTCCCTGTAAAGATATAATGGTCGGGGAAAGATTGGATTCTAGCAGCCTCTCTTACGGTAAAAGAGCGTTCCTGCTCATAGCGGACAAGCCCAGCTATAAATTTGAGATCATCAGCAGCGACCGTGACGGACAAATCGGCCTGCCGGACTATGTAAAAACTCCGTTGGAGGGCAACGGTGACTTCCGTTCCCCGGAGTGCTTGGCCTTGCTGGAGAAGTGCGACATTGTAGTGACAAACCCGCCTTTCTCCCTGATGAAAGAGTACTTGACCTTGCTCATAAACAGTGACAAACAGTTTCTGATTTTGGGGAATATGAATCACGCAATGTATGCTGAAATTTTTCCCTATCTTTTTCGGAGACAAGTATGGCTAGGCCACAATAGCGGCCATTTCTGGTTCCGTGTTCCTGACTATTATGAAGCAAAGGGAACTGACTTCAAAGTAGATGACGATGGGCAGAAATGGCGTCGGATGGGAAATATCTGCTGGTTTACCAACATGGACATTGAGAAGCGACACCAATTATTGGTAGAGACACTTTATAAAAAATGTACCGCAGAAGAATATCCCCAATATGATAATTTTGAAGCAATCCACGTCATTGACCGTATCCAGGTGACAATTCAAGAGCTGATTGACGGCTATAAAGAAAAAGGGCCGGACGGCATTGAGGGTGTGGTGGCCTATGGCGGCAGGTTGGACGTTCGCCCCGCCTATCAGCGTGAATACATCTATCCCGACAAGGACCGGGATGAGGTCATTCGCTCTGTCAAAAAGAAATTCCCCATCAACGTGATGTACTGGGCCAAAGCTACTGATGGGCGCTATGAGCTGATGGACGGCCAGCAGCGTACCATCTCCATCTGCCGCTATGCGGCGGTCAGAGACGAGGCCGACCGGCAGAGCTATGAACAGTGCTTTTCGGTGGACAATCTGTATTTCTTCAATCTGCCGGAAGATCAGAAGCAGAGCATCCGGGACTATGTGTTGGATATTTACGTCTGTGACGGTACGCCCTCCGAGGTGCTGGACTGGTTCAAAATCATCAATATCGCGGGCAAGGTGCTTTCACCTCAGGAGCTACGGAATACCTCTTATATAGTGATAGTACTTGAAAAAGCACAAAGCGAAGTAGTATAATGAAGATATGAGTTATCCAATAAAATACAGGGAACGAACAATAGAATATCGCAGGGAAGGGCATACGTTGGAAGAAACAAAAGCAACTTTTAAAGTATCAATCTCAACGATTCGGAAATGGGAAAGGCAATTAAAAGAAAAGGGGGAGTTAAGGCCCAAAACACTCACGCGGAAACCCAAGAAGATAGAACCAGAGAAATTAAGGGCGTATGTGGCCGAACATCCGGATGCATACCAGAGAAAAATTGCCTGGGAATTCATGTAGATGAAACAGGTATTGATTGCTATTTATATCGAGAGTATGGCTATGGCCCCAGAGGGCAGTTGGTTCATGAT
>NZ_QWEK01000060.1 GCF_009935845.1 Pseudoflavonifractor sp. 524-17 | reverse complement strand
ATTCCCTGAAAAAGAAAGAGACTGCCTAGGATTCAAAATCCTTGTGGAAAATGTGTCAACTAATATTGACAAAATCACAAGGTCGAAATTCCATCGGTACATCTGGCAAGATTTAACGAGGGTGTGAACCGAACCAAGCCGGTCAAGGATATTTACGGCTGGGGTTCTTCTACCATCGTTCACATTCTCAAAAAGCGGGAATACCTGGGCCATACCGTCAACTTCAAGGCCCGTAAGCATTTCAAGGACAAAAAGAGCCACTATGTCGATGAAAGCGAGTGGACGATTTTTGAGAATACCCATGCGCCCATCATCGACCAGGAAACCTTTGACAACGTACAGCGCATCCGGGGTAATGTCATGCGTTACCCGGACGGCTGGGGGGAGGCCGCGCCGCTGACCGGCCTGATGTATTGTGCCGACTGCGGCGGGAAAATGTATGTCCACCGCTCCAACAATGGCAAGCGTGTCCACCAGTACACTTGCGCCCAATACGGCAAAGTCCCCATTGGAACGCTCTGCCCCACCCAGCACCGTATCAACGAGAGCGTGGTGCTTGACCTCATTTCCGGGATGCTCCAAGCGATTTCCGATTTTGCCAAATCTGACCGGGCGGCGTTTATCCGGGAAGTGCAGGAGGCCCAGGCCAGCCAGCAGGACAGCGACATCAAAAAGAAAAAGCGGAGGCTGTCGGCGGCACAGAAACGGGCCGGGGAGTTGGAACGGCTTGTCTGCAAAATTTATGAGGACAACGCTTTGGGCCGTCTGCCGGATGCCCGGTATGCCGCGCTGGACGCACAGTACGCCAAGGAGCAGGAGGCACTTGCCGCTGAAATCACGGAGTTGGAAAAGGCCGTCAGCAGTTACGACCAGGGGAAGAAATCGGCGGAAAAGTTTATTGCGCTGATTGACAAATACCAGGGCTTTGAGAATATGACGAACACCATGCTTAATGAGTTTGTCGAGAAAATCCTTGTCCATGAGCGTGACCGCAAGGGCAGTATCGAAACCACCCAGGCGGTGGAGGTCTACTTCAATTTTGTGGGTAAGTACATCCCCCCGGTGTTCCGGGACGTGGAGTTGACCCAGGAGGAACAGGAGGCCCTTCGGAAGAAAGAAGAACTCAAAGACAAGCGCCACCAAGCCTATTTGCGCCGCAAAGCCAGCGGTTGGCAGCGGCAGTATGAGGAACGCACCAGGGCGGCGAAAAAGGCCAAGATTGACGCAGGGAAAGCCGCTATCCGGGCGGAGGATATGGCAAAGGGCATCTATGCTCGTGTTGCTGATCTACCCCGCCAGGAGCCGAAACGGGCGGCGATGCAAGTCCGCCCTACGCTTTGAAAGAAAGGAGAGCGCCGGTATGAAAATCGAATTGGACTATGTGAAAGTGGGCGATTACTACCTCCCCGACCTGACGATAGAGCCACCGCCTGACCGCAGTTTGGGGAAGTACGGCATGTTGCGGTTGCGGTATCTGAAAGAGCATCGTCCTGTTGTTTGGGCCGAGTATGTGATGGAGGGCAAGCTGTACGCCCATCTGCTGGAAACCGAGGACGCCGCCAATAATCTGTTGGAGAACATGATGCCGGGTATGGCAAAGAAGGCCGGAGCCACCGAGGAATTAAAAGCCCGTGACCCCATGCGCTGGGTGGGACTGATGAACTGCTGCAAGGCCCAGGTCGAGGAAATCATTTTTGCGGAATTGATTATGATTTGATAGAAATGCGGGGATTGCCCGCATTTCTTAATAATAGCATCTTTCGTATACGGCAAGTGGAAGTTTATACTAATTTCGTCAAAATCTAATATGCCATGAGGGGTATCAGCTCCACGCAAGTCTATGGGGGAAAAACTGTTTTCAAAAATATTTCAAAAGCCTTGTAAGATTTTTTGAAATGCGAAGTCTTATAAGGGAGGAGGTGAGAAAGTGACAGGTTCCAAAGAAGAATTTGAGAAAATTTATAGAAGATACTTTAATGATGTATTTCTCTTTCTTAAAAAGCTGTCAAGAGACGAAGGTCTGGCGGAGGAGATCACAAGCGAAACATTCTTCAAGGCAATGCGTTCAATAGATACCTTTCGCGGTGATACAGACATTCGTGTTTGGCTTTGTCAAATTGCAAAAAACTGTTACTTTTCTCATTTGAAAAAGCAACAGGGGCTTGTAGATATTGATGATGTTGAATTTACAGATAACATAGACACCATTGAGGAACAGATAATAAACCGAAGTGATGCTATGCGAATACATCTGCTGCTACACAATTTAGCTGAACCATATAAGGAAGTTTTTATGCTGCGGGTTTTTGGAGAATTGAGCTTCAAACAAATCGCAAAAATTTTTCAAAAAACAGATAACTGGGCCTGTGTCACTTATCACCGGGCAAGAAACAAAATATTGGAACAAATGGAGGCCAATAATGAGTGATAAATGCAATTTGATTAAAGACATACTTCCACTTTATGTAGAAGATATGGTAAGTGCGGATACACGCGAATTTGTAAGCGAACATCTTGAGCATTGTGCGGAATGCCATGCGAAGTTTGAGCGTATGCAGAAAGCTACGAATTTCATCCCTGATGCTGCCCCTGATACTGATATTGTGCCGTTAAAAAGGGTAAAGAGGGACTTATTTATCAGGCACTTGCAGACTATTTGCTTCACGGCAATCTTGGCCTGTGCTATCGTGACGGTTATTTTCGGGATTTTGACATCACCTAAATTTTTTCCCTATTCCGATAACCTGCTCAATGTGATTGATGTCCCTGATGGGAGCGTTATCATCACCTTTGATAGCGAGGTAGCAGGGTATAGCTGCAATGAAGTGTTTGACAATGAAACAGAAACGGCAATTTATCGCATAAATGCTTGGACTACCACTTGGGACTTACATTTGTCTAATCGTGGAAAACAAAACATGGTGATACCCTTTGACCGTGAAACTGAAATTCAGATTTTCTATGCTCAAAACGATGGCTCCGAGGACGTACTGATCTATGGGTCAAATCAAAACACCGAAGAAAACGGCGTAACTCTGCCAAGACTGATCCTGATGCCGTATTTCCTATTAGCTTTTCTCGCCCTTGTTGTCCTTGCAATTCTACGAGTGCTATTAAGAAATAAGCAAGCAATCGTTGTTTGGGTTGATAGGGCTATACCGTTCCCAATTTCCTATATGGCAGCGCAGCTTTGCACAAAAGGATTTAACTTCACCACATATTCATCGCAACGAGATTTTTGTATCATCATCCTGGTTGCTATGCTGCTTTATTTCGCAATGCTGACGGGAAAATCTCTTTATAAAACAAAGCTGAACACTTCGAGGGGATAGAGGAAAGGGCATGAAAAAATCTCTGTTTAGACCAACGGATATGTTTGAGCTCAGTATTGCATATATTTTTTGCTTTTCTCTCAATTTGCTTTTGGATTATGCAAAGACTTTGGATTTGGATGCCTATATTCTAAAGGCTTTTTTGAAAAATTTTATTGATTACCAGCCATTGATCGTTTCGCTGTTTACGTTCATCGTGATCGTGTTCTATTATCAAATGCTAGAGAGAAAAAAGGCAGAAATATTTTGTAGAATACTTGTAGGCGGCACTGTGTTTGGCATCACCATTCGATATGTGCTGGACTGCCTCACGGTACTAATTTTCGTTTATCTTCTATCAGCTTTGGTAAACCTCCATTTTGGTTTCAATTTAGCCGACAATTTCTATTTAGTCCTTATTTTTGTCACATACATACTAATCAGCGCAAGGCGGGTACGGAAATATGAAAATATTTAAGTTCATTGTTTCAAAGATATTTTTGAGAAAAGCGATACTTGGTATCGGCATCATGCTGTTGCTTCTCATGGCGAATTACATAACCTTTACTGCTGCCCGTTCCATTTTGTCAACATTTCAAGGGTATCAGGAAACAAAATATGTAAATCAAGAGGGAGTTTACATTGCCAACTTAGACCCGGATAGCCATATTGATATGAGCATGATTGGCGAAAGCGGAACACAAGCAGTATATGACTATTTGAATAGCAGCTTTAAGTATGCTTTTTATACAGACGGGTTTATTGTATCTGTTCCAAACGGTGATGATATGAAAATATCATTAGGCTATCTGAACGAGCAGTATTACAGATTAAATGAATTTGAGTTTTCACAAGGGACAGATTTGGACTTTGATTACCAATTAGACGGGGAAATCCCTGTTTTAATAGGAAAAGGATTAAGCAAAACATATCCCGTTGGAGCAACAATAGAACTGGAAGAATCTGTTCTTGGACGGCCTTTAACGCTAAGGGTTCAGGGCGTGTTGAAGCAAAACGCCTACCACTCTAATTTCTATGCCCTCAACTCCAAGGCATACTACAATTTCTCAATCCTCTTTCCAGTGAATGAGGAATTTATCAATCATGCCAGCATGGACATCCAATTTAACGGCCTCATGGATATTATACTTTTGGAAACCTCAAAAGAAGAAATAGCGGATTTGAGTGAGGTTATCAAAGATAATTTTGGTTTAAGTTTCAATTTCTTTAGCCAAAAGGAAAACTACGATTATTTCAACGAATACTATCTTCACTCACTAAAAATTATATTCATAACGACCTTTATTCTGCTGATCGTCATAACTTGTCTTTCTGTTTGGAACGGATTGGTTAGTGTTCGCCTGATGCTGAAAGACTTTACGATCAATCTGTTGGTGGGATTAAGCTACTCAAAACTGAAAAGAATTTTTTATGGTTACTTTGGGATGCTCTCCTTCGTTAATATAGCGTTGATTGCCACATTCACCGCTTTTAACAGATACGGGTGCTGGTTAAGGAAAGACACAACCTTTGCCACTTATGGATTGTTTGGCTTGATAGGAATGGACTGGCTGGCTTTGTTGCTGGTTGTCGTTTCTGATATTGCTATCGAATAATTGTTGTCGAAAGTATGCTGTGGAAAATCAAAAAGGTTCCAATTTCCTTGGGGGTGTTAAAATGAGTGGAATTATTGATCTATGCGTTAAGGAAAAAATCTATAAGAACAAAAAGTCGCAGATTTCAATATTAAATGATTTCAGACTTGAAGTTGCCGCCGGTGAAAAAATTGCCATTGTGGGCGAATCGGGAGCAGGAAAAAGTTCCTTGCTCAATATCATTGGATTGCTTGATAGAAATTATGTTGGTGAATATACGCTTTTTGGTTCGCCGACAGATCAGTTACATACAAGCCAGTTAGCGCAATGGCGAAATCAACGGATTGGCTTTGTTCTTCAAGAATCGGCACTCATTAACTCTTTGACGGTTGAAGATAACATCAAACTGCCGTTTCTTTATGCCAGTTCTGACAAAAAAGGTGTCAGGAAGGTTGAGGATTTCGATACGGTCATCAGCGCAATCGAGATTAGACACATACTAAAAAAGAAACCACTTGAATGTTCTGGCGGAGAAAAGGCCAGAGCTGTGTTTGCCAAAGGAATCATCATGAAACCACAAATTATTTTGGCTGATGAACCTACGGCATCCCTGGATGTGGAGAACAGAGAAAGAATTGTTGCCTTGCTTTTTAGCATGAACAAAGAGTTTAACACCACTATTATTACTGTAACTCATGATTTGGACATAGCCAATCGTCATGATAGAGTAATCCATCTTGAAAGGAGTAAATAAAATGGGATTTTTTGCGATGATTGCGTCAATGCTGCTGGGGATATTGTTTGTTGTAATCGGGATTTCCCGCAGAAAGCAAAAGGGGGGGCCTATAATCCTTATCGCACTCGGAATTGTGTTTGTCCTCATTGCGGTTTATTTGGGATTTCCTAAATAAAAGTCAATAAAAGCCAAGTCTGCCCAGCGGCAGAAAAGAAAAAACCGCTATTGGGCAGGCCGATTTCTCATGTCCAAACGCTCTTTCCAGCGGCGGTTTTGATTATTCAAAGCCGCTGTTTTTATATCCATTGGCGGCAACAGGAGGACGCCGCTATGCGATTGTGGAGAGATAGGCACTTATCAAAAAAAGCCTGCCCCTTGCAGCGGCATTCCCTACCCATGTTTGCAAAAATAATCGTTTTCTGACGGCTCATACTGTTATGTCCCGCGCCCGAATGGTCTTGCACCATGCGGGCGCTTTTCTGTTTCTGGGCCAGCGATGCCAGCCCCGCTGCCGCTCCCCGCCCCCTCCGTTCAGACCCCAAAAATCTGAACGGAGGAAAGGATGATGGAAATTACCATCAAAATCAACGGGCGGTTTGTGTCCGTGGAGGTCAGCGCCGAGGTTGCCGACTATCTGGAACAGGCCAAGCGGAATAATCGGAAACTCTACCGGGAGCGTCAACGGTATTGGGACGGACGCGAGTGTGATGAGTACATAATCAGCACCGAGGGCCGTTTGCCCTATTGCGCCACCCCGGAGGAATTGGTCTGCCAGCGGGAAACGCTGGATGAAATTCTGGCGGTGCTGGCGCTTTGCACGCCCACCCAGCGGGAGCGTTTTTTGCTCTATGCGCTGTACGATTTTAACTATTCCGAAATTGGGGAAATATGCGGATGCTCGAAACAGGCTGTGCGGTTGAGCATAGAAGCCGTCCGCAAAAAATTTTTCAAAATCTTTCGGTAAACACCTTGTCGGTAGACCCCCTAAGTGGGCTATAAGGTGAGGGGCATTTGCTCCATCACCGGGAGGGACAAGCAGTTTTGGCTGCTTGTCCCTCCTGTCATTTAGGAGGTCAAAATAAAAGTTATCAATTTGCGGCTCCATTACCCCTACTATGAGCAGGACAAGCTGGTGGAGGTCAGCGAGGAAGTCTTTGACGTGTTGTGCCAGTCCGTCCGGGAAATGCGGAACCATGAGCGCCGCAAGCGGTATCACCGGGCCTACTACTCGCTGAACGCTTTCGAGTGGACGGAGAACTATGCACTGGAACACAGCCCGTCCCCGGAACAGCTTATCATGCTGGCGGAGGAACGGGCCGAGCATGACCGGCTGGCCGCTGCTTTGCGGGAGGCTCTGGCCTACGCCACCCCCACCCAGGCCCGCCGTCTCTGTGCCTACTACCTGGGCGGGCTGACCCAGCAGCAGATCGCAGACCGGGAGCGCGTCCACAATAGCAACGTGTGTCTGTCTATCCGCCGTGGCCTGTGCAATCTCCGCCGTTACTACGCAGACCACCCCCAGGGGAAGTGAGGGCGGCATGGCGATTATCAATTTGCGAAAGCACTACTACCCGCTCTACACAAAGGACACATTCATTGAAGTGCCGGACGAGGTTGCCGCCGTCATGGAGGAATGTCGGCTCTATGAGAACCGGCAGGAGGGCCGGAAAAGCTACTATCACGTTTATTCCATGGATTGCAGTCCCGGTATCGAGAACCACGCCATGTTTTTGGTGCAGTCCCCAGAGGATTTGATTATTCGGGAGATTGACGAGGCCGCTGAAGAACTGCTGTTGGAGCATTTGGCGGAGGCTATCACTCACCTGTCCCCCACCCAGGCGCGGCGGCTCCATGCCCGGTTCGCCTTGGAAAAAAAGTTTCGGGAGATAGCGGCGGACGAGGGTATCAGCGGAAGCTGCGCCTGTGACAGCGTGACCGGCGCACTCAAAAAGTTGCAGAAGATTTTCGCCAAAAATGGCTGGCTGGAAAAGGAGGAATGACTTACATGGACAAATCGCCAGAGAAACAGAAAGTGGAAAAGAAAATCGGCCAGTTGCAGAACCGCCAGAAGATTTTGCAGAACCGCCAGAAGATTTTGCTGAACCGAAAGCGGAGTGAGGAACACTGGGCCAGGACGCACCGGCTGATCGGACGCGGCGCACTATTGGAGGCTGTTTTTCCCGCTGTCGTGGAAATGGAGGGCGAGGATGCCAAAGCGTTTCTGATTGCCCTTTCCCGCCTGCCGGGGGCGAAGGAACTTGCAGAAAGAACACCGAAAAACGAAGGTGAGAAGTAATGCTTAGTCCGAATGGCGCACTTATACACCGTGGCCGGTGTCGTGCGCCCTGCCGGGGGCTATTGCGTCCTACGGACGCGATGGGGATTGACACCCCCAAACCCCCGCACCCCCGCCAGAAAGTGACACCCGCGACCCGGCTGTCACTTTCCGGCGGGGCCAATATCCAGCACTGAAAGGAGGTGCGTTTTTACGGCAATTTTTCACTGTCCCATCCAAATCATTCAGCGGAGCCAGGGCAAGTCCGCTGTGGCCGCTGCCGCTTATCGGAGCGGCGAAAAGCTGGTGAATGAGTGGGACGGCTTGACCCATGACTACACGAAAAAGGGTGGTGTCGTTCATACTGAAATCATGCTGCCTACCCACGCCCCACCAGCGTTCGCAGACCGCTCCACCCTCTGGAACAGCGTGGAGCAAATAGAGAAATCCAGTGATGCCCAGCTTGCCAGGGAAATTGAAGTGGCCTTGCCCGTTGAACTGTCCAGGGCGGAGCAGTTGGCGCTTGTCCGCTCTTTTGTGAAAGACAATTTTGTGGATGCTGGAATGTGCGCCGACTCCGCTATCCACGACAAGGGAACCGGCAACCCTCACGCTCACATCATGCTCACCATCCGGCCCATTCGAGAGGACGGCAAGTGGGGCGCGAAGTGCCGCAAGGTTTATGATTTGGACAGCCAGGGCCAGCGCATCCCGGACGGCAAAGGCGGCTGGAAAAATCACCGGGAGGACACCACCGACTGGAACCGCCGAGAGAACGCCGAGAAGTGGCGGGCGGCATGGGCCGCTTATACTAACCGAGCTTTGGAGGCCGCAGGCAGGCCGGAGCGCATCGACCACCGCAGTTACAAACGCCAGGGCGTTGACAAAATCCCCACCGTTCACATGGGGCCTGCTGCCAGTCAGATGGAGCGCCGGGGCATCGCCACCGAGAAAGGCGACATCAACCGGGAGATTGCCGCCGATAACAAGCTGCTGAAAGAAATCAAGGCCCGTATCACCCGCCTTTGCAACTGGAGCAAGGAGCAGTCCGCACAGCCCCAGGGCAGGGAGAGCATCATGGATTTTCTTTTCCAGGCAAGGCAAGACACCGCCCTGACTTCCCAATATGGCAAGGTCAGGGCGCTCAAAGCGGATGCAAGATTGTTTAACTTCCTGCTGGAGAATGGCATTTCCTCGATGGAGCAACTTTATGAAAAGGTTTCCGCCATGAACAGCGGCTATTATGATTTGCGTGGCAAAATTGTCAAGGCGGAACGCCGGTTGGCTGTTCTGAATGAACGGTTGGAGATGTGGGCGCAGTATCAGAAGTACAAGCCCGTCCGCCAAAAGTTGGACAAGGTTTCGCCGGGAAAGAAAGAACAGTTTGAGCAACGTCACAATGCGGAGTTGGCCTTGTTCGATGCCGCCGTCCGCTATCTGGATACGCTGAAAGCCTCTGGCGAGGCCATCACCCCCAAGGCGTGGAGGGCCAAGACGCAAAGGCTGACCGCCGAGAAAGAGGCCGACTATCTGACAATGCGGGATATGCGGGAGGACATTAAGGCGGTTGAAACTCTGAAAAAGACCGCCGAGCGCCTTGCCAGGGAGGGCCAGACCCAGCGCAGGGAGGAACAAGAGCGATGACCTATCAGCAATATCGGGCCGTCCGGCGATTGGTACATAGCTGCTGCAACTACCAGGACGGCAACTGCCTCCGGCTGGACGATGGGGAGGAATGTGTTTGTGTTCAAAGCATTTCCTATTCGCTGATCTGCCGCTGGTTTCGGGCCGCTGTGCTGCCGCAGGATGAAAGTCTGTGTGCCGTTCTGCTCCATCGGGAGGACATGAAGAAATGTGTCCTGTGTGGAGGCTGGTACATTCCAAAGTCGAACCGGGCCAAATATTGCCCCGTCTGCGCCAAACAGGAGCAGCGGCGAAAGACCTGTGAGCGAGTGCGCCGACATAGGGCTGGTATGTAACGCTTTAGGCCCAAAACACCCTTGATATTTCAAGGCTTTCCGGGCGCAGTCAATAGGGGGGCTGTATGTTATCATTCCGAGGCCCCCAAACGGCCCTCTAAGCCGTTACAAACGGGAGGTGAACACGATTGCTGATTACATGACAACGGACACCAAGCCGCTCCCATATCTGCCCTACCCCCGTTTCCTGCTGGGGGCCGACCTGACGCAGACCGCCAAGGTGCTGTACGCCGTCCTGCTGGACAGGTCAAACCTCTCCCGCGCCAACGGCTGGACGGACGAGGACGGAAATATTTTCGTAGTTTTCCCCTGGGCAAGCTGGCTGATATGGTGGACAAAGGCCCCACCACCGTCAAGACGACGCTGACCGAGTTGGAGGCGGCGGGGCTGATTGAACGGCGGCGCTGTGGGAACGGGATGCCAAATCGCATCTATGTGAAACAGCCTGACAGCCAGGAAATTGACCGTCTGATGGACAGAAAACCGGCCACCAGACAGCCGGAAAATCGGCCCTCTGATAGCCGGAAAACTGACCGTCAGATGGCCGGAAAACTGGCCCCTAATAAAATAAGTAATAGTAACTTGAAGAATAACTTGAGTGGAGTGAGTGAGAGCGCCCGCATTTTTGGCCGCTATGGGAATGTCTTTCTGACCGAGGCGGAGGTTGCCGAACTGCAAGCCGACTTCCCCTCTGTCTGGCAGGAGTACATCGAGAGGTTATCCGAATACATGGCTTCCACCGGCAAGACCTATAAGAGCCATGCCGCCACCATCCGCCGCTGGGCCAAGGAGGACAGGCGCAAGGGCAAAGGCGTATCTGACTATTCGTGCAAGGAGGGCGAGAGCCTATGAACGATTTTGACAGCATCATCAAGCGCATCACCGTGACCCGGCTGGAACCGGGGGACTACACCGGCGAGGACGGGATTTTGTACTGCGGCAAGTGCCGCACCCCGAAACAATTCCGCATGGAGGCCCCGCCGATGAAGGGCCGCTTGCTCCCCCACCCCTGCCGCTGTGAGCAGGAACGGCTTGACCGGGAGGCGGAGGAACAGGAGGCCCGCCGTCACCGTCAGGCCGTGGCCGACCTGAAAAGCAAAGGCTTTACCGACCCGGCTATGCGGGAGTGGACATTTGCCAACGACAACGGCAAATGCCTGCAGATGAAACACGCCCATTTTTACGTTGATAACTGGCCGACGATACGGGCGGAGAACATCGGCTATCTGCTCTGGGGCGGTGTCGGTACTGGCAAGAGTTATTTTGCCGGGTGCATCGCCAACGCTCTGATGGAGCAGGAGGTGGCCGTCCGCATGACGAACTTTGCCCTGATACTCAACGACCTGACTGCCAGCTTTGAAGGCCGCAACGAGTACATAGCCAGATTGTGCCGCGCCCCTCTGCTGATACTGGACGACTTCGGCATGGAGCGCGGGACGGAGTACGGTTTGGAGCAGGTCTACAACGTGATCGACAGCCGCTACCGCAGCCGTAGGCCGCTGATCGTCACCACGAACTTGTCCCTTCAAGACTTGCAGCACCCCCAGGACACCGCCCACGCCCGCATCTATGACCGGCTGTTGGAAATGTGCGCCCCTATCCGTTTTTCCGGCGAGAACTTCCGAAAGGCTACGGCACAGGACAAGCTGGCACGTCTGAAAAATCTGATGGACTGAAAGGAGCCGCCTATGGCAAATAAACTTCCCAACGCTACCGCAGGCATGACCTTCCCCCGCCCCAAGCCGGACACCCCGCCCTCTATGGTAAAGAAAATCGGCAAAACCACCTACCTTGTATGGGCGCATTTCAGCGAAACCAGCACTGAAACGATGGAGGACAAAATCAAGCGTATGCTCCGCGAGGAAGTCCGCCGGATGATGGCTGACGAGTAAGCGGCGCATGAGCAGGCCGGGAGCCATTTGGCCCCCGGCTTTTGCTGTGTCGATTTTTTGAATATTCTATGAACAGTATTAAAAAGTCCTTGACAACTCGTTTCAGGCAAAACAGCAAAATCGATCCTTGTGTCCACCGCCGTCCGGCTGGTCCCCTTTAATCTGCCTCAGATCAAGGCCATCACAGACCATGACGATATGGACCTCTACACCTTGGGAGAGAAAAAGTGTGCGCTGTATGCGGTGATACCGGACAACGACAACAGCCTGAATTTTTTGGTGAGCCTGCTCTACGCCCAGGCGTTCCAGGCCCTCTACTACAGCGCCGACCAGATCCGCCATGGGGCCTTGCCCTGCCACGTCCACTTCGTGCTGGACGAGTTCGCCGCCATGCCCCTCCCAGGCTTCACCCGTGAGCTGGCCACCATGCGCTCCCGCAACATTTCCGCAAGCACCATCATACAGAATATGGCACAAATCAAAGAGTTATATAGGGATTCGTGGGAGACAATTCCGGGCAATTCGGACACAATTTTGTACCTGGGCGGCAACGAATCGTCAACCCACAAGTACATTTCGGAAGCCCTTGGGAAAGCCACGATTGACACCCGAACCCACGGTCAGACTAAGGGAAAATCTGGCTCGTACTCCACCAATTTTCAAATGAGCGGCCGCGAATTGTTGACCCCAGATGAGGTGCGTGGGCTGGACAACCGCTACGCCATCCTGTTCATCCGGGGCGCCAAGCCGGTGATGGATCTGAAGTACGAGCTGACCGATCACCCCGCCATCCGTTACACCGTTGACGGCGGTGGGCCGCCTTACATCCACCATCAGGAAAAGTCTGAACTGAAGTTCCAGGGGGAACCGCTGTTCGCCCTGGAAACCGAAACATCTGATGAAGAAAACCCAGAAGCCCCTGAACACCCTGGATCGCCAGAGGAAGATTGAACGCCGCGCCAAGCGGGCCTACGCCCTCTTCGCCTGCTTGGTGCTGTCCATGGCTGTCATGATCGTCCCCGCCTTCGCGGCGGACGATCCCCTCCAGATCGTGGAAAATTTGTCCGACTTCATCTTTTCCCTGATCCGGGCCATCGGCCTGATCCTGCTGGGCTTCGGCATCCTCCAGCTGGGCCTGTCCCTCAAGAGCCACGACCCCTCCCAGCGGGCCAACGGTATGCTCACCATCGCCGGCGGCATCGTCATTACTTTTACGAAGGAGATCCTCACCCTTATCACTGGCGGTTGAGGAAAGGCCAAGGGCGGGGTTCAATGTCCCCGCCCTTGGCCTTTACAAGAGGGAACTGTAATCCCTTCGTCCGTAAATGATACGCCGAATCTGCACTGTATCCCCGGCCACCACGTAGAAAACAAGGTATTTTTCAACAAGCAGGCAGCGGTAGCCTTTTACGGCCAGCGCTAAATCTCTGGGATGTGGGCAGCGCTCCGGCATATGGGACAGGCTGGCGATCTGCTCCGTTAGAAGGTCATAGTACCGCAGGGCAGCGTCAGGGGAAAGTGTGTTCAGATAGTCAACAATGTCCAGCAAGTCCTGCTTTGCCGCAGGGTAGATTTTAACCTTATAGCTTTCCATGCACACGCTCCCGCATCTGACGGGCGATGGTCAGAAAGTCCTCGCCCTCAGCACCAGAGGCGATCTCCTGTTCAGCGACAGCCAGCTTGCCGTACAGGTCAATGATGGCCTGCTGGCGCTCGTATTCCTCAATGCTGACAACAACCATATCGCCAGTGCCGTTGCGAGTGATATAAACTGGCTCACGAGTCTGGCGGCAAAAGTCGGAAATCTCATTAGCATTATTGCGCAAATCTGAAATAGGACGAATACTTGGCATCAACGCCACCTCCTTCTGCCAACAGTATAGCAGAATTCGGTGTAAATATCAACACAAATTCAGAGTGAATCGAGGTGATAGAAATAGGAAGCGGAAACTGGATCGTGGACAACCTCAACTCTGCCCTGGGGACCTGGAATGGGAAGCTGGCGGAGATCTGGCAGCTCATCAGTACCACCCCGGAGGAGTTCAAGGGCGGCGGAGTCTGGACGGTCATCCAAGGTATCAACGGCGCGCTCCAAGCCATCGGCTGCGCTCTGCTGGTGCTGTTCTTCGTCATGGGCATCGTCAAGACCTGCTCCAGCTTTACGGAATTGAAGAAGCCCGAAATGGTATTCAAGTGCTTTATACGTTTTGTGCTGGCCCAGGCGGCGGTGACCCACGGGATGGAGCTGATGACGGCGCTCTTCAAGGTGGCCCAGGGTATGATCTCCACCATCATGACGGCCTCCGGGCTGTCGGCGCTCACCGATACCACCCTGCCTGACGAGATGGTCACCATCATTGAGGATGTGGGCTTCCTGGAGAGCATCCCCCTTTGGGCCATTACCCTGCTGGGGTCGTTGTTTATTTGGGTGCTGTCCCTGATCATGATTTTAACCGTCTATTCCCGGTTTTTCAAGCTCTATCTCGCCACCGCCATTGCGCCCATCCCCATGGCCAGCTTTGCGGGACAGCCCTCCAGCAGTATTGGCGTTGCCTTTCTCAAGAGCTACGCCGCAATCTGTCTGGAGGGCTGCATCATCGTGTTAGCTTGTGTGATCTTCTCGGCTTTCGCCACCACACCGCCCGCCATCGCGGACGATACCCTGGCGGCGGCCACCATCGTGTGGAACTATGTGGGCGAGGTTTTGTTTAATATGCTGGTGCTGGTGGGTTGCATCAAAATGAGCGATAGGCTGATCCGGGAGCTGATGGGGCTGGGGTAACAGTCACCAGAGGCCCTCGGTGTCGATGGCGTACTCGCCGGCGGCCCTGGCCTGCCGGACGCGGTAGGCCAGCAGCTCCGCCATGGCCCGTTCCTCCCGCCAGTCCTCCAGCACACCCCAGAGGCGCCGGAACAGGATGGGCAGCAGAAACAGCCCTACACCTAAAATCATAAACATCATTGCCACAGCCTCCCTTTTCTGATTTGTGGCATCTTACCATAGGCAGGCAAAACTTGCAACGGTCTGTCTGCCGATTCCTTCGTTCATCTTGAATACGGCTATTTTATTATGTATAATGGGTGAAATCAAACTGACAGGAGGCAGCTATGAATAGAATTGTGGTGATTCAAGGCGGCGGACGGCCCAGGGGAAATACCGCACAGTTGATAGACAGCTTCAAGCGAGGCGCTGAGGAAGCGGGACACAGCGTGGAGGTAATCTCCCTGCTGCGGAACGAGGTAAAGGGCTGCCTGGGCTGTAACGCCTGCCGCTATGGCAAGCCCTGTATACAGAAGGACAGCTTCAATGACCTTGTTCCTAAGATCAAGGAAGCGGACCTGCTGGTCTTTGCTTCGCCGCTGTATTTCTGGACGGTGTCCTCCCGAATCAAGGCTTTTATTGAACGCTTCTACTGTATCGCAGAGAAGGACCCCACCCCGCCTTTGGGCCGGTATGAACGATACCCTGTGAAAGACTGCGCTCTGCTGATGACGGCGGCGGATAACTTCTTCTGGACCTTTGAGCAGGCGGTGTCCTATTATCAGTTTGCCCTCGTCAACTACATTGGTTTCCACAACAAGGGGATGCTGCTGGCAGGCGGCTGCGGAGATACGAATGGAAAACCTCAAATCGATAAGACAGATCACTTGGAAAAAGCGTATCAATTTGGAAAGAACATCTATCAGAGGGAGGAACCTGCCGTATGAGCATTCTGGTACTTCTGACCTACACGGGGAAGGACGGCAGCGCCCGCAAGTTTGCCGAGGAAATGGAGAGAAGCGGAACGGCGGCCTTGATTCGCAGAGAGGATGGAAATGAGCGGTATGAATATTTCTTTCCTTTCAGCGAATCTGAGACCGTTCTGCTCATTGACAGATGGAGAGGCCAGGCGTCCATAGACCGGCATCATGCGTCTCCGATGATGGGAACCATCGCACAACTCCGGGAAAAATATGACCTGCACATGAGCGTGGAAAGATATGTTCTTGATGAAAGCGGGATTCCCACCCGTGATGAAAAATTCATCAGGCACTAATCACATAAGCATTTTCTAACAATTCTTATTTTGACAGGCTGCACTTGTTGAAAAGTACGGCCTTCTTTCATTTTGGAGGTGATACCCATAAAAGTCCGCATCAACAAAGAAGTCCGAGACTACCAGGAAAGCCTGTTCTTCGGGCTGTCCCTGCGGCAGTTCCTGTTCGCCCTGCTGGCCGTGCTGGTGGCGGTAGGGCTGTACTTCGGCCTGCGCAGCGTGGTGGGCAGCGGGGAGATCGGCTGGATCTGTGTCCTGGCCGCCTTCCCCTTCGCCCTGTGCGGCTTTTTTACCTACAACGGCATGACCTTTGAAAAGTTCCTCCTCGCCGTCATCCGCTCGGAGCTGCTGTATCCCAGAAAGCTGGTGTTCCGGGCGGAAAATCTGTACGCCCAGGCGATGGAGCATTCCACCATCAAGGAGGCTTTGAAACTTGATTAAGACTTTGCAGAATACGTTGAAGCAGGACCGGGAGGGCTTTGTCCTCCCCAAGTCCGTGCAGGACACCATCCCCATCCGCCGCCTCTGGCCGGATGGGATTTTTCAGTTTGGGAGCAAGTTCTCCAAGACCATCCGCTTCTCGGACATCAACTACGCCATCGCATCAAAAGAGGACAAAACGTCCATGTTCCTGGGCTACTCGGAACTGCTGAACGCCCTGGATACCGGCTCCACCACCAAGCTCACCATCAACAACAAGCGGCTCAACCGCCAGGACTTCGAACAGAAAATTCTCCTGCCCCGGCAGGATGACTATCTGGACGGCTACCGGGCGGAGTACAATGCCATGCTGATGGACAAGGTCACCGACAGCTCCAACAGCGTGGTGCAGGAGCGGTATATCACCCTGTCCGTCCACCGCAAGAGCATCGAGGAGGCCCGCGCCTTCTTCGACCGGGTGACAGCGGACGTCACCACCCGTCTGAGCCACCTGGACGCCCACAGCGAGGAGCTGGACGCGGTGGAACGTCTCCGGGTGCTGCATGACTTCTACCGCACCAGCGAGGAGACGGAATACCATCTGGACCTCCGGGATCTGATGCGAAAGGGCCACAGCTTCAAGGACACCATCTGCCCGGACAGCCTGGAGTTTAAGAAGGACTACTTCGTCATGGGGGACAAGTTTGGCCGGGTGCTGTTCCTCAAAGAGTACGCCAGCTACATCAAGGACAGCATGGTCTCTGAGCTGACGGCCCTGAACCGCACCATGATGCTGTCCATTGATGTGATCCCCGTCCCCACGGACGAGGCCGTCCGTGAAATGCAGAACCGTCTGCTCGGTGTCGAGACCAACGTCACCAACTGGCAGCGCCGGCAGAACAGCAACAACAATTTCTCCGCTGTTGTCCCCTACGACCTGGAGCAGCAGAGAAAAGAGACAAGGGAAATGCTGGACGATCTCACCACCCGTGACCAGCGGATGATGTTTGCGGTGGTCACGCTGGTGCATCTGGCGGACAGCAAGGAGGAACTGGACAGCGACACGGACGCCCTCCAGTCCGCCGCCCGGAAGCACCTGTGCCAGTTGGCCACTCTGAATTGGCAGCAGGCGGACGGTCTCACCACCGCTCTGCCTCTGGGCCTGCGGCGGATCGACGCCCTGCGCACTCTGACTACCGAGGCATTGGCGGTGCTGATGCCCTTCAAGGCCCAGGAGGTGCGGGACCAGGGCGGCGTGTACTACGGGCAGAATGTGATTTCCAAGAACCTGATCATCGCCAATCGGAAGGAACTGCTCAACGGCAACGGTTTTGTCCTGGGCGTGTCCGGCTCCGGCAAGTCCTTCACCGCCAAGCGGGAGATGGTGGCTCTGGCCCTGTCCACCGATGACGATATCATTATCATAGATCCTGAGTCGGAGGTGCGACACGAGGTCGCGTAACAAATTGCGAAAGAAGCTGCCCTATCCATTTGGGGTAATCCTACCACAGCCTGCGTCGCTGGTAACGGCGGGGTGGGAAGCCTGTGGGACAACGTGGGAAAGCTGAGAGCCTAACTCAGCCGTACTGCCAGGATAAGTGCGTCATGGAGAACGTAAAGTGAATCATCGCAAGAGTCGTTACAGGGAATAGGCGAAATCAGGCTGACACGCCTACACCAAAAGGTGCGGAGGTGGCTGTGAGGGCTTTCAGAACATCACAGCAAATGGACACAAATCCTCCCGGCTCAAAGATGGCTCCTAAAACGCACACAATTATTTGTTACGCGGAACGTGGTAAGCCCTATGCGCTCCTTTGCAGAAATGCGGAGGTATCGACCCCGTAAGGAGAAGAAATGGCGCAGAGGGTAGAGGAACGGGATAAAAAGCGAACGCCCGCCCTGTAATGGGGTGGGATAGGGGTTCAAACTTTGCCCCAGCCTGAAAGGGCGCTGACTTGTCCCACGGTATTTCATAGCAAGAAAAGGAGGTAAACCTATGAACGGTAATTGTTCAACGACGGGGCATAAAAACCCTGAGAGATTGCCGGACGCGGCGGCGCTGGAACACCAGTGGAAATCCATCGACTGGAAGAAAGCGGAAACCGAGGTTAATGGGCTGCAAGCCAGGATTGCTAAGGCGACCCAAGAGAAGAAATGGAACACAGTGAAGCGATTACAGTATCTTCTGACCCATTCGTACTATGCAAAAGTGTTGGCGGTACGGAAAGTAACCACCAACAAAGGGAAAAAGACGCCGGGCGTGGACAGTGAGCTGTGGTCTACCCCAGCCGCTAAGATGCGTGGTGCTCTGACCCTGACAGACAAGGGCTACAAAGCGAAACCTTTACGCCGGGTATTCATTGAGAAAAAGGGCAAAAAGGCGAAACGCCCGCTGGGAATTCCCTGTATGTATGACAGGGCCATGCAGGCGCTCTACGCCCAGGCCCTAGACCCGGTGTCAGAGACAACGGCGGACACAAAGTCCTTCGGTTTCCGCAAGGGGCGCTGTGCGCAGGACGCCTGTGAATATATCTTCACAGCGCTCAGCCGCAGTTTCTCCCCGCAGTGGGTGCTGGAGGGTGACATTAAAGGGTGTTTTGACCACATCAGCCATGACTGGCTCATTGAGCACATCCCTATGGACAAATCTGTATTGAAGCAGTTCCTAAAAGCAGGATTCGTATTCCAACGTGAACTGTTTCCCACCGATGAGGGCACGCCCCAGGGCGGCGTTATCTCCCCTATTCTCGCAAATATGGCGCTGGACGGAATGCAGAAAGTCCTCTCGGACCGTTTCCACACCAACCGGCTGGGCAGAGTCGATATTCGATTCAAGAACGCCCATAAGGTCAATCTGGTGCGCTATGCCGACGACTTCATCGTCACAGCGGCTACAAAAGAGATTGCGGAGGAGGCCAAGGAAATTATCCGTGATTTTCTGCAAGCCAGAGGGCTGGAGCTGTCCGAGGAAAAGACGGTCATCACCCACATCGACGACGGTTTTGATATGCTGGGCTGGACATTCCGCAAATTCAAGGGAAAGCTCATTGTCAAACCATCCAAGAAAGCGCTGAAAGCCCTTAAATCTGCCCTGTCCGAGACGATTCTCGGGCGCGGTAAGGCTTGGAAACAGGAAATCCTGATTGAAAAGCTGAACCAGCAGATTCGTGGCTGGACGAATTACCATCAATCGGTCTGTGCCAGTGAAGCCTTTGCTCATATCGACTACATCCTCTGCGAATAGCTGTGGCGATGGGCAAAGCGCCGTCACCCCCATAAAGGGCAGTGGTGGGTCTCCACCAACTACTGGCACCGCAGGGGTAACCGGAACTGGGTGTTCTGCACCGAGGATAAGGAACTCCTACGAGTAGACCACATCCCCATTGTCCGCCACACCAAAGTACGAATGGACGCAAACCCCTATTTTGACACCCAATACTTCATTGACCGCAAATTCCATCATGGCATGAAACGCCTGTCTGGGCGCTTTAAGCAGATTTGGAAAAACCAGCATGGGTGTTGCTATCACTGTGGACTTCCCATGGACATCAGCGACGAGAGGGAGATTTTCTTCAAAGTCCCGAAAGCCATGGGCGGCAAGGACGAGGTGCGCAATATGGCCTACGTCCATAAACATTGCCAGCAAATTTTCTTGGAACGCCGCGCGAAAGCGTGATGAAATGCTTGAGCCGTATGAGTGGAAACGCTCACGTACGGTTCTTAGACGAGAAAGCGGGAGTAATCCCGCCGACTTAGTCGACTACCGGCCCCTCATTGAAGGGCTGGGCGGCGAGGTGATCAGCATTTCCGCCACCTCCTCCAACCATATCAACGCCATGGATATGGAGCAAGGGTATGGCGATGGGGAGAACCCAGTGGTGCTGAAGTCCGAGTTCCTGCTGTCCCTGTGTGAGCAGCTCATGGGCGACCGGCTGCTGTCCGCCAAGGAGAAATCCATCATCGACCGCTGCACTGCCAAGGTCTATCAGGACTACCTTAGAAGCGGCTATCAGGGCAGCGTCCCCACCCTCCAGGACTTCCACGCCGAGCTGCTCCGCCAGACAGAGCCGGAGGCGCGGGATGTGGCCCTGGCAATCGAGCTGTTCACCGAGGGCAGCCTGAACACCTTTGCCAAACCCACTAATGTGGACACGGACGCCAGAATCCTGTGCTACGACATCCGGGATCTGGGCAAACAGCTCCTTCCCGTAGGAATGCTGGTGGTGCTGGACAGCGTGTTCAACCGGGTGATTCGCAACCGGGCGCTGGGCAGGAATACTTGGGTCTATATTGACGAGATTTACTTGCTGTTCCAGCACGAATACAGCGCAAATTTCCTGTTTACCCTCTGGAAGCGTGTCAGAAAGTATGGGGCCTGCTGTACTGGCTTAACGCAGAATGTGGATGATCTCCTCCAGTCCCACACCGCCCGGACCATGCTGGCCAACAGCGAGTTCCTGGTCATGCTGAACCAGGCGGCCACCGACCGGGCGGAGTTGGCACGGCTGCTGAATATCTCGGACAACCAGCTCTCCTACATCACCAACGTGGACTTCGGCAGGGGCCTCATCAAGTGCGGCAGCGCCATCGTACCGTTTATGGACAATTTCCCCAAGAATCGGCTTTATAAGCTGATGACAACCCGGTTATTGGAGATCTCCAATAATTTGGTTTGAACGAACCCGCTGACGCGGGGGTTTTACAAACAGACCAACTTTCCTGTACACTTGAAAAACGGTGCGTATACCG
>NZ_QWEK01000059.1 GCF_009935845.1 Pseudoflavonifractor sp. 524-17 | reverse complement strand
GGAGGACATTTGTAAGGGGGCCAAAAGGGCATAAGAAACTGAGCCGGTTCGTAAGGGAACATTTCAAACCGACTGGATAAGAACGGCACATCAGTCAAGCAGCGTTATCTGAGCCAGTATACGAAACCTCCAAATGCGCTTTGACCCGCGCATAATATATGCGCAAGAATTTAGCAGCTCCTGCCACCATATAAACATAGAAGTGTTTTCCCTCAGCCCGTTTCCTGTCCATAAATTGAAAGACCGGGTTGGCTGGATCGGAGTGTTGGAGTAATATGCTTGTGATTTGGAACAAGGTTCTGCGTAAATGCGGGGAGCCGCGTTTGGAAACGCGGCGGGACTTTGAATTGAATTTGCCAGATTGAAAAGGCGGTGCGTCCACACCAGCAAAGGCAACCAAAGCGCCCTTGCGGGTGAACCGGCGCACATCGCCAATCTCTGCCATAAGCTGCGGACCAGTGATCTCACCGGCCCCCTGTATGGACATGACCACCTCAAATTCCGGCAGCAGCGATGCCAAGCGCATCATCTCCCCCCGCATTACATACAGCGCATCATAAACAGCGTTGAGGCTATCCACAGACTGGGTGATGAGCAGCTTGGTGCTGTCGTTTTTGGGGAAAGCAGCAACAGCATCTCTGGCGGAACGATGAATTTTCTCAGCGTCAGATGAATAAAACTTGTATCCATTGTTAGAGCACCATTTGCGGTAAACAGCAGAAAATGCGGCCAGTGAAATACCGGCCACGCAGTTCTTGTGCCAGAATCGCTTAACAAAATCCACCCACTTGACATGACCGTTTGATTTGCGGGGGATTGATCCAAAGAAATAATTAGCTCCAGGAAATATTTGGTCAATCAGTGAGATCAGGCTGTTGCGCAGAGCCACGCCCGCACTTTGGGTCCGCTCATATAAACGGCTCTGTGTTTTCAGCAGTTGTCTGGTTTCGTCCTCGGTAGAATACTCCCGCAGTTCCTGCCAAAAGACGAGGGCATAGTTGGCAATTTTCATAGAATCTGCTTTGTCAGTCTTGATTTTACGCAGAGAATTATCGCTGAAATCGTGAATAAGCATGGCGTTGACAACATTGACGAAAAAACCGGCCTCTTTCAAGGCCAGGGCGATGGGACGCCAGTACATTCCAGTGTGTTCCATGACGACCCGGATGTCTCCGTCTATCCCACGTAGTGTCTTGACCAGGCCGGACAGCCCAACAGCATCGTGGTTTACCTGAAATGGCACTAGCACTACCTCGCCCCCTGGTCTGCGCACAGCAATAGTGCTTTTACCTTTGGACACATCAATGCCAACCGCAGTAATTGTCTTATATTCCATATGCAAACCTCCTAAAAATAAGTGATTTCAACCAGCGCCCGCCGCTGCTCATTACCGATTCAGCTTGCCTTGTTACACGAATATACGGACACACTCCGATGCTTCAACCTGCGCAAATCGAACGCTGCAATGAGAGGGCCGGCTGACAGTTTGCACGAACGAGCGTGACAGCTCAAGCAGGGCACCGTCAGGCCGGTTTCCCTTCCATTGTAGCTTAGGTATGAGCCGCTGAACAGTACAGCTATTTCCTGCACTTTCGGGGCCTTTGTAATTGTAGCAAGCTGGGCAAGTGTATAACACTTGCAATTTTTGCTTCGCAAAAATGCTTGTTGGGGTGCCCCCAAACCCGCCGGAAGCCTCTGGACACCGTGTCCAGAGGCTTCCCTGTCTGCGGCCCCGTCGCTATCGCTCCTGGGCCTTATGCGCTTACAGCGCCACAACCTCCGAAAGTTTCTCCAGCAGTTCGGAGAGCGGCCCCCATAAATCCGTATAGTCCTTTTGCAGGGTCTTGATTTCGTCGGGATAAACTCCGCCACAGGTATTCACCCTGACGGCAATTTGATTGCGATTATTTGCACACCGCCTTTGCAGGGAAACGATCTCTTTGACTGGCGCAAGGTCAACATGGAGCACATAGCCGTTGAGAGCCATTTTTCTTATATATGCTGAAAGGTTGCGAATACCCACATCTGCCATGCGCTCCCGAATTTTTGCCTGTTCGTCCGGGGACAGCCAGACACAGACGGACATGCTCCGAATACGCTTTTTCCCAGCGACCAGCGTTGACTGATTTTCAGGGCTGCAAGGCATTGAATTTTGACTGTTCATAGATACCTCCCATAAATTCAGATATTGACAGTATTTCAATAAATTGGGTGGGGAATGATACTATACCAGCCCCCACGAAACCGGAGCTGGAAACCCTTGCGGGGCAAGGCTTTGAGATTGCTAATTTTCAACACATCAGCTGTGGAAAGAAAGCGGCTTGAGAGGAAGCGGTCCGACCCTATCCCCCCGCCCTTTCCCTATCCAGGGAAAGGGCGGGGGGACGGGGGATACATCCAGCAGAGCCTCCGTGGACGGAGCGTGGGAAATGGGCGAGTTCCTTCTGGTCACGGTGTCCTTCTGATATACAAAAACACCGCTCCGATTTTTGAAGTGCGCCCAAAAAGTTAGACAAAAATAAGGCGGTAAAATTGTTCAAGCAGCCGAAAGGGCTTGTTGTCTGTGAAGAGCAGGCGGCAAGCCCTTTAGTTTTGCCTTGATGCGGCGATTATTGTAGTAATCCAGATAGGCAATCAATTCATGCTTAAAGTGCTCTATGGACTGAAAGTCCTGCAGATAGAGCAACTCACTTTTCAGCAAGCCGAAAAAGTTTTCAATCACGGCATTGTCCAGACAGTTGCCTTTTCGGCTCATGCTCTGGAGGATTCCCTTTTTCTTGAGCATAGCTTGGTACTGTTTATGCTGGTATTGCCAACCCTGATCGGAGTGAAGGATGAGTTTTGTTCCGTCCGGTATCGTTTCAAATGCTTTGTCCAGCATGGAGATAACCATGTTGAGAACTGGCCTGTCTGAGATTGTGCAGCTGACCAGATCGCTGCTGTACAGGTCAAGGATGGGAGACAGGTATAGTTTCTCTCCAAACAAGCTGAACTCTGTGACATCGGTGACCCACTTCTGGTTTGGTTTTTCAG
>NZ_QWEK01000058.1 GCF_009935845.1 Pseudoflavonifractor sp. 524-17 | reverse complement strand
CGGCTGACAGTTTGCACGAACGAGCGTGACAGCTCAAGCAGGGCACCGTCAGGCCGGTTTCCCTTCCATTGTAGCTTAGGTATGAGCCGCTGAACAGTACAGCTATTTCCTGCACTTTCGGGGCCTTTGTAATTGTAGCAAGCTGGGCAAGGCCCAACTCGGAACCTGCGACTCACTGGAAAACGGCGTCATCGTCCTCTACAACCGCATCCGCTCCAAGGTCGATGGAGACTTTGACACGCTGCTGGAGGAGGGAGATATTGACGCTATCCTCAAAGGTCAGGGAAATTATGCGCCGGAGGTTCAAAAGCTGGTGGAGCGGGAGACGGCGGCCTTTGTCAGCGCCCTTCGGGAGCGGATGATCGACCTGCGGAGCGGTCAGGTGGTGTTCATCGGCGGCGGTTCCATCCTGCTGCGGCGGTTTATTGAGCAGTCCGGCAAGGTGGGACAGGCCCTCTTTGTGGGTGACATCAAGGCCAACGCCAAGGGCTATGAAGTTCTCTATCAAATCTCCACTGCAAGAAGGTGATCCCCGTGGCCGAGAAGAAATCCCTTTATCGGTTCACCATCGGCTTCAATCCCGGCGATCCGGCCCATAGACAGGTGGCGGAGCTGCTGAACCAACAGGGCCGCCGAAAGGCTCAGTTCCTTGTGAACGCCATTCTCCACTACATCCACTGTCCGGAAACGCCGGATCTGCCGGAACCAGTCGAGCCGCCTGCCGGAATGAGCCAAGCCGATATGGAAGCCCTTGTGGTACGGAGCTTGGAGGAGCGGGGATACTTGAACACGGAGAGAAGTTCAGAAAATAACGAAACTGCCCACGATATGCCAGAGCCGTCCTTTGACGGGACCTTGGATGCTGCCGGATTTGCGGCCATCTCGGATTCTTTGGCGGCGTTTCGCGGAAAATAAGGAAGAGCGGGAAACATAGGGCCTGGAGCCATTCATGTTTCCCGCTCTTCCAATGCGGTGATAAATGCTTCTATGATATCCTCTAAATGCCGATACTGTGATGGGGTCAGCCGCGAAACCTTTTGGGAGAGGATATTGTAGTCGTCCACTCCTACCTTGCCCAGCAGAAGATAATCTGTGCTGATGTCCAAAGCGGCACACAGCTTGATAATATTCTCCGGCCGCAGGGCCTTCTTTCCGGTTTCAGCGGTGGAGATCGTTTGGGTGGTCATGTCCGCACACTCGGCCAACTCCTCCTGTGTAAGGCGGAGCTGTTTTCTCCGTGCGACCAACCGTTGACCCATCTGACAAAGAAAATCATCCATAGGTTCCCCTCCTATGGATAATATTCTATCCGTTGAGGCGTAGAAAATTAGCATGCCAAGGATATATTAAATTAGCTAAAGCGTATATAATAAGAGGAAACTGGTCGAAGGGAGTAAAAAATATGTTGTCAACCTGCGCAATTACCGGTCATCGTCCTGCTCGGTTTAAGTGGAAATACAATGAGAACAACAACGGCTGTAAACGGCTGAAGAAACGGATGCGGGATCAGTTTGCTCTGCTTTATGAGAAAGGCGTGCGGCAGTTCTGGGTGGACGGCGCCCTGGGCGTGGATATGTGGGCCGGCGAGATCCTGCTGCGGCTTAAAGAACAGCCAGAGTACAAAGATATAGAACTGATGGTAGCCCTGCCCTTTGAGGGCCACAACGCAGGCTGGGATGAACGGAGCAAAAAGCGGCTGGAGTTTTTGATCCGGTAATAGCTGCAAAACAGTCATCGTTGGGGAAAAGGAGCAGCGCTCAGAAGTCAATTACCGCCGGCGGAATGAGTATCTGGTAGATCAGGCTGATTGCCTTCTGGCGGTCTATGACAATGACCGCTCTATTCGCAGTAGGACGGGCATGACGGTCAAATATGCCAAAGAAAAGAGACTAAAATTGGTACTCATTCATCCAGACACGGTGACTGTAGAAGAGCAACAGGTGTGACTACTGCTGTCCTGTCACAAAAATTTGGAGTTGCTGCGTATGTATCCTATTTGGTCGCCGCTTTCAGCGCTTTCTCCACCTGCGCCAGCTTTCTTTTTAGATTACTGGCTGTTAGCATATCCGTGGCAGCTTTGATATCTCGCTCCAGCTGCTTTTTCTTGGTTTTCAGTTCCTGGACCTTGTTTTTCCCGCCGGCGATCTGCTCCATATTGGAGCTGCTTTGCTCGTCAGAATCCTTTTTGCTCTCGACTTGTTCCCCGGTGGCCTCCCGGTCCGGCTCCTGCATCTCGATATTGCCGTCTTTGCTGGCGGCTTGCTCGCCTTTTACCAGCTTGTCCATACCGTCAGCCTGGACTGCTTGTTCTGTAGGTTTGGTAAACTCGATCCTTGTATCACCATGTTCACCTTTGACCGGTCGATAATATCCTGGGGATGCTGTATCCTCCGGCTTCTCCGGGACATACTGATCGTAAGCAGGCCACCGGCTCGCAGTCGTCTCGCTGGACTTGACAACATTGGTTCGTCCGCTGATCTGGTCGAGCTTTACGACTTTAGTGACCGACTCGGTCTTGCTGATATTTGCTGTACTGGCGGCATCGCTTGCCCGCTCAGGCTGCTTTCCCTCTGAATCTTTCAGAGCGGGTTCAGCCTGAAGACGGCTGGTGAGGTTCATTAAAATTCCCATCTTGTGGCCTCCTTATGGTGGGATGCTGATAAAAGTTGAGTGAAATCCTTTGTCAGGTGCTTTTATTATAGCAAATAAAGCGATCTGGTTCTCTTAAAATCCACGAAACAAATCTGAAGAATTCTGAAGGGGGTGGCATCCCGTATCTGGCATAGCGAAACGGACAGGGCGGTGGAATAGTCAATACCTATTTCACCGCCCTGTTTTGGATTTTTATCAGCCCGATAAAACCGATTCAATGATTCTCCGCGCACCACTTCGCAATCTCCCCGATCAGCTCCAGTGGGAGCGGCTTGCGATATGGGAGCTGGATCGTGCCCTTGCTGGTCTTATACTCCGTCAGCCGGGCGGCGAACGCCTCTACGGCCTCCGGGCCGGGGTACAGGCCAATATGCCGCTTGGAGGCTGCGAACTGGCTCAGGTTGCGGCCTTTCCAGTAGGTTGGCATACTCCAGGAGATCTTCTCCTTGGCCTCCGGGATGCTGGCCTTGATGGCAGCATTGATCTGCCGCAGATAGTCCTGTGCCTCCTCCGGCTGGGCGGCGATGTACTCCTCAATCGTCGCCGGAGGCTTTCCACAGTAGTGGATCTGCTCCGTGTTTTTGAACGACCGACTGCACTTGGGACATATCCACATGACTGCTTCCTCCTATTTTCGCAGGATCTTTTCCATCGGCTTTCCCTTCGCCAGCTCGTCGATCAGCTTGTCCAGATAGCGGCTCTCCCGCATGAGCGGGTCTTCCACTTCCTCCACCCGGACGCCGCAGACCACGCCTTTGATCAGCGCCCGGTTCGGGTTGGGCTGGGGCGCGTTGCGAAAAAAGCCCCCATAGCAGAGGCCGAAGGAGCGGGACGCCTCCAGCTGCTCCGGGCTGTACCCCGTCAGCCAGCAGATGACCTCATCCACTTCGGCCTTTTTCCGGTCCTTCCTGGCGGCCTTGTCCAGCAGAAGTCCATATACCTTTCCAAAATCCATCTGAAATATTTTGTCGTTGTTCATAAAGTTGCACACTCTTGACGATGATACCCTATCTTATCACACCTTATGTCGTTTTGCATAGAGCGGGTCTGAATCTTGTTTAGGTCAATGGAAAGATAAGACAAGTGTGCGCTTGCGACCTCTGCCGCAGAGAGGGGCTGTCAGGAAAGTACCGATGCCGGGCCGGAATATAGACCTATGTGAAATCGGCATCTGCCAGATTGTATTTCGCTATCAGATCATCCCGGTAATTCCCCACAGACCTCCGAATAGCAAAATGGAAAACAACACCCAAAAACTGCTCAAGCCGGTGGTATTTCCCAAAATCTTTGGGCCAATCAGGTTGCCATCGACCTGCTGCAAAATAATGATAAACACAAGGAATATGAGACAGTGAGCCGGGTTTACCAGCAGGAGCAGCAGTGCACAGGGGATTGCCCCAATGAACGGGCCGAAGAAGAGGATGATGTTGGTCACGCCCACGACCACACTGATGAAAGCTGCGGATTCAAAGCGCATAATGCTGACGGCGGCAAAACAGATCAAGCCGATAATGGCGGAGTCCAGAAGTTTCCCCATTAAAAAGCCGTTAAACATCCTGTCCGTATAACGCACCTCTTTCTCGACCATATCGGCCCACCGCCGGGGGAAAACTCCGCAGAGCAGCAGCTTGGCTTGGATGGCAAAGGTTTTTCGGCCCGCCAAAAGGTAGGCAGAGATCAGGATTCCGAGGAACAGGTTTTTCACTATTCTGAATATACCGGCTACCTGTATGCCCAAGCCATTCAGAACGGCTTGGGCGGTAGGCAAAAGGTCTGTCTTTACCCAGCTCTCAAATTTCAAAATAGCTTTACTGGAAAAGCCGTCCCACCAGGTTTGAAGCTCCGGTTGATCGGCCAAAAGATTGTGGAACCAGTCAATAGCGTTTTCAATTTGAGCAGGTAAGGCGCTCAAAATGCCAACAATGCTTTCCCAAAATTGAGGAAGCACCAGCACGACCAGCGCCACCGCCAGCAGCAGGGCAAACAGCAGAGTAAGCAGGATGGACAGTGTTCCAACAAATCGCTTTCTCTTGGGCAGACACTTTCCTATCCAGCCTTCCAAACGGTTACAGATCGGGGCAAGGATGTAGGCAATCACCGCACCGTAGAGGAATGGTGTTAAAATCTTTCCTACCGTTTGGAAAAATGCCAAAATAACCGGGAGCCGAAACAGCACAAAAAAGCACAGCAGACTGATAATGACAACTACAACACCGGTGATTCCCAGCTTCACATATTTTTCATTCTCCCTGTTTTTCATTTTGTGTCCCTTTCTATGGGCCTGGTCAAATTGACTGTTGTAAAGATCGCATCAAAATTATGCCAAAACAATTTTGTTCACTGCCTCTATCAGATCTACTACACTGCTGCGGGGGAGCAGCGAAGAGCTTGTGCCATCTATTACCGCCAGGCAGTTGTTTCCATCGTAACGATACAGCCGGATGGAAACTTCTTGGTGGTACGCATTGTTTAGATAAACAGTTAAGCCGATCTCTTCTTTCTGCGTGGGTCCTTCCGAAGTGAAGCTCTCCGCCTTTAATCCGCTCAATGCGCTTTGAAAACTGTCGATATTTAATTTTTCGTCCTCTTTATAATACCACGCTTTATCATTTCCTCTGCCTTTAGAAGTGAACGTATAGTCATTTCCTTCTAAAGAGATAGAGATACGATCAATGTCTTCGAAAGAGGCAGTCAAAACCTCCTTATGGCGAAGCTCAGTATAGGATGCCGCCATTAAAGCCTTGTAACTTTTCGCAGCGATTCGGTACACGATTTGGGAGTTGCCAACCCGAATGTATGCAGTTACGCTGTCCTCCGCATTTTCTTTCCCGCTCTGTTTGGCGGCCGCCAATTCTTCTTGATTGCGGCCTATCTGAATTACAAAGGTTTCGTGCTCACCTTCTTTCTTGTCGGTTTTTTTGAAGTTTACAGTCACTGCCAGCTCCGGCTGATCCAGTCCAAACTGCTTTAATTCCAAATCAGATACATAGTAGCTGGCGTAGTCAGAAAGGGACAAGCCGCTGATATTGTTCAAATACCTTTTTACAGCAGCAGTATCTAACGGTTTGCCATCTGCAAAATAGAGATCATCAGCGCAGTAGGTCTGTTTGCTGTCCCTTTCAAAATTTATACGATAGTTTTCCTTTCCTGCAAATTTTATTGTCTTTACCTCCGCAAAGCTGGGGAGCTGATCGTGCTGGATGAGGTCACTGAGTTTTTGGCTAAAAGACTTCAGCGGATCATGTTTTACCAGATAAACGCAGCCGTCGCCAATGGAAACATACCTCTGCGAATCCATCTTGCTAAATGCGCCAAGCTGGATTTCGTGGCTTTTCTCACCGGCTGTAATATGGATCGTGCAGGTGGGCTTGTCCAGACCATATTGCTTATAGTCCGTTGCATTTTCAATTACAAAAGAGGCGCCAAACTCCTGGAACTGTTCCAGCAGCTCTGCTATTTTTTCGGCATTGACAGGGAAATTTTTATCTTCAGTGTAATACCAGGCTCCATCCTTTTTTTGAAACGTTAAGGATTGATTATCGGTTTTCCAGGACAATGCCGTCACAGTATCGTTTGATATATCTAAGATGACTTTGCCGGTCATTTTAATCTGCTCTTTTTGGACCTCAAGTCGGCTGATCATAAAGGTGAGCGTGGAGAAGGTGACCCAAATGCCCAAGAGTATGTAGAGCTTCTTAGCTTTGCTCATTTCGTTTCTTCCTCCTATCTACAACTACAGCTATGCCCATGGCCGCAAATGCCAAAGGCAATATGCCGATCATGACCGTTTTGATGAGAGATGCGGTGGAGTCATTGATGGTCAGATAATTGTAATTCAGGGGTTTGCTTCTAATTGATACCGCTTCCCGGTCTCCCAACAAAGATGCGAGTGCGTTCATGGTGAAATTCAGATTTGCGCCGGATGAGAAGGCGTTAAACTGTTCATCGAGAAACTTGGAGGAGGAAATCCAGATAATTGAACCACCACTTTTTGCCTCCACGGAGACTGCAAGCGCAAACGGCCCATCCACATCTCCATCCTCTTTTTCATAGGTTTCGATATTGTAGCCGGCTGTTTTGCTGAAGGCATCGTCCGAAGTGGTCAGCAGTTTTTTCACACTCCCGCTATTTGTGCTGCCCACCGTCAAACCTTGGGCAATCGGGGCAATCACACGATATTTTCCATCAAGAAGCGAGTCGGTGATTTTGTGGCTCTGAAGATTGGGAAGCATGATATACGGCATTTGAAAGGCGTAATGGTCTCTGCTGCCTTCGACCACAACCCCATCGGAGGCAGATACGCCATAGTCGGACAGCAGGCTATATAAGTTTTTCAGTGTCCCATCTTTGGTAGGTCCAGCCATTACCATCAGCTTCCCGCCGCTCGATACATACTTGGCCAACAGATCTTTTTCCTCTTGTGAGATATCGGTGGATGGAGCATGAATCAAAATGCAATCGGCATCCTTGGGTATGGCATCTTGGTTTAACAGGGAGAATGTCTTTCGCTCTATGTTGTCCTTTTCCATTTGATTGGAAAAAATAGAGGAAAACGCAGCCTCATCATGACCTTCCAACACATAAACCTTGGGGTGGCTCTGGCTGACAACATAGTCAATAGCGGAGGTGACAGCGCTTTCACCGTCAAAGGAGTATGTGGTGGTGTAGGTTGTATAATCAACATTGGCGACATAAATATCATCAAAGCTGATATATCGGCTTCGATCACCGCACTCTACAACTAAACTATTATTTTTTATTTCCTTATCCGTATATTTTGCGGCAAAGGTAGGATGGGCGGCCGGGTTTTTCTTGATGATTTTGATGTGCTCGGAAAGGCTGTCATATTTGACAACAAGTTCTCTATGATTTTATTTTCCTGATCGGCCTGCACGATCCAGCAGATCGTGACATCTTTATCCAATGAATTGACAACCGTTTTTGTGTTGCTGGTTATGGAATAAAGTTTTCATCTATAAAAATATAGAACCGGTTAAACAAAGAAAGCTGCGCCATTACTTTGGGCAACAATCCCTCGAAAAGAGCACTGTTGAAGAAAAAAGTTATACCCAAACACAATATTCCGGCCAGGAAAATACCGTATGACAAATTCTCATTCTTGGTCAGATGGCGAACCACCAGGGCGCCCGCTGCTACAAGAACGGAAAGGGCCACGAGCGTCCCAAAAGGTGTGCTTGAAATATGTTCAGCCAATTTTACACTGTAGAAGTTAAGCAGCAGAAAAGGGATCGAGATCCCCGCTGCGAAGCCCTGATTCTCTGTCAGGGAAGAAATGAACATTCCGATTGCGATGATTGCGGCGCCCAAAAGATAAAAGGCTAAAAGGGAACCATAGGCGGTCGGCAGATAGACCTCCCCAAAGCGGGCAAAAACCAGCGGGTACACTGCGATAATCATAATAGGTATCAGGAAAATAAGCAGCAGGGCAAAATATTTGCCTAAGATGATCTGCAACGGCTTGAGCGGCAGCGCATACAGCAGCTGGTCAGTTTTCTGCTTTTTCTCTTCAGCTATGACGCGCATAGTCAGTACCGGGAGGATAATCACCAGCCCAATGCAGACAGACTTTAAGACAAGCTCAAAATTGGCAACAGAGGACTGGATATTATAGAGCATTGCGCCAACGCCAATAAACGCCAGCAGGAAAGCGCAAAACAGGTATGCCGCCAAGGAGTAAAAATATCCACGTAGCTCATGCTTTAATACAGCGATCATTGTTCTGCCTCCTCATTGTCATAAAGGTTGGCGCCGTCTTTTGAAATAAGATGCTCTTCGGCCACATCGACACGCTTTGATTCTTCTGTGAGTTCCAAAAACACCTCTTCTAAGCTGGCCTTTTTCGATGACATTTCAAAAATTGCTTTTTTCCGCTCCGCGAACGCAAAGAATATCTGGCAGCACAGCTCACGTATCTTATCTCCGTCTGCTTGAATCAACACAGCGAGGCTGCCATCCTCCTGAACCGTGCTTTCCCAGTTGGAAAACTGCTCCATATTGCCCAGAATGGTGTCTGCCTCCTCTGCACTGGCGTAGGTCCGCAGAAAAATATCTCCCGATTGAGTAAGGAGCCTCTCCAAATTTTCAGGTGTGTCAAAGGCCACCAGTTTGCCGTTTGAGATGATCAGTACCTGCTCACAGATCGCTTGAACCTCAGAAAGGATATGGGAACTAAAAATCACAGTATGCTTTTTCCCAAGCTGCTTGACCAGATCCCGGATCTCAATGATTTGAATAGGGTCAAGCCCTACGGTGGGTTCATCTAAAATAATGACCCTGGGGTTCCCAAGGAGAGCCTGAGCGATTTCTACTCGTTGCCGGTAGCCTTTTGAAAGTGCGGAGATCAGGCGGTTTTGCACCTGGCTTAGACCGGCTTGCTGAATGACCGCATTCACTTGCTGCCGCAATTCTGTGCCTCTGAGCCCCTTTGCTTCACCCACAAAACGCAAATGTTCGAGCGGGGTTTCATTCATATACAGCGGGGGATGTTCCGGAAGATATCCAATCAGTTTTTTCGCAGTTTCCGGCTCCTCAAATATATTGTGTCCGGCAATTCGGACAGTTCCGCTGGTGGCGGAAAGGCAACCGGTCATAATGTTCATCGTGGTGGATTTTCCCGCACCGTTTGGTCCCAAGAAACCATAGACATGCCCCTCCTCAATTTCAAAGGAAAGGTCATCTATCGCCATAAAGCTGCCATAACATTTTGTCAAATGTTCAACGGTTATCATTTTGACTCGCCTTTTTCGATATGCTCAAATCTATGGACTCGCCGGTATTTGCGTCAATCCCCTTTGCTGTCTGGCGGTTTACCTGATACCAGGCACAGGTGGAGTTATGGTCGCCTGCGTTGATATAGAGCTGAATGCTGACGGTTTCCGGGTCGGCATCGGCGGCCGCCTGGGGAGCGTTTTCCCCCGTGGCCTGTGTATAGTAGTCCACTGCCATCTGGCAAAGATCTTCGTTGGTGTAGAACTTAAATTCCGTATGACCCTTCGCTGATACATAGGTCATACTTTCTGCACGCCCGTCCTCCCAAGTGATGGTGAAATGGGTATCATCAGTTTTCTCCAGTTTGCCGATTGTGCTCACATCGGCAGAACCCATGTGAAAAGTGGCCTCGTTGTCCTGGATGGAATAGGTAAACCCTAACCCCGTCCCGTTTTCCAGCGAGGCGGTCCGGCCCGATGTTCCGTCTGCGTCAAAGAAGTAATAAGCGGCTGTGTCTTTTCCCGAAACATACCATGTTCCCGCCTGGATGGCTGGAGCTGCGGTCTGCTCGGGCGGTTTTTGCGGCGGTTCTGTTGAGGGTGCTGGCAGCGGGCGGCTGCAACCCACAAGCAGAGCCATCATGCTGAACGCCGCCCAAAAATACGAAATACTACGTCTCATGCGTATCCTCCTCGGAGCGTTTTGGCGGGACGGAAGGGAACCACAGTTCCAGTTGGAAAAGCGATCCCGTTTGGCCAGCGCAGCACCTTCCGCCCATTTTCTCCATCATGGCCTTCATGTTGGCAAGGCCGATATGGGTGCCCTCCTGTTGGAGCGGGGTGCTGCTGATCTTATTCTGAAAAAGGATCGCCACTCCGCCGTCCTTTTCCATAACAGCGATCAAGATCGGAAGCTCCGCGTCAGCGTACTTCACCAAATTGGACAGCACATTGTCCATCAATCGCTTGATATACTGTGAGTAGATGGAAATATCAAGATCGGGCCAGTCCAATTCCAGCTCGAACGAGAAATTTTGTTGGGTTAAATAGACCGCCATCTCAGAGAGCTGGTCATGAAACACATCCCGAACGGGGCGGGGCGCCTCCAGCTCAATGGTTTGATGCCTGGAGACCAGCGAATACTCAAATATATTTTCCGAAAGCTGCTTGATCTGCGCTGCCTTGGCGTCGATCTTCTCCAGATAGCCGTCCAGCTGGTCCGGGCGGTATTTTTTATACCGCAGAATGTCGGTGTAGATCTGCAGCGTCGTCAGCGGCGTGCGCAGGTCATGGGACATGGCGGTGATCATGGCCTGATTGGCCCGGAAAATATTGGTCTCCTGTTCCTTCTGTTCCTGAAAAGCCCGGCGCATGGAGTCCAGGCTGTGGGCCAGCCGGGTCAGCTCGTGGTTTCCCCGGAAGGTGATCGGCACATCCAGATCGCCGCCCTCCATGGCCTGGATATCCACACTGAGCTGACAGATATACCGCACCAAGCCCCGGCTGCCCCATAGGAAAACGCCCAGAAATACCAGCAGGGCAATGCCGAGGGAGAGCACCGTGAGCCAGGTAAAGAACCGGTAGGTATCGTCGGCGTAGATCACCACCTCGGCGGCACCGTCCGCAAAGGGGATCTCATAGTAGGAGACCCATGTGTAGTAGGGGACTTCCGTCTCGTTATCCAGGGCTTCTTCGGGAGCCGCAGAGGTGTAACGCAGGATATTGGAACGGTAGACCTCCATTAAGATCAAAGGATGCTTCTTGTTCCAGCGGGTGATCTGTGCGGTATCCGTGGTGGCCAGACCGTTTTCTTCCACATAGGACTGAAAATTCTGTATCCGGCGCTCGTTGTATTGCTGTTGGAAGTCAGAACCATTGAAATACTGCTCCAACAGCCAGCCACCGCCAAAGCGGAGGCAGCAGAATACCAGCACAGCGGCGGCGCCGGACAAGAGCAGAAGCAGGCCAAAGTGTGCGGTCAGGCTGGAGGCTCTATGTTTCATCTGCCTTCACCTCAAACCGATACCCCTTTCCCCAAACCGTCTTCAGACGTTTGGGGGTTTGGGCATCCTCCTCAATTTTCACCCGGAGCTTGCGGATGTGGACCATGACGGTTCCGTTGGAAATATAAAAATAGGGTTCATTCCAGACGCTCTCATAGATAGCCTGCGTAGAAAAAATGCGCTGGGGATTTTGCATCAGAAGCCGCAGAATCTTGTATTCGATCTCCGTCAGCTCCACCTCCTCCCCCTGAACCCACACCTGGTTATAGTCCAGGCTGAGTTTGACACCGTTGGAGGAAAGCATATTATCCCGACTGAGAGCCCCGGCCTGTGCCTTTCCCCGGTAGACGCAATAGCGGCGCAGCAGGGCCTTCACCCGGGCACTCAACTCCGAGTAGGAGAAGGGCTTGGCCAGGTAGTCGTCCCCGCCGGCAGTAAGACCAATCAGCTTATCCGACTCCTGGGCTTTTGCGGTGAGAAAGAGAATGGGGACGGTGGAACTCTTTCGGATCTCCTCACAGACACGCAGACCGGAAATACCGGGCATCATAATATCCAAAATCACCAAGTCAATCGTATCCGTCAGCAGCTCCAGCGCCCGCTGGCCGCTTTCGGCCTCCAAAATAGAATAGTCTTCACCGCCGAGAAGAATGCGGATACCCTCTCGAATTTCGGTATCATCGTCAACCACTAAAATCGTCTGTGTGTCCATGTGATCCACCTTCCTATTATAAAAATGACGGACACCTCCCGCGTGCGTATATGCAGGAGGTGTCCGCTGCGTGGATATTATATAACAGAGGAGAGAAACATGAAGAATCGGATGTAGGTTTTATTTGCCGCCCTTGCTGCCAGTTTTACCGGAGGCCGGGGCTTTGTTGATAGCCGGCGCCTTGGCATTCCCCTTTTTCTTAGAGGTCTTGTCCTTTTTAACGGTGTCTTTCTTTGTAGTGCCCTTCTTATCGGCACCATTGCCGTCCTTTTTGCCGCTGTCCTTCTGGGTGGTTCCGGTGGTGCCGGGCTCCTTCTGGCCGGAATCCTTAACCGGATTTTTCACAGGAGCTTTGTCCAATGCGCCGGTGGTGGGCGTGCCGCCCTTCTTGTCGGCGCCCTTATCGTCCTTCTTGCCCTCGTCGACCTTGCCGATGTCCTCCTTACCGTCCTTCTTGTCCTCATCCACCTTGCCAGCGGGCTTGCCGTCCTTCTTACCGATGTCCGTCTTGCCCGTGTCCGTCTTGCCGGGCTTGTTGCTGGTCGGCTTCTTGTTGGGCTCCACCTGGGTCGTCCCCGGTTTCTTGTTCAGGTCCTTGTTGGGCTTCTTCGCGCCGCAACCCACCAGCCCCGTGAAACACATCACAGCCACAAGGAGCAGAGCCCCTCCACGCTGCATCTTCTGCTTCAGCTTGTTGTCGTTCATTTGGATCGTATCCTTTCTATGATGGTTTTCAGATGTTGCCAGGACTGGCCACACTCAAAAGTGGTGGCTGCGAATGCCGTTTTGCATCTGATGGTGTTATCATAGCAGACGATCCTTAAAGCATTAGGACTAAAGTTCTTAATGATTCTTAACTTGTCGTCATTCGTAGATTTTGATATCCAAGAAGATCTCGTATTGCGGGAATCTTTCTTTTAAGAGCGCCAATAAGTCGTCACGGTATCTCTGATCCATGAAGCGCAGCACTCTAAACAGGCAAATGGCAGACATTGCAGAGCGAAATGGGAACAGGCAGACACAGCCGCAAAAGCGATCATCATAGACAGCAAAAAGATTGGCGTTTTTTCGGGGTTGGCGCATCAAGCCATATAGACCTACTTTTTCCGCAGCGGCATAAGCCCGCATGAGGCGGTCAGCTTCACGGGATTCCTCCGAAAAAGGTTCTATTGTATCCAGACGCACAGAAATTCTCCTCTCTGGAATATAGGATATAGCGTGATTATCCCAGAAAAATCTTAATATTTGTCTACACAAAATCTGAACTTTTCTGAAGACTGTGGGAAGGGAATTGTCAAAGATATTTACTTTAGCTATAATTAAAAGGCCCATCATTCTAAATCTATTCGTATCAGGAGAGAGTAAATATGTCAGATATAATTATTACGCTTGTCCCCCTTCACCAGGAGGATCGAGAGCAGTTTATTCTTGATAATCAAGAAGCATTTCACTATGGCGCTTTGGAGGAGTTCGGGAGGCGAGATGAACATTTTGAGGAAGATGGGGAGATCATCTCCCGTGAAACCATAGAGCAGTCCATAGATAGCGGAAAGGCATACCGCATCATGCTCGGGAACATCAAGGCCGGCGGTGTTGTCATCAGGACTGACGGCGACCGGGGCGATCTTGAGCTGCTGTTTGTTTCACCCCAGATCCATAGCAAAGGGGTTGGCTATGGCGCATGGAGGGAGATCGAGCGGCTTCACCCGGAGGTTCGGGTATGGGAAACCGTGACGCCCTATTTTGAAACACGGAACATCCACTTCTATGTAAATAAATGCGGTTTTCACATTGTGGAGTTCTACAACGCACACCATCCGGACCCCCATAAGCCGGATGCGGAAGAAGATCCTTCTGGCGGTGACGGACTTTTTCGGTTTGAAAAAGTGATGAAAGGATGATGCACACGATCTGTTTGAATGTCACTTGACTGCTCCTTGTTTCCAATCTTCAAAGAGAGGCTGTGGGTGAATGGCAACCGTCATTCACCCACAGCCTCTCTTTGCAATCTCCGCTTTACCCCAGTGGCAGAGCAAGGCCCACTTGGAATATGCCGGCGTCCTCTTTCGTTTCAAAGCTCCCGCCGTGGTGCTGGAGAACCCGTCGGCAGGTGCTCAGGCCGATGCTGGTGCTCTCCCGCTTATCCCGCTGGGGAGAAATATGGTTGAGCAGCGTCAGCCGCACTTGACCGTCTTTACGGCCATAAGAGATCTCTATAGGCTGGGTTGGATCGGCGTATTTCAGCAAATTGGAATACAGGTTATCGAAGGCCCGGCGGAGCAGCTCCATGTTCACTCGCAGAGCCCCTTGCAGTTCCTCAAAGGCACAATGTACGGTAAAGCCGCTATTCTCCAGGGAGAAGGCATATTCTCCCCAAAACTGCTGAAAGAGACTGTCGGCGTCCGCTGTCTCCACCTCTGTCGTTTCCCACTCGTAGGAGTAGACCAGAAAATAGGCGAAGAGCTTGTCCGCCATGGATTTGATCTGCAAACATTTCTCCAAGCTGCGCTGGGTGAAGTGCTGCAGCTGTTCCTCGCTGTCGTACTTTCCCCGCTCCATCAGTTCCAGATAAGCCAGCAGGGAGGTCAGTGGTGTGCGGAGATCATGGGACATGGCGGTGACCAGTTGGGAGTTGGCGGAGCGCATCTGTTCCTCTGTCTCCTGATGAGTCAGAATGGACCGGCGCATCTGCTCGATCCCTTTGGCCAGCTCCCCCAGCTCGTCCTCTCCCTTGACTGTGACGGCATAGTGGAGATCCCCGCCGGCCAGAATATCCAATTCCCCCTTCAGCTGCTTGACATACCGCAGCTTCCAGTGGACAAAGAGAATAAAGCATACGGAGAATGCCGCAAAGGCCAGCAGGCCGGAGAGACCCATAGCCCAGTAATGATAGGTATCTCCGGCGTAATAATACAGGAACGCCTGAGCCTGTGTCCCGTCATTTAACCTCAGAGCATATTCACGATCCGGGCTTTCAAAGGAGATGTCAAAATCCTCGTCCTCCAACTCGCCATTCGCGGCTATCGGAGACTCATACCGGATGACGCCGTCTATATAAACCGTCAGGTAGACCTGGTCACCACGGCTGCACCAGGCGTTGAGCCGATGCAGATTGTGGGGGGTGATGGCCTCCTGCTCCACATATTTTTGCAGTGCGGAAAACTGGCTGTCCGCCATTTGATCCGTGAACGCCCTTCCGTAGACAGTCCGCTCCAGGATAATACTTCCCACAATGCCAAACAGGGCAAACACCAGCACCGCCGCCAAAAAAGAGAGCAGTACACCGCCCATAAGCTGGGCGCTGAGGTTTCGGGAAAACCGTTTAGTGTATTTGACAAGGGCATAATAACACGACACCTAAAGAATGGAGCCAACCTACACCAGACTACACCAGACCGCCGCTATTGGGGAAAACTCAAAGCGGCGGTTTTTGCGCGATATGGCCGGAGTCCACTGGGGGCCGCCCTGTTTTGGTTATCAAGGCGGCCCCCAGCAGACCCCGGCCATTCCACCCGAAAAGTCTGAATTATCGCATGGTAACTTCGAGACAAAATGTCCCAAAGCAATCGTTGTCCCCGCGCATTTTTACATAGGGGCTCTGGTGGTATATCCCCCGTCGCCGCCTACTATTGAGCACAGCCGGGAGCAGGCGGTCAAGGGTGCGTAGCACCGCCGCTTGCGGCGGCTTGCCCTTGACGGCCAGCCCCGGCTGTGCTACCCCTCCGGCGCGGCGGGGGATATATCCTCCAGAGCCGCCCCCTTTCCCATGAATGGGAAAGGGCGGGGGGATAGGGTTGAACGCGCTATAATACCGCTTATTTTCCACGGCTGGACTGTTAGCATTTAGGCGTTTGAAAGCCGCATGTATCAAGGGTTTCCGGGCGCGTTCGGCAGAGGGGTGGTATGTTTATATGTCCTACGCCCTATTTGTTCCAAAAAAGCTAACATGAGGCGGCTGTACTTTGAGACATTTTGTCCCAAAGGTTAAGGGCTGGACAGTGATACAAGAATGTGCTATACTTAATTTAATAGGAAATTTTTGAGACGTCATTTTCACCAAAAGGCTTAACTTCTATCAAAAAGTGCCGATATAATAAATAAGTGTAAAATTTAGTAAAAAGGGGTTGACAAGCGCCGTGGGTTCCATCATTATTAAGCAAGCAAGCAAGCAAGCAAGCAAGCAAGCAAGCAAGCAAGCAAGCGGAGCGGTGCTATAACTGTGTAGCTCCGCAGTTTTGTGATGCTTTTACGGTGAATATTTCCCGCATTTAGTAGGTGTTTTTTGCCACATGGTAGCCATGCGGTAAAAGATGCCTTTTCTGTTTTTACTGCGTAAAACGATAAAGGGGGTTATTTTATGACAATCACGCAGATGGTGCAAAATCAACAGATACAGCGGATTGGCGAGATTTCTCAAAGGACACAGGGCAAGCCCTTTGATACCAGCATATTGGACAGTTATCAGCAGGGCGTGGATATGCGAGCATAACATATTTTAGTCAATTAGTAGGAGGTCAGTATTATGAATATCTCTGGTGTATCAACGGCAACGAATTATGCTAACATACAATCTTCCAAACTGACGCAGCTTTCTTCTGGGCTGGTTGTAAAGCAGGCAAGCGGTAGCAATACGGCGCAAGGCTCCGCGCGGCTACTCCAGCTTGACCTCTCTGACCGCAAAGGCTATCGGGAGGACTACTCTATCCGGGATGCGGCGGAAAGTTTATGGAAACAGGAAACGCAAACTTTTAACCTCAAAGACTTAAACGACCCAACAAAGGCCAACGATATTATAGAAAATATGCGCCGACAGGCCCGGTGGGATTTAGGCATTGAAACTGGGGAAACCAAAGATGAGGTTATGTCTGCTTATATTCTAAACCTGCGGCAAAACGGTTTGGGTGGCGATGTAAATTGGAGCGGATTGTCTCGGGAATTGGAGTCATTTAAGACTACTTCCCCGGAAGAACTGGCGGACGGGTTGGACTATTTGGCATCCCGCTATGTGGCGGTGCTGGACAAACTGGAGCGTAATTATAAAGGGGAAGAACTGACCACCCAGCGTACAAAATTAGAGGAAGTTTATCAAGCTGGAAAAGCTGAGATGATAAACGGCTATACGCAACTTTTGCAGGATAATTTGGGTATTTCAGGCGATGATGTGCAGGCGGTCAAAGACAGCTTTTCTGCTATTCTTGCGGAAAAAGTAGACGCTTACCGCGGGGCGCTGGAAAAAGTACATGGAGTCATTTCCCAAACCGGCCCCGACAGCGTATGGCTGAAAAATCACGATGCCTATATCTCATCCCAACTCCGGGCGGTGGGTTCGTCAAGTGAAAGCACAGCGGCATATTCTGTGCAAGACCTGACTGCTGCTGGCCAGATTGCCCAAAGCTATCAAACGGAGATTTTCAATGCATCCTCTTGCGGTCGGAATGAGGCAACACTGGCCCTCAATCTGTCTATGGCGGATATGAAAGCAGAGACGATGATACAGAAAGGGCTGGTAAGTAAAAATATGGCAGCCCTACTCCGCAACAGCCGCGCCCAAGGGCATAATAATGCGCTGGCTACATTGGATCAGGCTCTTTCTGTGCGTGAGAAAAATCTTGCCCCCGGTGAACCCAAGGGAACTTTTGCGCCCGTTGACCGTACTGTATTTCAAGGAATTTACAATGCTGTGATGAACGCTTACCATGAAAATGGCGGCGATGGAGCTGGGGCTATTCGCGCTGGGGTTGCTTATGGGCAGTCTATCACCACCCAGGCTACCGTCAAAAACCCCAATGCTCTGCGCTGGGGCATCTCCATTGAGAGCTATTGGAAAGACTTCTATACTGACCCTGATGATAAGGAAATTTCTCCTCTGGTAAAACAGATGAATAGACTTCTGGTGCAAGCTGGACAGACTTCTGACCTCGGTTGCTCCACCTACCAGAAATATATAAATAGCTGGCAGGACTTTCTTTCATCTGTTGGCGGCGGAGTGGATGTTCGGGCTTAAACTGTGAGATAACAATAAGGAACAGCCGCGACAGCGGCGGTAACGCAGCTGACCTCTTTGGGACATTTTGTCCCAAAGAGCCGGGTTTGGGGAGGCTCCCCAACAAGCATTTTTGCGGGCCCCTGCCCAGCAAAAATTTCGGAGTGTGGCCACACCCGAATTGCTTGCCGTTTGTGGAATTATATAAATTGAGCGTTTTAA
>NZ_QWEK01000011.1 GCF_009935845.1 Pseudoflavonifractor sp. 524-17 | reverse complement strand
CCCGCTCATCAGCGGTATCAATGGCCATCCCGATGTGCTCCATCATCTCAGAGCGGCCGTCATCCCTGCTGTAGCGGCCCCGGCTGTCCCGGCGCATGGAGTAGCCGCCGCGCCCGTCCGCCCGGCTGTAGTGGCCCCGGACGTAGTGCTGGCCCCGGTTGGCGTAGCTGGAGCCCCGGCCATAGTCCATGCCGTCCACGGCGGAGCTGTAGCCGCCCTCCTCCAGCATACAGATTTTCTCGATGTTCTTGATGGTATCGGTAAGCTTATGGGCCAGCTCCAGATCGCCTGCGCCCATCTCGCGCTTTTCGGCCAGTTCATCCAGCTCGGTCCACAGCTTTTCTTTCAGCTCATGAAGTTTTTCCATGTTAACGTCTCCTTTCATGCCTCAGGCACGGCAGGGGCGGCGGGAGCCGTCCCGTTGATGCTGGGCAGATGATTGGTGGGGCAAGGACAGGCATTCCCCAGCAGCTTAAAGGTGCCCCCGGTGCCGCTGGTAGCCACCACAGTGGAATACCGCGTCCTTGTCCGAATGGCGCAGGCCGTCACCTGGGCGCAGCAGCGGTTGGTCAGCGGATATTGCTGTGTGCCTGCACCAATGGTGATAACTACCGGGGCATTGATTGTCGTGGTGGAAGGAATTGCCTGCGCCACCACAATGCAATATTTTTCTCTATTGTTATAGGCTCCGGCAGGCAGGTTGATCACCAAATTTCCGCCGGTAAATGTGACTGCCTGGGACAAAACCAGACGGTCGCAAAGCTTGCAGACAGGTTTACAAGCCATAAAATACCTCCTACTAAATGTCAGGGGCGGCAGACACGCAGTCCACCGCCCCGAAATAATCACCCGTTATTCCAGGGAAGTGCTCGAAAAATTCGAGTGGTTCAGCAGCCGCAGCCGCTGTTGCAGCCGCCACAGCCGTTATTGCCCCAGCCGTTGAACTGACCGCAGCAGTTGGTGGGGAAGCTAACGGGGGTGGGAGGCTGGACGATGTAGGCGGCGGTGGGACACTCCGCGCCGGTGCGGCGCAGGATGGTAGCCTCGCTGGCGGAGATCATCGCGCCGATGGCGTTGTTCTGGTTGGCCTGAGACGCAGCCAGCTGGAGGGCCTGAATCTGGGCAGCCTGTTCAGCAATGCGCTCATCCTTGCGGCTCATCTCCATCGCATCCAGTTTTGCCAGCACGCGGTCGGTGTCGTTGTGAGCGTTCTGGATGATGGCGTTGGTGTTGGTGGCAGCGTTGTAGTTGGTCTGGCAGAAACCGCTTTCCACCTGGTTGCCCAGCTGCATGAGGCCGGTCTGGGTCTTGCAGCAGCAGTCAGCCGCCTGGGCCTGGGCCGCGTTAAAGCCCTGCATCATGGCTACCTGGGTGGCATTAAAGCCCTGCTGGGTCTGGTAGCCCAGGTTACAGATGGCGTTGTCCACGCCGTGGAAGCCCTGCATCACGTTCATGCCCAGGCCGTTGATGCTGTTCTGCATGGCGTAGAAGCCGTCACACAGGCCCTGGGTCACACCGCGCACAGCATTCTCCAGGCCGTTGAAGTTAAACTCGGCGCACAGGTCGGCCCGGGTCAGAGCGCCGTTGGCGGCGGCCATCATGCCGCCGTTGCCCCAGCCGCCCATGCCGCCCCACATTCCGCCGCCGAAGCCGCCGAAGAACATGGGGAACAGGAACAGCATAATCATGGCAATCAGCATCTCGCCGAAGCCGCCGCCCCAGCCGTTGCCGCAGTTGCCGTTGTTTCGGTCGGTCACAGCGGCGATATCCGCTACGCTGAGCCCGGAACCTTCATTTCCAAGAGACATAGATAATTCTCCTTTGTTGATGTATTTCTAAAAATGCGGCCGCATTTTTTAGACTTGACTATAAAAAGACCATGTGATAATATAAAGAAGCATCTATGATAAAGTACAATGTCACGTACTTCTGTCATATCACAGGACACCGAGTTGCCGCTCGGTGTCTTTTCTTTTTATCTGTTGGGAAGCACACCCATCATCCGCTGGGCGATGCTCTCCGCCATGCCCCGCAGCTGGTTGTACTGCTGCTGTGTCATTTCCCCAGAGTCGAGTTTGCTTTGCAGCTGCTCCATGGGGTTGCCCTGAAAACTCTGGATGTGTTGAAGCAGAGCCGGGGCGAAGTTGCGCTGGCCTCTCTGCGGGGCCTGAGAGCCGCCCATAGCGGCCTTGAACGGGTTAGCCATTATCTGTATCCTCCTTCTGTTTGGTGGCCTTAGAGGGCCGTTTGAGGCGTTCTGAAAGGATGTCCTCCAGTTGGTCGATGGTGACATACCGGCTCAGGTCGATGTTGGGCGCGGGCTGAGGCGGGTTGGGATTGTCTGTCCGCTCCACAAGATCGTAGACTTTGGTGGATGGTTTTCCGGTACTGTCTGCCTGCCGGAGATAGATCACCGGGTTGTTACTGTCCCATAGAGCCACCGCACACCCGGGTGCGATAGGCCAGTTGTCCGCCTCCTGCTTGCTGTTCACCCAGTTGATGCCGCCGCTCTGCGGGGCCGTCGGTTGGGTGGACGGTTGCATAGACTGGATCGGTTGCTGCATCATCTGCGGTTGCATCTGCTGCATCTGGTTCTGCCGCAACTGGGCCAGCTGGTCAGGCACCGGCTGGGGATAGTACGGCGTGGGCTGATAGCCTGCATATGGATAGGGTTGGTAAGCCATTGTCAATGCTCCTTTTCCCAGTAGTAGGCGGGGCACTCTTTCCCGCTATTCCAGCTGTCAAAATACTGTCCGTCTTCCACAGCAATTACATGGCGTCCCGGCATGGATAGGATAAAAGTTCCTCGGGGGTTATCCTGGACGAAATCCTCCACCGTGTACGCACCCAGTCCGTCGTCCGGGATAAAGTGCCGCCGGAAGCCGTGGCGCTGGAGGTACGGTCCCCAAATGCTGTCCGCGTTGAGCAGGTCACCCCGGATAAAGCCCTCCAGGGCCAGCCCAACGTATGTCTCCTCCCAGGTCTGCCCCAGAGCCTTGGACAGCGCACGCACGGTGCAGTCACCCACGCTGCGCCCTGTTGGGTTGGGGTTGTAATATGAGTAGCTCATTTCTTTTTACCTGGGCATCCTGGGCAACTCCCGGGCTTGCCGCACTTGCAGCCACAGTCTTTTTTTTCTGTCATTTCAAGCACCCCTAAAATAGAGAACAGGAGGACACAAAAACGCCTGTTGGCATGGCGGCCTTGCCGCCTAGTTTCTGTGTCCTCCTGTAGAATTATGGTAACAAAAAATTGAGCAAACAAATGGCCTAAAAATGGCCTTTGTTTGGGTGAAGAATGGGAACAAAAAAACCGCCCCGGTTAGGGGGCGGTTCCATTACCAATTTCTTTGGTGTTCGTGTCCGGGGGCATCTCCTGTGATTGCTACACCCTCGCGTTTTGCCCATCTCTTTGCATTTCGCAGTGCGTTTTGGTAGTTTTTCGCCTTGCACTCGAAAATCCCAGAGCAGTAAGACGGCACCGGGGAATAGGTGAACTCGAAGTAATGCATGGAGTATGTGTTGCCAAAGTTGGGCCGCTCCGCGTACTCAGCAGGAATCAGTACGGTAATGGTCTTGCGGACCTTGTCGTAGTCGCCCAGAGTCTTGCACTCTGAATACCGGCGTTTGTACTCGCAATAGAGCATGTTCCGCTCAATGCAGCCCCAGGACGGCGGCGGGGTTTCACCGGTAAATCCACCGGCGGAGCCGAAATAGCCATAGGCGCTTCTTGATTCTAACATAGTGTTCTCCTTCCTTGTTCATTTTTTCAGGTTCCGGAAAATTACCAGCGCAGACAGCCCGATACTGACAATCAACAGTCCATAAATCAAAATATCTTTCATATTGACACCTCTCAAGCGATTTGTTATCCTACAGGGGGGAGGTTGCCCTCCCCCCTCCTCATCTACTCGCTCAGCTTCTCAATTAAAAGAAGTATCGCGGTAATGAGGTTTAGGATTGCGGCGGTAAGGGTCATAAGCTGGTCGGGCTGGGCCCTACCGCCCTTTTTCTTTTTCTTGCTCATAGTGTCCACCTCCTTTCTGATATTATAATAACATATCTACCGGCAGATATCAAGATGGGATGCTGCACAAATCTAATGGTAGATATTTGTTGATTTTTTATCTATCGGTAGGTATTCTTTTATGGTACAATCCAAGTGAGGTGATACACATGCCGGGAAAAACACCAGCGCAAAAACGGGCGCAAAAAAATTACATTGAAAAGTTTGCTCGTCTGGAAATTCGTATAACAAAAGAAGAGCGGGACGGCGTCCAGACACACGCCGCTGCCCAGGGAGAGAGCGTCAACAATTTCATCAAGCGGGCGATCCGTGAGACGATGGAGCGGGACAAAGAAAAGCCCGGGGACTAACCCCGGGCTTTTGCTTCCATCATATAGAGAACTCAACGATATTATTTTGAAATTCTTCCATCTTCTCTATTGCGTTAATGTACAAATCGGGGACATCGCTGCGCATATCTCCGATTTCTCTAATGAGCGATCCTCTATGGGCTGTCATTTGTTTATGCATTCTGATAAAGCATTCCCTGTCCAGACTCAAAGCCGCACGGGCTTGTTCGGATATTGGAATGTCATAATAGTAGTTGACATTTTCGCGGCGTGATATGGTCGAGATGGGGAGAATCGTATAATCATCCTCGTTTGGTCCGCCAACGCTCAAAACTGGCCTAGTTTTCTGTTCGGTGCGCCCCGTCCTCGAGTTATAAAAATCGACCCGTGTTAGGTAAATCTTTCCTATCAACCTTTGTCGGCCCCCTCTTGGAAGTCGTCAAATTCATCATAGTACATATCCCATACATGGTCATAAGGGCGCACCTTTTTAGCATCTTCTCGGATATCATCTAGGAGCAGCGGACGGTTTCCGTTTTCTTTTTCGCCAAGACCCCTACGCGCATTCACCCAAGAAATCTCACGATGGGATAAGCTGCTCAACTTCCAAGATTCAAACGCGCCATACTCAAGAATGACATTATTGACAATGTATTTTACATCGTCTGGAATCTCGTTTGTTTCGTACATGATTTCACCCTCGCAGTATGCATTACGCACATCCCTGCTGACCGGGCCAAACTTCCAGCCCTCAAATACGCCATCAAAAGCTGGGCGCCCAGCAACGGCAAAGGACTCCCGCTGGGTGAAGTATAACAGCTTGTGAAGCTTCATTTCGTCAAGCCGCTCGCCCGTCAATTCCTCATATTTCTCTATGACGTATGCCGCTACATCCACGATCTTAACCATAATGCCACCTCCTTCTCTCGTAGTGTACCACAGTTACTGGAATATGTCACGGGATTTATCAGAAAAAGAGAGCCCGAGGATTAACCTCCCCGGGCTCTTTCCTTCTCATATGCAATTGCGTCAACGATTTTCTCAAACGCCCTGCGCCGAGCCTTTTTCACCGCCTCCGGTGAAAATCCATATTCCCGGCAAATCTGCGTATAGGAACGGTCGAACACCTCTTTTTCGATGAGGCAGATCTCTTCCTTTTCTGGCAGGCGGAATGCACGGATCGTGTCTATGGCCCGGTCAGTTGACATACTGGAAAGCAGGGCACGGATGGCGCGGTTTTGGCTGTTCACGCAGCCGTCACCGCCCTTTTCTCCTGCCCTTCGCCGCCCGTGGTTTCCTGGGGCGTTTCGCGCCTGGTCTGCGAACCTGTACCTGCCTCGCCAAATTCAGTCACCCTGCGTGACAACCTCCGAACCGGCGGACTGCACCTGGGCTTTTCCCTCAAAATCCTGATACTGATAACTGGTATCCGGGCTGAGGTACGCCAGCCAGATAAACAGGGCAAACACCAGCGCCCAAAGAAAATTCGTCACCAGCAGAGCGACACGCCACGGCTTTGTCAGCCTTTCGGCGGCATTCACCATGTCGCCAAAGCTTTGAATGGTTTCGTTCCCGTCCATGTTGTCACGTCCTTTCTGTCATATTTTAGCCCAGATACCTGCAAATTGCAAGAGATTACCGCCCCATCTGGAAGAGCATCTGCACCACCTCTTCCCTGGTGCAGAAGGACTTGTATCTCCGGTTTCCCGCCCCGTCGCCAGAGACAATCTTGTGCTCCTCCGCCCACTGGCGGGCGTCCCCGCTCCAGGCATCCGGGGGCAGACTGGCCCACTGGGCCAGGGCGGCGTCCAGCATGGCATTAAACTGTTCCTGAGTCATCATTGGTTCCTCCTGTTCCGCCGGCGGCTTTTCGGCCTCATACTTGGGCCGGTAGCCGCCGGTGACGTACTTCAGCGCCCGTTTCCGGCGCATGACTGCCCCGCCGTTGGCTTCGCTGGTGGTCCCGGTGTTGCCGTCGATGGTGGTGATAAAGCCGCCCCCCACGGCCTCCACAATACCCACATGCTGGGTGGCCTTTTTCTTTCCGGAAAAATCGAAGAAGACGATATCCCCGGGCCGGAAGTCTGTGACAGCCTGCCCATGCCCCTTGTGGTACGTCCAGAGCGTGGAGCAGCTTGCAGTCTTATTACCGCCGAAAAAGAGCTCCGACGCCCCCGCCATGCGGAAGATATCCCACACAAAGGCCACGCACCAGTGCAGGTTTGGATTGTTCACCGGCCCGCCGTAGTAATGGGTGTTGAAGATGACGTTGTTGGAGCTGGGGGGATCCTCTTTCACGCCGATGTACGACGCCGCCAGGGCCAGGATTTCTTTTCCCGTGGCCATTTTACTCCACCTCCGGCAGGCCGGCCAGAGAGGTCAGCAGGGACAGCACCGCCGCCAGCACCGACGCGGACAGCACCACCGGCCAGTCCACCGCGGAGATCACCGCCGCCGCGCCGATGGTGGCCGCTGCCGTCTGTGCGGCGGTCTTCACCGCCCGGATCCCTGCCGCCCTCAGCCACCTGGTTGTCTTTTTGCTCATAAACATACTCCTTTCTGCCATCTCGTCCCCGGCATCCCGGAGAGTATCCACGCCATAAACGCCCCCGCCAGGGCGCTCAGGGCGTACCCCACAAGGCTCTCCCAGCGCTTGCCGGGCTTGTCCTTCAGCTCGTCTACCTTCTCCGCGATGCCGTCCAGCTTTTCGTCCATACCGTCCAGCTTGGTCTTCAGCGTAGCGCCGCTCTGCTCCAGCGCCCCGATGCGCTCAAACATCTGCCGGTGGGTGTCCGACGAGCTGGACCGGTACCGGTCAAACTCCTTTTCCAGTGTGTCCACCCGGGCGGATACGGGGCAGTCGCTTGGATTGCAGTTATCGTGCATAGATTATGCCTCCTTTGCGTTGATGATCTCCTCCACCTCCTCTTCTGTCAGCCGCCCAGCGGCCACCAGGGCCTCCAGACGGGACTTGTCCCAAAGCTTAGGGTAGTATTTTTTGGCGAGATCATAGGCGGTTGCCATTTTAGTTCTCCTTTCCATCGGTCTATTGTGTAACCCGAATCTGTTGCTGGCCTTTGACGGACTGGCAAACTGAAATCCCATCCGTCTAAAATATTGGTATGAGGGTCCATTGCAGAATCACCACTTTTCCGTTTTTTCGTCAAACCCATCGCATTCTTCCGAGTCAAAACAACCGATCACATATCCGCGGTCAATTTGGTTGAGGCATTGACCAAGCGGTTCTCCAAGTTTTTGAGAGCGTATCGAATCCTTTTCAAAATGTCTGCAATCTTCGCACGTTCTCACAAACTCACCCCCTGCATGGCCGCCAGGAAGTCAATATCCGCCCTCAGCCGCTCCGTCTCACTGGGCGGGGGCGCGGGCTTAGAAGCCCGGTCCGCGGCGATCTCCTCCTCGGTGCGAGGGATTACCGTCTCCCCATCCCAGCGGTACAGCGGGATACTGTCCATGGTGCAGAGCGGCGGG
>NZ_QWEK01000010.1 GCF_009935845.1 Pseudoflavonifractor sp. 524-17 | reverse complement strand
GGTCAATTTGGTTGAGGCATTGACCAAGCGGTTCTCCAAGTTTTTGAGAGCGTATCGAATCCTTTTCAAAATGTCTGCAATCTTCGCACGTTCTCACAAACTCACCCCCTGCATGGCCGCCAGGAAGTCAATATCCGCCCTCAGCCGCTCCGTCTCACTGGGCGGGGGCGCGGGCTTAGAAGCCCGGTCCGCGGCGATCTCCTCCTCGGTGCGAGGGATTACCGTCTCCCCATCCCAGCGGTACAGCGGGATACTGTCCATGGTGCAGAGCGGCGGGTTTTCCTCGCCGCCTGGGAACAATCTCAGTTGATAGCCTCCACTGCCAAACTTTACATACCCTTCTGTTGTGCGCCCATTGTGGGGGCCGTCCGAAAATGCGTCAATGACAGAACCGTCATTTCTTACTTTCAGATAATAGCTATTTTTGAAATCGAAGTCCATATTCAACACCCCTTCATGGAAGAGTATCGGTTTCCACAATGCGGCTTGATAAAAACAGCGTCCTTTTCACTCCATCCGCATTTGAGCCGTCTGACAATGGTAGGCTCCGGAACTTTTGATATTTTGGACCAGTCCCTTAGTATATGCGTCTCCCCGTCTATTGTAATATGGTGGTTGCTTCTCATGTTTGTGTGTTGCGTTTCAACGTCTGCCCATCTGCAATTTTCAGGGCAGTAGTTGCCATTTACGTCAATCCTATCAATAGACAAGTTATCTGTATATCCGTTGGCAGTAGCCCATTCATAGAACGATTCAAAGCTCTTTTCCCATTCATCACATACGGAAATTCCACGTCCTCCGTAAAATTTGTAGACGGTTGAGTTCGAGTTATAGCATCTCTTTCTTAGACCCTTCCAGATTCTATAAAGTCTGGTTTTTGATTTTCCATGAGTAATTATCTTCTCTACCGTTCTTTGCCTTGATGTGCATCCGCAAGAAAGACTGTGCCCTTTTGTAAGAGAATAGTGATTGACAGTTGAAATTGTTCCACAATCACACTTGCACTCCCAATAAGGAACCCGGCTTTTATTTCTGTGGGAAAATTTAACGACTGCCCAGTTTCCAAATCTTTTCCCAGTTAAATCTTGCATAAAAACCTCACGTCTCCTCCTCGTTGATGCAGATTGCATCTGTAGTATCGCGCCCCTGGTGCGGCCCTGCTCGTCTACGTTGATGTAATGGCTGCTATAAAACTTATCCATGTTGCACCTCCTACAAGTTGGCGTCAAATAACAAGGGCGTGTCAATTCTTGCGGTTACAGGGTATCCAGGTACAAATTTGGATGTGTCTGGAACGTTAATTAAAATGTTACATGACGTTGACGATCCCCACCTGAAGCTCGCTGTTAAATTTTCGTAGAACCCATTCCCGCCATAACCAGCCATTTGTGCTCTGATTCCCGTTTTGGTCTGCATCGTCGGCGTACTCCTCATAGTGCAGGGGAAATTCACTCCAATATTGATACCTGCGCCATCCACTTCACCGGCGCCATAGTACGAACTAGTCGCATATTGATACCGCTGACATTTCGCCAGCTCCAGGGCCTTGTTGGGCGGCGGGTCGTTGAGCACCCAGGTATCGCCCTCTTTATGGGCAAGGGTTTGGTGTGAGCCAAGTTCCAGTTTACCTGCGACAAGTGTTTTATTAACTGTGGTATGAAAAACTGCTTGCCAATACGGAACATTTGGAAGGTTTCTAAACGAAATCCACCCCCAATCGGTATTTGCATATAAGCTATGTTCTGCATTGTGTGCAGCCCTTCCTGTACACACGGTCAGCTCTCCATCCGTGTCTAAAAATGACAGCGTGAGCAAAGTATTTTCCTCGATCTCCTCTAATGGAATAGCTTGAACGAACTGGCTCCCAGATGATTTGGCTATGATTTGTACCCTGGATTCAAGCAGCTTTACAGACACGCACTCGTATGAGTACCACCTGTCGATGGTGTACCCATTCTCGCAGTATCCCCTTACTGCCGCACTCGGAGCCGCATAATAGAAAGACTGGTGATACGCCGGATCCCTTACTTTTGCGTAAGCTGCTGTCTTCTCCACGACCTCGCAGGCAGCAGCGGCTGGGCCAATCAGCTCTGTAAATCCTGAGTCCCTGTATATTACTGCACCTTTGGGGATCATGTACCCATGCCGCTGGTCTATGGGGTCTGCAAAATACCAGTTGTCCAGCAGGTTGCGGTTCGAAAACCCGGTTGTGCCCAGCAGTACGCCGGTATCCCTATAGGAAGATGTGCCAATATCCCAGGTCCACCAGGTGCCGTTTTTTATGATGGGAGACTTGCCGACGCTGGCGTCAATCTGCGCCGCTGTGTACGGCAGACGCCATATTTTCTCTGGCAAAATCAATCACTCCTTAATAGTAAATGAGGATTCCGCCGGGGCCACCGTTGCCTCCGGCCCCGCCCTTTCCGCCTGGACCGCCTGCGCCGCCACGGGCGTAGGCTTGCCCCCTGTAGGAGTAGGCGTTGCCGCCGGATCCGCCGCCGCCGCCGCCGTTTCCGCCCGCGCCTGCTCCGCCCAACACAGTTGCGTTTGCGCCGTTTGCCCCGTTTGCGCCAGCGCCGCCTGCGCCGCCGTACCCAGAATCGCCTCTTCCGCTTCCATCTCCACCGTTTTGGCCGTTTGACCCATAAGCTGCTCCGCCGCCGTGGCCTCCTACGCCAACCCAAACCGCGGTAGCTGCCCCCGGCGCATGGCCTTCCGATCTGTCACTCTGTCCGTCTTCTCCTGGCTTCCAACCGTATACAGTCGGTTCTCCGGGAAAATCGTAGTCATTTGCTTCGCGTCCCCTGCCTCCATCTACACCGGGGACGTTTTTTGTCGCGTAGATCTCGCCGGAAAATATATTGGCTATCCCATTCTGGGGCGTCACGCCGGAGTCGGAAGAATAGGCGCCGAAAACAGACGCGCCGCCCCTTGCATTGGACGCGCCGCCCACCCCGCAGGCGTAATTGATTGCAGTCAGGCCGGTACAGTCTATCGTCACGGTAAGTACTTTCCCCGGGGTTCCCGGGCCACCGGCCGCCCCGCCCTTCCCACCCGGCGGGGCGGCCGGGGTATAGTCATAGGACTGATACACGCCGTTCGCCCCCGGCTCTCCGTCCGCCCCCGCAAATCCGCCATCTCCCGCGCCGATAATGACAGCCTGGAGGATGGGCCGGGGCTTTGCCAGGATTTCTGCCGGAATAGTCCACACCCCGCTCCCCGTCAAAATGGTGTACTTCGTATAATTGTTTCCCTGCCAAATGGGGGAATAATCCGTGATAATTTTGCACTCCGACTTAATATTGCTTGAGACGTTGGACTGCATGGATGCGATAATGCCAGAGATGGGCTCGTCGTAGGGGTCATAGCCTGTAATCATGTCCCCCGGGCGCTCCCCGTCCTCCACGATGGAGGCGGTGACGGTTTTGTGTGAACTGAAATACGCCAGGACGCGGCTTGCCACATTGTCGCTGTTCGTCGCGTTGACCAGATACGCCTCCGCCACTTTCTTCACATTTTCCCGCTGCGTATCCCTGCCGGGCGCTTGCTTGCGCAGGATGCGGGTGCTGTGGGTGAATTTCTTCCCGGTCAAAATCCCGGTCCCGGTGACGACAGCCCAGTTGACGCCGCTTGAATGGATCACCAAAGAACCGGTGGTTGACAGGCTGTGTAACGGACCGTTGGGAAACGCGAGAAAGGTATTGTCTGCCGTTTCGGAACCGTCGGTATTGTCGTATACGGTGACGGTCTCATCTGTACTCAGGGCGAAGAAGCTGTGCTCCGTCACGTCCACCGCGGATACCAGGGCGGGGTATTCAACGGACCCGTCGTAATAGATCCTTTTTTTAGGGATGTCCTTCACGTCTTTGTTTGAAATGAACCGAAACTCCATATCCCCCGCGGCGTTCCGGCCAATCATAACGCCGGTGGCGAATAAAAGCTGGTGCAGGTTTGACCGCTTCGTGCCGTAGGGAAGCCAGCCGTACACTTTGATATTCCTGACCTCCTCCGCCATGCTGAAAGGGACCGAATTCCCGATAATCTCAGACGCTACCGAGGCAAAGCTCTCGCCGTGATAGATCCCCCCGTAGTGCATCTGGCCCTCCAGAAGGCCGACGGGGGATACGCAGTGCAGCCAGTATCTGTTTTTCGCCATACGCTTCACATCGGAGAGATACATTTTGCAGGCAAGGGTACCGTCCCGGAAGTACCTTACCAACGTCCCGTAGTTCAGATTCCTCGGGTTTGCATAGACCTGGTTGGACGCAATGGCGTAGCCGTCCGTGCTGATGGCAATATCGCTGTACTTTGGGACAATGAGCTGGTAGGAGGTATCGCCGCCGTAGAAATCCACGCTGGCCGTGAGCGTGTCTATGGAAAGTTCGCTGCCTACCAAATCTACGGCGGTGATACCGTTCATGCCCACAATATCCCCGTCCTCAATCTGACATTCCGGGTTGTTTATGTCCGCCCCTATCACAAGTTTATGGCCCATGTTGCTCTACCTCGATGTAAACGTGACAGACGTGCGGGTCCAATACTCATCCCCTCCCGCGCCAAAGCCGCGGTAGGTCTGCGTGGTCACATGCCTGCGCATTTCCTCTTCCCTGTATCCGTTTGTCTTTGGGTCAAAATACTCAACCATGTGGTATACCCTCCCGTATACCTCATTCAAAAGGGCGGATAGCTGCTCCTGCGTCAGGGGCATACAGTTCAGCGTGACTACGGTCCGGATTTTCAGCTCGTCTTCCATATAGGTGCCGTCCAGCATCTGGCCCGCGTTGCTCCCCTGTACGCTCTCATACCCAACCGAATAGCCGGTTCTGGTAAAATAGCCGCTGTAGTCCGTGCCGTTGATTTTCAGCCGCTTCCCGTCCGTCATGACGGCTCACCTCCCTTACTGCTACTGCACCATCGCCGCGCCGATTCTTTCGCTCTCGGCCCTGTTGTACCGGAACATCCGGCGGGACAAAATTTCCCCGTCAATGGTTTCTGTGATGTTAATCACAATGTCTCCTCCTTGTTCCGCCATAACGCCGCCAGAGTTTTGCGTTTGCCCAATCCCAGAGTGGATATTTGCGGTAGTCTCGAAATTAAGGTCCGGCGTTTTGAATCCAAAATCCAGCGCGTCGCCAAACGCACTCTCTAACAGGGCCTCATTGTCTTTAATCCCCTTTGCAAAAAGCTGCATCATATCAGGGGCGTAGGTGTGAAAGTTGCTTAAAGGGCCTTTATCCGGCTCCGAAAAGCCAATGTAGTCCGCAATTGTTTTCCCTATGTTTTTTACAGAATCTACGACTTTTCCGATAGAATCTTTAATCCCTTGGACAAAATTGTCAATCAGGTCCGCGCCCCACTGAGCCGCTCCTTTAATCGCGTTGTCTATACCTTCTCCAACGGCGGATATAATTTCAAATCCGGCTTCTGTCATACTGCCAAGCCTGTCTGTAATAGATTGGACCAGCCCAAAAAACATTTTGGGCATAACTAATGCCAGCTGAGGGAGAGATTCTAACATTCCGCCTGCAAGAGCTATCACAATTTTTACTCCAGCCGCTCCAAACTTTGGTGTACTCTTGTTGAGTGTGCTTAGTAGTTTTGTTATTATTTCTGGCGCTTTTTCGATGAGTTCAGGCAAAGCATTGGCTATACCTTCCGCAAGGGATACCAGCAATTCCATCCCTGCATCCAAAATTTTGTCCGCATTATCTAAAAGCGTCTCTGCAAATTGCAAAATTGCGCTTATTGCCACCGGGATTAGCTCTGGAAGGTATTCTGAAACCCCAGCAGCCAGAGAGGTAATGATTTCGATTGCCGCTTCCGCTAATTGCGGTAATGCAGAAACCAGGCCGTCTACCAATGTAGTTACAATCTCGATAGCAGAATCTATAATCGTTGGTAGGTTGTCAATAAGGCCCTGCCCAAGCGCTCCCGCAACCTCCATACCGGCATTGATTACTGACGGAAGGTTTTCGATGATCATATTGAGGCCGTCACTTAAAAACGTTCCGAACGCCTCCATCGCGCCGGATAAACCGCCCTCTTTGAACGCGTCCGTAATGCTGCTGATTCCATCGGTTCCAAACTGGACAAATTCCCGGAGGCCGGGTGTGAGCTGGTCTGATAGGATGATCTGTGCTCCTTCCAGCGCGGATTTAAACTTTATGACATCGCCGGAAAGGTTGTCCAGTTGCGTTTCCGCCATCTGCGCCGCCGCGCCAGAAGACTCATCAAAAGCTAACTGCAAATTTTCCAGGTCGCCGCCCAATGCTTGTATGATTTGGTCAACAGAAACCCCGGCGTCAACCACCTCGAACAGACCAGACGCGACAGCTTTAGCGCCCTTTTTGCCATACGTGGAAAGAACGTAATTAAGCTCTTCCGCGCTCACTCCGAGCTTTTCAAGATTCTGTTCCAACTTTGACATACTGATATTATTCGTCTCGTCTAGCGCCTTTTCAAAATTGTCGATGGAGAAAGACGCCGCATCAATATATCCGCCAAGTTCGTAGAATCTAGCCCCCGCATTAGCCAACAGGGCTTCTGCCGATTTTAAGTCCCTGCTATTGAAAATATTGCTTAGTACCTCCATCCTTTCTTCTTGCGTCATATGGGACAGAATTATATTTAGTTCCGAAAATATATCGTTTAGAGAGCGCATCTTCCCGGACGCATCAAACACTTTAATCCCCAAGTTCTCCATGAGTGCAGACGCTGTATCTGTAGGAGCGGTAAGTGAAAGAATGATGTTTCTCAGCGCCGTGCCGCCCTCTGCGCCCTTTACGCCGTTGTCCGCCAGGATGCCCAAAGCGGTGGCCAACTCAGTTGTGCCGCCCGCAAGGTTCTTCGCGGTGCCGCCAACCGTCAGGATTGCTTCTCCTAACTGCGCTACGCTGGTATTGGACTTGCTGGAGGCCATCGCCATCTTATCTACCAGTTCGGCAGATTCCTCCATGCTCAAGCCAAGGGCAGACTGCGCGTCTGTCACCATGTCCGAAGCAGCGGCCAGTTCTATTCCACCCGCTGCTGCAAGATTTAGAACGTTTGGAAGAGCCTCCATAGCCTGCTCGGCGTCATATCCGGCGAGGGCCATGTAATTCAGTGCGTCCGCAGCTTGTGAGGCAGAAAAAGCGGTCTTTGACCCCATTTCCATTGCGAAGTCACGAAGTGCCCCAATTTTATCCACAGTGGTGCCCATCGTTGCCGCAACTTGAGACATCGAAGAATCAAAATCAGCGCCAACTTTTACAGAGGCACCAGCAAATGCAGCCGCGGCCCCAGTTGCCGCCGTAAGAGCAACAGCGCCTACTTTTGCTATCGTTTTTAGGCCATTGCCAAAACTTTTGGCTAGCTTGCTCGCGTTGCTCAGCCCGTTTTCGTAATCGCTTGTGTCCAGAATGATTCGCGCCACAAGGTCAAATACATTCAATTCGGAATTCCTCCTTTCTTACAAAATGGGACTTATACAGCGGCGAGTTTTGATTTGATATGCTGCACGATTTCTTCCGCCGTTCTGGTCTCCTGAACCTCTTTTTGAAACAGGTCTCTATACCTCGTTTCCAATCCGCGCCCGTGGGCCAGGCCCCATAAGGTGTCTGTGACGTATATCCGATACACCTTCTCCTTCTGGGCCTGGTCCATTCGGGCCTCGAAATAGCGGATCAGTGCGTTTACGTTTTGGGGGCCTCGGTACTCTCCGATGCAGAGCCAGAGGAGGCCGGGGTCTGACCCTGCAATCCGAAAAGCATCATCAGCTCGGGGTCGGAGATCATGGTGAACACGTCAACCAGGACTGTGGCGGCGGTACAGTGGTAGTCCGCCGGGTCTTGGTCGTTCAGCGTGGCCAGCATGGTCATGACATCCTGCGCGTGCCTTTGCAGAAGCAGGGAGGCAAACTCCCCCATATGCTTACTGCTTTTTTGCGCATTCGCCATTTCCTTGTCTGCGGCAATGTTCCCGATGGGCACCAGCAGCTTTGCGACTACTTCAATGCCCTTTTTGTCCCTGAAATCAGACAGCCTCATATTCCGCCACCTCCGTATCAGAATTGGTAGGAGCCGCACTGTAAAACTCCATTGGCATGGTGTCCTGGTCCTTGATGGAGACATGTCCGGTCAGCTCCATAGAGACCTGGCCCTTGCCGTTTTTGGTTGTCTGGAGGGAGAAGCCGCCGGTGGACAGAGCGTTGATCAGACGGATAGCGACCATGCCGCCGTCCGCCCGGTCGCCCACCCACCAGACATCGGAGAAGTCTTCTAGTTTCACGCTGCGCCGGGGAGTGATCTTGCCGGTGGCGGCGTCGATGTCCGCCGCACCCAGGGCAAGGCGGATGGATTCCGCAGATGTGCCCAGAGAGGTAAAGCCCATCTTGCACTCCCAGCCGTCCAGGTGCTTAAACTCCATGAGATTGATAGGCGCGTTGTCCACATCCTCCGCAAAGTCGCTGTATGTAGGTACACAGGACGGGTTAATGCCGCCGGTGGTGGCGCAGATGATGTCTTCATCCTTGGGGGCCGCACCGGTCTCCGGGTTAAATGTCCTCAGCAGTACGCCTGCGTCCAGCTGCAAGCCCTCAAAGGTATCCTGGGGGATAACGGTAAATTTGCCCATATTGCACTTCCTTTCAGAAAATAAGGTGCCATTTATTCAAAATTATCGAATAAACGGCACCTTTTAGCCCTTCCCGCCCTAAGCGTTGGGCGGGGAACAACGTTCAGTTTTTTGTCAGATATTCGGCAGTAACGTTGATGTACCGCCGCTTGATGGTCGGCGATGTCTCGTCGCTCAGGCTTTGGCACCAGGGCGTGCCGCGCTTGAGCCAGATATAACCGCCGTCACAGGGGATGATCTTCCCACCCAAACTGATTGCTTCAGACAGCTCCTCCGCCTTTGCGTTTGGCACAGCCTCCGACGTTGTGTAGAACCACAGGTTGACCGTCAGGCCGACCGGTTCCCCGCCCCAGGCGCTGGTGATAAGCTCGTAGGTCAAATAGGGGAATGTCACATCGTCCGGAACACTGGTGGCGGTGTAGGCTGGCATCCCAAACGAGGAAAAGAATTGATAGAGAGATGCGGCTTTGGTCATACCGCCCCAGCCTCCTGCCACGCTTTCCAGATTTTCGGGCCTTGAATGGCAATCCAGTCCACAAGTTCCTCGTTCTGCGCCCACGGGCTGTTTTCGGCAAGGCCGCACTCAAACAGGAAAGCATGGACAATTTCGTGACGGACATTTTTCTTCCGCTGAATGTCCAGCTGTCCCTTTACTCCGGGTTTCCCATCATCGCCCTCGTAGGTCTCTACAACGATTTCTTTTGTGGTTTCATCGCAAAAGCCGTCGATATTTTCCAGGCGCGGGTCATTGTGGCTTTGTGTGATGGTGTACTGTGCTCCCAAAATATTGATTGTCAAATTCTCACTCCTTGCATAAAAAATTCCCGCCACCTCATAGAGATAGCGGGAATTTTGATTGATTTGGTTGTTAGATTGAAGTGAGTATCCAGAAAAAGCCAAGGATTGCCGCGGTGCCAATCAGCCCCGCCAGAAGTTGAAATTTCTGCGTTCCGGTCAGCCGCTCCTCTGCCTCCCGGCGGATGGTAATGCCGTCCTCACGGATGGTCATCTCAAAGCGTTTCACAGGCGCTGACCTCCTCTCCGGGAAATGCCGCCTGGGCCTGCGCGGCGTCGCCTGTCAGGGTAATCGTCTTGCTCATGCCGACGCCCCCCGTCCTTCTCCCAGTGCGCTGTTTTCAAACAAGCACAGCTGCCCAGGTATCTGCTGGGAGAACGCCACCGGAACCGGAATGCCCCAAGTCTCCAACACGCTCTTGGTCATGGCTCCGATTTCGACCGGGCTGTTCCCCATGTCCAACATGACTTGCCGGGTGACAGTAATCAGTTTGGCAAGACCGCTGGGAGACACATCTGGGATACGCTTTGGGACGGGCGGCGTTGTCAGGGTCTGCCGCATCTCCTCAAAGGCTGAGACGTAGGCGGCGGTGAACAGGACGCCCTTCTTGCCGTTCATCTTGTTCGCCACCATGTCGCAGCCCTTCTTGGTGATAAGGAAGTTTGGCTGCTCCTGCCCATTGCTGGCTGTGTAAGTACTTTCGATGAAAAAATCGACCTGGGAGATTTCTCCCTCGTTAAGATACTTCACATACTGCCGGATGCTCTTCATCAGGTCGTTGTGGGGCCGATCCACCATCTGGGCCACATCCCGGCTGTCCACAACCTTCTTGCCGTGGAAGTCATGGGCTTTCAGCTCGTTCATGCCATTGCCCTCCTCAAGTCCACGCAGGCATAGATGCACAGGCGGTTGGCCGTGTTGACAATAGCGTGGTCAATCAGTACGTCGCCCAGGGCTTCCATGAGGGCCTTGTCCTCTTTGCCGATGACTACTTCCTGGTCAGGGCCGATAAGGACGGTGAATGTGGTGTCGTCTGCCATAACGGCAGCAAGTTCTTTGATGGTCATACCGTCGCCTCCTTTCTTTGAAAGAGGCCATTTTCTGCCAGAATCAACAGGGCCGCAGCAACGGCTTGCGGGTTTTGGCATGTGTTCAGCATTTCGTTGAATCGTTCGTTGTTTGTCTTTTTCTCGCTCATGGTGAAAACCTCCTTTTTTCTTGCGCGGAGGCCTCCCGTGTGGTATACTAAGGTATCCAGTTGGGGAACCTCCTGGTGTTTCTGAAACAGTCTGCTACTTTGACGAGGGGCGGGCTGTTTCACTTTTTTATGTCGTCCCCCAACTTTTTGATACCTCTCCTTACAGCTTCACCGCGCTCTACGCCTTTTTGTTTGCAATAGGTACTCAATGTGGACTCTGCTTCTTCATCAAGGCGAACCGTGATTTTGTAGGGTTTTGGATTGTCAGTAGGACGACCTGTACGCGGAGACATTCAATCACCTCACTTTTGTCTTCCATAAGTCATTATATATTTATGCCTTCCAAAAGTCAAGTGCTTTTTCAAAAAATTATGGACAAATTTTGAACATTGTGCTACAGTAAGTATATCTTATGAGAAAGAAGGAGGAAATATGGTGAAAAGGAAAATTCTTGCACTAATCTTAGCGGGACTAATGGCGGTTTCGTTGGCTGGGTGCGTGGAAGGTGAAAGAAACGCAGATTCTACACCACCGCCAACACAAGAGGTTGCAATTACACCTACACCCAAGCCTGAACCAAGCAAAGAACCGAAGTTTGTAGGTACGCCACTCTTTGAGGATGTTTACATAACATACGCAGAGAGAAAGCAATCCCTTGCGTTTGATGATGTGAAAGCATTTGTTGAGGAACTCGATTACGAAACAGAAATAACAGAACCCACGACGGATGACCTCGGACAAATTAAAGTGTTTGATTTAGGCAAAGAAGGCGACTATGTTTTTATCACTTTCTTGCCAAACGAAGCTAATTATGAAATTATATATTTGATTAGCTATTATCAGGCCGAAACAAATTGCGAAGTTTCTATGGCTAATTACTCAACAAACAGATTTGAGGCATACGATGAATTTAAAACTCACATAATTGGTGAAACAGAAATAACAGTATCAGGGATAGATGAGCAGAGAGAATTTTTGTTTTCACCCGATTCCAAGAAGCCAAAAGTCACAGAAAGCGCAGAAGGCCCTCAAGAAATGATTTCAGTTGGCTTTTCCGTAAATGTGGAAGGTTCGACTGGAAAACCGGAATTCCACATCGAAACTAACCTACCGGACGAAACCGTGCTTATGTTAACGTTGGACAGGGATGATTCCAGAGCCCAAACAAAGGTTATAGTCAAAAATGGTGAAGCAACAAGCGAAGCATTTTCCGACAAAGGCGCTCCATTAAGTGGAGATTATTTATTAACAGTCTCCATGGGCTTGCCGCGTTTGCAATCCGATTATGTTCGTTCTATAATAGGGGAAAACGGAGAATACATTGAGGGCCCTTACGTTGAAACGGATAGCATAACAGGTGAAAACGTGGTCAGCGCAACGTTTGATTTTGAATTTTAAGGATGAACACAGAATGATACTTACCACCACAGACCATATCGAGGGGAACCCATTTCGGAATACCTTGGGTTGGTTTCTGCTATCTACACTTTGTTGATAAGCGGGCCGAACAAAAAGACCTAAAATGCAACGACGAGTTTCGCATCGAACATTATTCACCGTCAGATTATGTGGATTTCAAAAGATGAACAACCCCCTCCGTTTTATAGCGGAGGGGGTTCAAAATTTCCGCTATCTCTATGAAGTTTTCAAGGTACACATTGTTTGCGTTATCCCAGCGGCAACGAATATTCCTCCGCCGTCACCTGGGAAAACGGAGTGATGTCGGAGGTGGGCGGCGTCTGCACGTCCTTGCCATCGGAGGTCACGCGGAACGTCTGTCCGTCGCTCTCCCGGCGGAACACGTCATGGAAGGACAGCAGAGCATTTTTTGGTGTGGTCACACGGTAGATTTTCGCCATGCCCTGGCGTTCGGCGATGACCGCTGTGGTGGAGGTGTCCAGCACCACCGCAGCCATAAACTCTGCGCCGTCCGTCCAGCCGGTGGTCCAGCCGCCCTCGCCGTCCGGGACTTTTTTGCTCTCGATGATGGTGCATTTTTCCTGCCATTGTTCAATCAGGCTCATGTGCGTCCTCCTCCGTTGAACCCATAACCAGGGAAAAGCGGGGGTTCCCAGGTTTCGGTAACAACTTCCTTTACCATGTTTCCTTCATAGTCGTATTCACGGATAGTCTCCGTTGTTTTGACTATTTTCTTGGTTTCCTCCATTAAATCTCCCTCAACTTTCTGTACGGGTTCAGCCGGGCCCGGAACGCTGCCTGCCAGCCGCCGGAACCGGTGCTATCCCCTGCGCCGCTGGCCTTGCTATAGCTGTAGCCGCCGAAGCTCTCACTGGTGTAAGGGCTGTCAATGACCGCCCCATACTTTTCTTTCCATGCGGCGATTTCAGCTGCCAAGTTTACTACGGATTTGGGGATTGCCAGCGACCAAATGGAGCCGTCAAAGGTTTCGTCCTGCAACAGTTCCATTTCCGGGCCATAGCGGTGGAGGCCGTCGTTGAACACGCTGCCTGTGATGCGGAAATACTGGCCGTCTTTAAGGAAGGGCAGCGTGATACCGCCGTCCTGGATGATATATGTACCACGATAGATGCCCACCTGGAACCAGTTGTGGATATGCGTCAGGACCTGCTCCAGCATCACGCCACCTCCTTCTTACTTGCTGGCTGTCTTGGCGGACGCCGCAGCGGGCTCGGACGCCGTAGCGGGCGACGCGCCGCCGATGGTGCCCTTCACGACGCCCTCTGCATACTCCACCAAGAACTGGATGCCGCTCATGACCAGGCTCTCGATCTGGGCCCGCTCCTCGTTGCGGTAGCCGCTGTTGATGCCGATCAGGCCCAAATCGTCGGCGGTGAGGCCAAACGCATTTGCCACGTCGCCGTTCATGGTCAGGTAGTACATGATGAAGTTCTCCTTCGCCGTGGACACGAAGGTCCCCTGAGTGATGCGGGAGGACATGACTACGGTGCCCAAGCCAAGGAAGTCCTCGATGTAATTCATGCCAAATGCGGTCTGGGTGGTAATGCTTGCCTTGCCCAGGTAGTCGGAGACATCCAGCGGGTTCAGGAAGTGGACAGGCTGGGTGGTGTCGTCCTCAAACTTGACCTGAAGCTGGCCCCATGCGGCGGCCAGCGCGGCCTGAAGACCGTCCCCAGACACAGGCGTGGAATTGGTGATGGTCCCGTTCATGAAGTCGAACAGGTCCTTGCGGGTGCTCACCTGAACGTCCCGCAGCAGGGCCGCGTCTGTATCCCGGACAGCGGCAGTGTAGCCGGATTTCTTGATTGCCTCAGCGCTGGCAGCTTTGCGCCACTTCTTCAGCGTGATTTCTCCAATAGGCGTCTTCTCAGTTTTGTACTCGCTCAATGGGATGATCTCGCCCTCGGCCACGTTGCCGTCCTGGAGCTCGCCGGTGGTGGTGTAGTAGTAGAGGGTGGTTCCCTCCATCATGGGGATCTTGCGTGTGGCGCCCAGCACCTCGATCAGCTTCGCCAGGCTCTTATGCTGGAACTGGTTTACAAAATCCACTTCCCGGATTTTCTTCATCTTCTCCGCCGTGATCAGATTGGTCTCGGCGGTGGTGTTTACTGTAGCCATAAGTTGCTCCTTTCATCAGATACCGAAAAGGTCGCTGTGTTCGGCCATTGCCTTATAGCGCTCGTCGATATCCTTGATATCCATGATCTGCTCTTTCGTCATCGTGTGGCCGCCGGTATTGGCAGGAGGCGTCGCAGTCGGTGCGCCCTCGGTGTGGGTGGTGGGGATGAAGTCGGCCCACTCGGTCTTAATGGACTCGGACAGCTTGTCCGCGCCCTTGATTTGGCCCTTGTCATCCAGCTCCACGCCGTCCACGTCGCTGACGCGCAGGACGGCCTCGATGCGCTTTTCGCTCACTCCGGCCTCCTTCAGGATCGCCCGGTAGGCGGTTTCCTTCGCCGTGCGGGTGTCCTTTTTGGCCTGTTCGGCCTTGAAGTCCTCAAATTCCTTTTTGAGGTCCTTGTACTCCTGTGTGTCTTTGACAGCAGGAGGAGGGTCTTGCTTGTTCTCCTCAAGGGCCGTTTTCACCTGACCTGCCGCATATGCATCTCTGGCCGAAAGATGCTCCTGCACCAGGACATCCTCAAACTCCTTGGGAAGTTCCATGCCGCTTTCCTTTGCGGCCTTACGGATAAATTCGCGTGTAAATGGCATGTTCGTTCTCCTTTTCTTTGGCCCCTGTTCTTCGGGGGCGAACGTTGTATAAAAACCGCCTGAGCGGGTCTTACCAAAATAAAAAGGCACCAACTTACAAGAAATCCTTACAAGCTGGCGCCTTTTCGCCCTTCCTGCCCACCATTTCGGGCAGGGAAATATTCAATTGTTTGTCTCACTGAGCTATAATGTCAAATACCCTGCAAAACGGGCGTGGGATTTCATCCGAAACAAATTTCTTTTTTGCCTTGCACCATGTATCTGGTCCAATGTAGTTCGGGGGAGTTGATACATAGCAAAGGTTTTTACAAAATTTGCATTTCCTATGTCGATTTCGCCACTCATTTATTGTCATTTTGACCGCCATCCTCCGCAAAGCTGCGTCTGCTGGTTGGTCTGCCGGATAAGCATAGACACATTGGTGCTGGGCCTCCAACGCTGGATGTACTCCACCGCCTCGTCAAAGCGCTTGCGGGGGATGTTGTTGCGGCTGTTAACCCGGAACCACTTTTGGATGTCCCGGTTGCACTCGCTGTATGTACGGCCCCGAACGTTCTTGTCGTGGTAGGCTGGGGCATCCGCACCGCCCAGCGCGTTAATGACCACGGCGTTGACCTGAGAAGCAAGGGTACGCTGCTGGCTGTAGTCGATGACCATGCTTTCTTCCAGAGCGGTGATCCTTTGCTCGTGCTTCATCGTCCGGCTGTCCAGCATGAAAATTGCTTGCAGTTCCTTGGACGTTCCGTCAAAGGTGTAGCTTCCGGTCTTGCGGATGGAGGGGATCACCTCATGCGTGATCCAGCGCTTGAAGGCTTTGGCCTCCGGCTTCCGGCTCCCAAGCACCAGGGAGTACAGGCCAGGTTCGTTGACGATGTTCATTTTCTGCTCGCCACCAGGGGTACTGATTGAACACGTACCCTTTTCGTCGTCGTCCAGCCGTTGTAGCGCGTTCCAGGTATCGGAAATCTCCAGCGCCCGGCACACATCCGCCGCCACAAACCATGGTTCTCCGCCTCGCTCAATGACGCGGATTTGCCCAAACTTGGGATTCTCGAAAATTTGCAGGTCGTTCATTTTTTATAGCTTCTTTCTGCCCTTCCGGCGGAACGTTCCGCCGGGTTTCGTCATTCAGTTGTTGCCAAGTATTTCCCGCAGGCGGGCCACGGCCTTTTCGTTGTAGCGCCATGCCGGGACCTGCTTGCTGCTGTATCGGGACTTGTCCCACACTTCCACGCCCAACTCGGGTGTTTTTAGGTGGTGCTCATTGGCCAGCCTGCCGATTTTATTCCCGCTGACCCCCAGCATCCTCCCCACCTCTTCGGCGGTGTATGTACGCTCCCTGACCTCTGGCAGAGGGAGCACTGCTGTGCCGCCGGTCAGCTCCGCGCTGGCGTAGTGGGCGCATATCTGCTGGTATTCCGGGATCGGGTTGACTTGAGCTATTTTCAGCCACATGGACGCCACCCTGGCGCGGGCGTTCTTGGCTTTGGCTTCGGCCAATGCGGATTTTGCTGTGTTTGCCGCCGCTTCCCGGCGCTGCTCCGGAGTGGCGCAAAAGTAGACGTTCACCAGCTGCCGCTGGACTGTCCAGGCCAGATCGTCGGTAAAGGACTTCACCAGCATCAGATAGCCGGATTCGGTGATGAGGGTCAAGCCTTGCGAGTTGGGGCGCTCTACGAAATCCGTAGAACGAGCCTCTTCATAGGTGAGTTGGAAGTAATCTACGCCCTCAATAAGATGTTTCTTGTTGGTGTAGAAGTTTCTCCCTGCCGTCCCTTCCGGGCGCTCATGCACAGCGTCGATCTCCTTTAGGGTCACAACACGCTGGCCCTTGTACTCCTTAATCGGGAGTTCCATTTTGTTGACGGTTACCTTCAGTTCCTTGCTCATTTTATAGCTCCTTTCAGCTTTCAGGTGGTCCTTTTACCGCCCGGATTTTACAAAGTTTTGCATATGTCCAAAGTTAACGCACCTCAACACATTCCCGTCATATGCGGCTTTCATGCACCTCGAATGCGACTTACAATCAATACATGATGCTGGCGCGTCTTTGTTTTGACCGGATTTTACAATGACTCGCTTGACGTGCGAGATTTTTATGGTTCCGTTGGGCCCCGGCCCGACCTCCGCCCGGTCACCTTTGGCGATGATGGCGTTGATGAGGGGGAGGTCGTCCACGGTGGCGGTGGGGACGGGTTTGGCGCTCTTCTCACCCACCGAACGTCACCGCCCCGCCCAGAAACTTCACATCCTCCAGATTGACGCCGGTGAAGGAGTGGGTGACCTGTTTCTCGCTGTCGTAGATTTCCAGCATATAGGTGATTCCACATCCGCAGCTGCGAAAGTCCTTCCGCTCCAACTTCACCAGCTCCCCGGTGAAGCCGTTGTAGATTACTTGCATGGTGTGGGCCTCCTTTTTCATTCTCATCCCAGCAAGAAACTCTTGCCGAAAAATTTTTGCAAATTCCTCTGTGTTTTTGGAAATTGCTGCCTGTAATAGACTCTCGCTCATATGTACAACACCTTTATTCTCTCACGCATTTTCCAGAGATCGTTTCAACAGGTCCCAATACTCCTGCGCATGGTCGGCAACAGCCGGTTTTAAGTACGGTCTTGGTTTCTGTGGATAGGCTCTATGGAAATTCCCAAATTCGTCCTGATAGACCCAGCTGGGCTTGGTTGTGCCGCCGCCGGTGGAGGCATATTGCCCAGTGCCTAACTCCACTTACTTGGGTAAGGAGCGTACTCGACCGCGCTCCCCACGTAGATTACAACCCCCATTTGACCACCTCATTTCTCTTGCACCATATAGGTGATACTGTTTCGCAGACGTCCCGTATCAACCGCGCCCTGCGCTGTGATATTGTCCTTTGCGTGCTTAACAGCAGTCTCACCGATTGCCATTGCGGCGCGGTCTATGGCGTTCTGCAACGCTTCCAGCGCTTCTTGGCTATGGTCGTCAATATGTACAATGATTTTAGTCATTTTTGATTTCCACCCTTATATTTGCTCGTCTTCGCTGTTCGGCGGTCAGGATTGATTTGAACTGAATTCCATCTGTAACGCTTGTGCAACGGCAGTTTATCGTATTCCATAGGCTTGCCCCCATACTCTTGTCTCCCGGACCCATCAGTTTTTCGCCACCAACAATGAATGGTTCTTTATTTGGAACTACTTGTCCGTCTGCCTCCATATGGTCATGACGTGTACGGTTATCAGGAGTAGCAACCCACCTTTTAGTGAGAATTGCTCCTTTTTCTTCTAATGCGTCTCTCGCCGCCTGCCTCCCAGCGTTTTCCGCCTCTGTAACGGCTGTGCGGGCCGCTCTAACGGCGCTGGTGCGGTTCATGTCCGTTACCCTGCTCATCAGGTGCCGCGCCATCTGGTTAATGCTCTGGCCCTGCAAAATCCCGCTGGTGACAACTGAGGTAATTTGCCGCTTGCCATAAGCCAAATCAATGCCGCGTTTGATCGCTCTGGCCTCTGGATAGTATGGCATTAGGTCAGGCCGTTCCAGGAGGAGACGTTTTACGGTGTGCTCGTCGAACAGGGCAAAGTCGATGCCATCCAGAATACCTCCAACCTGGCCCTTCACGCTGTTTATTGTGTATGCGTGATTCAGGGCGTAGATTTTCGGCAGATCACCGTTAATATAGGCGGCGGTCACTTCGCTCGCCCGTGTCATCCGCTCCGCCAACCTGTCCCGCAGGGCCTTGAACCGCTCCCCGCGCCCGATTTGATCCAGCCGCCACTGCTTATAATCCTGGTTGGTGTAAACCTTCCCGTTAACGATCGTGCCAATCAGCGCCTTTTGCTCCGCGTCCCGCTTGGCGAAGGAGGTAAAATAGGCGTCGATTTTATCAGTCAGCTCGTCAGCGGCCTTTTTGTATTCGGCGGCGATGCGGCGTTCCAGCTTTTCGAGTTCGGCGTCTGTCCAAACGTGAGCTTCGTCAGGCTTCATTGCAGATGTACAAATCAGCAAACTGTTGTTCGACCGTCACAGTTCCGATGTCAGATACTTCTTCTTCGATTATTTTTTTGATAACCCCGCTCAACTCCTCTTTTACGCTTGCTTGCAAGCAGTCGAACGGAAGAAGCCCATTTGTATTTTCATCTACGCAAAATTCTATTGTGATAGTTCCGACATATTTCCCTCTAATCATTTTTTCACCTCTTTCTGGCGGCGATGCGCTTTTCAAGGGCGGCAAGCTCTTGGTCGGTCAGGCGGTGGGCGAGGTCAGGCTTGCTCATGGCCTGTCGGGATATTTCCGCTTTATGATGGAATGGCTTTTGATTTCAGCGTCAATCTCAAAAATATCGCTATAAGGGTTTGCGTCCTCATTGTCACAGACTGTCAGCGACTGCGCCGCCGTTCCCTTCTTTTCAACCTCAATCCACCAAATGGCGGCATCTGCTTTTGGGTAGCCGACACGGATTACAGTTCCGTCAACAAATCGAACCCTAACATCACTGTCAAAGCATCCGATTTCATCTTCTTTGTATGCGCTGCCCTCAATTTCACAGAGGTCGTCGCTTGCACCGTAAACTTTAACCATTTCCGTTTTCCTCTCCTTCCTCCGGCTCATTCCCGCCGTCCTGCGGGTTGTTTCCGTCAAACCGCCCCAAATCATCAGCCGCACGGCGCTTCAGGATTTCGTCGGCCATGTCGCCGTCGCCCAGGATGGTCAGGGTCTTGCGGGTGATGTACTCCTCGTCGAAGTACTGCGCCGCCATGAGGACGGTCTGCATTTCCTCCTGCTCGTTGATGATGCGGTTGCGGGTGTAGGTCGGCTCGTCGTCGATGCCAGCCAGCGCCAGAATGCCGCTGATGAACTCCGTCACCTGACGCTCAAACTTGTCCACTTTCAAATCCAGCGGCACATAGCTGGCCTTGATTGCCGTGGCGCTCTGGTTGCTGGCCGTTACGGCGGAGCTGTCAAACGCCTGGAAGTCCTGGTAGAGCTTCTTCTCCAGCATGTCGATGGTGGTCTGTGTGCCCTCGAAGGGGGCTTCAATGGCGTGGGGCGCAGCGCTGGAGCCCTCGTCTCCGTTTTCGGCCCACGAAATATGTGTAGTTCTCACGCGATCAAGGAATTTTACCGCGCCTTCCTCATCCATTCCGCCACAGTTGGTCAGGACCCAATAGATCAGATTTCCCTCATCGACATTGTTAATCATGTTGGAACAGGCCAGGTCAAGGGCATCCACCGTGTTCCGCCTGCCTACCAACTCCGACTTGCAGTGCCGGTTATTTTTCAGCGGCACAATCGGGAATGTCGGATAATTTTCTCCGTTGTAAATTTTGGTTCTGTCTGCCGCCGTTTCCGTCACGTGTAGTATGTAGGGGCGCTTTTCTCCGCCATCCATAATTTTCATTTCCTCTCCAGGGCGCTGGATGTACTCCGTAAAGCCGTCCAGCTCGTAGAGCGTACACCGCAGGGGCCTATCCTGCGCAATCTTCCAGAAGCGGATGCCAGCGGAAAGAGAGCCGTTTTCCTCGTCCTCCAGCGGGACAAATTCTGTTACCGGAAACACTTCTAAGTGGTCCAGGTTCCAGAAGCCAAACGACACGCCGCCGATTAGGGCGTATTCTCCGGCGGAATGGATTTGTCGATCGAATTTCTTGCCTAACTTCTTTTTGGTGGAATCCTTTTTGAAGTTCACGCCGTTGCCCAGAAGGTAGCCTGTCTCCTGGTCTACCACAATGCCGAAAAACTTGCTGGCGATCTTGTGGTTCGCCGTCCACATATCTCTGTGGGCCCTGCCTTGCATATCGTAGATGATTTTCTCATACCGGTTTATGGTGGGGTTTTCGCCGTCATAGTATAACTGCGCGTCAGCAGCAGTCTGGTAAATGCGGCCCGCCTTGTGGTCAGCAATGGCAGACTGAATGAACGCAATCACGTCCGCCTCTCTGCCGCTTGCGCGGGCCTCCAGCAAATCTTGATAGGTTTTGATGGTATCACCACCCTTGAATGCCAGCTTCTATGAGCCGTATTGTAATGTTTCTCCTTACTATCTTTTTCCTATACACATCATCCACTATGTAAAAGTCAACATCAGTACATTTTGCGACGAACAGCCTGTTTCCGTTACCATCAGAGTAAGAGAATATCCCCATGTCAAAGTCTAAGAGCGTTGGAATAATCACATCATCTTCTGAATCAATAATTACATCCACTCGCCCTTTTGCTGGCAACGGAACGATTTTCATACTCTCTCACCTCTGGGCGGCTTTTACAGCGTATCCAGCAAAAGAATATCCTTGTCCTTTGCAACAATAATCGGGTGCCCATAATATCCATTGTGGGCGTTATAAACGGCAAACTGTAAAACAGAGCCATTCCCCATTTTGAAATCAACAAACTGGATTCCACCCTCGTAGAAACCATACGGCTCAAATTCATCCAGTTTCTTTTCGTTAAGGGCTGTATCAGTCAGTTCAACAGAATTCAGATTTTGTCCGATGAATTTTTCAAAATCATCATCACTGGAGAAATATCCCCAGCTTTCGCAGCAGGATTGACCATTGTCAATCAAAATCATGTACTCGTGTTCCGTCGTAGTGATTTTATATCCGTCATATTCGCTGCAACCACACAGAACATTCAGCATTTGAGCCATGCCAAGACTGACACGCTCCGTCGGCCTACCTGCATTCCCTAATTTCAGTCCGGTGATTTCCTCAATCTTCAGAACCTTCTCCATATATCCTTCCTCCGTTTTCAGCGGGGATTATCGGGCGGGGTTAATCAGCAATTCCGAGTCTGATTTTCAACCGCTCAATTTTACTGCGCTTATATTCCCGCACAGCTTCTTCACAGCCGTGCAAAATAATCATCTGCTCCAGCATGATTTGAACATCTGCAATTTCTTCCGCAATATGTTCTGTGTTGTCTGCGCCTCTGGAGTGCTTGCACAGTTCCTTCTGAAGTTCGGACATTTCCTCGAAAACCATGACAGTCTGCGCGTCTGCACCCCATCTGTTCAGCGCAGTTCTGAATATTTCTTTATTGTCCATGTTATCTCTCCGTCCTCTCGCGGTCAGGGGGCGTGGGCAGCGGCATCCAGTGGGTGACTTCATATTGCATCCAGCTCGAAATTTGTTCGGCGTTCCACCCTCGTATGCTTTTAAACTCCCACGCCTTTGCCTTTCTATTTTTTATGTCTGTTGTGATGTAACCAACAGCAAAAACATTTTTTCGGCTATGGATATTATCGTTGAACAAAACCAAGACTGGAATTTTATATTCTGGCAATCTGTCTTTTACGCTAATCCATTCCATCCCCCTACCTCCCCAAAATTGACTGGTACGGCTTTTCGCCGTACTTTAACAACTGCTGATACCAGGGCTCCAATCCGTATTCGAACGCATCCAAGCTGTCAATATCGCTTGTGCCATCGTCCAAGCGGACGTCCTCATAGCTTTTCGGGTCATAGACCGCCGTCTGGAACGCATCAATCAGGTGCTCACACTTCCGGGCCACATACAGCCGCTTCTGCGCCATCAGCAGTTGGGTCAGCTTGATCCGGTTTTTGATCTCCATCTTTTTCGCGTTGTGGACACTGCACCGCAGGTTTTCCCGCTGCACGGCGTTTCGGATGCCGCGGATCAGGACCGATTCCTCATTGTCCGCTCTGGTCTGAGCCTCACCGTAAATCGCCGTCACCCGCCGCGCAAACTCCACAAACCGCCGGTTGAGCTTGTCCGGATCCAGGTCGTTGCTGTCCATCCAGTCTTGGTCCAGGGCCAGCACGGTCAGCTTGTTGGTGATCCCCACCGCAACAAACGTGGTCGCCGATTTGGTCCCGCCGAAGTCCACACCAATCATCACGCGGGTGATGCGCTGGTTGTTCTCGCGGCACCATGAAAGGGGATCGTCAATCAGAAAATCGCTGGTGTTGTCCGCAAAGGTCTGATAGATCAAGCCCTCCGCTATACACCTCTTGCCCAGAATGTCCCGCTTGTACCAGACACTGTTCGGGTCATATCTGGATTTGATTTCCTCCCGGCGTTCATCTGTAATGGACAGGTTATCATCTATGGTGAAATGCTCGTACAGGTACCCTGGCTGTTTGTCCCGCTGGTACTTGTCGATGTAGTCCTCATAAATCCGGTGTTTGGGATTACAGGGGTTCAGGTCCCACAAAACCAGCGGGTCCAGCGCCGCAACTTGACGGCCAAAGGCGACCTTGATAAAACTCTCCCGGCTGTCGTCGCTGTCGTAGTGCTCGTTGATTTCCGTAGCAATCCATAAACCATAGGAGTTGCCCAAGATACGCTTGTAGCTGTCGGCCTTGCCGCCCCCAGCGAATACCACTACCTTCTCGCCGGTCTGGGTGTAGAGGAACAGCGCCTCGTTGTCCCGGTACTTCCCCCACTTGCAGCGGCCACGAAACAGAGCCTCCAGACCGAAGCCGTTGCATACGCCGATATTCAACTTCGCGTTGCCGATGGTAGAGCCTGACGCAAGGTGAATCCTGTCCCGGCACAGCTCCAGGTGCGCGGCGGCGATAATGCAGTGGTCGATTGTCTTGCCGGAGCGAATCGCGCCCTCGGCGACACATATTTTGTTTTCGAGGGCGGCGTTTATGTAGCGCTTGTGCTTGTCGGAGAAGTCCGCCCAGGGGATGGTTTGGGTGAGAATCATCTCGCATTTGCCTCACTCGTCTTTCCCAAAAACGCCTCAATGAAAGCAGCAGCCTCTTTTACCGCTTCCTCTCTACAAGCCGAACATTTCATACCGTGGCAACCCATAATTCCACAAAATTCGTAAACTTTTGGGTCTGATAGGTTCTGATTGCATCTCAACCAAGAAATGAGATCCTCACGGTTCATCTTCTTCCCCTCGCTCTTTCGCATTGTAAATCTTGCAAACTTCCATATGCACACAACTTATTTCCCTGTTGCGACCAACACAAGGGCCGCAAATTCCCAGCAAGTCTGTGCGTAGATAAAAATGTTCGCAAGTCAAACAGCACTCTTTCAGCTTAATTTCCATTTTCTCCATCTTCTCACACCCTCAATTTCTCCGCCAGCGCGGTCAAGTCCTCCATGGAGGTCTGTTGTTTGTTCTGCGGCTCCCATGTGCCGAAATGCTTTCCAAGCAACTCAAGAGCCTTAACTTTATCGGCCAGCTTATATTTCTTGATGAATCCCACATAGTTCCCATCACTATCTGCAACATCCTGCACATCTAGGCCAACCAGCGCAGCGGCGGTATCGTCGTCCAGCTTTGATATGTCTAACGGCTTCCCGTTCTTATCGAACATCTTCCGAATATCGAAAAAAGCCAATTTCGCGGTTTCCTTCAAAACCATATCCTGGGTGATTTTGGTTCGTTTCTCGCGCTCCTGTATGGCCTGATTTATTGCAGTTTCAATCTGAGGTTTTCTAAGGTTTTCATAACCAATAACCTCAGCCGTCTTTTTGCTGTATCCGGCCCTGATTGCAGCGGCAGTGGCATTGAGGTCCACCAGATATTCTTGTACAAATCGTTTTTGCTTCGGCGTTAATGCCATCCCCACCACCTCTCCTCAAAATCATCTATCCAACATAATTCCCGCAGCACCCGCCATAAAAGTACGGCGGATATTGCGCCGGATGTTGCACACAGCACTGTGTCAGCTGATACTGTGGTCTGTATCCCATGTATCCAGGCATGGGAAGTAAACTCATCACTGCTGCCGCACGCAGATTTTGTATCATTTGAAGTTCCAAACCGCCGTTTTGCGCTCTTAGGCTGTTTATCTGTTGATCTATCTGAGCCGTCGTCTGTTCCATCGGCTGATTTATTTGTTGGCGCATTTGCTCCATCTGTGCGGCTATCTGCTGTTCCGGGTTCTGCAATACCATATATTTCCCAAAGCCTCGCAGTTCCCCTGTATCGACCGGCCTCGGTTTTCTCCTGCTCACCCACTCCAGTTTTCCGTCCTCTGTCAGCCGCAGCCCGTCTAGCCCCCACCAGAGGATGATAGTTTGGTCAACTGGTTCCTGGGTTTCAAGAATATCGATGGCGGCTTGCTCTGTGCGGGCATAGTATTCGGAAATTACAAATGGCTCTAAATGTTCTGGTAGTTGTTCTTTTTGTGGCCTTGTCCACAATCCGATACGGTAAATCAGCGCAGATAATACCATCAGAAACGGTACAGCTAGAGCCGCTATGATTGTCACCATCACTTCAAAAACTCCTCCCACAGCCGAAGGAACAGATACCGCAGCTTCTCCGGGTCAACCTTGCGCTCTATCATCCAGGCCCGGAAATCCTGCCACAGCGCTTCGCTCTCAGTTGCATGCTGCTCCAGGTCACTCTCAAACAATTCGGGCTGATAGCCGTATTTGCTGGAGACTTCACCCACCCGTCGGGCGGTTGTGATTTTGTGGCGGTTCATTATAAATGCGCCCCGATAATTCCTCGCCCTTTTACTGGTTCAAATGCTTCCCTGCACCCATCTGGATCACCACATCCGGGCCAAAATCCCCGATGACAAAAGGTTTCGTCGGATAAATCATCAACATCAAAGTGCGCACAAAGTTCGCATTGATATGCCTTGATTTTGCTTTTGTCATTTTTGCAAAGTTGTATTTTGCTTCCGTGCCTTACTTCAATTCCCTTCATTTTCTTTTCTCCCCCAATCCTCTGCTGGTGGCCTACCGGTTAAAAGCCGGTTGCTCGACCTTCGAGCTAATGGGCCGTATAAGACCAAGGAGACCTCCGACCAACTCACACCGAATCTGTTCGCAAATAAATCTGCGGCTATCATCGGTTTCTTCTCCCTGGCCTGGCACGGACGGTAGGGAATCGAACCCACCGCAAGGAGATTTGGAGTCTCCCTCGCCGCCTTGGTACATGCGCCCGTATTTATAGCCAACGCTGTTTCTGCATAGGGGCTTTCGCCTTGCTGCATTATGGTTCCTTCCTTTGTTGGCTATTTTGCAGGTTTGTGGTTCGCGACCCGCCCGCTCTGCTTGCGGACACAGCCAAGGACTTGAACCTTGCGGGGAGCGACCCCGGCTACCTGCACTGTGCATATGTGGCACTATCGCAGGTCCCGCGCCGCCGAAATGTTATAACAGTTCCCGCAGAATGGGTATGATACTCTCATAATATCGGAACGACTGCACTTCTTTGCTGGAGTGTGCGGACTTGTCCACGAACCATTTCCCGTACTTATCGGTTTTCAAGCCGTTCGAGTTGGTCATCGTTCCGACCTTGTGGGCGGATATCCCGAGCGCCACACCGATCTCGGCAGCAGAGTAGGTCTTACGCTCCAGTGCAGGCAGAGGCAAGAGAAATTCTCCGGTGAGTTCCTTTGTGGCGTAGGCCTGAAGGACTTGCTTGTATGTACCATCGTACTCAGACGCGATCTGATTGAGCAGTTTTGCCTTCTGGATGCAGATATTCTGCTGCTGATAACTGGTCATGGGCCTAATCTGGTACCTTCCGTCCTTTCGGATGGATGGTAGGACCTCTGCTGTTACCCACCGGCGGAACTTCTTTGCGCCAGGGAGCTTGCTGGAGAGAACCAGCGAATACAGGCCGCTCTCGTTGATGATGGTCAGCCCTCGGTTCGGAATATCTAAGGTGGCGATTTGCCCCCTTTGGATTATTCGCTTGTCTTCGGCGTCGACATGGTCAGACAGGGCAGATTTTGTGTCGGCATACCCAAGTGCCGATGCCACGTCCTTTCCCACCAGCCACGGCTCACCGTCAATCTCCACGGTGCGGACAGTCCCAAACTCGGGGTTGTTGAAAATTTGCAGTTTGTTCATTCGAGAGGTCTCCTTTCATAATTTGATTGGAGAGGCGGCGGGGGTTATATCCCGCCATGCGTTTCCTCTCTTGGCGCAGTTTCCGGCTCATGCACCGGGTTTCTGCGTATATTGAGCGCCGTGCCGGTCCTTCCCCGGCTGGCCGTTTTTTGATATGACCCGGCGCTCATTTTTTGCTGGATACTCTCCCTCTCGACCTCTCCAGCGTTGCGCACTCCCTACCAGGCGGCCGCCCTTAACAACATTGTGCGCGTCCCATATTTTCCGCTTATCCCGTTCTCCCCATCGCCGAACCCTAATTCATAAGGCCAGTAGTCGAAACCTTTCAGCAGAAGAGCGATTTTCAGCGGAGGTTGCCCCATTCCGTCCCGCGGGGCTGGCGGTTCTTGCTTTAAACTTTTCCGCAGGACGGGTCTCCGGTGTTTATCCTGCCTTCTGCCGTAGCGAGCGGCGCCCCCGTCTATTCTTCTATCCCCTGATTTCAAGAGCCTGACATTTACCAGGAAGTTTAAAGCTGCTCCGTGTACTTTGGAGCGGTTTCTCTTGCGCCCGCATGTTACCGGCACATCCCGGATCGTGGGAGGCTATCACAAGGGGCAATGTAAATGCTGTGCCGAGAACTACGACACAAACAGCCGCTGGACCGACTCGAACGGTCGACTGTCCACAGGCGTACCTCGTGCTGCTCTTCCAACTGAGCTACAGCGGCATGGAGGACCCTGATAGGGCGGCGAAGCGTTTGCCCCACCGCCCATTACAGGGCAAGGAGGGAGGAGGATGGAATGAACACGGGGCATAGACTGACCCGCATAGTCAGTGTAAACCATGCGGGTCATCCAAGATCCCCTTAAAAGGGGAATTTTAAAAATTTTATCGATAATTTATGCGCCCGGTCAGGTAATCAAGTGATACCTCGAAATGGTCCGCAATCTTAATCAGCGCATCCATTGTCGGTTTTGATTCCCCTCTTTCATACCTCCGTACAGCATCTGATGGAAGTCCGCACAGCTCCGAAACAATTTTACGGCTCTTGCGCTGCTCTTCTCTCAGTCTTCTCAGCCTCTTTGGGAATTCGCTTTCAGCCACATCAGTTCCCCCTGTCCTCTCGCCGGGTGCTGTCTCTGATAATCTTATAGATTACACAGGCAGCGGACACAACAATCACCGCCGCGGCACACACGCATACCGTTCCAACCGCGAAGTAAAATCCACCAACCATAAACTCAAAGAGTTTCATTTTTTTCACCTCTTTTCCCGTTTTTCAGTTCTCTTTCGCATTGCAGGACCACTCTTTTCCCTAAACCCAGCTGCGCGGCAATCTCTTCTGCCCTGTACCCCTGGCCGATCATCTCTCTCGCCTGCGCCAGCGCCTTCTGGCGCTGTGCCGCGGCTCTTTCCTTTACCACAGGGCCAAACCGTCTCAAGTGCCCTGAGATGCAGCCCTGTGTCTTCCCTGTCTTTTCGGCGATCTCCTTTATGCCCAGTCCGCTGTTCCACAGAGCGTAGATTTCCCGGCTGACTTTCGTTGGCTTTGGTATTTCCCTCACTTGTAGAAGGCATCCCTTTTTGTGTGGATTGCACTCAGGCAGAGGGCAGCGCTCAAGGCAGCCGTCAATCCGCTCCTGGCTGTCGTAGCACATAATTCCTGCCTTGTGTTTCCCCTCTGTATCTGCCGGATCTCCGCCGCTCCAGGGCCGTCGGGCCCCCGGCAGCTTTCCGCCGTCCCATACAGCTATTGGCCCAACGCTGAACGGTCTGGTCCAGTCAACCACGGCGTTCCGCCTCCTCTTCCAAGTCCATCACCATACTTTCTCTAAACATCCCCAGCCTCCCGGTGAAGGCTGCGGCCGGTGTCAAATCCGTCCGGATACCGGGCCTTGAGCTTTTTGATGTTGGCCCGCATCACGCTTTCCAAGTCAAGCCCCAGTGCGGTACAGGCCTCCGCAATCATCCACAGGCAGTCGCCCAGTTCCTTTTTCAGATGGTCTGGGTCGATTTTGTGGCCCTGGTACTCTTTCTGAAAAATCCCGCTTACTTCCTGTCGCACAGGTTATGTAAACAATGCTACAAGGTGAGTATATCAAAGCGTATCCTATGCTTTCCCCGTTCTTTGTAACAAACACTGGCATACCATCCATCTCCCGCAGTTCGTCCAGGGTCAAAGGGTCGTTGTTGGGCGTTTTAGCCTGAATATCGTCCAAAGCGAACACGATACCAACGCAGAACAGCTCTCCATCCTCACAGATGTCGAATGTCTCATGGGGAATATCCGTCTCAAACGTCCAGCAGGGGTTGCCCTCGTCGTGCCATACGGCTCTGATGGACCGGGCCTCCTTGACCGCCTGGTTGAGATAAGGGCATTCATCCATGTCGCACTCGGAGGTTGGAGCATAAAGAATCCCGCTTTTGTTGATATAAATGGTGGTTTCCTCATAAGCCCCGATCTCGTCGTCGATGGCACCCCGAAATTCCACATTATCATCGGAGTAGCCGTACACCACAACCAGGCCAGCAGCTTGGGCGTTTCGTTCCTCTAGTGGGTAAATTTCACCGCCATATTCACGACCGGACAATATTCCCGCCAACTCTTTAACTGTCATTGTCTTCCTCCTCCCTCTTTTTCAGCGCCGCCTCGGCTTCTTCGCGGGTCCGAAATATAATCCTTCCAAAGTCTCCAGGCCGGAAAAAACCCAAATCAAAATCCTTTTCTATTATTTCATAACAATTTCCATCGAAATTAAATCTAACACGGTATATTTTCGCCCCTTCTTTTACTGGAAGCACCATCAGCCGCCCGTCCTTCTCGGCCTGTTGCCAGCGTTTAACCCGATCCACAAATGCACCGAAATGTACAGGATCAACAAGATCAAGCCCTTCAACTGTACGGTAAAAGTAAGTAAATCTCTCCAGTGGATCACTCACTGTCTCAGGGGACAGCCCGGTGTCCTCGTAGGCGGCGAGGCGGTCGATTGCCTCCTGCCTTGGAACGTGTATTGTCCATCCTCCAAAAATGCTTTTAATTGTCAGCCGTTCCATCGTTTCCTCCAATCCTCCGTTTCAGTACATTCCCCGGCCCACTGCTGCGCCATAGCGCGGGCCACGCCCGGGAAGGTCTTTGCACGGTTCTTTTGGCGGTCTTTCCCGCCTTTCATAAACCACGTCCCCGCCTCATGGCACCCGCAGTTATACTGCACAATATCCGTCGGCATCAGCGGCGGCAGTCCTTTCAGCCAAAGGCGGGTCTTTTTCTGCATGGGATGTCCAAACAGCCACGGCTGGATTTCCTGCGTATGCGGCGGCATTTCATAAATGCGGCTGGAAACGGGATTTTCTACGGCAATTTTTGGGCAGTCCGCAGAAAGGAACCGCAGGAAAAACGCCTTTGCCTCAAGCCCTTTTTGGTATCGCTCTTGATTCAGTTGTCCGCCTCGAAAAAGGTGTTTTGCCCCAGCGTTGGAGAGGTATGTACAGGGCGGAAAAGCGAGAATCATATCCCATTTCATTTTGAGCAGTTCCAGCGCATCCACCTGTAAGTGCCACTCAGGATGTCCGCCGGAACACGGCTCGATATCGCAGGAATACGCCTCATGCCCAAGGCGGCGCAGTTCTTTTGTAACCGCCTGAGATTCTTCACAGGCAACAAGGATTCTCATGGCGTTATCCTTCGTTCCAGCTCCGCCCAAGCTTCCTCGGTGAGAGGTCGCCCGCAGAATGGGCAGTAGTTAATTTTGACACCTTCCCATCCAAACTGTGCGTCAAAATAGTAGAGCGTGTCGCCATCGATGCGGAAATCATGCGCTCCACCATCTGCCCAGTCAGCTTGAGTCCATTGGGTGCTGCACATCTCGCAACTCTCCAGTGTACGGGACTGCTGGGCACGGAGGGCGGAGATTGCCATTTCTAGTGCCTCTTCAATTTGCACAAACGAAAAGCCATCTCCTGGAATAGTCGTTTTTCGTTCTAAGGTTTTAATCGCTTTTTCTATGGTCATAGTTGCCCTCCCATCAAATCGAACAGTGTTTCCTGTTTTTCATCCGCAGCAATCTGCATTTCCAAATCAGTCAGCATTTTCGCATTTGCCTCTTTTGCAAAATGCTTTGAAACCTCAAACCCATATGCGTTTCTCCCAAGCTCATACGCCGCTCTCAGCGTTGTTCCGCTTCCAGCGCACGGGTCTATCACCACGTCGCCTTGGTCCGTCAAAACCTCAATCAGACGCTTCAACACTCTGACGGGCTTTTGGTTTGGATGGATTTTAGGAATATTCGAGCCATCCCGTTCCCAAGGAAACCAGTTAAAAACCATCTGGCCGCTGTTTCTGAATTTTGGAAGCTTCTCCCTGTACAGCAGCATCCCGTATTCTGTCGCCCCAACAATCTTCATATTTGCTTTAAGTACCTGTGGAGAAAAATTTTTAACAAAAACAAGGGGGATATGGTGCTTAAAACCATATTTCTCTCCGTATTGGATAACCGTTGATAGCTGCTCAAACGAGCAAAAAACAACCATGCACGGGGCTTCATTTCGTTCCTTCGGCTCTTTTTTGAGAAGTCGATTGCAAAAATGGAAATATTCTGCGATATTGAAGGAAAAGTCTGTATGAAAAAACGCTTTTCCGGCCTTTTCGCTTGCTCCATTCCTGCTGTCTCCGCCCTTCCACCAGAGCGGCGAACTTCCATAAGCGTTTACACCGATGTTGTACGGGATGTCCGCAATCACAAGTTGCGCTTTCGGAATTCCATAGCGCTTGTAATTCTGGAAATTGTCATTGTACAGAGCGCACCGAACATTCCCCTTCACAGCCGCCTCCTCGCATACTCCGCCATCAGCAGCGCCTCCGCCATTCCATCGTGGTCTTTTTTGCAGCGGTCAGTCCTCTTCAAACTCACGCCCGGGAACAGACGCTTGCATACGGCGATGGAGCTGTTTTTATCTCCGGTGATCTGAAACTCCTTTTTCCACTTTTGAGGCGTTACAAGCTCATATGGGATAGAGTAAGCGGTCAAAAGGCCCTTGATGAAGCCGAAGTTTTCCATCAGGGCCCCCTGGCTCTTGTGGCCTTCTCCAGGCATCGTCCATACGCGCTCCAGGCAGCATTTGCAAAGTTGCTCAGTTACTATGGAAAGCGCCTTTGCGTATACCTCGTGCTCAAATGTCATAATAACCGGCGGCTCTTCTTCGTACAGGAATGCCACCGCTCCGTCCTTGCCGGGGTCTATGCCTATGTAAATCACCCGAACACCTCCCGGGCCAGACGCATTTTCTCCTCCGCCGCCTTTTTCCGGCGGGACGGGCCGTCGAAATATACTGGCACACACATCTCCAGTACTCGGTCGTAAATCCGCCCGAACCGCATGTCTTTTGGATTCTCCAGCTCCTTTTTGGTCAGGTTGGTGGTGACAATCAGCGGTTTCCCAGTTTTGTACCGCTCGTCCACTACGTACTGCACAATCTCCAGGGCGTAGTCATTCTCCCGCTCCGCGCCCAGATCGTCGATGACCAGCAGCGGGAAATGCTTCATCTCGCCGGCGATCGCCGCTTTATCCCAGCCGGAATTGAGAATCTTGAGAAAGCTGGTCACCAGCACCGGCACCCCCCGGTCAATAAGCGCGTTGGCAATACAGGCGGCGGCGTAGGTCTTTCCGGTCCCCACATTCCCCCAGAACAACAGGCCGCTGTTGCTGGACAGCATCTCCGGCCAGCGCTCCACATATTTCCGGCAGCGGGAAATATTCTTTGACGGCTCCGCCGTGTGAAACGTGTACTCCCGCACCGCCTTGTCTTGGATCCCGTTCACCCGCAGCTTTTTGATCCGGATCATCCGCTGCTCTTCCTCGGATTTCCGTTTCTCCCGCTCCCAGGCCACCTCCTCGCACCGGCACATACAGCCCACAGTCAGTATCTTCCCGCCGTACTCCACTCGGCACTGCTTTGGCATTCCGCATACGCCGCAGTGGAGCAGACCGCCCCGCTGATAGTCCCCTTCCGCCGCTCTTTTCTCCGATTTGTGCGTCAGGCTGTTAATGATTGTGTCAAACTCACTCATAAGCTGCCCTCCAAGTCTCCCGGGTCGTAGACAAACCCAGCTTCTTTTTCCCGTTTTGCTCCCTTTTCCAGCCTCTCCCAGATAATCCCCTGCCAGTTGGACGCCATACACTCCCGGATAAGCGCGCAGACGGCCTCCTCGCCGTGGGTGTCCGCCTTCTTGCGGATTTGGGACAGCAGTGACCGAAGCCCCGTGGGTTTATACCCCTGTCGTTTTTCCCGCTTGTAAGCAAGCCATTCCTCCACCGCCTCCAACAGTGCTCCGCCAAACACCTCACCCGGCGAGGGGGATACAGGGGGTGATACTCTCTTAGTCTTAGTCTTAGTCTTAGTCTTAGTCTTAGTCTTAGTCTTAGTCTTTATATGGGTCGCGTTTTCTGTCGCGGATACTGTCGCGTTTTCTGTCGCGGATACTGTCGCTTTATCGGACAGAAAATAAGCCGTGGGCGAACCTTTTTTCCCTTTCCGGTATTGGATAAACCCGGCATCCCGCAGCCTGTCCCGCGCGCGATAAGCGGCGTCTTTCCGACAATCCATCATAAGCATCAATCGCAGGGTATCTACTTGCACCTGCTCCGGCCATCCAGCCCGGTTAAAGACGTTCAATAACCTGAAGTACAGTAACTGAGCATTTCCCGGCAGAGGGTTGCTTTCGAGCCATTGGTTGAAGTCGTTCAGATAGTCAATGTACGTCATACAAACATATCCCTATTCTTTCGGTAGCCACGGAAAACAAGCTATATTCAATCCATCCATAATCGCACTCCTTAAATCAGAAGGGCAGATCGCCGTCGTCGTCCGGCAGGTCCCCGTAGGCGTCTCCATCCATTGTGGGCTCGTAGGGAGGCAGGGATGACTCTGGGGCGTTGCCCCCGTCGCTCTCCCGCCTTGCGCCGCCAAAGTAGATATTTTCCGCCACAACCTGGGCGGAGCGGCGCTTGTTGCCCTCCTTGTCCGTCCAGACCTGGATCTCAAGCCTGCCATCCACCACCGCCATGCTGCCCTTGGAGAAGTACTTTGCCACGAACTCCGCCTTCTGCCGCCAGGCCACAACGTCGATAAAATCCACGGCCCTTTCGCCGGTCTGCTTGTCCTTAAAATCCCGGTCCACCGCCAGGGCGAAGTTGGCAACGGAGGTGCCGGACTGGGTGCTGCGCAAAGTTGGATCAGCTGTTAACCTGCCTTGAACGAAAATTTTATTGAGCATTTTGTGTAAAAGCCTCCTTCAATTTGCAATAAAACGTGCTTTTTGATATTCCGTATTCGGCGCATATGTCAGAAACTTTCTCACCGCACCCCCGTCTCTTCACAAGCTCTGCTACATCTATATCTTTATAAAATGGATGATTTCTCTTGTCTGCAAATCTCTCTTTTGCTTTTTTAGAAAGGACTAACTTTGTTTTTTCGCTTCGCTTACTCCCGATGTGGTGAAATTTTGTGTGTGCTATAGAATCCATTAAGCACAAATTTTCAATTCGATTGTCGCTTTTATCTCCGTTTAGGTGGTGAACACAGCAATTATTGGGAACAGGAATCCTGGTTGCGTTCTCCCATACAACAATGTGCTCCATAACATATCCAGAAGAATCAGCCCTTGGGTGCTCTGGCATAAGTATTTGTACGTAGCCTTTTGCTGTGTGCCTACGGCCACCGTTCCAGTTCAAGGAATTTTCTCTCCTCCTTGCTTCTGACCTATTACGAAACTCGATCTCTTTTTTCTTTCTAAAGCCCATCTTATAAGCCTTTTTATATATGGCTTGTGCGCTTTTGGTCGGTATCAAACGTAAAAGTTCTGAATTTGAAACAGAATTATAGTTTTCTGTTAGAACTTTTACTTCCTCATGGCTCCAGGTTCTCACAAGCGACAACACCCAATTTGGCCCATGATGGTAATGTGATTGAGCACTATGTCTCCCTCCTGTATTCGATGTAAATTACGGTCTTATTCCCGTCCTTCCGCCGCCGCTGGCGGACGGTGTACCCAGCGTGGTAAAGCGCCAGGCACACCGCGTCCCGCTCGGCGGGGGTATTGATGTCAAGGGGTGTCCAGTCCATCAGGGGTCTCCTTCTCGTCTCCCTCTACAGGAACCCACCTCAGCACAAGCACCTTCTGTTGCTCGACCTGAACGCACTGCACAACAGGCTCGTCATCCCAAGGGCCCTCGTCCTGGCACTCCGTTGCGCCAACACTGTAACAGGTCTGGTAGAATTTTCCGTCCTTGTCCCGGAAAACAATTTCGTGATGGATGGACCAGCGGCTCTGGTCTACAATGTGGTTCTCAACAGATGCAAAAGGTAAATCCAACTCCCGGCGCAAATAGTCGCGGGGGAAATTTTTAGTCACCATGTTTACTCTCCTTTTTGTGTTGATGCAGGAACACATACCTGCTATTGGCCCCGGCGTTGCTTTCCCAAGTGCCAGATGCGGCACAGGGTCTTATCCAAGACGATCCCGCCGGGGAGATGGTACTTGTCGAAAAACTCCCGGTCCGACATGGTGTGGGCCTCCTGATGCAGCTCTGGAGAGAGCGGCAGCGCCTCCAGCCCTTCGTGGAGGATGTCGCTGCGGTCCCGGCCCATGCCAACCCGGTCCACATGGTGGAGCTGGGCGGGTTGTCCGGTTATGCAACACTTTTTGGATATTAGACAGGCGTAGATATAATCCTGCACATCGTCCACGAAGTTCAGCAGTGGAAAAGAACAGGGGATATCCCAATCCAGGATGAAGCGCACCAAAAATCGTTGAAAGGCGCACACCAGAGACATAGGGGCGTTGCTCAGGCTGAAAATCTTATCAGCAGTCTCGTTTAGGTCATCCAAGATAAATTTCAATTTCATCCACTCTTTTGTCGGGTCCGCCCCCATTCCGGTATAGTTGGATATCTCCCGGATCAGCGCGTAACAGGTTCTTCGCTGCTTATCTGACAGGGGGCGGCTATCTACCAGCTGCACCAGACATTCCCTATACTTCCGCTTGCACAAATTGTGAATATCGTCATAGGTGGCTCGAATCAAAAGCTCGCCACGCTTTTCGTCGTACCCCACAATCCGGCCCTTCGCAGTATCAACAGGTGATTTCACTTCGCCACCCACTTCTCCCTATAAAGGTTCAGATAGCCCATTTCAGCAATTGAATGGATAAACGTTCGAATGATGGACTCAGCGCTCCGGCACTCATTTGGGAAATAGGGCTCCACATAGACGTCTTCCCCGTCAGAGAGCAGGTAGCAAAACGCTCGGGCCTCCGGGACCAGATAGAAGTAGAAAGGGTGTTGGGGGCTGTCGAGGTATTTCCCATAAAAGTCACGGCCTCCCAGCCCCCCCTTTGCGGAAGTAAACTTCACATCGTAGATGATTCCGGCCCGCAGGGCGTCCAGGACTCCGTAGACCAGATATTCCTCGCCGTCCACCTCAATGGGCCGGGAAAGCTTTACCTGCACCTGAGCGCCCTGAATAAAGTCAGACACCTTCTTTATCCCGTTCTCCCACATGGGGGCGCTGTAGGGCAAGCCCGCGGCGTCCGCGTAAACGGCATTTTCAAAGTCAATTCCAGCCTGCATCGCCTCAGTCCGCTCCCCCGTTTCTCTGTGGAGCGTCCGCTCAAATTCCGCCCTGGCCACGTCCTCCTGCCCCTCCGCACAGTCAAACAGATAGGCCCATGCGGAAACCAGCGACTGGGTAATGAGAAAAGCCATCAGACCACCTCCTTCGGCTCTGGGGCCGGTGTGTACTTCCCAAGCACCCGGTCATAGAAAAGCCCCAGCTTTTTGGCGTTAGCATTCCACAGTATAGTCAGCTCCTTCCTGGAGGTCAGGCCATGATCAATCGCCTGAAAATCCGGAAGGGTCTTATTTGCGGTATCCACGTCAACCACTGCCCCAATCAGGGCCCTGCCCCGCTCCATTGCCGCCTCATATTTCTCACGCTGAGGGGCGAATTGCTCATTTTCCGCTGTGATATTAGTCCTTGCCTCTTCAAACAGTCGGGTCATAAAGCAATTAACGTCATCCTCACCAAGCTCTGGAATCTCACGCTTACCGGTGACGCCGTGGCAGCCCTTGGCGAAGTACTCCTGCTCTGGAGAGAAACAGATATATCGCCTGCCGTTGATAATCTGCACGTATCCACCAAAGTCGCAGGGGTTCCACACCGTGTTCCGTACGGAACCTTCGCAGAGCAGGCGTTGGGTAGCGCTCCCATCCTTGTCGCTCTGCTCCTGGGAGTGGAACACATAGATAACATTCTTGTTTTGGATGGTTTTAAGCTCCTCTGTAAATCGGTTAAACTCGTTCTTTACAAAGCCGAAGCCCTTCAGGGAGTTGAAGTCGCCTCCCTTGGTTTTGCATCCGGGCTGCGTGCGAAATGCCCAGTCCTTCAGAAAGGTCACAAAGCTGCCGCCGGTGTCAATGACAATGGTCTCATACTCCGCCATTTCCTTAGAGCGGATATCAGCCAAAACCTCCTCGTAGGTATCACACATAATGGTGGGCGTCCTGTGATTGGCCCTGACCCGGGACACGCCTCGATCAAAATCAATGAGAATCGGGTTTGGGGCAGACAGGGCAAGGGTGGTCTTTCCAACGCCTGGGGAACCGTAGATAATGGAGGAAAACCTCTGATTGGAAAAATCCATAGACGCAGGCTGAACAATCATAGCAGTCAATCCTTTCTGTCCCAAATAGGGACAACTACTTTTTTACAGATGCCTTACAGGGATGTTGCTCAAATCCGCAGCAGCAGCGGGTTCCCTATCCTGGCTGAACATCCGGGTCTCACAAGAGGCGTCATCCCCTCCTTGTTCTGCCCCGCACTCTGGGCATAGATCCCCCTCGTCGTATTGGTAGAGCTCCGCCTGACAGACGGCGCAGTATCCACGCGGCTCATCCTGCTGCACGTCCCCCCAAGAGCTGAACATCACGCCGGACCACTTGCAATTCAGCTGAAGCTGTGGTATTCTAGCTATGTATTTCATTGTGATACGCCCTTTCCCGCCGCCTGTCCGGTTTTGCTCGCCGGATAGGCGGCTATCTTTATTCCGCTGAAGACACAACGGGGACGCCCGCGGCATCCAGGCACAGGCGCACCATCCGCCCGTCCAGGTACGCCGCCAGCAGGGTCTCCCCCGCGCTGCACAGCTTCACCTGCTCCCCGCATAGCAGCTCCGCCGCAAAGTGGGTCAGTTTTACCCAGGTGTTCACTCGCATCCTGATTCCTCCTCTAAAAAAGTCTGTAATTCAATGATTCATCTAGCATAGACCACCGAAAATTTTTATCATCCGCTGATAGAAATCCATCATCTTCCGCTTGAAATCGCCGCTCAAAATCGTGAACCGTATGTCCATCTGAGTGAAATGATACAGGACTATCGCTGTCCCACTTGAGCATCAGCGTCCAGTATTCCGGATAATTCCGGCGTAGAAGCCGTAGCTGATTAACACTTTGATTGTGGCAAAACCAGCAACCGCCACGAGTAACTGTGGTATAAATTGGAGACAACAAGCCGTTCTCCTTGCACCATTCTTGACACATCGATTCTGTCCATCCGGCCTCAACAAGTGGGCTTTTTTTGGTATCTGATAGATTGTGAAAGCGGTTCGGTTCGTCTGCGGCAATACCAACATAAACAATTCCGCTACGCTCAACTTTGTCAAGTGGTGGCATTTTTACATCACTGTTGCAATACGGCCCTTTCGGAAACGGCCACCCATATATTTCTCCAGAGCGCTTATCTCCGCCAAGAATCCTATAAAATGCTTGCTCATAGGTCAAATGGCCTCGAATGCGCTCCACCTCGATCCCACACCAATCCTTGATAATGGAGTCCGCCTTTGCCTTAAACTCAACCATTGGCGGTAGGTCTGCTGGTATGGTATCTGTAGCCCACACCTCAGAATGTACAATGCGGTCCAGCGGCCAGCCCAATTCCTCTATGGCACCCAGGCAGGCCAGGCTATCCTTTCCGTAGGACAGGCTTAACACATATTCGCATACTTTTCCTGTTTTACCCAATTTTATTTACCATATTTTCGCGCCGCCTCCAGCACGGCGTTGGCGTACCAGCGTTTTCCTGTGTCGTGTCCGTCGTGATAGCTTTGCAGGGCGGCGGGAAGGTCCCCACCATACCGCTCCAGCTGCTCCCCTAAGTAGGCCATCCCGGCGCGGATGTTCTCCGCGGGGCTCAATCCGCTGGGGAAATATACCGGAGAGATTTGGGTCAGGCCATAGCAGCCGGACGTTGAGTTCACTGCCATTGGGTCAAAATTGCTCTCCACCTCAATGAGGCCCAGGGCTACCGCGTAGGGGATGCCGTATGTATCGCAGGCGTCATAGAGCGCCCCTTGCAGCTCCGGACTCAGGGGGACATCTGGGCGGTACGCCGATTCCCCAGGCGCGGCCGCCATGGGCGCAACATGGTTTGCGGACAAATAGCGATGCCGGACCAATTCCAGCTCCGGCGCCGCCGCCTGGAGCCCCGCCGCCGTGAGGGCTTGGGCCCCGGGCGCTTGCGCCCGTCCGCCCGGCGCCGGCAAAAGGCACAGCCCCGCCAGAAGCGCCCCCGTAATCGCCGTCACTCTTCCTTGGTACTTACTCCGCTGCATTGGAATTCCTCCTTTGTATTTCGTTTGAGTTCAAGGCGTTCCACCGCCTCCTCCAGCAGGGAGCGCATCAGGGGCAGGTCAAAGGCCCTCGCGCCCCGTTGGATGCCCTACATCCGACGGGGCATTCTTTTTGCTTACAGGAGATTTGGGAGTCTGTCCTTTTCTCGGGCGGAAAAATTGTAGGCCTGTAAAATTTGGACGGCGTACTTCCTGGGGCCGCTTGTCCGGTCTGCCTGGGCGTCCCGCACGATGTCGTTTGGCCGCTTCTTGTTCAGCTTCGCAATAAGGATATCCTCTTTGGCCTTGCCCTTATAGGTCCGCATGAACAGCCCAAGGCCCTTTAAAATCGCCGCTTGGCTTCCGGATGGGTCACCATCCCAGGCCTGCTTGATGACACGAATATAAGAGGAATACATCTCATTATCCGCGAACGCGTTGAACTCTGACCATAATGTACTGACTGCGACAACGGAGTTTTTTGCCTTGCTTCCCGTCCATGAGATTTCCAATCCGTTTTCCTCTGTGAGCCGTTGAAAATCAATAGATGCTTGGTCTCCGTAATTGCCGTTGACCCTGATCTGGTCCGCCAGATTTATCCGGCTGGTCGTACCGCGCTGCCGGATAAACATTTTTGCGGCGTCCAGCTTTGTCATGCCGTTATAGACCCTGCATTTTACACACAGGTCCCGGCCCCCGTTCCTAGCCTTCAAGACCTTCATCGTCATCTGCCCATCGAAGCAGTAATATTTCCCGTCGATAAACGCAACCGAAACAGGCTGCACAAGGTTTTCGTCAAAGGTCCTCATGATGGTATTAAATTGTGCGCGGCGGCGGTTAACGTCCCGCTGGCCCAGCTCGTCGATGTAGATGTCCTTTGTGTTAATATCCAAAAGGACATAATCAATCTTAGGTGCCACGTCTGCTTCCTCCCCGTTTGATACTTTCAATATGCAGGAAATAGCGCTTGATGATCTCCTGCGCTTTCTTTAGGACAGCCTCTGCCGTTTCCCGTCCATCCTCGGTCTTGAGGATATCCATATGGGCCAGGACCATGTGCTGTCGGAGCGCAAACTCAAACGTTTTTACCGCCGCGGTGAGGTCACCCCGAAAATCCTCGATGTTATAAGCGGGGCGGTCTTCCTCCTGCACCTCATCCTGTTCCTCATACGCTGGAGACGCGCAGTGAATAATCGCTTTCGCTGTGTCGGTGTCCCCATGCTTGATTGCCTCTACTACCTCCGCGCGGCGCTCTTCCGGGATATTGCGGATTTCGGAAATCAAGTTCTTGGGGGCCTTCACTTCGCCGGAAAGGACGGATTCCCGGATGCCAGGGGAAGCAACTTCGGCTGCGTCGAGACCACTAGAAAATTCGGTTGAGCGTTGTACATGTCCTTCGCTGGTTCCAGTTTCAATTGCAATGCGTTTACGAGTGGGTAGCGAATCAACTTGACCATTTTGGTCAAGTTGTTTTTTTGCATTTTGGTTCCCTGCGGGGGCACCTTCGGTCATTCGTTCCGCTTCATATTGCTTTCCAATCAGATATGCTTTTTGCCTATCGGTAAGATTCCTCCGCCCCAACTGGTTCCTACACATCCAGGCAATCGCCGCCCATTTGTCAGGGAAATCCATCTGCTTTACCTTGTACTTAATTTCTGGGTGAGCTTGGATGATCTTCCAACGGTGGTGTCCGTCAACAATCGTTTCGTTCCAGACAACAATCGGCTCTCGGACTTCTCCATCAGAAAGGATGTTCTCCTCCAATTTGGAAAATTCCTCCGCAGACGGAGCTGGTATCTTGTCCCGGAATTCCGGGTCAATTATAAAGTGGTCCATTTCTCCTCCTTGCTTCTGCCCACTGTCTGAGGTATAATCAAGACAGTGGGGCTGATTTTGGCTGGTTGGGTCCTGCTTCCCCGTCCCTGTGTTAGCAGGGATGGGGCTATTTTTGCGCTCTAATGATGTCCAGGAAGACCTCATCAGGTCAATCGAACACCCGGCCCAGCCGTACGAGCTGCCCAAGAGAGAACATATCTGGTCTTCGTTTGTACTTCCGGAGCGTAGATTCTCCCATGCCCAGCGTGGCGGCAATTTCCGGCTCATGTAATTGCAGACGGGCCTTTCCAACGCGATAGTGCTCGTTGAATCGCTCCGCCCGCCGCTGGGCGTCTGTCTTTTTTGAGCGTGGCATTATGTCACTCCCCTCTGCCCTTGCTGGTATGCACTTACCGGCAAGGGCGCTTTTTGTTGTTTTGTGGTTGTCCTCCTGCTATAATCCAAGTACAGGCTCTGCCAAGCCGAGTATTCGGAGAGAGGAGGGAAGGCAAGTGCTCCAATTTGTTTTGTATTGCGACCTATCCACAATGAAGTGCACCGCACAGGACATTAACGAGGAGTTGTCCAAGTTCGCAGATTCATATGTACAGGCCACCAATAGCTTGTGGTTCTTTAGGTACCCAGATGGATTTGACGGGAATCCTTTGACAAAAGAAGAACATCTCTTTTACGACCACTTTGAGAAGTTCACCGGCGAAGAAGGCATCATTTTCATTGGGATTCTAAAGAACCATTACTTCTACAATCTGCCTGATTCAGCGCACCAATTCCTTTGCCGTGAATAATCAGGTCCTCGTAGAGGTCCGTCAATACCCTGACAGCCTGAAGGTCATCATTGCTCAGGCTGTCTCTTTTTGTCATCAGGCCGATCACGTTCTTGACCTCTGCTGCATGGTTTTCAAAGAAACAGCGATGTACGCTGACCATTCGATTCGGTTTCGCCATCGTCTCTCACCTCTTTTCTCTCCGGCGTCTGCCTTTCCAGATGCCGGGAGTTTTCTTTTACTTCGTAGTCCCTGCAGGGCCGGTACAGGACCCCGCGCTGGCGCTCATGCAGGATGCAGTAACCAAAGCTGAGCGGGGTCATGGTCTTGTAGACCTCCCCCGGTACGGGGTCCTCCCGCCAGCACTGGCGGTACTGCGTACAGTTGATGCAGACCCGCTCCTTGGAGCTGATGGTGATCTGCTGGGTTGCCGTCATTGCCATGTTGGTTCCTCCTTTATAGTGCTCTATTCGAGCACTATTCTCGCCTTTATTATAGTGCTCTATTAGCGCACTGTCAAGAACTATTTTTATGGTGTACAATATGAACACTAAAAGGAGGGGGTTTGCTATGACATTCGGGGAGCGGCTCAACCAGGCCCGCAAAGAACACGGCAAAACGGCCCAGGGAATGGCTGAAATACTCGGGATAGGTCTTCGGTCGTATAGGGCCTATGAAAGCGGAGATAGGGAGCCATACTTTTCAACCCTAATTAAGATTGCTGACTATCTGGACGTGTCTACTGACTATCTTCTTTGCCGGGATGAATTTCTCGCAAAACACGCTGATTGATGCCGAGCAAATCTTCCAGCTTGTCCCACATCCAAATGGCCCCCAGGCGTTCGCCGCTCTCTATCGCCTTGTAATAGCGTTCATGTACCCCCAGCTTGTCCGCCATTTCCTGCTGCGTCAGCTTCGCCGCCTTGCGGGCGGCTTTCAGGTTTTCTCGCATGGGCAGACCCTCCTTGCCAGTAAAACTGACCTCATTGTGAAAGGAGCAACCAATGGACTATTCAGAAGTTCGTGTCATTCAAGAACTTACAGACTGGAAAGAGGCGAACAACTACTTATCCCATGGGTGGACGCTCATCCATATCTATCACTCCGCCTATGATACTCAGACACCAGGCAGCAACCATCAAACTCCGCATTATGTTCTTGCGTGGGCCGAAGGTGAGCCAGTCTATCCAAAGCCTGTCCCTTTTAAATACGATCCCGGATATTTGGAGGGAAGCCTATAGTATCCTCACCAGGCACCAGCAAATATCCGGTCCCTGAAACGCTGCGTTTACAATCACCCATTGCTCAGATTGGATCATTTTTGCAACTTCATGTGCGTCTTTACTCTCGAAAACCTCTTTCGTGGCGTGAAAAATATCTGCTTTCGTCAAAGCGTCTCCTCCTTTCCGCTTGATGCCTTCCCCGTCCCTGTGTCAGCAGGAGTGGGGATTTTTCATTCTTTCCGCCTAATGCGTTCCGCCGCCCACTCCTCCAGCAGGACCTTATACACAAACGTACGCGGTGCTTCCCCGTCCTTCTCCGGCGGAATCACATTCCCGAACGGGAACTCGTGCGCCCGAATGCCGCGTACCAGCATCTGCGACGAAATCCTCATGCCACGCGCACGGAGCCATTCTGTCGCCTCCGCCGCGGTCATTGTCTCAATGGTGTCCATTGCTTTTCCTCCTTTTATTGTTTTCACGTGCTGGTATCGGCCAGCAGCTCGTCCACGGTAACGCCAAAATAGTCCGCCACACGCTTGACACGTTCAATGGCTGCTGGGGGCTTTTCCCCCCAAGCGTAGATGCTCTTTTCGCCGAAACCGCACGATCTCCCGACCTCTTGAAGGGAAACGCCGCGCTCCTTGCACAGCGCCTTGATTTTTTCCAACAAATTACCACCTCCTTATACTGAATCGCTATCCAGGTCGGAAAGCAACTCGTCCACCGTACAGCCATACAGCTTCGCCAGCTGCTTTAGCCGTGCCGCCTCCGGCAGATAAGACCCGGCCTCCCAGTTGTAGACGTTTTGGGCGGAAACCCCAACGGCCCGCCCAGCCTCTGCCGCCGTAAGTCCGGCCCGCTTTCGAGCCTCTTTCAGTCCCATGTTTCACCTCCAGAAATAATAAGTTGAGCTTGACATTGCAACAGAAACCATTTAATATAGGAAGTGCCAACAAACCTAATATTTTTTCAAAAGCCCGCAAAATTGGGGGCCTGGGTTTTTGTTGCCCTCAAGTCAAGCATGAGATTATTATATTCTGTGTTTTTGCAGAAGTCAAGTCTAATTCTGCACTTTCACAGAATATTGTCGTATTAACTAAATAAACACTATTTCTGCTGTTAAAAATAAACAACCCCGCCATTGGCGGGGTCAGAAAGGGAGAAATAAATATGCTGATCGACAAAATATCATTCAATTTATTGGAGTCGCTTTACAAACATGACTTGAGTGAATCGGAAGTCGATGCGCTGGCTGGGGAACGCCCCAACGAAACAATAAATCTCTTAAGAAAAGAGAACTTAATATCGTCCCATGCTTCCGGCGGCATTCCCGATGGTGAGGGCGGCTTTCTTAATGGAACTGTTAAGGTGACTTATCACATACGCCCAGAGGGACGGGCGGTTGTAGAACAGGCCCAAAAAGAGGGCGTAGATAAATGGCTTGACAGAATCAGCAATCTAATCCCTTAAAACGCTCTGTGTAGTACCACTCTCTCCATTCTTCCTCTGTCTTTTTCATGCCATAGACCCAATGACAGCGGGATGTATTGGGCTCTCCGATTTCTGATTCAATACCGCGCATAATAGGCATAACGAGATCATACTTTGTAACTTTTTTTGCGTATTTTTTCGGAAACAGCTTTGACAGAACAGACATAATAAACGGATGGGAAATTCTTTCAAGGCCGTATCTATCGTGATTTGGCAAATCGTCAAACCCTTCCGGTTTTGGACAAACAATCTCGTCCCAATGGTAATTATTAAATCGGCAGTATGCAAGACCGAGACGGTCTACTTTGCTTAAAGAACTTTCGTCCACATCGTACAGCGGATTATACAGTTCGTTCCCTTGACTGTCTACAATGGTCATGCCATCGTGCTTTTTGCTGTACTCTCTGTATTCCATGTATTCATCAGGCATCATAATTTTTCCTCCTTTGTTGGTATAGGTATATTATATTCTGCACTTCCGCAGAAATCAAGAGGTGATTCTGCATGACCACATCAGACAGGATTGAATTTTTGAGAGAAAAGCGTGGCGTATCATTAACCCATCTTAATAATGCAATTGGGGCTTATCGTGGAAAACTGACAGAGGTCCGAAAGGGAAAGGCGTCTTTGAGCAATACAGAGATATTCATTCTTGCTCAGGAACTTTCGACCTCCACCGACTACCTCCTCGGCAACACCGATGACCCGGCCCCGGCAGGGCAAAAGGAAAGCCCCCCGCAAAGCGGGGAGCCGGAGAGGGATAGAAAAATAAAGCGTCTCACGACTGAAAACGCGGCCCTCCTTGACAGTTATCTTGACTTTCTACTAGAACGTCAAGATAACGATCAGCCTTAACCTTATTTTCACCTGTAAGACGTTCGTATTTTTCTAGTATGTTTGTTGGCTTTCCGAAGCTATCCACACGTTCAAATAGCCGGTGCAGAAAGTCTATGTATTCCTCACGTTCCTGTTCTTCCATGTGTTCTGCTTGTTTCAGCAGCTTTTCCCTCACATCCATTGAATTCATCCCCCGAATACAAAGAATATCATGCTGTAGGGCCCTACAGCATGAGCGCTATATATAGCGCTCGACGAAATTATATAGTTATACGGGCGCGTGATTTGTCAAAATTAAGGAAAGTCAAAATTTTTTGTGGTCCACCCGCTGGATAGCGGTAAATATAGAAGGGAGGAAAAATTATGATTTGTCCAGAGTGTGGCGGAGAAAACGTCACTATATCAATGGAAGAAATCGGAAGTAAAACCAAAAAGACTGGTGTTGGGCTGGGAGGCCACGCAAACAACACCGCGCGAGCCCTCACGGCAATGTGTACGTTCGGAATGTCTAACCTAGTGTGGAAGAAATCAAAAGGAGAGGCAAAAACAAAAACAGTCATGCAAAAAGTTTGCCTGTGCCAAAACTGCGGCCACAGTTGGGTCTTAGCCAAAAGATAACCACCGCCCCGGTATCCATACCGGGGCGGAACTATAGGAGGCGGTTATGTGCAATGCCGGAAGTGTAGAGCTGATATCCCAGGCGATGGGAAATTCTGCCCCTACTGTGGTATACGTCAAGACCGAGAGCCACGCAAGGCTCTAAAGAGAGCAAACGGGGCAGGAACCGTATATAAGCTCCAGGGCCGCAGGAGACGCCCGTGGGCGGCGGCCAAGAACAGGACTATTATCGGATGCTACGAGACCAAAACCGCCGCCCTGGAGGCCTTAAATCGCCTTACGGGCCGTTCTCTGGATGAGCGGTATAATATGACCTTTACGGATGTGTTCGAGGCATGGAAAACAGAACATTATAAAGAAATTGGGCCGAATGGTATTGCATCTTACAATCGGGCCTATGATGTATTTGAGCCGCTTCACAAAAAGAAGTTCCGGGACCTGCGGACAGCGGACTTCCAAGCAGTCCTTGACCCTTACATGAAGCAGTCTCACTCCACCCTTTCCAAGCACAAGCAGCTTATCACGCAAATGTCCTGCTGGGCTGTGCGGGAAGAACTGCTGGCCACCAATTTTGCTAAATTTGTCCGTTTGCCTGAGAATATTAAAAAGGAAAAAGAAATCTTCTCCGATACCGACATTGAAAAGCTGGAGGCCGACGGCAGTGAAACAGCAAAGATCATCCTCATGCTGATCTACACCGGGATGCGCATTGGGGAGCTGTTTTTTCTTCCACTAAAGGACTACCACGAAACCTATGTTGTTGGTGGGGAAAAGACAGAAGCAGGAAGAAACCGAGTGATCCCGATTCGCCCGGAGGGGCGTGGATATTTTGCCTACTTCGCCGCCCAAGCAGACGGGCCGCTGCTGTTATCAGGATACACAGGCCAGTGTGTGCCGAACAATTTCCGCAAACGGGACTACTACCCCCTGCTGGATAAGCTGGGCATAGAGCGGAAGACCCCTCACGCCACCCGGCACACATACGCCAGCCGGGCGCGAAAGGTGGGGATGCCGCCAGAAATCCTCCAAAAGATTTTGGGACACGCGGACTACAGCACAACGGCAAACATCTACGTACATACGGACGTAGATGAACTTGTAAGGGCTGTGGAGAGAGACTGATTTGTTTGTAATTTGTTAGTAACCAAATCAATACATACCGTTATATGCTTGATTTTAGTTTCATAAAACCGTTGAAAATGCTGGTATATATGGGTATGATTCAATACAAGTTCTTTCTATTTTTGCTTCACACGCAGGAGGTCACTGGTTCGAGTCCAGTAGTCTCCACCATAGGAACTCCTAGAGCCGCAACGGCTCTAGGAGTTTTCTTTTTTATGGTCTTAACCGATTTGTTAGTAACGTGTAAGTAACCGTTACTTTTCCTCTTTTTCTTTTATCCGGCCATGCAGTTCTTTGTTCTCAGGAAAAATATACGTCCTGTCTCGGCTGGCCAGGTCATATTCTGCTTCGCAGGAGAGCCCACTAACGATCAGTTGGTTGCTGATATCTGCCAGCCGTGTGTAAACGCTGTTTTCTCACTCGACACAGGAAAATATATTTGGAGATGAAAAGAGGGAGCTTACGCCCCCTCTTTTCAAATCTTACGCAGCTTTCTCATGACGCCGTCATAGGCTCTTGGATTCACCACCCGGAGAGTATCCATGAGCTCATCCATGACCATCCACGCTTTAGAGGGCGGTCTCCCCGCCACGGCGCGGAGAAAGTCGCTGTCGCCGTACTGGTCCAAGGCGTCCTCTGCTCCTGCGGCAGCTTCAGCGTAAGCCGCAATCTGCGGCTGGGCGGCGGAAAGCCCCAGCATCTCATTGCGGCAGGTGTAAAGCGCGGCCAGCAAGGTATACCGC
>NZ_QWEK01000009.1 GCF_009935845.1 Pseudoflavonifractor sp. 524-17 | reverse complement strand
GCCGCGCCTCTGCCGCCCCCCGCCGGACTGTCTGCCGGACCCGCCCCCTCCGCGGCGCCCGCTGGGCCTGGGGAGCCTGCGCCGCTCCCCCTGGCGAGCGCCTCTGCCGCCCCTTACGACTACGCCGCCCCCGTCCCCCAGACACAGCCCGTGGATGTGGACTGGTTTGACGACGCCGCTTTTCTCGGCGACTCCCGTACCGAGGGGCTGCTGCTCTACACCGATCTCTCCCCCGCCGGCCGGCTGGCCTACCGGGGACTCAACGTCCAGACGGTGCGTACCAAGCGGTTTGTCCCCCAGGACGGCGGCACTGTCACCGCCCTGGACTGCCTCCAGAGCGTCTCCTATGGGAAAATCTACCTCATGCTGGGCGTGAATGAGCTGAGCTGGATGACCCCGCCAGACTACCGCCAGCGCTACGGCGAGCTTTTGGACCTCATCCTCGCCGTCCAGCCCCAGGCCCAGATCTACCTCCAGACCATTATCCCCGTCACCGCCGCCAAATCCGCCCAGGGGGAGTTCACCAACGAACGCATTCTGGCCTTTAACCAGGAGATCCGCGGCCTGGCCGCAGAGAAGCAGGTCTATCTGGTGGACGTGTGGTCCGCCTTTGTGGATGAGGACGGCTGCCTCCCCCAGGAGGAGAGCAGCGATGGGGTCCACCTCTACCAGCGGCATTACCAGAGGTGGCTGGACTATCTGGCCGTTCATACCGTGTCTCCCGCCGCCCCATCATAACCAGGAAAGGAATGGAACCAGGTTGACAGCTCCCACTGACAAGCGCCAGCTTTTGATCGATCATATTCTGGCCGGCCAGGACGGCTTCTACCGCCTGGCCTACAGCTATGTCAAGGACCCGGACGCCGCCATGGACGTGGTGCAGGAGAGCATCGCCAAGGCCTTGGGCAAGGTGGACGGACTGCGCCAGCCCGCCTACCTCAAAACCTGGTTTTACCGCATTCTCGTCAACGAGAGCGTCAACTACTTCCGCCACAGCCGGCGGCTGGTCCCACTGGATCAGGACGGGCCGGGGCTCTCCGCCGCGCCCGAGCCGGACTATAGCGCCAGAATTGACCTGCACAACGCCATCGAGCGGCTGGGGGAGAAGGAGCGCACCGTCATCCGCCTGCGTTTTTTTGAGGATCTCAAGCTGGAGGAGATCGCCAAAATTACCGGCGCCAACCTGAACACAGTCAAGTCCCGCCTTTACAAGGGCCTGAAGCGGCTCCGGGCATGGACAGGGGAGGATTTCTATGAAGGATCACTTTGAGCAGGAGAAATTGTCCTATCAGTCGGTGGAGGTTCCCCCGGCTCTCTCCTTCACGGTGGCCGCCGCCATCCGGGAGGGGGACCGCCGCCGCCGGGCCCGCAGGCGGGTGCGCCGGGCCTGTACCGCCGGACTGGCCGGGTGCGCCTGCTTCTGCCTGCTGGTAAACAGCAGCCCCGCCCTGGCCAGCGCACTGGAGCAGGTGCCGGTCCTGGGACATCTGGCCCGGCTGGTGACGGTGGAGGAGTACCACGCCCACAACCGCACACGCCTTATTGACGTGCGCCGCCCCGCCCTCACCGTCACCGGCCGCCCCCAGCTGGAGGAGGCCATCACCGTCGAGATCGACCAGCAGATCGACCTTCTGGTGGAAGAGGCCGAGCTCCGGGCCGAGGAGCAGTATACCGCCTTCACCGTCACCGGCGGACAGGAAGAGGAGTTCCTTCCCGTCATTGTCACCATTGACTATGAGCTGCGCTGCTCCAACCAGCGCTACCTCTCCTTTTTGATCTACCAGACCGAGGTGCAGGCCACCGCCTATACCCAGATCTTCGCCTATAACCTGGACCTGACCACCGGGGAGCCCGTCACCCTGGAGGACCTGCTGGGCCCCGACTACCAGGCCATCGCCGGTGAGGCCGTCCAGGCGGAGATGGATCGCCGCGTCAGAGAAGAGGACGCCGTCTACTTCACCGCCGATCTGGGTGGCTTCTCCGGCATCACTGCCGGCCAGCTCTTCTGCCTGGATGAATCCGGAAATCCTGTGATTCTCTTTCAGAAATACGAGGTGGCCCCCGGCTTTATGGGCCAGCAGGAGTTCACCGTCCCCATCCCCGAGCCCTCCCTCCAGGCCGGCCGCTGAGATTTTCAAAATTTTTTGGAAAATCCAGTTGACAAACCGCTCTTCTTCGAGTATACTAATTCTTGCCCTGTTTGAAACGAGGAAATGAGGGCAGGCTATGGCGGTATAGCTCAGTTGGCTAGAGCATGCGGTTCATACCCGCAGTGTCCCCGGTTCAAATCCAGGTACCGCTACCATGGGCTGTTTGATCAGTCCTTCGCTTGGCGCGTTGGTCAAGCGGCTAAGACACCGCCCTTTCACGGCGGTAACACGGGTTCGATTCCCGTACGCGTCACCACGACGGGAGAGGAATCGCTCCCGCCAACCGGAGGCTTAGCTCAGCTGGTTAGAGCGCCTGCTTCACACGCAGGAGGTCACTGGTTCGAGTCCAGTAGTCTCCACCATAGGAACTCCTAGAGCCGCAACGGCTCTAGGAGTTTTCTTTTTGTCATGGGCATACTGAGTGTGTGCAGTTTGCAGGTAACCCCAGAAGGGTGCCCCCTCTGGACGCCCCCATGGCGAGAAGTCCAGGCGGCGCACCGCGCCGCCACCACTGCCTCAACGTTCTGATTCTCTTCCAATCGACCCAGTCTAAGCTAGGGTCCTGCGCTTACGTTGCAATAGAAGTGCCGGGCCTCCCCAGTCGGCCCGGGGGTTTGTCCCCTGCCAATTCTCCCCCCGGCCGACTCGAGGGGCCCGGCACAGAAATGTAGGCCGAGCAGAAACCCTACGCAGGGACTGGCGCTGCCTGCCAGACTGACACCATCGGCATGGCAGTGCTCCGGCGCGGTGCGCCGGGTGGGCCCCTCGTAATGGGGGATTCTCAAGGTGGGTCAACCCCCCTTGAGCCCTTTGGGCGCCCGGGCCCTTTCCCGAAAGGGCCTGGGCGCCCGCTGCATAAGCGGCCCGTGCGGCGAGCACAAATCTCTCCGCCGGGGCCCCTGGGGGGGCTCTGCCATAAGGAAACCTGCCGATGTTACAATTCATTGCTTGCCGCAACGGGCAATTTCTAATACAATCATGGCAGCAATTGAAAGAAAGGTGGTTATCCCTCATGCTAAAGGAAAACATCAGAGCAATCAGAAGATCAAAGGGACTCTCACAAGAAGAACTTGCTGTCAAGCTGAATGTGGTGCGGCAAACAATCTCTAAATGGGAGCAGGGTCTGTCGGTTCCAGATGCCGATATGCTGATTTCCATATCAGAGGTATTTGAAACCTCTGTAAGCACACTGCGGTAATCGCAGTTGTGCTTCACACATTTGAGTGGCTGTTCGTCAGAATCGCGCCGCTTGCCTTGATTGGAGCAATCGCCGGGGTTTGTCTGACACGAAAGGACGTGTAAAACGGCCCAATTTTCAGGGGACCGGCCTCTTATTTTCTGCTCCTCGGATAGGGCTTCCTCACATCGGTAAGGCCCAGCAGGTAGTCGGCGCTGGTCTGGTAAAATACCGCCAGCTTGATGAGCACATCGGTGGGAATGTCCCGCTTGCCCAGCTCATAGTGGGAATAGCTCACTTGGCTGCACTGTAGATACGCCGCAACATCCTTTTGCAGCAAATCTTGGTCTTCCCTCATATCGCGGATTCTCTTGTACATTCTGCCTAACTCCTTTCCAATTCTGAGGGGATGATAGGCAGAAGTATATATAAAACGTTTTGTTATCTTGACACGTAAAACAAAATGTTTTATAATAAAATTATTATCAAGACGGGCGGCTTTCTCCAAGACCCGCCGGAAGGGAAATGTGCGATATGAAAAAATTAAGGGTGTTTTTGTTAGGGCTGGCGATGATCTGCGCTCTGTGCGCCTGCGGCGGGGGCGGCGGCACCTCCTCCCCCCAGGATGATCTGGAGCAGGCGCTAAAGGACAAGGTGTGGGCCGATGTTGCCGTGGAGTGCAAATTCAGCTATGCCGATGTGAAAAACGTCACCACAAATGTGACGGACATTTCCGAGGATGACGGTACCTATACCGTCAAGGGCAAGGCCACGGTTTTGGATAACTATGGGGACAAGTACGTAGGGAAATTTACCGCCGAGTACACTTACAGCGAGTCCTCCGAGTCCTTCAACAAGGTAGATCTAGACCTGGAGACGCCCACAAAGCAGAAATAAGCGCTCAGAGCAAAAAGGCGCGGAACCCAGAGGGTTTCCACGCCTTTTTTGTTTTGTCACGGCCGCAGGACCATAGACAGGTCCATGTTTTCCGGGTGGAAAAAGACCTCGCAGAAGGCCACCGGCTCATCGGACAGGTCGTAGAAAATCTCCTGCCAGTTCTGCACCACCGTCTCCCGGGGGAGCGCCAGGGCCTGGGCGGCGTCTTCGTCGGCCTGACAGCCCAGGTGGGCGGCGAAGTAGGCGAAATCCCGACCGCAGAACCGGGCGATCCACTGATACAGGGTCTCCCCCCGGGCAGGGGGTTCCGGCGGCAGAGTAAGCACCTCCTCCGGCAGGGCGATTTTGCAGAATATCATAGGCGTCTCCCCCAAGGTGTACAGCCAGTGGAGCTCATATACCCGCCCGCAGGGCCGGGGAAACCGGCGGGCCATGGCCTGGCTGGCCCGGGCAAAGCCGCAGCGCAGATTGCGGCAGTCCCCCTCCTGATCCTCTGTGCGGATGAGGCGGAGGAAGTCCGCGTCCAGGTCCATCCGGTGGCGCAGCTGCCCCACGGAGGGGTGGGCGAAATTGCCCTTCCCCTGGCGGCGGGTGACGTACCCCTGCCACACCAGGGTGTCCATGGCCTCCCGCACGGTGGCCCGGCTTACGTTCAGCCGCCGGGTCAGGGCCTCCTCCGTCTCCAGCCGGTTCTCCCCCGGCCTCATACGGCGGATGCTCTCTAATAAAACTCCACAGGTCTGACTCCACAGCCGTCTGCTCTTCCCCGCCCCCATTCAGGACTGCTCCAGGAACGTAACCGGCGCCATGAAGGGGCGGATGTCCCAGGCGCAGGTATCCCGGGTCACCAGGTCCCGGACAATCTCCCCCGCCACTGCGGACATCACCACCGCGCTCTTAAACCCGGCGGCCAGAATCAGGCCGGGGATGGGGCTTTTACCCAGAATGGGCTCGTTGTTCTCCGTGGAGGGAGAGGCCGTCACCCACCCGCGGAGAATCTGCACCTTTTCTAACGCGGGGTAGGTGCGCAGAAGCTGCCGGCGCAGGTTGCGGCAGTGCTCCAGAGAGGTACAGTCCTGCTTACCGGCGTCCACGCTCTGATGGGGCTTGGTGGTCTCCGCCAGCAGAATATTACCGTAGTGGCTCTGCCCCACGCACAGGGTAGTGGACGCCTGGGTCTGGCTGTGGGCCTCGTCGAAGAAGGCCGCGGAGGAGTAGTAGCTGCGCAGGAAGGGCTGGATGGCCTCGGTGACAAAGGCCTCCGCCTTTACCGAGTGGACCGGCACGTTCAGTCCCGCCCCGGCGCACAGCTCCGCGGTACCGCTGCCGGCAGTGACAATCACGTGCTCCGCCCGCAAGGTGGATCCATTCTCCAGCTGCACGCCGGTACACCGGCCGCCCTCCACCAGCAGGCACACCGGCCCGGCCTTCTCCCGCACCTCCAGGCCGTGCCTGCGGCCCTGGCGCACCAGGGCGTACAGGTAGTGGAAGGGGTACACCCGGCCCTGGACAAAATAGGTGGCCGCGATCACCGCTCCGGGGGCCATGTTGGGCTCCACCTCCAGGACCTGGTTCTCATCCAGCCAGCGGATGTCCAGCCCCGCCGCCTTCTTCTCCTCGTAGAGCCGGCGCAGCCCGTCCAGATGCCCCGGCCGCTCCGCCGCCAGAAGGGAGGGGTAGTCATTGTAGCCGATGTCGCTGTCCAGCTCCGCCTCCATGGTCTTCATCCGCGCAAAGCCGGCCAAAGTCAGCTCATAGCTCAGGCCCATGGAGGCATCCTGCACCTGCACATTGCCGAAATTGGCCCCCGAGGCCCCCCGGCCGATCTCCCCCCGGTCCAACAGCAGGGCGGGCACCCCCGCCTTGGCCAGAAAATAGGCGCAGGCACAGCCGAAATAGCCGCCGCCCACCACAATGGCGCCGTAGTTATTCCCCATCTCCGCCACCTCCCAGGGCCCCGGTCTCACAGGGCACAATGGGGAACCGGGGTTTGTCCCCCTCTATGGTCTCGGGGCTCTGGATCCCCTGACTCATTAAAATCTGTTGAATCAGCCGGCCGCACATACGGCCCTGACAGGCCCCCATCCCCGCCCGGGTGGCCCGCTTGATGCTGGCTACGGTATGGCACCCCTGCGCGATGGCCTGGAGCACATCGGCCCGGGTGACCTCCTCACACCGGCAGATATAGATCTCTGTGCCGTCCATTCAGCGCCCCTCCTGTTCCAGCCGCTTCATAAAGCGGACCTGCTCCCGGTGCTCCGCCGGGAAAACCAACGTCACCAGCACGGTTTTATTATAGACCGGCCGGTCCTCCACCGCGGCCACCACCGCCTGGCACACCGGCTGGCCCAGCCGGTCCACTGCGGTGACGGTCTGGCCCTCCTCCGGCAGGGGGCGGTACTCATAGGGGAAGGTGAGGGCCCACTTTCCCGGCTCATAGTCTGGCGTCTCCAAAAAGATGGCCTGCCCTGGACAGGCCGCCACGCACAGCTTGCACCCTACGCACTTGTCCGGGTGGAACTCCGGTCTGGCGTTCAGGCTGGCCTTGGTAATGGCCCCGGTTTTGCACACAGTGGCACACGGGTTGCAGGGGATCTCCTGGCAGCACTCCAAGAGGGCCGCTCCCCGTCTCTTCTGCTCAGACATACGCGCTCTCTCCCTTCTCAATAACCCGCTCCTTGCCGGACAGGCGGCGCAGGGCATGGGCCCCGCCCCGGAGGGATCTCAAACTCTCCCGCAGGGCGTTCATCTTCTCCTGTGCCTGCTCCCCGTGGTACCCCAGGGCGCAGGCGGCGTGAACACCCGCCAGACGCCCCTCCTCCAGGGCGGTATTGGCCTCTTCCACCCCGGCCAGGTCGCCGCAGACATAGATGTCCGGGTTGGTGCTGCGCATCCAGCCGTCGTGGACGGGCAGAATGCCCCCCAGCGCCCCCTCATAGGTGGTCTGGCAGCGGAACATGGCCGCCAGTTCCGTCCTGGGATTGAGGCCCACCGCCAGCAGAATGGTGTCCACCGCCAAGGCCCGCTCCGTGCCGGGGATGGGCTGGAAGCGTTCGTCCACCTGGGCGATGACCGCCTCCTCCACCTCCCCCGTTCCCCTGGCCTCCACCACGGTGTGGCCGGTGTATACCGGCACGCCGGCACGCTGAATTTTTCCCGCGTGGACCAGGTAGCCGGTGATCTGGGGGGCCGCCTCCACCAGGGCACAGATCTCCGCCCCCGCCTGCATCAGCTGGTAGGAGACAATCAGGCCCACGTTGCCGGAACCCACCATGAGAATCCTTTTCCCCGCCAAAGTGCCGTGGACATTGCTGAAGGTCTGGGCGGCCCCGGCTGTCATCACGCCGGGCAAAGTCCACCCCGGGAAGGCCAGGGCATTCTCCTTGGCCCCGGTGGCCAGGATGATTTTCCCCGCCTTCACCGGCTCCACCTTCCCTTTGCGGAGCACCGCCACTGTCCCGTCGTCCAGCAGGCCCAGGGCCCGGGTGTCCAGCCAGGTCTCCACCCCCAGCTCCTCCGCCTGACCCAGCAGGATGTCCGCAATCTGGAACCCCCGGGTCCCGGCGTAGTGTGCGCCGGAGCCGAAAAACTTGTGGATCTGTTTGTAGAGCTGGCCGCCGGCTTTCAAATTCTCATCCACCAGCAGCACCTTGGCCCCCAGGCGGGCGGCCTCAATAGCCGCGCCCAGTCCCGCGGGGCCGGCCCCTACCACCAATAGATCGGTTACTCGCACCGTACTCCCACCTTTCCCAGGCCGTGCTGTGTCTCAATGACCATGCCCTCCTCCAGCGGCGTGACGCAGGAGCGGACATTGGGCGTCCCGTTCACCACCACCACGCAGTCGCTGCACTGGCCGATGCCGCAGAACAGCCCCCGGGGCTGGCCGGTCTTATGGGTATGGCGAAAAGCGCGGATGCCGTTGTCCACCAGCGCCGCCGCGATGGGCTGGCCCTCCAGCCCCATCAGCTGTGTACCGTCAAACGTAAAACGCACCTGCTTTCGCTCCGGGTAGTCCACAATGGGGTGCTCCCGTCCAGAAAGATACATGATGTGCCGCCTCCTTCAAAATTTGTACGTACAACTTTGAGCTAATTATACTCCTGGTCCGCCGTCTTTGCAAGTGTCTTTTTGCGGAAAAGGGCCGCACCCCCCGGAGGGCCCTGCGCGGGCGGCGCCAGGGCCCAAGGGGGGCTTCCCCCCTTGGGAATCCCCCGGGCGGGCGGCCTCTATGTCCAGGCGAGAGGCAAGCGCAAAACAGTTGCGCCCGCGCCCGACACATTCCCGCGTCAGTCGATACAAAAAAGCCCGCGTCGACTACACGGTAAAACTTGAACGCTCCAGCGATTCAACAACCGGATCTGACGGCCGCCACGGAGTTAGTTGCAACACAACCAGCAGGGCGGCCGTCGGACAGCGTATTTGAATTGCTTAGACTGTCAAGTTTTGCGTTGTATACGACGCGGGCTTACATGTTTTGTCTATTTTCTTGTCGGGGCGGGCACAGCTATTTTGTTTCGTGTCCGATGAATTCAGAGGCCGCCTGTCCACGGCTTTGGGGGAGTCCAGAGGGGGGATGATCCCCCCTCTGGCCCTTTAGGTCCAGGGCCCTTTCGGGAAAGGGCCCTGGCGCCCGCCGCGCAGGCGGCCCGCCCGGCGAGGGCAAATTCCCCGCCCCCGTGGGGCGGCCCGCCTGCCCAGGGCCCCTTGGAGCCCCAAAAACCTCAAAAAGAACGGAGAACCGCTCTTTCGCGGTCCTCCGTCTCTGTCTGATAAAGGGAGCGTCAGCACAGCTTCGCCCCAGCGGGGATTGCGTCGCTGAGCATGATCAGGTTCAGCCGCTCCTCCCCCCGCTCGGTGTGGACGGCGGACAGGAGCATTCCGTTGGACTCCAGGCCCATCATCTTTCTGGGGGGCAGGTTGACAATCGCGGCCAGGGTCTTGCCCACCAGGGCCTCCGGCTCGTAGTACATGGCGATGCCGGAGAGGATCTGCCGGTCAATGCCGGTGCCGTCGTCCAGGGTGAAGCACAGGAGTTTATTGCTCTTTTTCACCTTCTGGCAGTCCTTGACCTTCACCACCCGCAGGTCGCTCTTCACGAAGGTGTCAAAGTCCACCGTCTCCTCCAGCTGGGGCTCCAGCTCCAGAGGGGGCAGGGCGGCTTTTTTCGCCGCCTCGGCGGCGGCCTCCAGCTCGGCCAGCTCCTTCTGCACATCGATGCGGGGGAACAGGTTCTCCCCCCGCTCCACCGTCACGTCTTTGGGCAGGCCGCCGAACTGTCCGGCGCTCTCCCAAGTGCGCAGCTCCGGCCCGGCGCCGATCTGGTCAAAGATCTTCCCGCAGGACTGGGGCATAAAGGGGGTGAGCAGCACCGCGGACAGGCGCAGGCACTCCAGCAGGTTGTACATCACCCGGGCCAGCCGGGGGCGGTTGGCCTCGTCCTTGGCCAGCACCCAGGGGGCGGTCTCGTCAATATACTTGTTGGCCCGAGCAATCACCTTAAAGGCCTCCATAAGGGCGTTCTGGAAGGCGTATTTCTCCATCTCCCCCTCGTACCGGTCCCGCAGGGAGGCGGCCAGGGCGGTGATCTCCCCGTCCTCCGGGCCCTCCGCCTGCTCCGCCGGGAGGCGGCCGCCTGCAAAGTACTTGCCCGCCATGGACACCGTCCGGGACAGCAGGTTGCCCAGGTCGTTGGCCAGGTCCATATTGATCCGGCTGATCAGCGCCTCGTTGGAGAAGTTGCCGTCGGAGCCGAAGGGGAACTCCCGCAGCAGGAAATACCGCAGGGCGTCCACTCCGTACCGCTGGGCCAGAATCACCGGGTCTACCACATTGCCCTTGGACTTGCTCATCTTGCCGCCGTCCAACAGCAGCCAGCCGTGGCCGTACACCTTCTTGGGCAGAGGCAGGTCCAGGGCCATGAGGATGGCGGGCCAGATGATGGCGTGGAAGCGGACAATCTCCTTGCCCACAAAGTGTACGTCGGCGGGCCAAAAGGTCTCAAAATCCTGGTACTGTCCGTTCTCATAGCCCAGGGCGGTGATATAGTTGGACAGCGCGTCAATCCACACATAGACCACATGGCCGGGGTCAAAGTCCACCGGCACCCCCCAGGTGAAGCTGGTCCGGGAGACGCACAGGTCCTCCAAGCCGGGCTTGATGAAGTTGTTCACCATCTCGTGGACCCGGGAGCGGGGCTCCAGAAAGTCCGTGTTCTCCAGCAGGTCCTGGATGCGATCGGCGTACTTGGACAGCCTGAAGAAGTACGCCTCCTCCTGGGCGTCCGCCACCTCCCGGCCGCAGTCGGGGCACTTGCCGTCCACCAGCTGGGTCTCGGTCCAGAAGGACTCGCAGGGCTTGCAGTACTTGCCCTCGTATTTGCCCTTATAAATGTCCCCCTGCTCATACAGCCGCTTGAAAATCCGCTGGATGGACTGCTCATGGTAGCTGTCGGTGGTGCGGATGAAGCGGTCGTTGGAGATGTTCATCAGCTTCCACAAATCCAGAATCCCCCCAGGGGCAGAGACGATATTGTCCACAAATTCCTTGGGGGTAATGCCGGCCTCCCTGGCCTTGTCCTCAATCTTCTGGCCGTGCTCGTCCGTGCCGGTGAGGAAGAGGACCTTATCCCCCTTCAGCCGCTTGTACCGGGCCATGGCGTCGGTGGCCACGGTGCAGTAGGTATGGCCGATGTGCAGCTTGTCCGACGGGTAGTAGATGGGTGTTGTGATATAAAATGTGTCAGGATGCTTCATTGGGGTTATCCTCTCTTTCTTGCTCTTCTTTCTTCCGCTGCCAGGTTTCGCGTCTGAACACCTTGGGCCAGCTGCTGGCGCTGGCCCCCCGGAGCAAAAACGCCGCCGAAAGGGCGCTGTAGCAGATGGCAAACGCGTAAAAGGCCACATAGGCCCAGCTGTGGCCGTCCGCCAGGGTGGTCATGGACAGGCAGATGGCCAGCAGGCAGCAGAAGACAGTCCGGCCGACCTTGGGCCTCTCAAAGGAGAAGCCCGCCAGATAATAGCAGGCCAGCAGGGCGCAGATAATGGCCAGCAGCTCATAGATATAGTCCTCCACCACCGGGTCGGCAGTCCGCGGCTGGTAGGCGGAGATAAGCCATACGCAGCAAAAATAGGCCGGCGTCAGCAGCAGGCCGCTGTATTTGCCCACCTGCTCCCCCCGGTAGCGCCTGCGCCCCACCGCTGCAATGCAGAACGCCGCCGCCATGGCCAATCCCGCCCGCAAAGCCGGCAGAAACAGTCCCGGCAGGGGATTGGGCACCCCCTCCAGGGGCCCCGCGGCCGCCCGGGCCGCCTGGTAATCCACCAACACGCGCAGTATGTCGATCATCTCCAAAACGGTCCCCGCCAGCAGCAGGAAGGCCGACAGGATCATTCCCATCAGATAGGGGAAGCAGTCCTCCACCTGAAAGGCCTCGTCATAATCCTCCTGCCAGCCCCTGCGCTGGCTGTACCCCAGCAGGGCGCAGAGGGCAGCCGCCGCCGCGCACAGCGCCAGCAGCGCCATGGTGCTGGGCATCCCCGGCGTAACCAGGCCGGTCTCCGGCTCAAAGGCGGTGGCCCGCTCCCAACGGCGCAGGCCAAACCCGGCGGCGCCCAGCAGCACCGCCGTCCCAGGAAATATCCACTCTTTTCGCATATCAGGCATCCTTTCAAAAGGGGCGCTTTTCCCGCCAGGGCAGACAAGTCCCAGACGGATTTTAATAGTATACCATACTCCCTGGAAAAAAGCACGGGATTTGCCATGATTTTTGGGGAAAATCTCCCGCCGGGCCGAATTTCTCCACAACGCCCGAAAAAGCGGTGCAGCATTCTGCTGCACCGCTTTTCCGCCGGTTTACCTAGTCTGAATAAACACACCCTGCTCCCCGCTCCACCCCACGGTGAAGCCCAGGGCGGTTCCCAGGTCACGGAGCTTATAGTAGGTATAGCCCTTCCCCCCATCGTCGGTGAGGACAATGGCCTCCAGATTGGCCGCCGCGCCGTTCACCTTGGTGGCCGCGGCGGGCACCGTATAGGCCCGGTTCCCCGAGAAGGGGGTGGACATCTCTGACCCGTCGGCGGTGTAGGACCGCCCGGTGACGATGTTCACCGCTCCGTCCCAGGTTACCTCAAACTGCGCTCCGGTGCCGTTCAGCGTCGCCGCCACGTCCCGCAGCTTCACATAGTTGGTGTCGTTCCCGTTGGCGTCCTTCAAGGCGTACATCTGGAACTCCACCGGTCTCCCGTCCACCTGCACTGTCTGAGTGGAGGCGTAGGCCAGATTTTTGGGCCGCTCCGGCTGGGGCGGGGTGGTGGGCTTCTGTCCGGACGCGCCGGGGCCGTAGGGACAGTCCGACGTCCAGAAAATATAGGTATTCTTTGTGACTGCGCCGGTATAGTCCCACTCCCAGCCGATGGCCATGCCGTCCACCAGTTCACCAATACTGCCGTCATCGTCCCCCCAGCCCACAGGGACCACCATCTTGCCGGTGGCGTCAATAATCCCATGCGACATACCATCTGTGAGTCTGGTCACACCATAGAGAAAGTTATCTTCACACCTCAAGTCCATGTAGGGATAGAGATAGGGCAGGAGCATGGCGCCGTCCATGCCTATAATGGCCTGCATGGCGTTTTTCTGCACCAGAAGGCGGTCACTGCCCAGATAGGCCACCAGCCCCGCCCCGTTCAACTCAGGCAGGGCCCGCCGGGCGCCGGTTTTGTCCATCAGGACGATCTGCTCCTTCTCGTCCTTTATGGGAAGCCAGCCCTCCCGGAGCCGGTTTTGCTGTATCCCGCAAAGCGCAACCGTATCCCGCTGGTAGGTGCCGGTTTTCATGCCTGCAGGGGCATAATCAAACCATTCGCTGGGGAAGTCATAGACAACGCTGCCGCTGGTGTCGATCAACCGGCCGTGCCTGGCACGCATCTCCCCTCCGTTGCCGGTATACTGCGCCGGTACCGTAACCACGGCAATCCCGTCGCTGAAGTCATAGCAGTCAATAAACTCCTCGGAGAACGCCCGCTTTCCGGCGGTGTCGATATAAAACTGCTTATCGCCCTGCTTCACGATGGCCCGGCCGCTATTGAAGACGTTGGCGTTGTCAAACTGGGCGGAGATCACCACAGCGCCGGTTTTGTCAATGTAGCCGTAGCGCTCCTCGGCGGTGTTGGGGTCGTAAGCCCTCACCGGGGCCCGCCCGTCGTGAAAATGCCCCATCAGGGTGTAGCCGGATCCAGTGCCCAGGGTGTTGCCCTTGACGTCGTAGAACGTATAGGTCTTGTTCTCCTCCTTTACGAAGACGCCTTCTCCTCTGTGATAGCTGTCCGCCAGGGCGGCGGGCGCGGGAGTCACGTTGACGGTGAACCCGCCGGCAGAGGTATAGCTGCTCTTGGGCGCCGCCTGGGCGGGGACGGCCAGCCCCAGCGCCAGGGTCAGGACCAGTGCCGCCGATGCCAGTTGCTTTCTCATGTTCGGTTCCCCCACTTCTTTTGGAATGTTCAGGGTTTTTTCTTCCATTATTGTACACCATTTCATCCCGCAAAGCAAGGACGGGCCGGCCCCCCTTGAAAAGACGGGGCCGGCCCTTTATAATAGGGACATATCCCGCATTTGGCCGTTTTCCGGCGGAAAGGGGACGTTTATGACGCAGCACCGTTATACCCGGCTGAAATTAAAAATGCTTCTCTTTGTGGTGGTGGGGGCGGTAGGCGCCAGCGCCGCCGGGCTGTTCATTCTGGAGTTTCTGGTGGACGGCCTGTTTCAGGACGCCTTCGCCCGGATCTTCCTCTGGGTGGCCTCCCACCTCTTCGGCCAGACCGCCGAGGTGGCCCTGGACGCCTATCAGCACTATGTGCGCAACTATAAAATGCTCTACATCATTCTGGGCCTTGTGCTGCTGATGCTGGCGGCGTTCTATCTGGCCATGGGCCGCTTCACCCGCTGGCTGGACCAGATCCGCTCCGCCACCCGGCAGGTGGCCGGCCAGTCCAGCAGGGAGATCTCCCTCCCCAAGGAGCTCAAGCCTCTGGAGGAGGATTTGCAGGACATCCGCCGGCAACTCCTGGCCCGGGACGCCGCCGCCAGGGAGAGCGAGCGGCGGCGGCAGGATCTCACCGCCTTTTTGGCCCATGACCTGAAAACCCCGCTCACCTCTGTCGTAGGCTATCTCACTCTGCTTCAGGACGATCCAAAGCTCACCGAGGCCCAGCGGGCCAAGTTCACTAACATCGCGCTGGACAAGGCCCAGCGTCTGGAGGAGCTGCTGGGGGAATTTTTTGACATCACCCGAATGGACCTGGGCATCAACCCCGGCGCGCTGGTGCCCATTCAGCTCACCGTCCTGCTGGAGCAGCTGGCTGACGAGTTTTATCCCATTTTCTCCGAAAAAGAGCTGGTGTGTCAGGTGGAAATCGAGCACCACCTAGTGGTGCTCGGCGACCCGGACAAACTTGTCCGGGTCTTTGACAACGTGCTGCGCAACGCTGTCAACTACTCCGCCCCCGGGGGGCAGATCCGCGTCTCCGCCCTGCGGGAGGGGGAAAACGTGGAGATCATCATCTCCAACCAGGGGCTGGAGATCCCCGAGGGGGAGCTGGCCAACATCTTTGAAAAATTCTACCGGCTGGACGCCGCCCGCTCCACCCGCACCGGCGGCGCCGGCCTGGGCCTGGCCATCGCCAAGGAGATCGTGGAGCACCACGGCGGCGCCATCCGGGCGGAGTCCAACGGCAGCTTTACCAGCTTTGTCATCTCCCTGCCCCTGTATTCCGGCGGAGGCTGACCTGCCCCTCAGAAAAAGCGGCCTGCGGAAACAGCGTTTCCGCAGGCCGGGCGTTCTCTATTCTCTCTATTGCCGCTGAGCCAGAGGAACGAAAGTGCGCATCGGCGCCACCGCCTTGTAGGCCGGGCGGATGATGCGGTTGGCCGTCCCGGCCACCTCCTCCAGCCGGTGGGCGCACCAGCCCACCATACGGGCCACGGCGAAGAGGGGGGTGTACAGCTCCTCCGGGATGCCCATCATCTTGTACACCAGGCCGGAGAACAGGTCCACGTTGGCGCACACCACCTTTTTCTCCCCCTTCACCTGGGCCAGCACCCCGGGGGTAAGGCGCTCCACCGCCTCGAAGAGGGCGAACTCCTCCTCCATGCCCTTGGTCTGGGCCAGCTCCCTGGCAAAGCGCTTGAGCAGCGCCGCCCGGGGGTCTGACAGGGTGTAGATGGCGTGGCCCATGCCGTAGATGAGCCCGGAGCCGTCCCCCGCCTCCTTTTTCAAAATACGGCCCAGGTAGTGCTTGACCTCCTCGTCGTCTCTCCAGTCCTTCACCCCCTCCTCAATAAAGCGGAACATCTCCATGACCTTCCGGTTGGCGCCGCCGTGGCGGGGGCCCTTCAGGGAGCCCACCGCCGCCGCGATGGCGGCGTACATATCCGTCCCCGAGGAGGAGAGCACCCGGCAGGTAAAGGCGGAGTTGTTGCCGCCGCCGTGTTCCGCGTGGAGCACCAGGCACAGGTCCAGCAGCTTGGCCTCCTGGTCGGTGAACTGGTTGTCATGGCGCACGGCGTAGAGGAAGTTCTCCGCCACCCCCAGCCCGGGCTGGGGCCGGTGGAGGTAGAGGCTTTCGTTGTCATAGTAGTGGCGCTTTACCGCGAAGGCGTGGGCCACAATCACCGGCACCCGGGCGATGAGCTCCACCGCCTGCCGCAGCTGGTTGGACAGGGACAGGTCGTCCGGATTGCTGTCGTAGGAGTACAGCGCCAGCACGCTGCGGGCCAGCTTATTCATCACATCGGGGCTGGGGGCCTTCAGAATCATGTCCTCGGTAAACATAGGGGGCAGGGTGTGGCTCTCCGACAGGATTTGCTTGAACTGCTCCAGCCGCTCCCGGCCGGGCAGGTCGCCGAAGAGCAGCAGATAGGCCGTCTCCTCAAAGCCGAAGCGGCCCTCCCGCACAAAGCCCTCAATGAGCTCCTCCACATTGATGCCCCGGTAGATCAGCTTGCCGTCGGCGGGGTAGCGCTCCCCGTCCTGGACGTAGTAGCCCAGCACGTTGCCCACCTGGGTCACCCCGGCCAGCACACCGGTGCCGTCCGCGTTGCGCAGGCCCCGCTTCACTCCCCACCGCTCGTAATACTCCGGGTCGATGTAGTTATGTCTCCGGTACTCCTCGCATAAACTCTCTACAAAGCGCCCAGCGCCCCACTGCGTATCCTGCATATTCCCAAACTCCCTCTCCCATTTTTTTCTTATCATTTTATCATACTAAAGTTTGGGCCGTCAACTATGCTTGCGCACAAATCAACGGCTTTTCGCCCCATATCCTTTGTATATTTCCTGATTCCCGCCCCGCCCATTTTGAATTTTAATCGGGTTTTCCTTGCAGTCCGCAACGATATCCCACGGGAGGTTTTACCGATGAAACAAGTGGTTGCCACGGCCCTCATTTTACTGCTGCTCCTGTTTTTGCTCCCCCTCTTTTTTTTGGACACCGGCTCCACCCAGGCCACGCCGGAGCCCCAGGCCACCCTCCCCCTGGACCGCACGGTCGTCTCCCCCTCTCCCACCCCGGTCCCTGCCGGCCCCCTGGACCAGGAGCGGCAGATCCAGGTCCAGCTGCCGGACGGCACGGTGCGCGCCATGAACATGGGGGACTATCTGTGGTGCGTCGTGGCCGCCGAGATGCCCGCTTCCTTTGAGCTGGAAGCCCTCAAGGCCCAGGCGGTGGCCGCCCGGACCTACGCCGCCCGGAAGATGGACCGGGCCACCGCCGCCCACCCGGACGCCAACGTCTGCACCGACCACACCTGCTGCCAGGCCTACATCACTCCAGAGCAGGCCGCCGCCAACTGGGGGGAGCAGGCCCCGGCCTACACCGTGAAGGTCCAGACCGCCGTGGCCGGCACCGACGGCGTGGTGGCCCAGTACGGCGGACAGCTCATAGACGCGGTCTTCTTCTCCTCCGCCGCCGGGCGGACGGTGGACGCGGTGGAGGTATGGGGCAACGCGGTGCCCTATCTCACCAGCGTAGACAGCCCCGAGGGGGAGGGTGTGCCCAACTACCACTCCACCGTCACCCTCACCGCCCGGGAATTCAAGGACAAGTTCCTCTCCGCCTACCCCGACGCCCAGCTGGAGGGAGACCCCGCCTCCTGGCTGGGGGAGCGCACCCCCAACTCCGCCGGCGGGGTGGGCACCCTCACCGTCGGCGGCGTGACCGTTGGCGGGGGGAAGCTGCGCGCCCTCTTCGGCCTGCGCTCGGCCAATTTTACGCTCTCCTATGCCGGCGATACCTTTACCTTCTCCGTCACCGGCTACGGCCACGGGGTGGGCATGAGCCAGTACGGCGCCAACACCCTGGCCCAGCAGGGCCAGACCTATGACGAAATTTTGAAGTGGTACTACACCGGCATTGACCTCACCCCCGCCCCCGCCGGGGACGAATAGATTTGTAATCGCGCAGGCCTTCTGGTATACTGTCAGAGGAAGCCGGCGTGAGCCGTCCCCAAATACGACGAAAAGTGAGAGATTACCATGAACACACGCTGTGATGTGGCTATTCTGGGCTGCGGCGAGGCGGGCATCTTCGCCGGGTATGAGCTCATGGGCCAGAATCCCTCCCTCAAGGTGGTCACTTTGGACCAGGGGGCCGACATTTACACCCGCAGCTGCCCGATTGTAGCGGGGAAGGTCAAGGAATGCGTTCACTGCAATATCTGCGATACCATGTGCGGCTTCGGCGGCGCTGGGGCCTTTTCCGACGGAAAATATAACTTTACCACCGCTTTCGGCGGCTGGCTCACCGACTTTATGGACAGCCGGGAGGTCATGGACCTCATCGACTATGTGGACTCCATCAACGTCCGCCACGGCGCCACTACCCAGGTCTTCTCCACCGCCACGCCGGAGGCCAAGGCGTTGGAAAAGCGGGCGCTGGAGTATGATCTCCACCTCCTCCAGGCCCGCTGCAAGCACCTGGGCACGGAGAACAACTTAAAAATTCTCCAGAGCATCTATGAAACCATGAAGGACCGGATTGACTTCCGCTTCCGCACCCAGGTCACCCGCATTGAGCGCCGCGGGGAGGAGGGCTACCGCCTTATCACCGCCGGAGGGGACGGGGTGGACTGCGCCTGGCTCATCGCCGCCCCCGGCCGCTCCGGGGCGGAGTGGTTCGCCAACCAGTGCAAGGACCTGGGCCTGGACCTGATTAACAACCAGGTGGACATCGGCGTGCGGGTGGAGCTCCCCGCCAAGGTCTTTGAGCACATCACCGACGTAGTGTACGAGTCCAAGCTGGTCTACCGCACCAAGGGGTATGGGGACCAGGTGCGCACCTTCTGCATGAATCCCTACGGCCATGTGGTGGCGGAGAATGTGGAGGGGATCAACACCGTCAATGGCCACTCCTACTCCGACCCCAGCCTGCGCAGCGAGAACACTAATTTCGCCTTATTGGTGTCCAACCGGTTCACCCAGCCCTTTAACGAGCCCTACCGCTACGGCAAGCACATCGCCTCCCTGTCCAATATGCTGGCCGGGGGGGTGCTGGTGCAGCGGTTCGGGGATCTGGTGGGGGGACGGCGCTCCAATGCCCACCGGATGAGCAAGTCCTTTGTCCGCCCCACCCTCACCGCCGCCGTCCCCGGGGACCTGTCCCTGGCCCTGCCCAAGCGGCAGCTGGACAACATCATCGAGATGATCTACCAGCTGGACAAGATCGCCCCCGGCACTGCCAACTACGACACCCTCCTCTACGGCGCGGAGGTGAAGTTTTACTCCTCCCGCCTGGCCCTGTCCAGCGAGCTGGAGACCGCCCTCCCCCGCTTCTTCGCCATCGGCGACGGCGCCGGCGTCACCCGGGGCCTGGCCCAGGCCGGCGCCTCCGGCGTCAAGGCCGCCCGGGTCATCGCCCAGCGCCTGGCCCAGGCTTAAGAAATTGCAAACGTGCCGCCCGGCAACCGCCGGACGGCACGTTTTTGACGGACGCCATGACGATAGGGAACTCCTCCCGTCACAATACAAGCGCCTCTTTGGAGACGTAGATAACATCGGTTTGGCACTTCTCATCTTCAACGCCAAAGGGCAGCGGCGCGCGGTTCAGGGGCAGCCAGATACCCCAAATCCCCCGCCGGGCCTTTGGATACCGAAGCAGTCCAAAGAAATCCACTTCCTCACGCCCCATTCCCTCCACAAACTGAAAGCTGATGGTCACGACCTGCCGGTCCGCTTTGGGGGAAATCGCAATCTCATAGCCACAGCCATTCCCCTTTTGCGGAGCCTCCAATACGGTCTCCCGCCGTGTCTTTTTGCCGGAGGGGAAGGTGATGTCCTGGGTCATGACCTCGCTGCCGGAAATCACAGAGCAGTTTTGATTCAACCCGGCGTACACCGACACACGCCGCCCAATTCCCCCCATTTCCCCCGGGATAACTTCCAGCCGGAGCACCGCGCAGTACCGGCGCAGCCCCTCTGACACGCCCAAATCCGTGATTTCCCCGGACCAGCGGTACCACGTCCCGGCAGGTCGGGGGTACAGCGCCAGGACAGCCCCTGTCACTGCCAGCAAAAGGGCCAGGGCGGGGAAAGCCAAGCGGCGCCTCCTCATCTCAATCCCTCCTTGGGAACGCCCAAAACACACCGACGGCAATCAGGACGACATTCCCCAGCGGGCAGCACCAAAAGCCCTTTTCGCTTCGGCTCACTGGCTCCCTCCCTTTTTCCGCTTCAGCCGCCGGCGCAGGCGGCGCCAGAGGGTGTCCGGCTCGTATCCCTTGGCGGCCCGGAAGGCGGCCTCCGCCGCTGCGGCCCGCCGCAGGCAGTCCCGCTCCTCCCGGCCCATGTAGGACGCGGTCCCCTTGGCGGCCAGCTCAATCTCCCGCTCTATCATCTTGTTGGGCTTTAATGGAACCATAAATAATACCCTCCTTGCCAATCTGCAGATGGGCGGGGCGGCGCCTGTCAGCAGTACAGCGCCCGCAGCAGGCTCAAAAACCGCTCTGACTCCGCCCTCGCCGGTTTATTGTCCAGCCCGCTGAAGTACAGCGGCAGTTTCTCTTTGCGCTCTACGCAGATCCAGCCCTTTTTGTCCGCGGAAAAGCCCGCGATCTCCTCCCTAGGCGTAAATTTCGTGCCCACTGAGTTGTGCAAAATTCCCTTGTCACAGGCCAGCAGTCCCTTTGTCGCCTCCCCCTTCACCCTGTCCGCCGTGACAAAGTACGTCACGCCGCTCTGGGCGACGGCCTCCTCGCACCCTGACTTCCGCAGCAGCTTCCCCACCATCTCATACATAATCACCCGCTGGGCCTCATCCGTAGGCGTGCGGAAATAGGTAAGCGGCAGGTCCGTATATTCTCCCAGAATCGTCTTGAAAGCGGGGTCACAGCTGTCCTGCTCCAGGGCAAACCGCACCAGTCCGCTGTGCGCCACATACTTGATCAGGTACGCGCGCTTCTTTGTGTACTCTTCCTCCTCTAAGTCACGAAAGAATCCCATCTGCGCCATCTCCTTTTGCCGCTGAGTCCTGGTCTTCGGGCATACGCCCCGGGCGGCTTTTCTTATCTCTATTGTACAATAAAGCCTCAAAAAAAGCAACTAGATCCGTCATTTTTATGTATCCAGCCGGCGCAGCATGTCCTCCAGCAGCAGAGCGCCGGCGAGGCCGGCGGCCAGGGGGACCAGGGCCAGGGTGGTGAGCTCGGCGGCGTAGCTCTGCAGCAGGGCCAGATGCCGGTGGGACGCGTCCGCCCACACCTGGACCACCAGCGCCGCCGTAAGCGTCAGGCCGCTCAGCCGGCTGCCGAAGCATAGCACCGCCCTGGAGAGCGGGCGCAGGTAAAACTTGTCTGACATAAAAGCCTCCTAACCGGATCTGTTGTCTGTACGCTCTAGACTATAGCAGACCGGCTTTTTCGGGACAAGGCACAAAAAATACCACCCCGGGGACAAAATCGTTCGACCCGCTTCAGCAAAATTTCCTGTTTTTCGTGTCTCTTCCCTGTAAAAACCGAAAATTCTTCCTGTCTTCCTGTCGACTTGTGTAGAATCATTGCGGTTTCTGTCGGCAGAAAATTCTTTCCTGTCTCCCCCAAATCAATTATAATAGGCCACGAGATCTGAATCTTAAGGAGGAGATCTGAACTATGAAGGAGTTGTACGTCGGGCGGCAGGAGGAGCGGGATGAAATTGGCCAGCTCCACCGCTTTGATTACTATATCCTGGTGGACCAGATGGACATCGAGGGTGCCTTTGCCTGTGAGAGCTATGGGATTAAAATTACCGCGCTGGAGAAAAGCGAATCGATTCAGATCCCCCATATCACCACAGACATAAAACGCATCGGCGATTTGGCCTCATGTCTGCTCCGCAATACGGTCACCCCGTCCACACTGAAAGATGTGGTTCTGGATTGGCTGTAGCGCCGGTTTTTGTTCACCAGCAGATATAGCGGTACACTCCGGCGGGGAGCTGGAGCGCTCAGCTCCCCGCCCTGTGCGCCCCTTTCGATCTCTTCCGCCCACCCCCGCCTAAAAAAGCCGGACGCGTCAGCGTCCGGCTTTTCTCATATTCCTTTCTGCCGGGAGCGGGGGACAAAGCCGTCGTCAAACAAAATCGGACCGTTGGCCTTTTCCCATGCCTCAATATGCCGGAGAATGAGCTGCTCGATCTCTTTGTTGGCGGACCGGCCGGAGCGATCGGCGATGTATTTCAGCTTATCCATAACCTCCGTTGGAATGCGAAGCGCGTAGTGGGGCAGCTTTGACGGCATACCAGAACCCTCCTGTCAATCACACCAGCCGCAGGGGGTAGCCGCAGGCGGAAATCGCCCGCTGGGCCAGCACGTCCATGGCGTCCAGGTAGTACTCCGGCAGGCCGTGCCACGCCCGGTACACCGACAGCTCCGTACAGCCCAGCACCGCCCCGTCGCAGTTCAGCTTCGTGCGCAGGCAGCGGTCGATCTCGGCGAACTTCTCCCGGGACCCCTTCTCCCCCCGCTTGATCTCGTCGTAGATGATGGACATCACCAGGGCCTGGACGGACTTGGGCAGCGGGGGGCACTCCAGCCCCGCTGCCTCGCACTCCTTTTGATAGATCCCCGTGCCCACCGTGCCGTCGGTGGCCAGAATGCCCACCCGCTTCCGGCCCGATTTGGCCAGCACCCCCACGGTCTCCCGCACCATATGGACCAGCTTCAGCTCCGGCACGTCCCCCTGGAGCCGGTCGGCAAAGTAATGGGAGGTGTTGCAGGGGATGGCCAGCACCGTGCAGCCCCCCTCCGCCAGCAGCCCGGCCCCGAACCGCAGCCGCTGGTAGCAGGCCTCCGCGTCCCCGCCCAAAATCGCGGTGGTCCGGTCCGGCATCTTGGTGTCGCTGAAAATCAGCGTGGGCACGTGGGCCTGATCCGTGGCCGCGTCCGTCATGTCCAAAATCCGCTGGTAAAAAATCTGGGTGGCCTGGGGGCCCATGCCGCCCAGGATGCCCAAACGGGCTTCTTTTTTCTCCGCCATTGCTCCCTCCATCCGGTCTGTCCGCCCAAGCAGATAGTCCGCGCTCACCTGAAAATAGTCCGCCATGGCCGCAATGGTGGGGGCCATGGGCTCTCTCTGGTCGCCCTCATACCGGCGATAGGTGGTAACTGCAAGTCCAAGGGCCTCCGCTACCACCTCTTGTCTTATTTTTCGTTGACGGCGAATTGTTTTCAGACGCTGCGCCAAAATTTTCATGCGATTCTCCTTGACAACCTTGACTCAACTCATTATACTATAAATCACCATACGGCGCTACTATTTAGAGTTAAAATAAAAAATAGTCTTAAATCTGTCTGTACGGAACATTATAAGATGGCAATAAGGGAGGTAATTCACCGTGAACATGAACCCCAGTCAACGCCGGGCCGGGTCATCGCTCCGTCCCACCAGGTAGTCCAGGGAAACATCAAAGTAATCCGCAAGGGCGATGAGAACAGAGGCCGTTGGCTCGCTTTTCCCATACTCATAAAATTGATACATCGCCTCAGAGACACCGGCCGCTTTCGCCGCTTGCACCTGTGTTGCCTTTTTCTGTTTCCGCGCGCGCCGGAAGGCTTCGTTTAACTGCATGATGCAATGCCTCCAATTTTATTTGAACAGGATGTTGACGCCTAAGAAATTATGTGTTACTATCAGAATAGCCTAATTTATTAGGTTATGCCGTGAAAGAGAGGAGCAAATGAATCTGATGCTGCGGGCGGCCCGCAAACAGTCCGACAAGACGCAGGCTCAGGTCGCCAAGGAAGCAAATATCAGCAAGGCACAGTACCAGAATATTGAATACGGCAAAAGCGAACCCGGCGTCCTGACCGCAATTCGGATCGCGGACGCGCTGGGAGTGGAGAACCCAAAAGGATTGTTCACCCCCCACCCCCGCCCGTCAGGGGAGAAACCGAAATCAAATTCCCTTCCAAAACCATCTGTAAGGCAACACAAAGGAGGCAATTTACCATGAACATGAAAGCAATCTTACGCGACTTGTTTTCCCAAATCTACGCTGCCGCCCAGAACCACCTTGAGGAGGACGATGAATCTGAGGAGTACCGCCAGGACCAGCGCACCCACCGCGCCTGGCTGGAGGAGCACCTTACCCCCGAGGGCCTGGAGCATCTGAACGGCTACATTACCTCCCGCGCATACGCGGACTCATTGCGGGAGGATCAGCTCATCGCCGTGGCCCTGCGCGCCGGCCTCTCCCTGGGCTGTCTGGCGCTGTAAATCCAAGTTCTTAGTTGGCCTTCTCCATAGAGCTGGCGTAGCGCCTTTTATACCGCCACTGGTCCTTGAGGACGCGCAGCTTGTGGATCAGGTTTTTGTCCGCCCTGTAAAACAGGGGGTTCACCGCCGCCCCCTGCTGGATCAGGGTCTTCATCTCCTGGTGGAATTTAGCGGGGATATAGTCATAGGCCACGCTCTGGGGGATGACCCGCCACAGGTGGCGGTTTTTGGTCACCACCAGCGCGCCCGGTTTGTGCTCGATCCGGTCCTCCACCAGCCAGCGGGCCAGGTTATACCCCGCGCCGGTGACATAGTAATTGCTCCGGCCCTGGCGGGTGTTGATCTCAAAGACCTTGAATTTCCCGTCCCGCTGGTCATACTTTACGTCGAAGTTGGAGAAGCCGGTGTAGCCGATGTCCTCCAGAAAGTGCCGCAGCTTGCCGCACAGCTCTGGCTCGTGCTCGGTGATGATGACGGCGTGGTTGCCGATGCCGTGGCGGGTGTGTTCCTCCAGCAGCACGTGGCCCACGCACATCAGGCGGACCCTGCCGTCCTCCCCGGAGTAGTTTGTCACCACCCGCATGAAGCTGTCGTCCCCGGGGATAAAGTCCTGGATGATCAGGGAGTCCTGGTAGCCGTGGGCGTAGATCTCGTCTACCACCCGGTCTACCTCCTCCCGGGTCTGGAGGACGTAGGCCTTTTTCTGGGTATCGAAGGGGTGGTCCCAATAGGTGGCGGACTCTGCGGGCTTTACCACAAAGGGCCCGTCAAAGGGGAGCTTGAAGTCGTGCCCCATGCCCTTTTTGTACACAAAGGTGGCGGGGTGGTCAATGCCGTACTGGTCGCACAGGGCGTAAAACCGCTCCTTGTGGATGAGCTGCTCCATCCGCTCCAGGCTGATATAGGGGGCGATGACATTTTTGGGGAAACGGGGCAGGTTGCAGGCGATGGAGGTGAGGTAGTTATCCCCGCAGCCCAGCACGATCACCTTCCGGTCGGAAAATTCCGCCGCTGTCTTCTTCACATTGTCCAGCACCACCTGGGGATCGTCGTTGTTGGGGCACACCCGGTAGTCGATGATGCCGCTGCCCACGCAGGGGCCGGAGGGGTACATGCCATAGGCCACGGTCTTTACGCCATAAGCCTCGTGAAAGGCCCGGGCCATGCTGTATACGTTGATGTCCGCCCCCAGCAGCAGGGGGACAAAGCGGTTTTCCATGTCAATTACGCCTCCATGGCAAAAAGTTTAGGGATGATTAGCCGGTGGTCCGCTTGACCTGATAGACGCTCTGGATCTGGTTGAGCTTGTTGATCACCGAGGCCAGCTGTTCCTGGTTCTTGACCTCCAGCACGATGGAGACAAAGGCGTGTCCGTCGGGGAGGGCCCGGGAGTTGAGGGTATTCACCTTCACCTTTGCGGTGGACAGGGCCATGGCCACGTCCAGGGTCAGGCCGTCCCGGTCCTTGGCGGACAGGTCCAGCGCGGTCTTGTAGGTGGCCTGCTCTCCGGCGGCCCAGCTCACCTTCACCCACCGGCCGGCCTCCTCGGGCCGGCGTTTTTCCGGCATACAGTTGGGGCAGTCCGCCCGGTGGACCGACACGCCGAACCCCCGGGTGATAAAGCCCACCACCTCGTCCCCAGGCACCGGGGTGCAGCACTTGGCGAATTTGATCAGGCAGTTGTCCAGCCCCTCCACAATAATGCCGGAGTCGGAGAATCTGGGCACCTTTTCCGGCTCTCTGGCCGGATCTTTTTTTACCGCGGGGTGGAGGGACTCCTGCTCCCCCGCCGCCCGGGCGGCGGCCAGCCGCTCGGCCTGGAGGCGGCTGAGCCGGGCCAGCTCATCTTTGATGCGCACCACCGCCTTCTGGGCGGTCATGCCGCCGTAGCCGATGGCGGCGTACAGCTCATCCAGGCTGTTGAAGCGCACCTTCTTCAGCACGTGGGGCAGCACGTCCTCCTGGGTAATCACCGCCAGGGACAGGCCCATGTGCTTCAGCTCCGACTCGAAAGCGGAGCGGCCGGTGGCGATGTTCTCCTCCCGGCGCTCCCGCTTGAACCACTGGCGGATTTTGTTGCGGGCCTCGTTGGATTTACAGATTTTCATCCAGTCCCGGCTGGGGCCGTGGGCGGACTTGGAGGTGATGATCTCCACAATCTGCCCGTTTTGCAGGTGTACGTCAAAGGGCACCATGCGCCCGTTGACCCGGGCGCCGGTCATGGTGTTGCCCACCGCGGAGTGGATGGAGTAGGCGAAGTCGATGGGGGTGGCCCCCGCCGGCAGGTTGATAATATCCCCATTCGGCGTGAAGACGAAGACCTCGTCCGCGAACAGGTCTACCCGCATGGAGCGGAGAAATTCCTCGGCGTCGGTGTCCTGCTGGGCCTCCAGCAGCTTTCGCACCCACTCGAAGGCGGTCTCGCTGCCCAGGGCGGTGTTGGCCATGCCCTGCTTGTACTTCCAGTGGGCGGCGATGCCGTACTCCGCCGTATGGTGCATATTCCAGGTGCGGATCTGCACCTCAAAGGGCAGGCCCTCCCGGCCGATGACCGTGGTGTGGAGGGACTGGTACATATTGGGCTTCGGGGTGCCGATATAGTCCTTGAACCGGCCCAGCACCGGCTTGAACATATCGTGGACGCAGCCCAGCACCTTATAGCAGTCGTTCATGTCGTCCACAATCACCCGGAAAGCATACAGGTCAAAGATCTCGTCCATGGTCTTGTTCTGGCCGTACATTTTGCGGTAAATAGAGTAGGCGTGCTTAATGCGGCCGTATACCGTGGCCTTGATGTGCTCCTCCGCCAGCCGGTCCTCAATCCGCTTCTGGATGGAGGCCATGAACTCCTCATGGGCGGCGGCCCGGGCCGCCAGCTCCTCGGAGATCTCCTTGTACCCCACCGGGTCCAGGTACTGCAAAGAGGTATCCTCCAGCTCCCACTTCACCCGCTGCATTCCCAGCCGGTGGGCGATGGGGGCGTAGATCTCCATGGTCTCCAGGGCTTTCTCCCGCTGCTTCCTGGGGGACTGGTACTGCATGGTACGCATATTGTGTACCCGGTCGCAGATTTTAATCAGGATCACCCGGATGTCCTTGGCCATGGCCATGAGCATCTTGCGCAGGTTCTCCATCTGCTCCTCTTCCTTGGAGATATACTTCACCTGGGTCAGCTTGGTCACGCCGTCCACCAGATCCGCCACGCTCTTTCCAAAGAGCTTGGCCACGTCGTCATAGGTGGCGCTGGTGTCCTCCACCGTGTCGTGGAGCAGCGCCGCCATAATGGAGTCGGTGTCCAGCTCCAGGTCCGCGGCGATCTCCGCCACCGCCAGGGGGTGGGTGATATAGGGGGAGCCGTCCTTGCGCTTCTGGGTGGAGTGGGCGTTGTCCGCGTAGGAAAAGGCCTCGTACAGCCGCTTGGTGTCCAGCCGGGGGTTATAGAGCTTTATTTTATCCTCAAGCGCCTGGTAGCGCTCCAAAATTGGATCCATACACTCACCACATTTCCGAAAATAGGGTGCCTACGCCCCGCTCTCCCCGGACAGGGCGCGCAGGCGGCGCAGAATATCCGACTGTTCCAGGTCCACCTTGCCCTCCACCGGCTGGAGGGCGATGTGCAGGCAGTCCTGCCGCCGCTCCAGGGAGATGAGGCCCCGCTCGTCAAAGACCTCCAGGCACACCAGCGTGCGGGACAGGGGGGCCCGGCGGCCGAAATTCCGGGACAGATTGCGGGTCAGCTTCCGGGGGCTCTCCTCCACCGGGCCGGGTGCCGCCCTTCCCTTGAGGTAGCGCCACACCATCACGAACTCCTCCCGGCTGGGCAGCAGGGCGGCCGCCTCCTGGGGGCTGAGCGCCTCCCCCCGGAGATAGCGCTCATATAACGCCTGCTCGCTCTGGGCCCGGGTGAGGGCAGGCCGTAAATCCTCGATCTGGAGCTGGACAGACCGCCAGCCCCGGAATTCATTGATCTGGGGGCAGAAGGCCGCATCCACCCGGTCCCCAACGCACACACCGGTCTCCGCCGCGCTGGCCGCAAAGAAAATAGCGTCGTACAGCCGTCCCCCCGCCGCCAGGCGCAGCTTCAGGTGCCGTCCGCCCCCCACCTCCTGCACTGCCGCCACTGTGCAGCTCTGTAACAGGAAGACGGGCTTTGGGTTCCCCGTGCCGTAGGGCTCCAGCAGATCCATGGCCTCCACCGCCTCCAGGGTGAGCACGCCGGGGTCCTCGATCTCCGCGTCCATCTCCAGCACGGAGATCATCTCTTCCCCGCCGGTGCGCTGGCAGACCAGCTGGTTCATCCGCCGGCGGAAGGCGGGGATGTTTTCCTCCAGAATGGTGAACCCGGCGGCCAGCTCGTGGCCGCCGAAGCCCTCCAGCAGGCCGGCGCACTGCTCCAGGGCGGCAAAGAGGTTAAAGCCCCCGAAGGACCGGCAGGAGCCCTTGCCGTGTCCGTCCTGAAGGCAGATCATAAAGGCAGGGCAGGCGTATTTTTCCGTCATCCGGGAGGCCACAATGCCCACCACCCCCTGGTGCCAGCCCGCCCCCGCCAGGACCAGGGCCTTTTGCTCCTCAGGCGGCGCGGCCTCCGCCAGGGCGATGCTCTGGGCAAAAATATCCGCCTCAATGGCCTGCCGCTCCCGGTTCAGACCGCACAGCAGCCGGGCCAGCTCCTCCCCCCGGGCGGGATCGCCGGTGAGCAGCAGCTCCACCGCCACCTGGGCGCAGCCCATTCGTCCCGCGGCGTTGATCCGCGGGGCCAGCGTGTAGCCGACGGCGGCGGAGGTGATGGGCCTGTCTGACAACCCGGACTCCCGCAGCAGCGCCGCCAGGCCGGGCCGCCGGCTGTGCCGGATGGCGCTCAGGCCCATGGCCACCAGCGCCCGGTTTTCCCCGGTCAGATTCATCACGTCGGCCACCGTGCCGATGGCCGCCAGATCCATATACTCCGCCCGCAGCCGCTCCCGCTCCGCCGGCCCGCCCAGGGCCAGCACCAGCTTCAGGGCCACCCCCACCCCCGCCAGGTACTTGAAGGGATAGGGGCAGTCGCCGCGGCAGGGATCCACCACCGCCGCCGCCGCAGGAATGTCCTCCTTGCACTCGTGGTGGTCGGTGATCACCAGGTCCATGCCCAGACTGGCGGCGTAGGCGGTCTCCTCCACCGCGGTGATGCCGCAGTCCACGGTTACGATCAGCGTCACGCCCTGGGCATGGAGCACATCCAGCGCCCCCAGGCTCACCCCGTAGCCCTCCTCCATCCGGTCCGGGATGTAGGGCACCACCTTGGCCCCCTGGCTGAGGAGATAGTGGGTGAGCACGCAGGTGGAGGTAATCCCGTCCACGTCATAGTCCCCATAGACCGCGATGGCCTCTCCCTCCGCCAGGGCCCGTCTGATCCGCGCCGCCGCCCGGTCCATGTCCTTCAGGCGCATGGGGTCGCCGAAGCGCTCCCGCCCGCTGGACAGAAAGACCCGGGCCTCCTCCGGCTCCGTAATGCCCCGGGCCGACAGAACCAGCGCCGGCAGGTAGGGAATCCCCCCCCGCTCCAGCGCCGCCAGCGCCGCTGGATTGCCGGCGGGCCGGCGCCACTGCTGATATTTCATTCCGCCCGCCTCCCCTCCGGCACAAGCAGCTCAATCAAAATTACCTTTTATTATAGCAAATTCCATGCCGTCTTGCAAGTCTGGCAATCTCACATCGCTGATCTATAATATAAGGCAGCAAATCCGCCTTGGGGGGATGCGTTTATGGCCTATCCCTATCTGTACCACGGCGTTCTGTGCGCCAAGCAGGACAAATGCACCCCCTCCATCCCTCTGGACCGGGCCAGAATCTGGCTGGATTTTAACAAAATCTGCGCCAGCGGCCCCGCGTTGATTTCACCGGCGCAAAAACGGCGCGGCAGATTGCCGCGCCGTTTTTGTAAAAATTTGCTTGAAACTTGTACAAGAGTGTGGTATAGTAAGGGTACGAGGCAAATAAAAGGCAGGACGAGAGGTGTCACACCACCCCTCGCCCCTATGCGGGAGAAACACCCTCCCACACAACAGCATTGCTGCGCCAGCCCTATTATATCTCAAATGAAGCCCCTTTACAAGAGGCGGATTGAGATTTTCCGGGTTTGTGTCTTAGATAAATGCGGTGTGGGCTATGTGAGTTATGTCATATCCTGCACCGTCTTTGTTTGTCTCGGCGGGAACCCCTGGGGGGTGGGCGATTCAGATCTCAACCTTGGTGATTTTTTCACCTCCTTAACCTCCCACCTCCCGGGGCAGAACCGCTGAGCGCGTCAACAACCAGATTGGTACAGCTTCTAGGTCCTATTGAATAACAAAAGCCTGCCGGAAACACGTTTCCAGCGGGCTTTTGTTATGTGTTTCTGTATTCAATCTTCCCGCCGCAGCTTCAGCGGCGCCAGCAGACGGCCGCTCATGGGGGGCAGATGGGCGGTGAGCGCCCGGCTGCCGGGGCGGGGGAACACTTCCCCGGTGAGCACGTCCCGGGCGGGCCAGGGGAGGGCCAGCTGCGCCTCTTCCGCCCCGGCGTTGGCCGCGGCCAGCACCGCGTCCGCCCCGCTCCCACGCCAGAAGGCCAGCACCCGGCCCTGGGCGGTGTGGTAGGAGATCTCCCCCCGGCGCAGGGCCGCGTACCGGTGCCGGGCCCCGGCCAGGGCGGCAAACCACTCTGTCAGGGCGTGGTCCTCCTCCCCCCAGGGGAAGGTGCGGCGGTTGAAGGGGTCCTCAAAACCCTCCATCCCCGCCTCGTCCCCGTAGTACACCGTGGGGGAGCCGGGGAAGGCGAAGAGGATCAGCGCCCCCAGCTTGAGCAGCGTCTTGCCCCGCCGGAGCTGCTCCTGCGTCATGCGGTACTCCGCCCGCCAGGACTTGGGCTGGTCCATACAGGCCGAGCCCACCCCCAGCAGGGTGAGGATGCGGGGGGTGTCGTGGGTGCCCAGGGCGTTCATGGCGCTGGTGTAGGCGAAGGGCGGGTAGTTGGCCCGCAGCTCCTCCATGGCCTCTTGAAAATGCCGGGCGTCTCCCCCCTGCAAAAAGGCCAGCACCGCGTTGCGGAAGGGGTAGTTCATCAGCCCGTCGCAGTGTTTTCCCCAGATGTGGTGCCGCCGCACGCCGTAGGCCACCTTATTGGAGCCGTCCTCCCACACCTCGCCGATGACAATGCCCTCCGGCTTGGTCTCCCGCACCGCCTGGTGGACGGCGTGGACAAAGGCGTCCGGCAGCTCGTCGGCCACGTCCAGCCGCCAGCCGTCCGCCCCCGCGCGCAGCCAGCGGCGGATGATGCTGTTCTCTCCCCGGATGATGTAGTCCATATAGGTGGGGTCGCTCTCGTTCACCGCAGGCAGGGAGTAGATGCCCCACCAGCTGTCGTACTGTCCGGGCCACTGGTGGAAGCTGTACCACCGCCAGAAGGGGCTGTCCTGGGACTGGGCCGCCCCCGGGACGCCGGTGTGATAGCTGCCGTCCCCGTTAAAGTACCGGCTGACGAAGCCGGTATGGTTGAACACCCCGTCCAGCACAATGCGCATTCCCAGGTCATGGGCCTGCCGGCACAGGGCGCGGAAGTCCTCCTCATCCCCCAGCATGGGGTCGATTTTCTCATAGTCCCCGGTGCCGTAGCGGTGGTTCTCCGGTCCCTCAAAGATGGGGCAGAAGTAGAGGGTATCCACCCCCAGCCCGCGGAGATAGGGCAGCTTTTCCCGCACCCCCGCCAGACTGCCGCCGAAGAAGTCCCGGTTGCGCACCTCGCCGTTAGAGTCGGGGCGGTACTCCGGCTCCTCCCGCCAGCCGGCGTGGACGCTCCGCCCCCCCACCATTCCGGCGGGGTCGGGCGTCCGCAGCCGGTGGAACCGGTCGGGGAAGATCTGATAGGTCACCCCTTCGCCGAACCAGCCGGGCACCTCCTCGCTGCCGTCGTAGACGGTGAGCTGGTACTCTCCCAGCTCGGCGCAGGCTCCGTCCAGCCGCTCCAGCCGGATGGAGTACCACACCAGGCCCACATAATCCCCCGTCTCCAGCACGCCGGAGAAGCGGTCCTTCGCCCCCTCGAACCCCTGCCACAGCAGGGGGCAGTCCACCGTTTGGTTCTCCCGCCCCTCAAACCGGGCGGTGAGCACCGCCCGGGAGAATCCCAGGGCACGGCGGGGCCGGACCTGGAAGGTCACCGCCGTCCCCGACGGAACCGCCCCATAGGGCGACTTGAACGCGGTCTGTTTCGGGTCAAAAATCTGGGGGTCCTTCATTCTCTCTCACCCTGCTCTCACAAAACTTTCCCCTGCCGCGGGCCGGGCCCGGGCGGGTTTGCAGCCCGTCCGTTCCCGTTCCCGCCGGGATGGAATTCTATGCGCCGCACTCAGTGCAGGAGCTGCCCCTCGCCGGTGACGGACTGCTCAACCTGCTCCTCGCTGAAGTAGACTGACAGCACGTCCGCCGCCACGGCGGCCAGGTCCGTACCGGAGCCGCCCTGCTCCGCCACCAGGGCGATGGCGATCTCCGGATCCTCATAGGGGGCGAAGCAGACGAAAATGGCGTTGGAGTTGGCGGTCTCCGAACCCACCTGGGCGGTGCCTGTCTTGGCGCCCACCGTCACCGGCAGATCCTTGAAATAGTTTCTCACGCTGCCCTCGTTGGCCATGAGGTACATGCCCTCCTTCACGGCCTCCAGATTCTCCGGGCTGATGTTGATGGAGTCCAGGGGCTGGGGCTCATACTCCAGCAGCACCTGGGAGTAGTCGCTGCTCTTCACCGCCTTGAGGAGGTGGGCGGGGTATCGATCCCCGCCGTTGACCAAGGCGGCGATATAGTTGGCCAGCTGGAGGGGGGTACACAGGGTATTGCCCTGTCCGATGGCGGCGGAGAGGAGGTTGCCGCCGTACCAGGTCTGGTTCAGCCGCTGGCTGGTCTCCGGCCCGGCCACCATTCCGGTCTTCTCCCCGATCTCAATGCCGGTGGGCCGGCCCAGGCCGAACCGGGCGGCGTAGTCGTCGATCAGGTCGATGCCCAGCCGGTCCCCCAGGGTAAAGAAGAAGATGTTGCACGAGTCCTTGATGGCCTCCCCCACGGTTACCCGGCCGTGGTTCCCCCGGTACTGGAGATAGTACCAGCAGGCGGGGTGGTAGTCGCCATAGGGGTACTTCTCCCCTTTGGGGTACTGGAAGCGGCCGGTGTCCTGAATGCGCTCCTCCGGCGTGGTCAGCCCCTCCTGAAGGGCGGCCACCCCTACGATCATCTTGAAGGTAGAGCCGGGGGAGTACAGCCCGTGGGTGGCCCGGTTGAGCAGGGGGCTCAGGGGGTCCTGGCTCACTTCGTTATAGTAGGCGGTGTCGGTGTACAGCCGGGTGAGGTCAAATGTGGGATAGGAGGCCATGGCCTTCACCCCGCCTTTCATGTCGATCACCACCCCGGCGGCGCCCTTTACCTCCTCCGACAGGCTCGGTACCCGGGCGGCCAGGGAGCGCTCCAGCACCTCCTGAAGCCGCTGGTCCACCGTGGTGACCACGTGGTTCCCCGGCTGGGGGGCCAGAATTTCACCGGTCTGGCTGTCCACGCTCCACGTCTCGCTGACTACCTTGCCGTTGGCGTTGGTCTCCACAATCCGCTCCCCGGCCACGCCCCGGAGGTAGTCCTCAAAGGCCAGCTCCAGTCCGTCCCGGCCCACGGTGTCGTCCATATCGTACCCCGCGTCCCGGTAGTAGGCCTCCCACCCCTCCGCGTCGATGGGGCCCACCCGGCCCAGAATATGGGCCAGATAGGTGGTCTCATACTGGCGGACCGTGGTGGCTTCGATCTTCACCCCTTTCAGGCCCAGCTCCTTCACCGCGGTGATAAAGCGGATGTCCACATCCTGGGCGAAGATATAGGCGGTGCGGGAGATATCCCTGCTGCGCAGGCGCAGCTCGTACAGCACCCCCACCACGTCCCGCACCTCCTGGGGGGAGAGGGTGTCCTCCAGCTCGAAAAAGGTCCCCATGGCGTCCAGCAGCGCGTCCGCCGGCGCCGCCGTCCCCGGCCGGACGGCGCTGGCCGCCGCCTTGCCGGACCAGTCCCGGACACTCTGGAAGACGCCCGCCGGCGCCGCGTCCGCCGGCGCGTCTGTCCCTTCTCCCATTCCGGGATCCATCTGCTCCAGCTGAGCCAGGCCGGGGGCCGCCGCCTTGCTCCAGTTCATAGCCTCCACCAGCTGGGCGAAGTTGCGCCGGGCGGGGGCGCTGCTCTCCCCCAGGGTGTAGACATAGGGGGCGGAGCGGGAGATGGGCAGCGTGTCCGCCCAGACGACTCCCTCCCTGCGGCACACCTCCAGCAGCTGCAGCAAGGTGGCGTTACGCTCCTTGGGCGTTCCCAGCATGCTGACATCCAGCGTCACCTGATAGGTGGCCCGGTTGGACACCAGCACCCGGCCGTTGCAGTCCAGAAGCTCCCCCCGGCTGGCCTCCACCGTCTCCACCCGGGCGATCCGCTTGGCGGAGCGCTCCCGGTAGGTGGCGCCGTTGACAATTTGCAGGTTGTACAGCACCCCGAAGAAGAGCAAAAACAGGGCGGCCATGATCACCGTCACCCCGTAGAGCCGCGCGTGAAATTGCTTACTATCCATAGCTTGACTGTCCTCGATCTAAAAGTGGGTGCTTTTGGGGACCCGGCGGAAGACCCACCGGAACAGCAGATACACCGGGGCCGCGAAGAGCATGGACACGCCGATCTCCCGTCCCGCCAGGCGGAGCATCGCGTCCAGGGGGGCCCGCCCCCCTACCATCCAAAGGATCATGCGCACTCCGTCCAGCCCCGCCAGCGTCAGCAGGGCGCACACCAGGCAGCCCAGCAGATCCTGGCGCAGGAAATACTGGGTCAGCAGCCCCGCCCCCAGCCCCGCCAGGGCCAGGTAGACGATCATCCAGGCATTGTTCCCGTGGTAGACCACGGTGGACAGCAGGCCCACCGCCACGCCGAAGCCGGCGCCTCCCACCGTCCCCTCCAGCACAGCCACCGCCGCCGCCGCCAGGGGCAGCAGCATGGGCGTCAGGCCAAAGATACGCCACCGCGAGAGAATCAGGCCCTCTAAAAACCAAACCGGCACAAGGGCCAGGGCGTATACGCCCCATTTTACCATAGAATCATGGCGGGTCAACTCCGCATACCCCCTGCCCTACTCCACAATATCAAAGCTTTTGATCACAAAAACCTGCTTTAACCCGTTCAGGTCGGTCTCTGGGGCGATTACGGCGTACCGGGTCATGCCGGAGGCCTCGGTGCGCACCTCTTCCACATGGCCCACCACCAGCCGGGCGGGATATATGCCGCTCAGCCCGGAGGTGAGCACCTGATCCCCTGCCATGAGCTCGCTGTTTTCCGGCAGATAGGACAGCTTGAGCCGCCCCTGCTCCATCAGGGTAAAATCCCCCTCCAGAATGGCGGTGCCGTCGGTGCGGGCGATGAGGCCGCCCATCTCCAGGTCGGAGTCCACCACCGTCATTACTACCGACCAGTTGGAGCCCAGCTCGTCAATCACCCCCACCAGGTAGCCGTACTCGTCGATCACGCAGTCCCCTAGGGCCACGCCGGCGTCCGATCCCTTGCTGATGGTGAGGGTGGAGTCCCAGTTGGACGTGCCGTGGGCGGTAACCACAGCGGACTCCAGATCCAGATCCCGCCGCTGCTGGGCCAGGCCCAGCAGATTGCGCAGACTGACATTCTCCTCCAGCGCCTGCTGGGCGTCCCGGTACTTCTCCTCCAGGTCGGCGTACATCCGCCTCAGCTCCTCCAGCTCCGCCCGGGTCTCATCCTGGCGGAAGAGGTCGGTGTACCAGTTCTCTCCCCAGCTGGCCACCGCGCTCACCCCGTCGCGAATGGGGGTGGTGATCAGGTTGGTCAGGTTGGACAGCGGGTCCGCCACCCCCTTGAGCAGGGCGGAGGTCACCGCCACAATCAGCGCCAGCAGCACCGCGATAATCAAAAGCAGGCCCCCGTTGTCCCGCAGAAAGTCCTTCATTTCCCGCCTCCTGTCCCCTTGCGGCTTTCATAATTATCCTCTGCCCGCGGCCCGGCGCATACAGTGCAGCCCCAGCCCGTCCAGCATCCGGCCCAGCCGGCACACCGGCAGGCCCATTACGTTGTAATAGTCCCCCTGAATGCCCTCTACAAAGAGGGCCCCAAGGCCCTGGATGCCGTAGGCCCCCGCCTTGTCCATGGGCTCTTTGGTGGAGATGTAGTCCTCAATCTCCCCCTCCTCCAGGGCGCGGAAGGTCACGTCGGTGACCTCATGCTCCGTGCGGCGCCGGCTGCCCCACAGCACCGTCACCCCGGTGTACACCTGGTGCCGGCACCCGGACAGGGCGGACAGCATTTTAAATGCCTCCCGCTCGTCCCTGGGCTTGCCCAGGATGGCCCCGTCCAGGGCCACCACCGTATCGGCGGCGATGATCAGCGCGTCCGGCCCCGCCTTGGCCTGCACCGCCTCCGCCTTGCGCGTTGACAGCCGGCAAACCAGCTCCGCCGGGGGCAGCTCCTCCCCCAGATCCTCATCCACGCCGGGGGAGCAGACCCGGAAGGGCCTGATCCCCATGCGCTCCAAAAGCTCCCGCCGCCGGGGCGACTGGGACGCCAAAATCAGTTCCATACAAACCTCCCGCGTCTGTTACCGCCCGGTGGAGCCGAAGCCGCCGTCTCCCCGGTCCGTGTCCTCCAGGGTGTCCGCCACCTCCAGCGCCGCCTGCACCACCGGCACCACCGCCAGCTGGGCGATCCGGTCCCCGGGCTGCACGGTATAGGGCTGCCTGGACTGGTTCACCAGCCCCACCCGGATCTCCCCCCGGTAGTCGCTGTCAATAACCCCCACCCCGTTGGCCAGGGCGATGCCGTGCTTGATCCCCAGCCCCGACCGGGCGAAGACCAGAGCCGCGTACTCCGCCGAGGGCAGGGCGATGGCCACCCCCGCAGGCAGGCTGACAATCTCCCCAGGGGCGATGGTCACCGCCTCATCCATACAGGCGCACAGATCCATGGCCGCCGCCCCGGGGCTGGCGTAAAAGGGGAGCGGAATCTCGTTTCCCATCTTGGGGGACATGGCTTTTATCTTTAATTTCATCGGCTTCTCTCCATTATGTTCTGGTTATTCTACCTCCCGGTAGTACAGCCCCCGGGTGTATTCCTCCGGCTCCCAGTTATTTTGTCCCAAATACCGCTCTGTCACCCGGACGCACGCTTCCGGGGACTCTATGGTAAACATCAGCCGCTGGGCCCATACTCCGATCCGGCGGTAATCTGCCCCTCTGTCTGCCAGATACAGGGGCCGGGAGTTCAAAATCTCATTCCGGCAGCCGTAGGCCCGCGCCACGGGGAACGGGGCGCCCCGCCGGTCGGTGAGGGTATTTTCCCCCGCCTCACAGGAACGGCGGCACACGCCGCCGTCGCGGCTGCGCAGCAGGCAGTGCTCCGTCAGCATCAAGGGCAGGCGGCCGTAGGCGATGAGCTCGGTGTCCACCGCCTTGGACAGGTCCCGGATCTGGGCCAGCCGCAGCTCGAAGGACACCGTTGCCGAGCGCAGGCCCAGGGTCCGCAGCGCCTCCAGCCCCAGGGAGTTATACACCCCCAGGCCGTAGTCCCCCCGGGGGACAAACTCCATTTCCCGGGCCAGGGACAGCATTCCCAGATTTCCGATCAGCGCGTCGGCAATCCCCATGGCCCGGACCCGCTCCAGCTGCTTTATCAGGCCGTCCTGCTCCCGGTCCCAGGCCACCCGGGGCAGAATCGCCGCCAGAGGACCGGTCCCCGCCAGCTCCGGGTGGGCGGCCAGCTCCTCCACCGGCACGTACACCAGCGCCGGCTTCAGCGCCAGCAGCGCCGGGGTGATCTGCCCGGCCCGGCACACCGACAAGGTAAGCGCCGGCCCCTCCCGCCGGTTTTCCCGCCGCGGTCCCGGGCAAAACGCCCCCCGGCGGCGCGCCGGCGGCGCAAGGCGCAGATCGGACAGTTTTTCCAACGCCTCCCGCCGCAGGGCGTTCAGGGCGGCGGCGGGAACGCTCAGCCCCTCCTCCGCCGCGATATCCGCCGCGGCGCAGAAAAAGGGGGTGCCGCCGGTACGGGAGAGCTGCCTTTTGACCTCCTCCGGCCCCACCGCGCGGGTGCGGGCCTCCTCCGGCACGGGCCCCTCCGCGCAAGCGGCGTGCCCCTGGCCGTCCCGCGCCTCCAGGCGGATGGGCGCCCCCCGGCGCACCTGGGCGGTGAAGGCCACCGGCACCCGCTGGGCCTCCCCCCGCTCGTAGCTCTGCCGGGCCTGGGCGAAGAGGGCCTTGGGTTCCGCCTGCTCCTCCCGCACGCCGAACATGGCCGGGGTCTTCTGGTCCATAAAGTAGCCGTCCGTAAACCCCTGGCGGGAGAACGCGCCGGTGAGCGCCTGCACCTCTCCGGCAGTGGGTTCCCGCCTCTCCCGGATGGCGGCGGCATATACCCGGGTCACGATGGCCACATATTCCGGCCGTTTCATCCGGCCCTCCAGCTTCAGGCAGGCCACCCCCATCTCCTCCAGCTCCCGCAGGTGCCCCGCCAGGGACATATCCTTTAGGGACAGGGGGTGTCCGTCTCCCCGGCCGTTCCAGCCGTAGTTCAGGCGGCAGGGCTGGGCGCACAGGCCCCGGTTGCCGCTGCGCCCGCCGATGACGCTGGAGAAAAAGCACTGCCCCGAGTAGCACATGCACAGCGCCCCGTGTCCGAACACCTCAATTTCAATGGGGGAGCGGGCGCAGATAAAGGCGATGGCGTCCCGGGACAGCTCCCGGGAGAGCACCGCCCGGGTCATGCCCAGATCCGCCAGCTGCTTCACCCCGTCCAGACTGTGTACCGTCATCTGGGTGGAGGCGTGGACCGGCAGGTCGGGGCACACCTGCCCCAGCATACGCACCACCCCCAGGTCCTGCACCAGCACCGCGTCCACCCCCAGCTCGCTGGCCTGGGCGGCGCACCGGGCCGCGGCGGGCAGCTCCCGGTCGGTGAGCAGGGTATTCAGGGTGAGGTAGACCCTGCACCCCCGGAGATGGCAGTAAGAAACCGCCGCCGCAAACTCCTCCCGGGTAAAGTTTTTCGCGTTGCGGCGGGCGTTGAAGTCGCCATACCCTAGGTAGACGGCGTCCGCCCCGTTCTGCACGGCGGCGCGCACCGCCTCCACAGAGCCGGCGGGGGAGAGTAGCTCCAGCATAATTCCTCCTGGCGTTGGCGCGGTCTTGTTATTTCCTATTCTCCAGCTTGAAGATCTCCCGCTTGGCCTCGGACAGCTCGCTTTTCAGCTTCGCCGCCTCCTCCAGCGCGTCCTTGAGCTGGCGGCGCAGGTTCTCCGTACTCTCCAGCTCCTTGTAGTACTCGTCCGCAATATTGATGGCGGCCAGGATGGTGCTGTTGATCAGGGACACCTTGCCCCCCTCCTGGACCTCCTGCACCTTTTCGTCCACGTGGGCGGCCACCTTGCGGATATAGCGCTCCTCCTCCGAAGCCACCAAGGTATACTCCTGTCCCGCGATTGTCACTGCGATATTTTTCCTCATCGTGCCTTCCCCGCCCCTCTTACGTTTCAGACTGCCTATCTCAAACGCCGCCAAGCGCCCCGCGCCGGCGGCTGTTATGCTGCATATGAAAAATTGCTGTGCGGTTATGATACCATCTGCATTTTATATGGTATCATAGCCACTATGGGGCTATTATACCATGAATCCCAGGAAACACAAATACCTACCTGTGAATTTTTCACCCCCTGCTTTGTGAAATTTATGTGTCCATTTCCAGGGGGCGGGCGGGATTTTCCTCTGTGCCGGGAACTGCGGCGGCAGAGCTGGAACCCGCCGCACACGGGTTATCTAACAAAATCATTGGCTTGTTGTTAACAGTATGATAAATTGCTAACAACAGAAAGGGGGCGAATTCGTGCCCAATAAAAGCCGCGCTGAGCATTTTCGGGAGCTTCGAAAGGTGAAAAAGCAGCTGGTCTTTCTGGTAGACCGGGACAAAGCGGAGGCCCTTGATAAAAAGCTGGCCCAGAGGGGCGAAGGCCGGACCGAATGGTTCCGGCGGAAGCTGGAAGAAGAGCTCAGCGAATAAAATAATGGAAACGCCCTCCCGTAACAAACGCAAAGTTGGGCGAATCCGTTAGGCGCCCACATCTGGAGGAGTGGCACCGTATCCGCCGATTCAGAACGCCGTGGGCAGGCGATGGGGCCATTGAACGCCGGCGTGTTTCGTGATATGATTAGGAGAACACGAAAAAGCGGAGGTGGTTTCCTTGCCTGACAGGCTGCTCTTCCCCGGTCAGATCCTCTCTCTCACTGCCCAGACGGCGGACCGGCTGGTGGCCGCCGGCAGCGGGGACGCCGCATTGCTCTATCTCTTTCTGCTGCGCCGCGGGGGCGCATTGGAGGTAAGCGCCGCCGCCCGCGCCCTGAAGTGGCCCCCCGGCCGGGTGGAGGCCGCCTTTGACGCCCTGGCGGGGCTGGGCCTGGCGGACCGGGCAGCGGTCTCCGCCCCGCCCCCCCGACCGGAACCGGCGGAGCCTCCGGAGTACACCGCCGCCGACCTGACCCGTGAGCTGGAGGACAAGTCCTCCCCCTTCCCCGCCCTGGTGGGAGAGGTGCAGCGGCGGCTGGGCAAGCTGCTGTCCACCGCCGATCTGAAGATGCTCTATCTGCTCTACGACTATCTGGCGCTCCCGGCGGAGGTAATCATGCTGCTGGTGAGCTGGTGCGTGGAGGAGATGGAGTCCAAATACGGCCCCGGCCGCAAGCCTAAGCTGTCCCAGATCCGCAAGGAGGGCTTTGCCTGGCACCGCCATGGCATTGACACCACCGAGGCCGCCGAGGCCCATCTGAAAAAGCTCTCCGCCCTGCGCAAGCGCACCGGCGCCATTCTCCCCCTGCTGGGCATCCGGGATCGGGCGCCAGTGGAGGCGGAGCGCCGGTATATCGCCGCCTGGTTGGAGATGGGGTTTGAGGACGAGGCCATCCGTCTGGCTTACGAGCGCACCGTGCTGCAAAAGCAGTCGATGAACTGGCCCTATATGAACTCAATTTTGAAAAGCTGGCATCAGAAGGGGCTGCACACCGTGGCCGCGGTCCAGGCGGGGGACTCCAGCCGGCCCCAGGGGAGCGTCTCCAACGCCCCCCGGCCCATGCCCGCCCCCCCTGGAGAGGCCGACCGCCGGGTGCGGGAGGATCTGGCCCGGATGCGCGCCGCCCTCCGGGAGGGCCGTCAGCTCCAGCAGAAGGGAGAGGAATAAGCTATGGCATACAGTTCCACAGTGCTCCGCCGGGCCATCCAGCGCCTGGAGGAGCGGCGGGCCCGGCGGGAGCGGGAGCAGGCCCGCACCCGGGCCCATATCTGCCAGACCCTGCCCCAGGCGGACCAGCTGGACCGGGCCCTGCGGCGCACCGCCGCCGGGGTGATTGCCGCCGCCCTGCGTGCCGGGGACGACCCCGCCCCCGCCATCCAGGAGGTAAAGGCCCGCAGCCAGTCCCTTCAGCTTCAGCTGGCCCAGCTTCTGCGCCAGAACGGCTACCCCGCCGACGCGCTGGATGACACCCCCTTCTGCCCCAAGTGCGGGGACAGGGGCTGGATCGGCGCCCAGATGTGTACCTGCCTCAAGGAGCTGTGTACCCAGGAGCAGATTGGCGAGCTGTCCAAGCTGCTGGATCTGGGGGGGCAGTCCTTTGAGTCCTTCTCCCTGGACTACTACAGCGACCGCCCCTGGCCGGGGGAGACTGAGACCCCCCGGGAGCGCATGGAGTTTATCCGGGATGTGTGCTACAACTACGCCAGCCGCTTCCCCAATTTTCTCTACCCAAACCTCTTTCTCACCGGTGCCCCCGGCCTGGGCAAAACTTTCCTGTCCGCCTGCACGGCCCGTATGGTGGCGGAGCGGGGCTACTCTGTGGTGTACGACACCGCGGTGAATATCTTCGCCCAGTTCGAGACCCAGAAATTCTCCCGGGATACCCCCGGACTCCAGGACGCCCGGGATGAGACCCGGCGCTACCTCCACTGCGATCTGCTCATTCTGGACGACCTGGGCAGCGAGATGACCACCCCCTTTGTCCAGTCCGCGCTCTATACGCTGGTCAACGCCCGGCTGGCCGCCCAGCGCCGCACCATCATCTCCTCCAACCTGTCCATGGACGAGGTCCGCCGGCGCTATTCCGGCCAGACCGCCTCCCGTCTGGAGGGAGAGTACCGGGTCCTCCCCTTCTATGGCGAGGACATCCGCCTGCTGCGCAAGCAACGGCTTTAATCCTATTTCTTGATAAAAAGATTTAAAAATCTTTTTATGGTGGCGTAAGACGCCGCCGCGCCTGCGGCGCGCCCCTCCGACTGCGCCAAGCGGCCTGTCTGGCAGTTGCCAGACAGGCCGCTTTTTTGATCAGCTGCATATTCCGCCGGTTTAATGATTCCCCTCCAGAGAGAACTGCCTGCAAACGTTACCGGCCGGCGGGGTAATAGGGGCAGCGGTGTCTCAGGCACTGCTGGTTTCCCTGGAAATGGCGGCACACAATCCGCTCCGGCAGCTCCATGGAGACGCCCCGGCGCTCCGCCGTGAATTCCACTGCGGCGCGGATGGCAGTAAAAGCGTTGCGCTTGCAGCAGCGGGGGCCGCCGATGGTCCCGATGGCCTCCAGGGCCTTGGCCGTAAGCAGGTTCCCCTCTCCCCAGGTCTTTCCCGACAGCGGGGTGGTTTTCGTGACAATGCTGTAAAACATCCCCGCGCTCACCGCCGCGCCGCAGCAGCCCCAGAAGCCGCAGGTCCCCCCGGGGCACTGGCTCCCCCGGGCCCGCATCTCCGCCAGGGCGGGGAGAAGCTCCACCTCTCCTCCGGCGCTGCGGTATGCGGCAATCAAGGCCGCGCCCACCATAATATGGTGCTCGTTGCCGTGCATATAAATGGCGGGGTGGTCCATCATCTCCTGCACCATAAAAACGGGGTTTCGGGATGCGCTGGCCCGGCAATAGGCCATAATGGCCTCCACACCCTGCCGGGCGTGGCAATCATCGCAGATGTAGTGTCCGTCCTCACAGCTGGCCCGGCTCAGGAAGGCCTGTCCGCAGGCCGCACAGGTCATCTCCCGCTCCTGCTCGTAGTAGCACAGGGGCTTTCCACAGACAAGGCAGGCGCCTGTAACCATGCACTCCCCTCCTCTCGAAAAATCTGTTATTGGCGGGCGGGATCTATTTGATCTCGTAATCCTTGCCGAACTGCAGGTTGGAAAAGTCAATCCGCTTGGTAGGGGAGCTATCCATATCCTCCTCTTCCTGGGGGGGCGGCGGGGGCTTGACCGCTGGGGCGGGGGGCTCCGGCTGGGGCGCCGCCGGCGGGGTGCTCAGCCCGATAAGCTCAGCGTACAGGCTGTCCCGGCCGCCGTCCTCCTTGGGCGCGGCGGGCGGACGGGGCGGCTCCTGGGCGCGGACCGCCTCGCTCACGGCGTGCTCAATGGCCTGGGCCGCCTCCTCCTGGGGGGAGGGCGCGGCCAGGTGCCCCAGGCCGCTGAGGTACTCCATCTCGTGCTGGCACAGCTGCTTGAGCTGGCTGAGATACTCAGACGTGCTCTGCCGGGCGGCGGTGAGGCGCAGCTCCTCGCTGGCGATGTCCTGCATCAGCTGCTTATGGCGCTCCACCGCCTCGCTCTCCGCGGAGCGGATGAGCTCGTCCCGCTTGGACTGGGCCTCTGCCACCATATCGTCGGCAAGGCGCTGGGCGGTGAGCAGCGCCTTGCGCATGGCGTCCTCGGTAGAGCGGTACTCCTCCACCTTGTCCACCAGCACCTTCATCTTGCTCTTCAGGACGGTGTTCTCTTTGTAAAGCGTGGTATAGTCTTCGGTGAGCGCATCCAGAAATTCGTCCACCATTGCCATATTGTAGCCGCCGAAGGACGCCTTGTCAAAGACGTGCTCGGAGACCTCCTGCGGTGTCATCATAAAGATCCGATCCCCCATTTCTCACACTGTCGGGCGGCGCGGTTGGATTGACGCGAACGGACATTCCGAATCTGTATTCACAACCGCTGAGCGCTCTCCCGCGTTCCCCGGTTATGAATCCGATCCAGCAGGGCTTAGAAATAGAGCCCGTTGTTCTCCAGCTCGTCAATCAGATCCCCCAGGATATCCACATTATAGGGGGTGATGATGTAGGTAGACAAGGCCACTTTTTTGATCTTGCCCTCGTTGGCGTAGGCCACGCCGGACAGGAAGTCCAGCAGGCGGCGGGCGATGTCCTTGTTGGTCTGCTCCAGATTGAGCACAACGGTGCGCTTCTCTCTCAGGTGGTCGGCGATCTCCGCCGCGTTCTCAAAGCGGTCTGGCTTGACCAGTACCACCTGAAGCTGGGTGGTGGTGTGGATATTTACCACTTTATTGTTCCGCCGCTCCGGTTCCATGCCGAAGGAGCTGTAGTCCTTTTTGGGCACGGCGCGCCGCTCCGGAAAGTCAGAGCGCTCCCCCCGGGGGGTGGGGGCATCGTAGTCGTCCTCAAAATCATCCATATCGTCCTCGTCCTCATAGGGGCGAGCCAGGCGTTTCAATTCGTCGATAAATCCCATAATAATCTCTCCTTGCTCGCGCAAAATCGTAAGAATCTGTTCCATATCCCAGGATATTCCACGGGATATTGGGCAGACTTCAGTTGCGGCGCAGGTCCTACTCTGCCGGTATTACGGCGTATCTGGCCGGCGGATGGGAGGACGCGGGCCAAAGAGAGCGGTCCCCACCCGGACCAAGGTAGCTCCTTCCCGGATGGCGTCCTCATAATCTTGGCTCATGCCCATAGACAGATAGTCCATAATAGTCTTATTATCGTTCATCTTGTCCTTTATGTCAACAAAAAGTCGACGCATTTTCGCAAAAAAAGGGCGGCTGCCGTGAATCTCTTCCGCCGCGGGGGGAATGGCCATCAGGCCCCGCAGGCGGATATGGGGCAGCAGCAGGGCCCGCTCGGCCAAGGGGAACAGCTCCTCTGCGGGTACGCCGCTCTTGCTCTCCTCCCCGCCGATATTCACCTCAATGAGGATATCCTGAACCAGGTCCAGCTTGGCGGCCTGGGCCTCAATGGCCTCCAGCAGGCGCAGGGAACCCACCGACTCAATCAGGCCGGCCCTTCCCACCACAAACTTCACCTTGTTGGTCTGGAGGTGGCCGATAAAGTGGAGGGCCGCCCCCTCATAGGCGTTGTCCGCCAAGTGGGCGGTCATCTCCTGCACCCGGTTCTCGCCGCATACGGTAATCCCCGCGGCAATAGCCGCGCGGATGGTATCGGAGGTCTGTACCTTGGTGGCCGCCACCAGCGTCACTGACGACGCCTCCCGCCCTGCCTCCTGGGCGGCGGCGGCCATGCGATCTTTTACCGCTTGGATGTTTTCTGCCAATGCCATGATAAAAGCACCTCTTTTTCTCTATGTGCGCTACTGAATCACCTTTCCGTCAAAAAGGTCCTTCCCCGCGACGATGATCTGGTCTCCGGGACGCAGGGCCTTTTTGGCCACGTTGTCGTTGTCGGACTGGGCGTCCACAGAGGCGACGATGCAGAAGTCCTCCTCCTGGGCGAGAATCTCCACCGGCTTGAACTCTGACTCCGCCCCCACCTGGACATAAACCCCGGCAATGTTGACCTGGGTCTCCTGGCCGGTCTTCTCGTCGGTGACGGTTTCACTCCGCACCCGGACGGCGTTTGTGGGCACCTGGATGCCGCTGGTGCTGCCGAACAGCAGCTCCACGCTCTGCTGGCGCAGCAGGGTGATGTTGGACAGAAAGCGGGTGGAGGACAAAATGACCGTGACGCGGCCGGTCTGCACCGCGCCGATGTAGTGTACCGTCATCTCCACCTCTCCCGACCAGTCCCGGGAGAAACGGACGCTCACCCGGTCCCCCTGCTCCAGCTTGGCGGCCTCCCGCTCCGTCAGGGGGCAGATAAAGTACCAGGTGTTGCTGGTAATCAGCTTACCGGCGGCCCCTGCCTGGGGAATGGGGTCCGCCCGCTCCAGCTGGTCCAGGTCTTTGGGCGTGAGCCGCTCCAGCCCCTCCGGATCAAGCAGGGTTTCATAGCCGTCCACCAGGCCGGAGAAGATGCCGGACTTGGCCGCGGTGATGCGGGTGGTATCCTGGGCGGACGCGCTGCGCAGGGCGGAGATCTGGGTATCCAGCCCCTGGATCTGGGCCTGGAGGGCGGCGCGGTCGCTGTAGCCGCCGTAGGCCCCGGCCCGCTGGTAGACCAGGCTCTTGAGCTGCATGGTCTTCTCCTCCAGCCGGGTAAAGTCCTCCGACGCCACGCAGGAGTGCAGGCCGGCCATGGCAGAGATAATCTCGCCGCTGAGGCGGGCGCTGCTGTGGCTGTCATCCTGGCTGTTCAGCACGTAGTCCAGCTGATCCCGCTCCGCCTCCAGGGCGCGCAGCTCCTCCCGCCGGCCGGCGGCAGCCGTGCTGGCATATATCACTGCCACGGACTGGCCCTTGGCCACCTTTTCCCCCTCGTCAAAGAGCAGGTCCATCTGTCCCCCGCCGCCCAGAATGACCTCCTCCTGCCGGGCGAGAAAGCCAGTGGCCGCAATGGTGTCGCTGACCTCCACATAGTAGGCGGTGACGGTGGCGTAGGGGTCCGTAATCCCCCGCCAGGCGTAAACGCCCAGGTAGAGCACAATGGCCAGAAAGACCGTCAGCATCATAATTCGGTTGAATACGGGGCCCTGTTTCATGGATTCCTCCGCCCCCGGCGGGGCACGGCTCAGGACGGCTGCTCTCTGGGCGGATCGGGCCGCAGATCTACCGGCCGCTCGGGAATGACGGTGGAGATGGCGTGCTTATAGATCACTTGCTGCCTGCCGTCGCTGCTGACTACCACTACAAAGGCGTCAAATCCGGTGATCTGCCCCCGGATCTGGTAGCCGTTCATAAGAAATACGGTAACATTGGCGCGGCTGTTCCGGGCACGGAGCAGAAAAAGGTCCTGAAGATTGTTTGTCTTTTGCATTGAGCTGCACTCCTTTTCTATCTAACCAAGGCGCGCCCGTCCCGATGGGACAGGCTGGGTACAGCTCTATATTAACCATTATTTTACATTTTTGGATGCGAAATTTGTCGCCGCCTCTGCTTTTTTTCTCCCAGCGGCGTCAGGTGCGTTTAAACTGCCTTTCCAGCTGGGCGCGGGTGAGGGTGATAGCCACCGGCCGGCCGTGCGGGCAATATTTTACCTCCCCGCTCATCACCGCCTGGGCCACCTTTTCCAGCTCCGCCGGACTGTTCTTCTGCCCGCCCTTGACAGCGGCCTTGCAGGCCATGGTGTGCAGCAGGGCATCCCGGGCGGCGGCGGGGTCGGCCCGCCCCCCGGCGGAAAGCTGAGCCGCCAGCTGGCACAGGACGCCCTCCGCCTCCCCGGCGTCTATGTAGTCGGGGCATTGCCGCACAATCAGGGCGCCGCCGCCGAAGTCCTCCGCCACGAAGCCGAATTGGGCCAGCAGGTCCAGGTGCTGGAGCAGGATCGCCCCCTCCTCCGGCGGCGGGGTGAACACCGCCGGGGTGAGGAGCACCTGGCTCATGGGGGCGGCTCCCTCCGCCTTGAGGCGGTCAAAGTGGATCCGCTCGTGGGCGGCGTGCTTGTCGATTAGAAAGACGGCGTCCCCCTGTTCCACAAGGATGTAGGTCTGAAACACCTCCCCCGCCAAGCGCCAGGGGAGAGGCTCCGCCGGGGCGGGCGGCTCCGGCGGGGGCTCCCGCTGAGGCTCCGAAGACGGGGGCGGGGGCGTTGACGTCCTCTCCGGCCTGGGAGCGGGGGCGGGATCGGGCTCTGACGCCTCCTGCGGCCGCAGGGCCGGGGCGACGGGACGGGCGGCATCGTGGAGGGACAGACGCCCGCCTTGGGCGGGGTTGGACCGCGGACACAGTCCAAGGCTGGGGCGCTTCGCCGGCGGGACGGCCTGCGTCTCCTGGATCTCCGGCGCAGGCCGCGCAGGGCGGGCCTGCGCCGGGGCCTCCTCCAGCCGGACGGCGGGGCGGGTGCGGTCCGCCCCCAGGGCGGAGCGCACGGCGTAGTACACCCCGTCGAAGATATTCCGCTCGCTGCTGAACTTGACCTCCTGCTTGGTGGGGTGGACGTTTACGTCCACCGTGTTCAGCCTGGCGGTGAGGTGGAGGACGCAGCCGGGGAACTTGCCCACCATCCTCTGGTTGGCGTAGGCCTCTTCCAAAGCGGCGGTCATGGTACGGCTTTTCACAAAGCGGCCGTTGACAAAAAAGTGCTGGCAGCCCCGGGTCCCCCGGCAGCAGGCGGGCAGAGAGACGTACCCCTCCACCGTGAGGCCGCCGCCGGAGCTCTTCACCGGTACCATGCCCAGGGCGATGTCCCGGCCCAGCACGGCGTACACAGCGCTTTCCAGCCGGCTGTCCCCGGGGGTGTGGAGCTCCTGCCGTCCGTCCCGGAGGAACCGGATGCTCACCTCCGGGTGGGACAGGGCCAGATGCTGCACCGCGGCGAAGACCGCCGCCCCCTCCGCCGCGTCCTTTTTCATAAATTTCAGCCGGGCGGGGGTGTTATAGAACAGGTCCCGCACCAGCATAGTGGTGCCCTGGGGGCAGCCGGCCTCCTCCCGGCCCGTCATTACGCCCCCCTCCAGCTCCAGGGCGGTGCCGGCGGCCTCCTCCGCCGTGCGGGTGAGCAGGCTGATCCGCGACACGGCGGCAATGGCGGCCAGGGCCTCTCCCCGGAAGCCCAGGGTGCCGATGGCCTCCAGGTCCTGCTCGGTCTGGACCTTGCTGGTGGCGTGGCGGAGGAAGGCGGTCTCCGCCTCCTCCCCGGGGATGCCGCAGCCGTTGTCCGTCACCCGCAGCAGGCTCATGCCGCCGTGCTGAATCTCCACCGTGACATGGCTGGCCCCGGCGTCAATGGCGTTTTCTATCAGCTCCTTGGCCACGCTGGCCGGCCGCTCCACCACCTCGCCGGCGGCGATGAGGTCGGCCACGTGGGGGGGCAGGGGATGAATCCTTGGCATAGATGCTCCTCTCAAAATACTCCGCTGTACAGCGCAACAGCCCCCCACAGAATCAGGCCGTTCAGGGCCATGTGCAGCACGATGGCCGTCCAAAGGCAGCGGGTGCGCCCATAGGCCCAGCACAGGGCCAGCGACATGGGCAGGTACTGCGCGCCCAGAAGCAGATAGCGCAGATCCGTACCGCCGCCGGAAAAGGCATACCGCAGCACGCAGTACAGGGCGAAGCCGCCGCCGGATACCAGATAGGCCAGCCATATGCTGTGCCGGCGCAGCACGCCAAAGATGAGCCACCGGAAGAGCAGCTCCTCCACAATGGGCATCAGCACCACCAGGATCACCGCCGTGGCCCGGGGGGCCAGGGCGAACTCCTGGGCGTAAGCCATAGGCGCGGGGTTTTCCACCGGATAGGGTGGCAGCACTGCCACCAGGTGGAGCGCTCCTGCCGCCGCCAGGGCGGCCAGCAAAATGACCAAATGTTCCGCCGGGCGGTCCAGCAGACGGTTGAAGTGCTCCCGCAGCACACCCCAGAACAGGGCGAAGGCCAGGACCACCGACAGCAGGTAGCACACTGCGTTTGCCTCCGCCGCCGGAATTTCCCCGCCGGCGGTGCGCTGTACCCAAACCATGGCAAAGGGGAAGAAAATCAGATGGAACAGGGCCAGCACAAGGCCCCTGGCGCATTGGGCGGGCGTGGGCTCTCCCAGACGGGTTCTGCGGGGATACATGGATATGGTCGCTCCTTTGAACTATGAAAACTTAGAACCTGTATTCATAACCGGGGAATGCCGGATTGCCAGGGGATTTTTCCGTCCTGCGAGGCAAAAAATCGCAGGAATGCTTTGTGCGTTTCAAGATTTCTTAACGCGGCAGGGCGGTAAAAGGCCCGGCAAGCCGGTGTTTCACGGTTGTGAATACAGGTTCTTATACCATCGGCTGACAAGGGCCGGCACGGTTTTGGGGGCGCAGGATGCAGCCGGGCTGCATCCCCGCCGCCCTGCAAAGAAAAATCTTTTTCCACAGCCTCGATCAGCGGGGGACGGAGAGGATCTGCTTGAGCTCATAGAGCAGATTCATGGCCTCAATGGGGGTGAGGGTGTTCAGATCCGTCTGGCGCAGGCGGCGGGCCGCCTCCGCGGCCCCCAGGTCCAGCAGAGACACCTGGCCGGTCTGGGGCGGCGGCGCGGCGGGAGCGGCAGACTGGCTCTGCCCCTCCAGCTCGTCTAAAATGGCCCGGGCCCGCTTGATGATCCGCTCCGGCACGCCGGCCAGCTGGGCCACCTCCACCCCGTAGCTCTGATCCGCGCCCCCCCGGACAATCTTGCGCAGGAAGAGGATGTCGTCCTTCTTCTTCTTGGCGGCGATGCTGTAGTTTTTCACCCCAGGGAGCGCTCCCTCCAGACAGGTCAGCTCATGGTAGTGGGTGGCGAAGAGGGTCTTGGCCCCCAGACGGCGTTTGTCGGCGCAGCCCTCCAGCACCGCCCGGGCGATAGCCATGCCGTCGTAGGTGCTGGTGCCCCGGCCGATCTCGTCCAGAATCAGCAGGCTTTTGCCCGTGGCGCACTTGAGCAGCTCGGCCACCTCGGTCATCTCCACCATAAAGGTGGACTGGCCGGCGGAGAGGTCGTCGCTGGCGCCGATGCGGGTAAACACCCGGTCCACAATGCCCACCCGGGCATACCGGGCGGGGACAAAGGAGCCCATCTGGGCCATAAGGACAATGAGGGCCACCTGACGCATATAGGTGGACTTGCCTGCCATATTGGGGCCGGTGATGATGGCCGCCAGGTTGTCCCCGCCGTCCATCAGGGTGTCGTTGGGAACAAAGAGCGTGCCCTTGAGCATCTGCTCTACCACCGGGTGGCGCCCCTCGGTGATCTGGATGATGTCGGACAGGTCCACCTCCGGCTTGCAGTACTGGTTGTCCGCCGCCACGGCGGCGAAGGAGTTGAGCACGTCCGCCTGGGCCACGGCGGAGGCGCTGGTCTGAATGGCCCCCACCTGGGCGGCGGCCTGCTCCCGGATATTGCAGAAGAGCTCATACTCCAGGGCGGCCAGCCGGTCCTGGGCGGAGAGAATCGTGTGCTCCATGTCCTTGAGTTCCTGGGTAATGTACCGCTCGCAGTTGGCCAGGGTCTGCTTGCGGATGTACCGCTGCGGAACCTGGGCGTAGTAGGACTTGGAAACCTCAATATAGTAGCCGAAGACCTTGTTATACCCCACCTTCAGGCTCTTGATGCCGGTTTCCTCCTTCTCCCTGGCCTCAATGCCCGCCACCATATCCTTGCCGTGGACCATAATGTCCCGCAGGCGGTCCACCTCCGGGTCAAAGCCGGGACGGATGACGCCCCCCTCCCGCACGGAGAAAGGGGGATCCTCGGCGATGCCCCGGCCGATAAGCGCGCACAGCTCCGGCAGGTCGTCCATCTGGGTACACAGACTGGCCAGCAGGGGCGCGGAGACAGGCTCCAGCAGCGCCCGAAGGCGGGGGAGCTTCCCCAGGCCGGCGGCCAGGGCGGACAGATCCCGCCCCCCGGCGGTGCCGTAGACGATGCGGCCGATGAGCCGCTCCAGGTCCCCCACGTCCCGCAGGCACAGGTTGAGCTCCTCCCGGGCGATGGGGTCGCCCACCAAGGCCTCCACCGCCCCCAGGCGGCGGCCGATGGCGGCGGGGGAGAGGAGGGGCCGCTCCAGCCAGGAGCGGATCAGCCGCCGGCCCATGGGGGTGCGGGTCTTGTCCAGCACCCACAGCAGAGAGCCCCGCTTCTCCTTGGAGCGCAGCGTTTCCGTCAGCTCCAGATTCCGCCGGGCGGTGAGGTCCAGCTCCATATACTGACCGTTGGTGTAGTAGACCAGCTGGGCGATATGGGACAGGTCGGTCTTCTGGGTCTCGTAGAGATAGGACAGCAGGCCCCCCACCGCCTGGAGAGGGTGGCTCTCCCCGGGGGGAAGGCTGTCCAGCCCGGCGGAAAACTGCTTCTGGCACATGCTCAGGGCCACATCAGGCCGGAAGCGGCCCTCTCCCCCGTTCTCACACCGGCAGTCCAGCCGGTCCCGCAGGAAGGAGACCAGCCCCGCGTCGCTCCACGCTCCGTCAGAGAGCACGGCCTCCCGGGGGGCATACCGCCCCAGCTCGTTTTGCAGATGCTCTCCCCAGCCCTCGCCGGAAAAGGCGGTCACGGTCAGCTCGCCCGTGGACACGTCGCAGAACGCCGCGGCGGCCCCCCGGCTGTCCCGGTAGACCGCGCAGATGAAATTGTTGCGCCCCTCGTCCAGCATGGAGGAGGCGATGACCGTCCCCGGCGTCACGATACGGATGATGTCCCGATCCACCAGGCCCTTGGCCGCCGCGGGGTCCTCCATCTGCTCACAGATGGCCACCTTGTAGCCCTTGGCAATGAGGCGGGCGATGTAGGCGTCGGCGCTGTGGTAGGGCACGCCGCACATGGGGGTGCGCTCCTCCTCAGGCTTATTCCGGTCCCGGCTGGTGAGGGTGAGATCCAGCTCCTTGGACACCAGCTTGGCGTCCTCATTGAACATCTCATAAAAATCCCCCAGCCGGAAGAACAGAATGCAGTCCGGGTGGTCCTTTTTCATCTGGACATATTGGCGCATCATAGGGGTGGTATCCGCAGGCATGGCGTCGCTCCTTTGTGTTGATGGTTGTTACCCTTCGGGTCCCTCCTCCAGGGCCGGCCGGCCGGACAGGGACCATTTGTTGGCGCCGGTGATGTGGACAGGGATAAACCGGCCAATCAGCTCCTCCGCTCCCTCCAGCCGGACCAGCCGGTTTCCGGGGGTGCGGCCGGTGAGGCCGTGTTCGTCCCGGCCGTCCACCAGGCAGCGCAGGGTGCGGCCGATGTAGGCCTTGTGCTTGGCCTCGGAGATCTCATCCTGCCGCCGGACCAGGCGCTGGAAGTTGGCCAGCTTCTCCTCCCGGCCCATGGGGTCTGGGAGCGCGGCGGCGGGGGTGCCCGCCCGGGGGGAGTAGATAAAGGTAAACAGGGCGTCAAAGCCCACGGCTTCGATCAGGCTCAGGGTGTCCTCAAACTCCTCCGTGGTCTCCCCGGGGAAGCCCACAATTACGTCGGAGGTGAGCACGATATCCGGCATCAGCGCCCGGAGGGCGCGGACCTGCTCCAGATATTTTTCCCTGGTATACCGGCGGTTCATGGCCGACAGCACCCGGTTGTTTCCCGACTGGAAGGGCAGGTGGAGGCAGGGGGCGATCTTCTCGCTGGCGGCCATGGTCTCAAAGAGCTCCTGGGAGGCGTCCTTGGGGTGGCTGGTCATGAAGCGCAGAAGAAACTCCCCCTCAATGGCGGCGGCCTGCTTCAGCAAAGCGGCGAAGGACATGGGCTGGGAGAGGTCCTTGCCGTAGGAATTGACGTTCTGGCCCAGCAGGGTGATGTCCCTGCAGCCCCCCGCCGCCAGCGCCCGGATCTCGTCCAGAATGGCCTGGGGCTCCCGGCTGCGCTCCCGCCCCCGGACGTAGGGAACAATGCAGTAGGAGCAGAAGTTGTTGCACCCGTACATGACGGACACCCAGGCCTTCACCCCGCCCTGGCGCACCGCGGGGATGCCCTCGGCGATGGAGCCGGGCTCCTCCTCCTGGGCGAAGACCCGGCGGCCGCCGGTGCGCACCCGCCACAGCAGCTCCGGAAAGCGCCACAGGGCGTGGGGGCCGAAGAGCAGATCCACCTGCCGGTAGGACTCCTTAATCTTCCGGGCCACGTGCTCCTCCTGGGCCATGCAGCCGCACAGGCAGATGATCTGCCCCGGGTTGCTGCGTTTGCTGTGGGTCAGGGCGCCCACGTTGCCCAGCACCCGCTGCTCCGCGTGCTCCCGGATGGCGCAGGTGTTGATAACAATCACGTCGGCCTGGAAGGGGTCCTCGGTAAAGCCGTAGCCCATCTGGGACAGATAGCCCCGCAGCCGCTCCGAGTCCGCCTCGTTCTGCTGGCAGCCATAGGTGTCCACCATGGCCAGGGGGGTGTGGTCCAGGGCGGTGTTTGCGGCGTGCAGCCGGGCGCAGTACGCCAGCTGGGCGGCAATCTGCTCCTGGGTGATGTGTGTGGTCTGTCGGTTCAATTTGTCTCCTCCGCTCCCCTTTGACAGTTCTTGAGATACAAGCATATCATCTTTGGCGGAAAAAAACAAGCGTTCTGCCGGGGGATAGGGGGCGCCTGCCTGCCGGTTGATTTTTGGGAATTGTTGACGCTCTGTGTCAAATTGGGTATAATGGGGGAGAAAAACCCTGGGCCATTTTTGAGAAAGATGAGGCGGGCGGGATGAAACTGCTGGTAATAGAGAAAAAGGCCTTGAAAAACAACATCGCCATTGTGAAGGAGCGGGCGGGGTCCGCCGCGATTTACGGCGTGGTCACCGGAGACGGCGGCGGGGCCGGCACAGTGGAGCTGGCCAAGCTCCTGCGGGACGAGGGCGTCCGCCGCTTCGCCGTGGCCGAGCCGGCCGAGGCCGCCGCCCTGCGCAAGGCGGGTCTGGTGGACGAGGAGATTTTGATGCTGCGCTCCACCACCGACCGCAAGGAGCTGGACCAGCTCATCGATCTCAACGTGGTGTGTACCGTGGGTTCAGTGGAATCCGGGCTGGCCCTCAACGGCACGGCGGAGGCCCGCTCCACCGTGGCGGAGGCCCACATCCAGGTGGACACCGGCCTGGGCTTCGGCGGCTTTCTTACCAACGAGCCGGAGAAGATCATCAATGTCTACCGCAATCTGCCCAACGTGGCGATTTCAGGCATCTATACCCAGGTCCACGCCAACCGGGTCAGCGGCCAGGACGCCTGCGCCGATCTGGACGTCTTCCGGCAGACCCTGGAGGCCATCCACAAGGCGGGGTTTGAAACCGGCGTGGTCCACGCCGCAGGCTCCTTCGCCCTGCTCCACTTCGACTTCGCCCGGATGGACGCGGTGCGGGCGGGGTCGGTGCTGCTGGGCCGGTGCCGCCGCCGGCGGGGGGACGGCCTGCTCCGGGTGGGCTACGGCGAGGTGAGCATTGAGGAAACCCGCTGGCTCCCCAAGGGCCACACCATCGGGTACGGCCGCCTGACCACCCTGAAGCGCCCCACCCGGGTGGCGGTGCTGCCGGTGGGGTACCAGAACGGCTTTGGCGTCTCCCACAGCCGGGACGCCGGCCTTTGGAGCACCCTGCGCCGCTGGTGGCGGGGGCGGCGGATCACCGTCCGGGTGGGCAGTCAGAAGGCCCGGGTGCTGGGCCAGATCGGCGCCATTGAAACTTTAGTCGATATCACCGATCTCAAATGCTCCGCCGGGGATCCGGTCTATTTTGACATCGATCCCCTGTACGCCAGGGGATTAAAACGGGAATACCGGTAATATCATTATTACAGAGGAGACGGGGAAGGATCATGCGCGCGGTTGTGACGAGAGTAAAAAACGCCCGGGTGGAGATTGACGGCCGGGTAAACGGCTCTATTGAACAGGGCTTTCTGGTGCTGCTGGGGGTGGGCCCCAACGACACCCCCGCCCAGGCGGAAAAGCTGGCGGATAAGGTGTGCGGCCTGCGGGTCTTTGAGGATGAGAACGGCAAGATGAACTTAAATCTGGCGGCGGTGGGGGGCGGTTTGCTGGTGGTGTCCCAGTTCACCCTGTACGCCGACACCAAGAGCCGCCGCCCCGGCTTCACCGGCGCCGCCCGGCCGGAGCTCGCCGTCCCCCTCTACGAGCAATTTATGGAGGCGTGCCAACAGCGGGGCTTCCCCGTAGCCCACGGGGAGTTCGGCGCGGATATGCAGGTCTTCTCCCAGAACGACGGGCCGGTGACTATCTTATTTGATACCGATACAATGTAATGCAGAAGAAAGGGACGCCATGGTAATTAAAACGCTGATTATGCCCACTCTGGGCACAAATTGCTATCTTATCGCCGACGAAGCGGCCAAAGTGTGCGCCGTCATCGACCCCGGCGATCCGGACCCCCGGATTCTGGCCGCAATCGAGGCGGAGGGCTGGACGTTGGCCTGCTTTTTGCTCACCCACGCCCACTACGACCACACCATGGGCCTGCCGGAGCTGCGCCGGGCCCTGCCTGATGTGCCGGTGTACGTCCACCCCGGGGACAAGGAGATGCCAAAGCCCTTTTTCCGCATCGCGGAGATAGGGCCCCTGACCTTCTATGAGGAGGGAGATCGGGTGGAGCTGGGGGAGATCACCCTCCAGGTGATGCATACCCCGGGCCATTCCCAGGGCAGCGTGGTGCTGCGGGCGGGGGACGTGCTCTTCACTGGGGACACCCTCTTCAAAGGCTCCATGGGCCGCACCGACCTGCCGGGGGGCAGCGATGAGGAGATGCGCCGCTCCCTGCGCCGCCTGGGCGCGCTGGAGGGGGACTTAAAGGTCCTCCCCGGCCATTCAGAGGCCACCACCCTGGACCATGAGCGCAAGTACAATTACCTGCTGAAAGAGGCCATGAAGGGCGGATGAGGATTTACTTTCAGGGGGACGCCGTCTCCCGGCACGACTTCCGCTACGCGGCGGAGCAGATGATGCTCACCCTCTTCCCCGGCCAGCGGCCGGAGTATCCCCAGGCCATGCCCGACGGCGAGGACAACGCAGTGGTACTCACCCTGGAGGAGACGGCGGACGGATTCACCGCCGCCGCCCAGGTCATGCTGGGAAGCCGGCGGGAAACCGCCGCATGCCAGTGCGGGAAGGCGGAATGCACCGGGGAGCTGGAGGAGTACCGCGCCCTTCAGCGGATTTTGAAGCTGGCCTTCTATCAGGCCGCCGCCGCCCTGCTGGGGAAGGAGCCCCCCTGGGGCGCCCTCACCGGGGTGCGGCCGGTAAAGCTGCCGGTGAAGGCCATGGCCCGGGGACTCACCCCGGAGCAGGCCCGGGAGGAGCTGATTCACACCTATCGGGTCTCCCCCGCCCGGGCGGACCTGGCCATGGACTGCGCCAGGGCCAGCGTGCGGGCCAAAGAGAGCCTGCGCGGGGACGAAGCCTCCCTCTATATCGGCATCCCCTTCTGTCCCACCCGGTGCGCCTACTGCTCCTTTGTGTCCGCGGACGTCCACCGCGCCCTCAGGCTGGTGGACCCTTTTCTGGAGGCGCTCCGGGAGGAGATCGCCCTCACCGGCGCGCTGCTGCGGGAGGCGGGGTATTTTGTCCGCACGGTCTACATCGGCGGCGGCACCCCCACCACCCTGAGCGCCCCCCAGCTGGACGCCCTTTTGGCCGCGGTGGGGGAATCCATTGACCTGTCCCGCTGCACCGAGTACACCGTGGAGGCCGGCCGGCCGGACACCATTACCTGGGAAAAGCTGGCGGCGCTGGCCCGGGGCGGGGTGCGGCGGGTGTCCGTCAACCCCCAGACCATGGAGGACCACGTGCTCCGGGCCATGGGCCGGGCCCACACCGCGGCGGACATCCTCCGCGCTTTCCAGCTGGTACGCCAGGCGGGGATCCCCTGCGTGAACATGGATCTCATCGCCGGACTGCCGGAGGACACGGCGGAGGGCTTCCGCCGCTCCCTGGACCAGATCCTGGCCCTGGAACCGGAGAATATCACTGTCCACACGCTGGCTCTAAAAAAGGGCTCCCGGCTGATGGGGGACGGCAGCGCTCCCGCTCCCAGGCTCCCCGATGCCCAGGCGGTGGACGAAATGCTCTCCTACGCCTGGTCCGCCCTGGGCCGGGCGGGGCAGGCCCCCTACTACCTCTACCGGCAGAAATATATGTCCGGCTCCTTTGAGAACGTGGGCTGGTCCGTCCCCGGGTGGGAGAGCTTATATAACATCTGCATGATGGAGGAGCTGCACCCCATTCTCGCCCTGGGCGGCGGGGGCGTCACAAAACTTATCCACCCCGCCACCGGCCGGATTGACCGGCTGGCGAATCCCAAATATCCCCAGGAGTACCTCCAGCGCCTGGAGCGGATCCGCCAGGACAAGCGCCGGGCGGCGGACTTCCTCGCCGGCCTGCGCAGGGGGAGATAAGGAAAGGAGATACCATGCCCTATCAGCTGCAAGACATTCTCCAAAGAACCCGCCAAGACCCCAAGGGGTTTCTCGCGGAGTGCGATGCGGTGTATCACCAGCGGGTGTCCGCCGCCGCGGATCGGATTCAGGAGCGGCTGGCGGAGGGGGGCAGCGGCATTGTGCTGCTCTCCGGCCCCTCCGGCTCCGGCAAGACCACCACCGCCCTCAAGCTGGAGGAGGAGCTGATCCGCCGGGGCGTGGGCACCCACGCCATCTCTCTGGACGACTACTTCAAAACCCCCGACCGGGCCACCGCGCCCCGCACCCCCGAGGGGGACATTGACTATGAATCCCCCCTGCTGCTGGACATGGTGCTGCTGGACGAGACCTTTACCAGGCTGGCCCAAGGGGAGGAGGTCATCATCCCCAAGTTCGAGTTCGCCCGCCAGATGCGCAACGACGCCCGGGGCCGCCCTCTGCGCCTGGGGAAGCAGGAGATCGCCATTTTTGAGGGCATCCACGCCCTCAACGACGATATCGCCGGCCGGCATCCGGAGGCCACGCGGCTGTATATCTCCGCCCGGTCCGACATTTTGGATGGGGCGCAGCTGCGCTTCAAGGGCACCTGGACCCGCATCACCCGCCGGGCCGTCCGGGACTACAATTTCCGGGGCACCGACATGGCCGCCACGCTGGAGATGTGGCACAACGTCCGCCGGGGGGAGAAGCGGTTTATCTCCCCCTTTAAAAACCGGGCCCATATCCTTCTGGACTCCTCGCTGCCCTACGAGGCGCCGGTATTTGCCCACTACACCGCCCCGCTGGCCGGCGCTCTCAGCGGGGTGTCTGAGCGCAACCCCCGCTGGCGGGAGCTCCACGATCTGGTGGACGCCTTTGGCTGGTTTGACCCCATCGACCCCGCCCTGGTGCCTCCCGGCGCCCTGATCCGGGAGTTTATCGGCGGCGGCACTTATCAATATAAATAGAAATCCCAGCCATACTATCTGTTACTATGTCAAAAGAAAGAAGGAAGTCCCATGTCTGAATGTACCCATGACTGCTCCTCCTGCGGCGAGAGCTGCGGGGAGCGGACCCAGCCCCAGAGCCTCCAGGCCCCGGCCCACGAGCTGTCCCACATCAAAAAGGTCATCGCCGTGGTCAGCGGCAAGGGGGGCGTGGGCAAGAGCCTGGTCACCTCCTCCCTGGCGGCGGCCATGCAGCGCCTTGGCAAGCGCTGCGGAATTCTGGACGCCGACATCACCGGCCCCTCCATCCCAAAGGCCTTCGGCATCCACACCCGGGCCGCCGGCAGCGAGCTGGGCCTCTACCCTGTGGAGTCCAAGGGGGGCATCCCGGTGATGAGCCTCAATCTGCTCACCGAGCACGAGACGGATCCGGTGGTGTGGCGGGGTCCCATCATCGCCGGCACGGTAAAGCAGTTCTGGACCGACGTCATCTGGGGGGAGCTGGACTATCTCTTTGTGGATATGCCCCCCGGCACCGGCGACGTGCCCCTCACCGTGTTCCAGTCCCTGCCGGTGGACGGCATCATCGTGGTCACCTCTCCCCAGGATCTGGTGAGCATGATTGTCACCAAGGCGGTAAAGATGGCGGAGCTGATGAATATCCCCGTGGTGGGCCTGGTGGAGAACTACAGCTATTTCCAGTGCCCCGACTGCGGCAAACAGCACCGGATTTTCGGCGAGAGCCACATCGACGCCGTGGCGGCGGAGCACAGCCTGAAGGTACTGGCCCGGCTGCCCATCGACCCCGCCCTGGCCGCCGCCAGCGACGCGGGGGAGATCGAGTCCATTGAGACCAATTATCTCGCCGGCGTCGCCGAACTGTTAGAGGCGCAGTAGGCCATGGTATTCCGGCAGGGAACGGCCGGGGACGCGGCGGCGGTCTTCGCCCTGATGAAAAAGCGCGTACGGTGGATGGAGCAGAAGGGGCTGCGCCAGTGGAATGAAAACGGCTACCTCGCCGCCTATCCGGAGGATTATTACGCCCGGCACATGGCCCAGTTTCTTGTGGCGGTGCAGGAGGAAAAAATTATGGCCGCGGCGGCGCTCTTTGACCGGGATGAGAACTGGGACGGGGATCGCCCCGCCCTATACCTGCACCACTTTGTCTCTGACCCAGACTGTCCGGGGGCGGGGGACGCCCTGCTCCGCCAGGCGGAGGCCCTCGCCCAGGTCAGAGGCATCCATGCCCTGCGGCTGGATTCTGACATTGACAACCGGGCCTTGGGCGCGTACTACGAAAGCCGGGGCTATCTCCCCCGGGGCACCTGCACCGACGGCCCTTATGTGGGGATCAAGCGGGAAAAGATACTCTGAAAACGTCAAAGAGGACGGGAATCCGCGGCGGATTCCCGTCCTCTTTTTCGTTACAGAATGGAGCTGTTAGCCGTAAGTGCGGTTCCACTTGTGGCCTTCCCGGCGGTTGGTGATCTTGCCCCGCTGGCACAGGTCCTCGGCGCACTTCTGTACCCTGCGGTAGATCTCCTTCTCGTCCTTGACGGTGGTGATGACGCCGTTTTCCATGACCACCCTGCCGTCCACAATCGCCCCCACGATGTTTTTGATGGAGGAGGAGTAGACCAGCGTGGACACGGGGTTGTGCATGGGGATGGCCTTGGGGCACTCCACCGGGTCAAAGATGACCAGGTCGGCCTTCTTGCCCGCCTCCAGGGAGCCGATCTCGTCCTCCATGCCCAGGGCCCGGGCGCCGTCGATGGTGGCCATCTCCAGCACCTTCTCGGCGGACATGGCCAGGGGGTCCCGGGTGGCCACCTTGTGCTGAAGGGCAGTGAACTTCATCAGCTCCACCATATCCTGGGCGTTGTTGGAGGCCGCGCCGTCCACGCCCAGAGAGACGGTAATGCCGTTTCTGAGCATCTTGGGCACGTCGGCCACGCCGGAGGACAGGTACTGGTTGGAGCAGACGTTGTGGGACACCTTCATGCCGTATTTCCTGGCCATGGCGATGTCCTTGTCGGTGAGGTAGCAGCAGTGGACCATCAGCACGTTGGGGCCCACAATGCCCAGCTCTTCCAGCAGCTCCGCGTCGGGCTTGCCGTGGAGCTCCTCCGCCGCGTCCCGGTCGAAGGGGGTCTCGGAGATATGTACGGTGAAGCCGGAGTGGTACTGTTGGGTCACCCGCCACAGCATCTCCAGGTTTTCCCGGCTGTTGGACCACATAGCGGCGGGGGCCACCCACACCTTGATGCGGCCGTCCTCGCTGTTGTGATAGGCCTTAAAAACCCGGTGCAGGTCGGCCTCTATCTCGGGGGTCTTCTGCATAATGCCCGGGTGGACGCCGAACTGGGCTCCGGTGTCCATGCAGCCCCGGCCCAGAATGCCCCGGATGCCCAGCTCACGGAAGGCGTCCACCACGCCGTCGGACAGCTCGCCCAAGGGGTGGGGGTACATGTAGTCCAGCATGGTGGTGATGCCGCTGTGCAGGCCCTCCATGCAGCCCAGCATGGCCGCCAGATAGCAGTCCTCCCGGGTCAGGTTGGTGGCGGCGGGGAAGGTCATGGTCTCCAGCCAGTCCTTGAGCACCATATCGTCTCCCAGGCCCTTGAGCAAAGTCTGGAACAGGTGGTTATGGGTGTTGACAAAGCCAGGGAAGACGATCTTCCCCTCCAGGTCGGTGACCTTGGCCGTGCCGGCGTACTTGGCCTCCAGGGCGGCGCTTTCCCCTACCTCCGCGATTCTGTTGCCCTCGATGGCCACAGCTCCGTGGAAAAAGACCTCCCGGTCGGGATTGACCGTGACAATAATACCGTTTTTCAGCAGGTGATCGATCATAGCGCGTCACTCCTTCATCAATATCTGGTTCACCGCGGTCAATCTATGCTGGCCTCGGCGTTCAGGTCCTCACGGGTCTTGGGCAGGACGATGTTCAGCACAATGGCGGTGAGGGCCACCAAAATAATGCTGGACTCGCCGAAGAACATCTGCACATAGCCGCCCACCGCGTCCAGGGTGTCCTTGGCGAAGGAGATGCCCAGGCCCAGAGTGAGGGAGATGCCGCAGATGAGCATGGAACGGCTGGTAAAGCGGCTCTTGGCCACCAGGCTCATGCCGGACATGGTGATCATGGAGAAGACCACCATGGTGGCGCCCCCCACCACGCAGTTGGGGATGGTGGACAGCACCGCGGCCAGTTTGGGGCAGAAGGCGGCCACAATCAGCGTCATGGCGCCGGTGCCCATCACCCAGCGGGAGCACACCTTGGTCATGGCCACAATGCCGGAGCACTGGCTGTAGGAGCCGGTGGCGAAGCAGTTGAAGACGGAGGCGAACATGCAGCCCACGGCGTTGCCCAGAATGCCGCCGGACAGCTCCTCGTCCTTGGGCTGGCGGCTCAGGCCGCCGGTGGCGGAGACGGTCATGTCTCCCACCATCTCCACCGCGTTGATGAAGTACAGCAAAATAAAGACCAGAATAATCGTGGGGTTGAAGGCCAGGGGCGCGCCGCCGCCGCCGAAAGCCAGGGGCTGGGGAATGGCGAACCACTTGGCTGCGGCGATGCTGGAGAAGTCGATCACCGGCACAATCCCCGCCACAGTGACCACCGCGGCGATGACATAGCCCGCCACAATGCCGATGAGCACCGCCGCGGCGTTGACCATCCCCTTGCCGAAGGAGGTACAGCCCACAATTACCAGGATCACGACTGCGCCGATGATCCAGTTGTGGGGCTGGCCCAGGTCGGGGGCGCCCTGCCCGCCGGCCAGGTTGTACGCGGCAATGGAGAAGCAGGAGATGCCGATGGAGACAATGATAGTTCCCGTCACAATGGGCGGGAAGAATTTGCGGATATAAGGCAGCACAAATGCTACAAAGACGGAGCTTAGGGCGGCCACAAGCTGGGCGCCGAAGAGCACCGGAAGGCCCAGTTCCCCATTGGTGGCCACCGCCAGGCAGATGGGCAGGAAGGTATAGGTCAGACCCATCATAACCGGCAGGCCGGAGCCGATGCGGATTTTCCCCAGCTTGATGGGGAATGCCTGAATCAAAGTGGCCACGCCGGCCCCCAGCACACAGCACTGGATGAGCAGGGTGGCGTGGTAGCTGTCCATTTCGGCGGCGTTTGCCACCAGAATCATGGGTACGATATTGCCCACGAACATGGCCAGCAGCTGCTGGAAGCCCAGGGGAAAGGCCTGGGCGAAGGACGGCCGTCCGTCCAGTTCATAGATCGCGTTTTTCTTACTGCTGCTCTGTTTCAAAGTAAACGATTCCCTCCAAAAGGATTGTCCGGCGGAGGGGACGGTCCCCTCCGATACTATCTCATCTCGTAGCGGACGGGGCGGCGCGGTCGGGAGAGCGCGGTGTACGCCGCCCGCCTGTGGACCCTGTAGATTTTCCGCCGAAGCGAAACGGCCCGGTCAGTATACAGGCTTGAGGGGGAGTAAGATGAGAAAAGAACTCCCTGCCCCCCGCGCATTCACTGCAAGCGCGGCTGAATTGACCTCCTTAATTCCTATAAATTATATTACATATTGTATCGCTTGTCCAGGTGAATTTGTTCCCTAGGGCCTGTTTTGCAAAACGCTCCGTTTATCTTGTAATTCCACGGGGATTCCGCTATAATTGGAAAAGAACGGGCCGCTGTGCGGCGCGGCCAAATAGAGAGGAGTGTTTCCCATGAAAATTAAAAAAACCGTCTTTGCCCTGGTGCTGGCTGTGGCCGCCGTGGTCAGCTTTGCCGCAGGCGCCGCTGCCGCCAGCAACCTCAAGGAGATCAAGGCTTTCCTGAGCTACGACATCACCATCAAGTACGACGGCGAGGAGCAGGTGATGACCGACGCCAACGGCGCGCGGATTTATCCCATCGTCTACAACGGCACCACCTACCTGCCCATCCGGGCCACCGCCACCCTGCTGGATGTCGGCGTGAATTGGGAGCAGGCCACCCAGACCATCCTGCTGGGCGATCCCGCCGACGGCGTGGACCTGATTGACACGCACAAGGCGTACTTCCTCACCGACGAGTACGGCCTGGGCGCCCGGCAGCTGCAGACCGCCGACAAGGAGAGCAAAGAGATCTCCGGCATCACCTGCTCCCACTGGCTTGCGCTGAATCTGGGCAGATACGCCGCCAAGAATTCCCTGTGCGCCGGCTCCTTCAACGTGGGGGGCAAATATGACACCGTGACCTTCCAGTATTACTCCGACAAGAACGTCACCCTGCGGGTGCTGGGAGACAACGACTCTGTCCTAGCCGAAATCCCCGTGACCGGCGGACAGGCCGCCCACTCCATCACGGTGGATCTCCACCAGAGCAGCCAGCTCACCTTCCAGGCGGAAAAGCTGATTGAGCCGGCCATCACCCAGGACCAGGACACCCACGTCTTTATCTTTGACGCGAGACTGAAATAAGAACGCTGTATTCCAAACCGCGAAACGCCGGCTTACCAGGCGTTCTGCCGCCCTGCCGCGGCAAACTCCCTTGGCAATCCGGCATCTCCCCGGTTATGAATACAAGTTCTAAGACCCGCACAGTTAAAAAGTTGGGAAGCGCCGCGGTGCTTCTCGACTTTTTTGCGCGGATGTGCTATACTGAACAAAGACAGCGCCTCCCTTTCACCAACAGACCTTCCGGCTGTGCCGGAACCGGACTCAAAAGGAGAAGATGTTTATGAGAAGAACGTCCCTGCGCAAGCTGCTGGCCAGCGTCCTGGCCGCCGGTATGCTGGCCTCTCTGGCGCCCGCGGCACTGGCCGCCGGGGAGGAGAGCGGCGATACCCGCGTCACCATCCTCGGCACCTCTGACACCCACAGCAACATCTGGGGCTTCGCCTACGAGGACAATCAGGAGAGCACCAACAACGGCCTGGCCCGGGTGTACACCTATGTGCAGTCCGTCCGGGCGGAAAATCCAAATACCCTGCTTATCGACAGCGGCGACACCATTCAGGGCACCATCCTCTCCGACGATATCTACAACAAGCAGGAGGGGGAGCACCCCATTATCTCCGCCATGAACTTTATGGGCTATGACGCCATGACCTTGGGCAACCACGAGTTCAACTTCGGCCTGGACCTGGTCAAGCGTCTGGAGGCGCAGGCTGACTTCCCCCTGCTGTCCGCCAACACTACCTACAAAGACAGCGGCGAGCACTTTGTGGGGGACTATGTGATTCTGGAGACCGGCGGGGTCAAGGTGGCGGTCATCGGCGTCACCACGCCCAATATTCCCACCTGGGACGGGGAAAAGGTGGACGCCCTGGCCTTTGAGGGCATGTCCGCCGCGGTGGACCGCTGCATCGACGCCATCGGCAATGAGGCAGACATTATTCTGGTCTCCTCCCACGCCGGCATGACCGCCGAGTTCGACGAGGACGGCGGCGCCGATTCCGCCCAGAAGATTCTGGAGGACAACCCTGAGGTAGACGCCATGTTCGTGGGCCATTACCATATTGTGGTCAACGACAAGTACGGCGAGGTGCCGGTGGGCGGCGCCCGCAACGGCGGCCGGGATGTGGTCCGCTTCGACTTTACCCTCAATGCCGATAAGGAGATCACCGGCATCACCACCGACGTGGTGGATATGGCCAACTATGAGCCGGACGCCTCCCTGCGGGCCCTCCCCATTGTGAAAGAGGCCCATGAGAAGACCATCGCCTTCATCAGCGGCGGCGGCGGGGGCGACGGCGAACAGGGCGGCGGCATTCTGGGCAGCACCACCGCCAGGTTCCAGCCGGAAAACGAGATCGCCGGCCTGCCGGAGGGCAAGCTGCGCGACACCGCCGTGATGGATCTCATCAACAAGGTACAGCTGGAGAACTCCGGCGCCGACGTGTCCGCCGCCGCCCTGTTCAAGGACACCAGCGACCTGCCGGAGGGGGACATCAACTACGGCAACATCTTCAATATCTACAAGTTTGACAACACCCTGTACCGGGTGCCTGTCACCGGCGCGGAGCTGAAAGCCTACATGGAGTGGTCCGCCGAGTGCTATAACCAGTGGGTCCCCGGGGACATTAACCTCTCCTTTGATCCCGAGTACCCCGGCTATCTGTACGATATGTTCGCCGGCGTGGACTACGAGATCGACCTGTCCCAGCCCAAGGGGGAGCGGATCAAGAACGTCATGTTCAAGGGCGAGCCCCTCAAGGACGACCAGGAGCTCACTTTGGCCGTAAACAACTACCGCTACTCCTCCGCCCTGAAGACCGGCGGTCTGGTGGCCGGCAAGCGGGAGTGGGAGTCCCCCAACTCCATCCGCGACATGCTGGTGGCCTACTTCGCAGAGCACTCCCCCGTGGCTCCCGAGGTGGACAATAACTGGAAGATCGTGGGCGTTGACCTGAGCGAGGACGACCCCCGCCGGGCGGAGATCATCGGCTACATCAACGCCGGCCTGCTGGACGCCCCCTATGACAAGAGCTACAACCTGGCCGACTACGACGCCCTTGTGGCTCAGGCGGAGGCCAACCAGGCCGCCGTCACCGTGGACGGCGAGGCAAAGGACGTGTCCCTCGCCAACGACGCCCAGGGCAACACCTACTACCGCCTGCGCGACCTGGCCAGCGTCCTCAGCGGCACCTCTGTCCAGTTCAATGTGGAGTGGTCCGGCGGTGTGGTAATCACCACCGAGACCGCCTACACCGGCGGCGCCCTGGCCGCCGCCGAGACCGCCGCTGCCGATGCCCTTACCCTCCAGTTTACCCTGGACGGCGCCTCCGCTGAGACCGCCGCCGTTGTGGTGGCCGGCAATTACTACGTCACCGCCGATTTCCTTACCGCTCTGTCCGTCAACGCTTCCACAGCGGACGGCGTACTCGCTATCACCACCAAATAAATTAATGACAGCCTGAAACCTGGGGCGCGTCTTTTAGACGCGCCCCAGGTTTTTTATCCCTCCAAATCCTCCTCCGGCTTGCAGGACGCTGCCGCCGCGGGGTTGGACACAAATTATTTACATTTCCCCGGTTGACAAAAAAATGGATCTCCCGTAAAATAGGTAAGCGTCTTAATCATTAACCTATTAACGGATTGCGCACATCTGCAAGGAGGTGCTCAGATATGGAGCGCAAGACTGAGGCGTCCGGTATGCTGTTCCACTCCCTCAACCGGGCCTTTCACAACGCCCTTCAGGCGGAGATGGCAGCGGCCGGCCTGGGGGATTTCGGCTCTCCCCCCATTCTGCTGTTTCTTCTGGAGCGGCACTGCGGCGGCAAGCCCCCCGCCCAGCGTGAGCTGGCGGAGCAGCTCCACATCAGCCCCGCGGCGGTGGCCATGTCCCTGAAATCCCTGGAGCGGGGCGGCTACATTGAAAAGCGGATGGACCCCCAGGACCAGCGGTGCAAGCGGGTGAGCATTACGGAAAAGGGTTCCCAGGCCCTGGCCACCTGCTTTCAGGTCTCCGCCCGGGTGGAGGAGCGGATGTTTGACGGCTTCACCCCGGAGGAGTGCCGGCAGCTGGCCGACTATCACTGGAAAATGCTCCGCAATCTCCGGGGCGGCGACCGTCCGGAGACGCTATTCCAACTGGAAAGGAAGGATCCACCATGCTCAAAAAATTAGCGTCCTATCTTGGCGAGTACAGGAAGTACGCGATTCTCACCCCCCTGCTGGTCATTCTGGAGGTCATCTGTGAGCTGGCCCTCCCCCGGTTCATGGCCAACATCGTAAATGTGGGCATTGCCGGGGACGACCTGCCCTATATTCTGAAAATGGGGGGCATTATGCTGGTGCTGGCCCTGTGCAGTATGCTGTGCGGCATGTTCGCCGCCAAATTCGCCGCCATCGGCGGGCAGGGCTTTGGCGCCAACCTCCGCCGGGGGATTTATAACAAGGTGCAGGAATTTTCCTTTTCCGACATTGACCGGTTCTCCTCCGCCTCCCTCATCACCCGGATCACCAACGACGTCAACGCCATTCAGATGATGGTGACGATGGGCCTGCGGATGCTCACCCGCTCGCCGGTGATGCTCATTGCCGCCCTCTTTGTGGCGATGAGCATTAACGCCCGGCTGGCCCTGGTGCTGCTGGTGGTGATTCCCCTGATGGCCCTGGCGGTGGGCCTGCTGATGAAGATCTGCAACCGGCTGTTTGATCAGATGCAGCGGAAAATTGACGCGCTGAACAACACGGTGCAGGAAAATCTGGTGGCCATCCGGGTGGTAAAGGCCTTTGTCCGGGCCGGCTATGAGAAAACCAAGTTTAAAAAATCCAACGACGAGCTGACTCAGGCCACCCTCACCGTGGATCTGCGCATTATTCTGATGATGCCCATTATGACCATTGCCCTCAACGCCGCCACCGCCGCGGTGCTCTACCTGGGTGGGACCCAGGTAATGGGGGGCTCCATGCTCATCGGCGACCTGTCCTCCTTTATCACCTACATTTTCCAAATCCTCATGAGCGTGATGATGGTGGCTATGAGCCTGCTCCAGCTCTCCCGGTCCATCGCCTGCGCCCGCCGCATTGACGAGGTGCTGGAGACCCGGCCCTCCATTCAGGAGCGGCCCCGGACGGAGCCCATCTCCCTCCCCGCCCCCCGGGGACAGGTGGAGTTTGACCACGTCCACTTCAAGTACCAGGCCGCGGGCACCGGGGACGACGTGCTGGAGGACATCCACTTCACCGTGGCCCCCGGGGAGTTTGTGGCCATTGTGGGGGGCACCGGCACGGGGAAATCCTCGCTGGTGAACCTGATCCCCCGGTTCTACGACGTCACCGGCGGTGCCGTCCGGGTGGACGGGGTGGACGTGCGGGACTACCCGCTGGACGTTCTGCGGGCGCGGATCGGCATGGTGCTGCAAAACAACGTCCTTTTCTCCGGCACCGTGCGGGAAAATCTGCTCTGGGGCCGGCCGGACGCCACGGAGGAGGAGATGATCCAGGCGGCGAAAAACGCCCAGGCCTACGACTTTATCATGGGCCTGCCGGAGGGGTTTGACACCTGGCTGGACCAGGGGGGCGTCAACGTCTCCGGCGGGCAGAAGCAGCGCCTGTGCATCGCCCGGGCCATGCTCCGCCACCCCGCCATCCTCATCCTGGACGACTCCACCTCCGCCGTGGACAGCGCCACCGAGTCCGCCATCCGCCAGTCCTTCTCGGACAATCTGGCGGGGACCACCGTGATCATCATCGCCCAGCGGATCAGCTCCGTCCAGTACGCCGACCGCATTCTGGTGCTGGACGACGGGCGGGTGGCCGACACCGGCACCCATGACGAGCTCATGGCCCGCAGCGCCATTTATCAGGAAATTTATCAGTCCCAGCAGGAAGGGGTGCAGCAGTAATGGCAGAAAACAGAACAGGATCCGGCCCCCGGGGCCGCGGCCGCAATCGGGGCGGCTTTCAGAAGCCCAAGGATCTCAAGCGCACCGTGGGCCGCCTGATGGGGTATATCGGACAGCGCAAGTCCCTGCTGGCCCTGGTGGGGGTGTGCCTGCTCCTGTCGGTGGGCACCAACCTGGCCGGCTCCGTCTTTGTCAACCAGGTGATCATCAACGGCATCACCTATGGCCAGTACGCCGGCCCCGGGGGCCTGCTCCTGGACATGGTAAAGCTTATCTGCATCTACGCTGTGGGCTGGGTGGCCACCTACAGCCAGTCCGCCGTTATGGTCCGTCTGGCCCAGCGGGGCACCAACCGCCTGCGGCAGGATCTGTTCGACCACCTCCAGACGCTGCCCCTGAGCTACTTTGACCAGCACACCCACGGGGAGCTGATGAGCCGCTTTACCAACGATGCGGACAACGTCCAGTTCGCCCTGGAGCAGAGCGTGGTGTCCATGTTCTCCAGCCTGTTTATGTTCGTGGGCATTGTGGTGGTGATGCTGGTGGTCAGCCCCCTGCTGTTCCTGGTGAGCGTGTTCACTTTGGGCTCCACCTTCCTGGTGTTCAAGGTCTTCGGCGGCCGCAGCCGCAAGTATTATCAGGCCCAGCAGGCCGCCCTGGGGGCGGTGAACGGCAACATCCAGGAGACCATCGAGGGCCTTAAAGTGGTGAAGGCCTTCACCCACGAGGAGCAGGCCAAGGCCCGCTTCGCCCAGCTCAACGAGGAGTACCGCGCCGCCGCCACCAGCGCCAGCTTCTACTCCACCGCCGTCATGCCCATCGCCATGAATATCATGAACGTGGGCTATGCCCTCACCGCCGCGTTCGGCGGCATCCTGTCCATCGCCGCCGGCCTGCGCATGGGCTCCTTTACCCTCTACCTCCAGTTCTGCCGCCAGGTGGGCCAGCCCATGAACCAGATCTCCCAGCAGCTCACCAACGTCCTGGCCGCCCTGGCCGGCGCGGAGCGGATTTTTGAGGTCATCGACACCCCGCCGGAGGAGGACAGGGGCGCTGTCACTCTGGTCCCCGTCAGTGTGGGGGAGGACGGCGTGCTGTCCATCTGGACCGGCAAGGCCAGCAAGAAGGGCCACTGGGCGTGGAAGACCCCCCGGACCGCGGGGATGGAGCTGGTCCCTGTGGAAAAGGGGGCGGACGGGACTCTGGTCCAGCTGGAAAGGGAGCGCCCCGGCTGCCGCTGGGCGTGGAAGTATCCCGATCCGGACGGAACGGTGTCCCTCCACCTCATCCGGGGGGCGGTGCGCAATCTCCCCGGGGAGGATTACTGCCTCAACGAGCTCAAGGGCTCTGTGCGCTTCCGCGGGGTGGACTTCTCCTACGTCCCCGGCAAGCGGATTTTAAAGGATGTGTCCGTCTATGCCGACCCGGGGCAGAAGATCGCCTTCGTGGGCTCCACCGGCGCAGGCAAGACCACCATCACCAACCTCATCAACCGGTTTTACGAGATCGAGGGGGGCATGATCACCTTTGACGGCATCAACATCCAGTCCATCGCCAAGGACGACCTGCGCACCGCCCTGGGGGCCGTGCTTCAGGACACCCACCTCTTCACCGGCACCATCATAGACAACATCCGCTACGGCCGGCTGGACGCCACCGACGAGGAGTGCGTCGCCGCCGCCAAGAGCGCCAACGCCCACTCCTTTATCCGCCGCCTGCCGGAGGGATATCATACCATGGTCACCGGGGACGGGGCCAACCTCTCCCAGGGCCAGCGGCAGCTGCTGGCCATCGCCCGGGCCGCCGTGGCTGACCCGCCGGTGATGATCCTGGACGAGGCCACCTCCTCCATCGACACCCGCACCGAGGCCCTCATCCAAAAGGGCATGGACGCCCTCATGGAGGGCCGCACCGTCTTTGTCATCGCCCACCGGCTGTCCACTGTGCGCAACTCCAACTGCATTGTAGTGATTGAGGGAGGGCAGATCGAGGAAAAGGGCTCCCACGAGGAGCTGCTGGCCCAGCAGGGCCGGTACTACCGCCTCTACACTGGCCAGTTCCAGCTGTCCTAGGGACCTGCCGCCCGATCCGCCGCAGATGTCGCTAAAATACGAAGTTCAAATTTTGTTCTTTTGAGTTATATTTCCTCTTGTCCAATGCGAATAAAACTGATATAATAAGTTCAACAGGGAAAACTCATCGTATGATTTCAAAAAATAAACGGAGGCGACTGACATGGCGAACATGCAGGGCAAGGTAGTACTCATCACAGGCGGCGGCAAGGGCGGCGGTATTGGCTATGGACTGTCCACGGCGTTTGCCAAGGAGGGGGCTAATCTGGTCATCACCGGCCGCAACACCAAGAAGCTGGACGACGCCAAGGAGGAGCTGGAGCGCCTGTACGGCGTGAAGGTGCTGTGCTGTCAGGCGGACGGCGGTGTGGAGGAGCAGGTGGCCGGGGTCATCCGGCAGACCATCGACACCTTCGGCCGGCTGGACGCGGTGGTCAACAACGCCCAGAACTCCGCCTCCGGCGTGATGCTGGCCGACCACACCAAGGAGCAGTTTGATCAGGCCATCTTCTCCGGCCTGTACGCCGCGTTCTTCTACATGAAGCACGCCTACCCCTATCTGAAGGAGACCCAGGGCTCGGTGGTGAACTTCGCCTCCGGCGCGGGCCTGTTCGGCAAGCCGGGGCAGAGCTCCTACGCCGCCGCCAAGGAGGGCATCCGCGGCCTGACCCGGGTGGCCGCCACCGAGTGGGGCCCCGCGGGGATCAACTGCAACATCATCTGTCCCCTGGTGATGACCGACGCCCTGGCCAAGTGGAAGGAGGCCTATCCCGAGGTCTACGAGCAGACCATCAAGGGCATTCCCGCCGGCCGCTTCGGCGACCCGGAAAAGGACATCGGCCGTACCTGCGTCTTCCTGTGCTCCCCGGACGCCAAGTATATCTCCGGCGAGACCATCACCATGCAGGGCGGCAGCGGCCTGCGTCCCTAGAAGTTTGAATATTGCGCCCGCCTTTCCGCATAACTTGACTGCCGCTCTTGGCGGGAGATTTCTTTGCCGGACCAGGCAAAAAGCGATGCGTAAAAGCCGTAAAAAAAGCGAGGACAGCCCGCCGCTGTCCCCGCTTTTTTGTTTTACCCCACACTCCCCCGCTTGGGGCGGAACAGGCCGGTCATGTCCGCGCCCTCGTGGGTCAGGAGCCAGATTTTCTTATCCAATCCCCCGGCGTAGCCGGTGAGGCTTCCCCCGCTGCCCGCCACCCGGTGGCAGGGGATGATAATAGAGATGGGGTTGTGTCCCACCGCGCCGCCCACCGCCTGGCCGGACATGGTCCTGCGCCCCTGCTGTTCTGCGATTGCGCGGGCAATGGCGCCGTAGGTTGTTACTTCTCCGTAGGGGATGTCCAGAAGGAGCTTCCACACCGCCTGGCGGAAAGCGCTGCCGGCGGGGGCCAGAGGGAGCTCCCCCGGGCTGGGCCGCCCTCCGGCAAAGTAACGGTCCAGCCAGTCCTTTGTCTGGGCGAAGATGGGTGCAGCCCCATGGGAGCCGGAGACCACCGGCAGGGTGCTGGGAAAATACTTCTGCCCCGCCAGCCACAGGCCCACCAGCCGTCCCGCCCCGTCGCAGGCCAGGGTCAGCTCCCCGATGGGGGATAAATACCGCGCGGAATCATACATCGCCGTTCCTCCTCTCCGTTTTTCTCCATTGTAGCACAAGCGCAGGACAGAGACAAGCGCGGCGCCAGAACAGGCCCGCCGATTGAACCCAAGGAGGAACTATGCTATAATCAGCGCGATCAGCAATCCATCTATATGGAATGGAGGGTGAGACAGAGATGGGCGTTGACTTGAATTTCTGGCGGTACCGGGAGGGGGTGTATCTGGATAACGGGGCGGTGTACCAGATGGCCTGCTGCGAGAACGAGCATATTGACGGTCTGGACCTCCTGCCGGTAGAGGATATTTTGAGGGAGACCGCGGCGGTGTTCCAGGACTGGGACAGGCTGGATCCGTTCAGCTATGAAAAAAACGGCCGCAGCGCCTTTCAGATTTCAGCCGCCGCTCAGGCTGTCCGCTTTGACTGTTACTGCATGGAACCGGCGGATATGAGGCGCTTTTCCTCCCTGATGGCAAAATTCGGGTGCCCCCTGTACGACCCGCAGCTGGGAGTTCGCTTTGATAAAATCGCGGCCTTCTTCACCGGCGAGGCGGGGGAGTACGCAGCCCAGGGGAAACAGGAGCTCTCCCGCCTGCTCCCGGGGCTGGAGGTAGACACATGGGTGGGAACCTGGGAGGAATCGGCGCGTCTTGCAAAGACCCTTCCCTGCATCCAGTACCACGGGACGATCCACCGGGCGAAGACTCTGACAAAGGCCACCTCCTTCCTCCAGTTTGGCCGTGCCTGGGCAAACCGCCCCTGCCAGTGCAAAACCGCCCAGCTGGCCCAGGAGGATACCGCCCGTCAAATTCTGGGGGAATTGCTGTGTAAATCCATTCAGCGGGTTGTGGAGGATGCCCGCGCCAAAACCTATTACGCATAAGCGGGCACGGCTTTTCGGGGCGTGTTCCGGCTTGTCCCGCGATTGACAGACAAAGACGCCCAGTGTACAATAAGAATGGTAATGTATAGAGTAAGTCAATATTAAGGGGAGGGGGAGTTTCGGAATGTCAATTAAGGAAAAGCTGACATCCATCCTGTTCAGTCAGAAGTCTGACAAGACCCCAGCGGAAGCGGAACAGGAGCGGACCGGGCCCGTGGTGGAGAAGGCGCCTGAGTTTTCCGGCGGCAGCGTGTCAAATCCGGCCCTGTTGGAGATTCCGGCGGAGCATCCGCTCAACCAGCTGTACAACCACCGCCGGCATGAGGCCGGCTACCTGCCTGCGCCCCGCATCTGCCTGGACGAGGACGGCGCCCTTCCCCCGGATGTGGTGCAGAAGGAGAAAGCCCGGCTGAGAACGGTGCTGACCGGGGCGTGCAGCGCCCGCCTGAGAGAGGCCAAGGGCCAGAACAAGAAGAAGGGGCCCAAGGATCCCAAGGCCCAAAGCGCCAAGGCGCACCCGGAGAAAAAGGGCGGCCACAAGGAACAGAAGACGGAGCCGGAGGCCAGCCCGCCCTGCCTGGATGCCCTCCCCTGCTTCTTCGTCTCCGCGGATAAGCTCTACGCATGGGTGATGGTGTTCCCCCCTGTGGGAAAGGGGGCGGAGCTGTCCCGCGACATGCTCTATCAGGCCCTGTCCGCCCAGGGAATCACTTTCGGGGTGGACACCCGCTTGGCCGACCATCTGTCCCACAGTGAAAAGCGCTACTTCCACCTGTACCTGATTGCCAGGGGGAAACCGGCTTTCGACGGGAAGAACGGCAATATTGTGGATAACTTTCCCCGGGTTATTGAGCGGGTGCTGGAGGTAGACGAATTCGACCAGGTGGACTACACCGCCCTGAACCTGATCCACAACGTGGAGGAGGGGCAGGAGATCTGCCGCCTGATCAAGCCCACAGAGGGCGAACCGGGGCGGACCGTGCTGGACCAGGAGATCCCCGCCAAGAGCGGGACCTCCGTTCCCCTGCCCAAGGGCAGGAATACGGAGATCAGCGAGGATGAAACCCAGCTGCTGGCCACCATATCCGGCTCCGTGGAGTTCACCGGGCGGAGCTTTCAGGTCAACCCGGTGCTGGATATTCCCGGGGATGTGGATTTTTCCACCGGAAACCTCAACTTTATGGGGGACATCAACATCCAGGGCAACGTAATCAGCGGCTTTACTGTCCGTGCGATGGGAAATATCCACATCGCCGGCGTGATCGAGGCGGGGAGCACGGTGGAGGCCGGGGGCGATCTGGCCGTGGTAAAGGGAATCTTGGGGGACGGGTCCACAACGGTCCAGGTCCACAGGAACATTTTCTCCAAATATGTGGAAAACGCCACCATCTGTGTGCGGGAGAATTTGCAGACCGACTGCATTATCGGCAGCAATATCTACTGCGGCGGCGAGGTGATCGTCCGCTCCGGACGGGGCAGCATCATGGGCGGCCGGGTGTGGGCGGCCATGAAGGTGAATGCCAACGTGGTAGGCTCCCCGTCGGAGTGCAAGACCTCCATTATCCTCGGCGGAAAGCCCTGCGCCAGCTTCGAGTGGGAGATCACACAGAAGGAAGTCAACCGTCTGGAGATGGAGCTGGAAAAGCTGGAGTGCCAGATTGACAGTCCGGCGAAATCCAGCCTGCTGAGCAAGACAAAAATCAAGCTGGCTATTGCCAAGCTGAAGCTCCAGCAGATGGAGGACCCCCTGGAGAGCGCCGCAAAGGAGCGGGAACAAAAGCAGGAGCTCAGGCCGGGGAAGCGGGAAAAGAAGGACCCCGGCCGGCTGGAGTGCAGCATCGCCTACCCCGGCACAAAGCTGCGCTTTGGGGAGGAGGTGCTCCGCCTGCACCAGATCTCCCGGCAGTGCATCGCCACGCTGGTAGAGGGCGAGATTGTCCTGATGTAGTTCTGAGCAGTTCCGCCGCTTCTGCGCATTTAAAATAAATAGAAAGGTTAACAGAAAGAGGGAAATGTCCGATGAAAAAGCGACTGATGGTTGTAGATGATTCCCAGGGAACGGAGATTCAAATCCGCACTCTGCTGGACAACTCCGGGTTTGAAGTCGCCGCTTACTGTGAAAATGGCGAAGACGCGATCCGCTGTTACGAGGAGATCCAGCCGGATGTGGTGACCATGGACATCATCATGCCTGGAATCGACGGCCTGGAGGCCGCCCAGATCATTTTGCAGGAGCATCCCGATGCGAGGATTGTGGTTATCTCGGCCCTCCATGACGACGAGGCCGTTCACGACGCCAAGGCAATTGGGGCAATGGCCTTTCTCCACAAGCCCATTACCCGGGAAAAGCTGCTGCAGGCCCTGAGCCGGGCTGCCGAGTCTGTTTAACGCCTGCCGGCAGACTTGGGATCCCCCGCCCCTCTTTAATAACTGCCGTCCCCTATGCGGGCCGTGTCCGCATAGGGGACTTTTGTCTGCCGCCGGGGCGCCTGGCGTCTGCTTAAAAACCCGCGCAATGGCCAAGGGGAAAATAATTCCTCTGACAGGCAATCTTCTGGATGTCTGCATAAAAGGGGGAGCTGGAAAATTTACAAATTGTTCTTTTTTCCGCCAGGGCGTATGGTATACTGCTGTGCAGCAGAAAATTCAGGAGGGATGTTGTTGTGGAGGCTCAGGAGTTGTCGTGGCGGGAGCGGGGCCGGCTCTGGCTGCGGCTGGGCATCCGGCTGCTGTTGGCCGGCGGGTCGGCAGGGCTGCTGATTCACGTGGCGCCGCCCTTGCTGTCCCTGTTTATGCCCTTTGTGCTGGCCCTGGCCGCAGCGTGGATGCTCAATCCCCTGGTACAGCTGCTCCAGCGGCGGCTGGGCGTGTCCCGGCGGTTTTTGTCTCTGGTGGTGATTGTGCTGATCCTGGCGGGGCTGGGAGGATTGGTCTTTCTCTTTGTATGGAACATCGCGGGGGAGATTGTCTCTCTGGTGAACAACTGGCCCGCCATCTGGGAGAGCGTCCAGAGCGGCCTGGCCAGCCTGGACCGGGAGCTGTCCCGGTTCCTGTCCCTGATCCCGGCGGAGATCCGGGACATGGGGGGCAGCTACCTGGACGCAGTGGTGCTCTGGCTTCAGGACACCCTGTACGCCTGGCTGACCCAGCTGGCCGACCAGGCCACCCGGGTGGCCAAGCAGGTGCCCTCCTTCGCGGTGGCCACTGTGGTCTTCTTCATGGGCGCTTACTACCTGACGGCGGACTATCCCCACATCCGCCGCCAGGTGTCCAGACGCTTCAACCGCCGCCAGCGGACCTTTCTGCTGGAGGTGCGGGGGGCGGCGGTGTCCGCCTTCGGCGGCTATGTGCGGGCGGAGTTTATTCTGTCCGTGGGGGTCTTCTTTATCCTGCTCATCGGCTACAGCGTCATTCAACAGCCTTACGCCCTGCTTCTGGCCTTCCTGCTGGCCATTCTGGACTTTATCCCCATTATCGGCGCGGGGACGGTGATGGTGCCCTGGGCGGTGGTGGATCTGGCGCTGGGAAACCTGCGCCACGCCATTGAGCTTATGGTCATCTGGGGGATAATCGCCCTGTTCCGCCGGGTGGGAGAGCCCAAGGCGGTGGGCAATCAGACCGGCCTCCCCCCGGCGGCGTCCCTGATCAGCATCTATGTGGGGATGCGCCTGGCCGGGGTGCTGGGGATGATCCTGGCCCCGGTGGTGTGTATGGTGGTGTGGAACATCTGCCGCCTGGGCATCTTTGACCCTACCCTGGCGGATCTCCGTTTGGCGGCGGCGGATATCAGCGCCTTTTTGAAGCACCGCCCCGAGCCAAAGCAGTGAATTTAAAATTTGTGTCAAATTTCTTCATGCTTTAGACACAATTTGGCGGTATTTTAGAGACAGACCATACAAAACACGCCGGGACCGTGCCGGTCCCATGAAGGAGCGACGATTATGTATTATGGTGATTACCGTCCCGACCCGGAGCGGAGAGACAATACACAGCCCAGCGGCTATCCCATGCCCCCCGCCCCCTGGCCGGAGGGAACCGGCTGCGCCCCTCAGGTCCGGAAGAAGAAAAACCACACCGGGACAAAGATCGCGGCCCTAGGCCTGTGCTGCGCCTTGCTGGGGGGCGCGGCAGGCGGCGGCCTCTTCTGGTATCTGGGCCGGCAGAGCAGCACCACCCTCTACCAGGGGGGGCATGAGCCTGTCAAGGTGGAGACCGCCAGCATCCGCAACGGCCAGGTACTCACCCCGCCGGAGCTCTACGCCGCCAACGTGAACTCCTGCGTGGGCATCACCACCGAGCTGGTGCAGGAAAACGGCTTCGGCTACCGGGTGCGGGGCGCCGCCGCCGGGTCCGGCTTCGTGGTGTCCGCCGACGGCTATATTGTCACAAACTACCACGTCATCAAGGGCGCTACCTCCATCCAGGTGGCTTTCCTCAACGGGGACACCTACGACGCCGCCCTGGTGGGGGGTGAGGCGGAAAACGACATCGCCGTGCTGAAAATCGAGGCCAGCGGCCTGGCACCCGTCCAGCTGGGCGACTCCGACACCCTGGTGGTGGGGGAGACGGTGTATACCATCGGCAACCCCTTGGGCGAGCTGACCTGGACCCTCACCGACGGCCTGGTCTCTGCCAAAGACCGCAAAGTGACCACCAGCGAAGGGGAGACCATGAACATGCTCCAGACCAACACCGCCATTAACTCCGGCAACTCCGGCGGTCCCCTCTTCAACGCCTATGGAGAAGTAGTGGGCATCACCTCCGCCAAGCTGTCCAACAGCAGCGGCAGCTCCACCGCCGCCAGCATTGAGGGCCTGGGCTTCGCCATCCCCATCAACGACGTGAGGGAGATGATTGAGGACATTATTACCCACGGCTACGTCACCGGCAAGCCCAATATCGGTATTCTGATGAACGACGTGGCCAGCGAGGCGGTGCAGTACGGGGTACCCCAGGGCGTGTATATCGAGGCGGTCCTCTCCGGGTCCTGCGCCGACCGGGGCGGCCTGAAGCAGGGGGATATCGTCACCGCCATGGACGGGGAGGAGGTCACCTCCGGCGACGCGCTCAAAGCCGCGGTGCGCCAGAAAAAGGCGGGAGACACCATTACGCTCTCCGTCTTCCGCAGCGGAGAAAAGGTGGAGCTGACCCTCACCCTGGACGAGGACAACCAGCAGCGCCAGGACGCCCTGAGCGACTTGCAGGACGCCCTTAAGCAGCAGCGCCAGGAGGAGCTGGAGCGCCAGCAGCAGCAACAGCAGCAAAACGGCGGCTATTACTATAGCTGGCCCTTCGGCTTCGGCTATTGACAGGAACACATCAGCAGAAAAAGCAGCGGCCGGGAATCCGAAGATTCCCGGCCGTTTTTATTTCATTTGGGGCGGCCCAGAGATCCTCAGGAATTTGAACCGGACCATACCGCTCCTCATAATCTTCCACTTAAGCGAACCCAAGCCCACGAATATGGACCCGCACAAGCAGAGCGTGGACGAGTGGCTGGAGGAGGCGCCGTATTCGGCGCTGCGGCTCCTGGAGAAGCTGCGGGAGACGGGGTTTGACGGGGGCTACAGCATCGTCAAGGCATATGTGAACAGCAGGAAGATGGATTTAAATGAGAAAGCAGCAGTGCGGTTTGAGATAATGCCAGGAAAGCAGGGATAGGCGGGGCCGGAAACATAAAAACCGGCTATCCTCCTAAAAGGGCGAAAAAGGAACCGTTTTCATTCCGTGTTTTTCTATAAAACTCTATAGAATTTTATCACCATCTTAACGTTCTTTTTCATCTGTGTTGTTGCCCTCTTCATGAACCGCGCGGCAATGGATTCAGCCTTTTATTCCGCAAGTTGATTTGCAGCTTTAATTTAAAAGCAATACTATAAATTTCTTTCCTTTTCTTCTTTTATAACTGGTTACATATAACAATTTCTATTTTACTTTTTAGGAAATATATGCTATGCTTGTAATGTAGAGTAAGGCCTTACTCAAGTAAGATCGGTTTCGGGAGTAGTGAATGCAACTACATACGCCTTTGAGCTGGAGACGTCAGAGCGGAATGCTGCCTATCTTGGGAAGCTGGAGAGGATGTCTGGAGCAGGTTCGTGCTGGCCTTAGGATTGTGAAAAGGATGGAGGCGCTGGAGATGGCGCATAATATTGGCATCCTGGCAAATCTCCGGTGGGCCTGCGGGAGCGCGAGAGGGGGGAGGCTAAGAAGAGAAAAATAAAAACAGCAGAAGCGCTACAGAATTTACTATGGGTTATATTGTGGATTTCCTTGGGGCTCGCATATATTTTGAATAGTGATATATTACGTGTTATATTATTAATAATTGGAGTAATTGTACTGGGACTAATCGTTGTTGTGCGAGTTAAGTTTTGGAAGTGCCCATATTGTGGGAAATATTTGGGAAGAGAGAAAGGATATTTCTGTAGAAATTGTGGAAAAGAGATAACGTAAGTTACAAAAACAACAAAGATATCGTATAATTTGGTTGGACAGAGCCGATCAGCAGTATCAACATCCGCCGTCCTCTGGTACAGCTCGCCCAGGTTGTCCCCGCTCTCATAGTGCGGAGATTCGTCCGAGCAGGCATAGTACAAGCGGCTCAAAAACTCTTTCTTCATTTCTGCGCCTCCAATGCCAGGGCCGCTTGGTCATCTGGTAGCCTCAGAATGTCCCTGCGTTTGCGGCAAATCTCCTCGCGCTGCGCGGGCTTCAGCTTCCGCTCCAGTTCAAAAAGCGCGTGGTTCAGATTATGCACACGCATGGACTTCACAGCTTGCGCCGCCCCTTGCATATGGGGTTCCAGTCCGCAGAAAGAAGTATCGCTCGTAAGTAACGCATCCCCAACGGCCCCCGCGATGATAAGCCGTTCTTTGGCGGTAGTCTCTTTGATATACACTTGAAAATCCTCCTTGTTTTCCCAAAGGAGGCGTGCTATAATAGCAGCATCCCCTTATGGGCTATGGGCTTCATACTCAAACGCTTTGGACGGCAGGTTGAGTATGGGGCCTTTCTTATAACTGTCCCATGACAAACTGGATCAGGGCCTCGTCGTCATGGACGTGTCGAGCGTAGGTCTTTCTGATCCACTCCACAGCGTGGTCTTTGTTCAAGCTGTCCAGTTCGGCCAGGGCCTTGGTAGCCCCGCCTTTGAAACCGTGGGCGGCAATGTACTCGCAATAGCGCTGGAGGGCTTCTCTGGCTTTCTGGTTTTTGTCATCCAGCCAAGTAAAATAAGTGATCAGCACCGTTCCACGTCCGGTAAATGCGATTTCTTCTTTGCCGTCAATTACCACCTTCGTGCAGTCCGTAGTGTCGGGAGTAGACAGCTCATACTCGCCAGAATTGATGTCGTGCATCATGCGGACCGCCGCGAAGTCCCCGGCCTTGGAATTAACCTCCAGGGCCTCTTGCGTTACCCGCAGAACCTGATGGGTCTGGTAGCTGGCCCCCAGCTCCTTGTTCAGTATTTCTAGAAGCGTCCCGGCAGCGGCTCCAGCCTCGTACATCGTCCACGGCTCCTTGTCATAGACCTTGTTCATCGGCCCATACACAACCCGCAACTGGAATCCCCGACCATGCCGCCGATTGAGTTCCATATAGATTTCCATTAACAATCAGTTCCTTCCTCTCTCAATGTGCCAACCTCCACCCCGTCCTTGTCGATCAGATGTCGAGTACCGTCCTCGTCGGTCACAAGGGTCAGGGCGTTCTCCATCCGCTTAAACTCCGATGTACCGTTCTGCGCTAAACATTCGTTTCTGACCTTGATATCCTCAATCTGTGCCAGCTCGTCGAAGTCTGTAAGTGACAGCTGCCGTTCGGATACCGCTTTCAACGTCTCTTGGTCCAGCTCCATCATTTTGACTCGGCGGCGGACCGTAGTTTTGGACAATCCAGGCTTCACCGCGATTTCTTCCACAGAGTCCCCCATATCAAGCATCATCTGGAAGCCCTGTGCCTGCTCATAGATCGTCAGATCGGAACGCTGCATATTCTCCAGCAGCATGGTCTGTACCTGCTCTTTCGCGTCCATGCTGGCGATAACGCAGGGGATCTCTTTCAGCCCGGCCAGCTTCGCGGCCGCAAGGGGGCGGTGGTAGACTTCTCCGGTCCCTGGAGTGGTGTCGGGGGCGGCCCTTCCGGTTCACCCTGGGTGCCTTCCTCACTGATACCAGGCTTGACAATCTTCACCAGCCGGGTCCGTACCATTGTGCCGCTCTCTTTGAATGCGCCCTCTTCAATCGGAACGATGACCGCCTCCCGCTCTTCGAGGAACGCCCGGAAGTCCACAGATTTCTTGTTGCTCCGGAAGAAGGGGCTTTCCGACACCACCGACACGAGGATGCCGCCGGGCCGCAGGATTTCGTAGGCCGTGAGCGTTGCATAGGGTTTGCCGGTCAGGTGCTTCTCCATATCCCGGTTAAGCTCCAGGCCAACCAGCTCCTTCACCCCGGCCTCATAAATGACATCCGCCAAATCACCTTTCCCACAGGACGGCTCCAGCACGATACAGGTGGAGTCCAGTTCGGCCAGTTCGCACATCTTCTCCGCAATGGGCCACGGCGTGGGGAAGAACTGGTATTGCTTTTTGAGGCCGGTGATCTCCCCGGCCAAAATCACGTTGTCCAGCAGTTCGGCGGGGTCGCCGTCAGCGAAAACATGGCCCTTCACTTTACGATTCCACTTACCGCCAACGCTTTCCAGCACCTTGTTTACGGCCTGATAGGTACTGCGTTCAAACTGGCGGTCCGGGAGGAAAAGTGTGTTGCCTTCAGTCCGGCATTCTCCGAGAATATCCAGAATGTCGTCGGCAATTTTGCTCATGCTACATATCAGCTCCTTTCAAAACAGCGTTAGTTGTCCTCCGGCCCCTTCATTCAGCGGTAAGGGGTCCGGCTCGGGAGCTTGCGCGGATTCTAACGGCGCAGGGGTGGGCTCCAGTTTGGGCTGCCCTGGTTCCGGCGGAGATTTCATAATTCCCAAGCTCTCCAATGCCAACCGCGTCCGCTCCCATTGGATACGCGCGGCCCATACTTCATCGTAAAGCGCCGGCATAAACCATATTTCCTGCCCCGGCATAGGGGAGATCAGCAAAGGATTTCCCCCTGGCCCTACCACCGGATTCAAAAGGGAGTCAGCTACCACCACATATCCAGCGCGCCCCAAAAGAGACAGCTGTATGTAGCACATTAGGGCCGCCGTTCGGTCAACATCCTGGGCCACATAGAGAGCTTCCCGGGGACCGCGTTTCTGGCGGACCATCGTATTCCGGGCGGCAATCAGCAACGCTCCCGCCCCGCAACACGGGTCCTGGATACCAACCCAGCTCTTTTTCTCAATGTGTGCCTCCAGGTCTGTGATAGTGATTTCTGACATCATCCGGCAGACGTTGTACGGGGTGAAAAACTGGCCTTTCCAGTGATTCCCGAGGTCCAGAGCCATGAACATTTCCCCGAGAAAGTCCTGATCCGGCTCCGCTTCCAGGGCCTCCACGGTCAGGGCAAACAGCTTTGGAAAACCTTCCTGCTCGTTCTTGCTGTACCGCTTGATGGTCCTGATGTACTCCTGCTCCCGGTCGTCATGCGTCTGGCCCTCCCGGTCAAAAGCATTGGCGATTGTCAGCGCGGTCATTGCCACGAAGTCCGCCCACACTTCCCAGGAGCTTCTGGTCTGGCACATCCCGGAGAACACCTTGTAGAACTCGGTGTGACTTTCCTTGCGAAAACGTACTGCGCGGGCCAAGTTCTATCACGCTCCCTTCTGCCCCCTACCGGGGCCGCTTTGCGTCAATCCTCCGGATTCCGCCCACCGTGGGCGACTCGGCCTGGGGCGGGGCTGCCCCCACCCGTAACAGGTCCAGCACATCGTTCAGATTGATTAGGGCCTTGTTCCCGGCCCATACCACCGGGACAGCGCCAGCCTTCACCAGCTGACGGACGTAATACTCCGTGACTTCGGTTTCGGGGTCCAGCGCCTTAATCTCGGCCACGATCTTCGGGGCCGTCCGCATACGCGGGATCATGTTCTGTTCCATGGTGCGTCCCCCTGTTTACTCGCTGCTGGCCGCCTGGGTCTGGTCTGTCAAATCCAGAATCTCACAGATGGCGCGGATGATTTTGGGCGTTGCCAGCTGGCCCGTCAGAATCTTGTTGAGATACGAGGCGTCAAAATAGAGGCCGGTGTTCTCCTGCACCTGGTTAATGAGCCAAACCTGCGGCTGGTCCAGATCGACGAGCTTTTTCTTAACGTCTTTACCGAATACTGTAATTTGTTGAAATTCACTAAAAAGGAGCGGCGGGATATGAGCGATTTATATAAGCGCATTGACTCCATCTGCAAAAAGAATGGCACCAATGTTACGGCACTCTGTAAAAAGGCAGGTGTGGGCCGGGCCACGCTTTCGGAGCTAAATGCCGGACGCACAAAGGACCTTGAACGCAGATACAGTAACTAAACTGGCGGCTGCATTAGGCGTTTCTGTTGACTATCTTCTCGGCGCAGACGCAAAAGAAACGCCGGCCCTTACTGAGAAGGACCGGCGCGATGTGGCTAAAGACGTGTATCAAATCATGGAGAGCTTGGAAAGCAGCGGGGATCTTATGTTTGACGGAGTTCCTATGTCCGAGGAATCTAAAGCGGCCATGGCCGCCGCAATTAAAATCGGTCTGGAAGAAGCCAGAAGGAGGAACAAAGCAACCTACACCCCCAAGAAGTACAGGAGGGACTAACTCTATGGATGGCAAGGCTCTTGCGGCCCGCTTGTCCAAAAAGTACGAAACCAGGAGCCCCTTCCGTCTGGCGGACGAGTTAGGCTTTATCGTTGTTACTGCTCCGCTGGTGGATATGCGGGGATTCCAGCAGCGTATCAAGCGGCAGAATATTATCTATGTCAATTCCGATTTGGACCCGAAACAGCAGGATTTAGTCTGCGCCCATGAAATGGGCCATCACTCCATGCACCGGGGTATGAACCGGATTTTTATGAATCTCAACACCCAGTTCGTCGTGCAGAAATTCGAGAATGAAGCAAACCTGTTTTCTCTGGAGCTGATATATCCAGACGAGGACCTGTTACCGTTCCTGAACCGTTCAATCACTGACGCCGCGACCTATATGGGCATGTCGGTTCAGCCGGCAACCTGGAGGATGCAGACCGTTCCCATTCCGGCCATAGACTATTACGCAAGCTAAAATCCCAAGCGTTTGGGATTTTGACAACAAAAAGCCCCCTCCAGTGTTCCAGCACTGGAGAGGGCAGGGGATGCAAAAGACCAGCTATCAACCAAGGCCCCTTTGTGCCCTTTATTATATCATATCAGGGCGTTTAGGTGCAAGCAGGAAAGGAGAAAAGCACCTATGGCAACCGTAGAAAAACGGGGAAAAGGGTAGTATCACCGTTGCGGCCGGCATTGATATGAACGGCAAGCAAATCCGGCACCGCCTTGTCTGGACCCCGGACGAGAAGCTGACGCCGCGACAGGTGGAGAAGGAGCTGAACCGCCAGATCGTCCGCTTCGAGGAACAGGTCAAGAACGGCTCCATTGCCACCAATGGGAATATCCGCTTTGCCGACTTCGCAGAACGGTACATGACGGACTTCGGCAATCTGAACTTGAAGCCCACCACCCTCTCCAACTACAAACGGAACTTGGTGCGTATCAATCAGGCCATCGGCCATATCAGGCTGAAGGATTTAACCATCCTGCACATTCAAGCCTTTTACCGCAATCTCCAGGAGCAAGGAATCAGGCAGCACACCACCGCCACAGCCACCCCTGCGCTGAACGAATGGATTTGTCAGCAGCATATCTCCAAGTCCGCTCTCGCAAAGAAAGCCGGTATCACTCACCAGACTGTCAGTCAGGCGATAAAGGGCCGGCCCGTCAGCGAGGAATCGGCTACGAAGATCGCCGCCGCTGTCGGGCTGGAGATCAAGGTTCTGTTTACCGTCACCAGCGACGCCGCGCCCCTGGCCCCGGCCACGATCCGCTCCTACCACCGCACCATTTCCTCCATCTTGGAGAAGGCCGTCAAGTGGCAGATCATCCCCCGCAACCCGGCGGAGAACGCGGAGCTTCCGTCCAATGCCGGCCACAAGGCCCGCTACCTGGACGAGCCGGACGCAAAGCGTATGCTTCAGCTTCTCCAGGACGAGCCGATCAAGTGGCGGGCACCCATCATCTTTGACCTGCTCTCCGGCCTGCGCTGGCAGGATGTCAACCTGGACGATGGAGTGATCCGGATTGTCCAGACCTCCAACTATGTGTCCGGCAAGGGCGTCTATGTCGATACTCCAAAGACCGAGGACTCCGACCGCTATCTGAAGGTCTCCCGGACGGCAATCCTGATTCTGCTGGAATACAAAAGTTGGCAGGACGGCATGAGGGAGAAGGTAGGGGACGCATGGCAGGGCTCCTCGGAGGATGATAGAGTATTCACCAACGACGTGGGCCGCCCTTGGTTCCCCACGTCCCTCACGCAATGGATGGGGAAGTTCATCAAGCGGACCAGCCTTCCCTCCAGCTGCGTCCATTCACTCCGACACACATACGCCAGCCTCCTGATTGCGGACGGGACCCCGCTGGTGGTCGTTTCCAAAAACCTTGGACACGCCCAGACAAGCACCACCAGCGACATCTACTCCCACGTCATAGCCTCCGCAGAAGCAAAGGCCGCCCAGGTCACAGACAAGTTTGCGGAGGACATTCACCCCAAATTCACCCCAAAAGCGAAAAAAGAGAGCGCGTCGTGAAATAGAAAAAACCCCGTAACCGTTGCCTTTATAGTGATAAGGAACTAAATTCACTTATCACTGTTGGCTGACGGTTTCGGGGTGCATACGAAAGCCCGTCTGATTCCTAACAGGGATTCAGACGGGCTATTTTCTTAACAATGTGGAGGTATAAACCTATGAATATACTCATTTCTTGCGAGTTCAACATAGATACGGCCTGTGTTGAGCTGCGCTTCATGGACGGGAGTTTGATTTCGATTGACTGTACTGCCGTAGAGTACGAGGTTGCACATACCATCCGTCAACGGTCAGAATTGGACTGGCTGGTGTATAATGACCCAGTTGGATATGCCGATTTGATTTTGAATGGAGACCCTGAGCAATATCTGAAAACAGTTACAGGGTAAGGGCAATTTCCTGATACGAGGCCGCTCTCACAAGGCGGTCTTGTATTTTTAAAAAGGGTCTTGACAAATGCGTCTACATAGTGTAGTCTGTGTATGAGGCTACACTATGTAGACAGGAGGCTGTACTTATGGCAGAAATTCAATTAGGGGCTGTGGAGGCTCGTTTTGCGGACATCATCTGGGAAAGGGAGCCAGTGACATCCACCGAACTTATAAAACTGGCTGCGGCAAAACTCACCTGGAAACGGACAACAACACATACGGTACTGCGCCGGCTCTGCGACAAGGGCCTGTTTCAAAACAATAACGGCATAGTGACTTCTCTTTTGTCCCGGCAGGAGTTCTATGCCCGTCATAGCAAAAAGTATGTGGATGAAACCTTTGCGGGGTCTCTCCCCGCTTTCCTTGCCGCATTTACCAGTGAAAAAAAGTTGACAGCCGAAGAAATTACCGAGATTCGTAAACTAATCGACAAGGCAGGTGAATAATATGGGCGATATATTCCTGAAAATTCTGAACATGAGCATTGCCGCAAGCTGGCTGATTTTAGCGGTGATGCTGTTCCGGTTTATACTGAAAAAGGTGCCGAAGTGGATTACCGTCCTTTTGTGGGGGATTGTCGCTCTGCGGTTGGTGGTTCCCTTCTCCTTCGAGAGTGCGTTGAGCCTGATCCCCAGCGCCGAGACCTTCAATGCTCATAACATCCAGTATGAAACACCCGCCATCAGCAGCGGCATCCCCGCCATCAACAATGCAGTCAATCCCGTCCTGGGTGAGACCTTTGCGCCGAATCCGGCTGGCAGCGTCAATCCACTCTATGTCTGGACATTTATTGTATCGGTGATCTGGCTCATCGGTATCGCCGCTATGCTGCTGTATGCGGTCATCAGTTATGTGCGGGTACGCCGGAGCGTTGCGGAAAGAATACCCTATGAGGGAAACATCTTCCTGTGCGACCATGTAAAGTCTCCGTTTATCCTGGGACTGGTTCGACCCAAAATCTATCTGCCCTCCAACATGGACGCGACGGCTATGGAGCCGGTGATTGCCCACGAAAAGGCGCACCTGGCAAGGCGTGACCACTGGTGGAAACCGCTGGGCTTTCTGATCCTGACGGTTCACTGGTTCAACCCCCTGTGCTGGGTGGCCTATGTGCTGCTGTGCCGGGACATTGAACTGGCCTGTGACGAGAAGGTCATCCGGCAGATGGATTTAGATGGAAAGAAACGCTACTCCACCGCCCTGCTGGAGTGCAATGCTCAACGGCGGCTGGTCACAGTTTGCCCGCTGGCCTTTGGAGAAGTTGGTGTAAAAGAAAGGGTGAAAAATGTGCTGAATTACAAAAAGCCGGCGTTTTGGGTCATTATTGCGGCTGTTGTCGCCTGCGGGGTGGTGACGGTATGCTTTGCGACGAATCCAGTGACAGCTGAACCCAACACGCCAAACGCAGAGCGCCCCACATTGCTGATGGACGGTGCTGCCTACGTCGATCCGTATATGCCAGTGTCCTACTTGCCCTATGGCTATCAGTCTGCCGGAAAGCTGACAGAAGAACAGGCAAATAATACAGGACTTGAGGGCATCGAGTATTTCGTTCACCCATCCGAAACAGAGGATTTTTATACCTATCAGGAGTGCGGAACGCCCATTAGTATTGATACGGTAGACAGCACAAAGCGTCAATGGGCCTATGTGCGCTGGATACGGGCTGGGAATAACGCTGTTGATGGACGAAAGCTGACCCTTGATGATGTGGTCATGCTGTCACAAAAGGGGGACGCGCTGAGTTGGTCAGATTTTGAGCGGTATCAGGGTCGGGAAGTCGGCTCCGGTCTGTATATCATGCGTTATGAGATTGATGAACTCTTTGATGTCCTGGTGGGCGGCGTTCCAGACGAGATGCCTTGGTATATCTATCTGAGGGTCAACAATGAGGCCGATGATAGAATTGATATTCGGACAGAGGATGTTTCCGCATTCGCTGAAGCGCACAGAAACGATGTGCCAAAGGTTGTCGAACCAGCACCTGATGGCGGCGGTGAACCCGCGCCGGAGGAGCCCGATTTTTCTACTCTCTCCGAAGAGCAGGCCGCGATCCGTCAGGCGATTCTGGAGCATAACCGTTCCACCAGCGCAATAAACTTTTCCGCAGACCCGGACAGCCCTGTGCCCTGCGTCAGCTTTACAGAGCTTGCCGGTTTCGTTGTGGATGGAAGTGACTTTTCAGAGTATATTCACTACGGCTGGGCACTCTATGAGGAATATAGGGTCACAGACAACGGGCTGGAAACAATCACCGGCAGTCATATCCCTGTTGCCATCACATTTCGGGAAGACCCATCCGGTACTCTTACATTGGAGGAATATTGGGAACCCAGAGACGGCAGCTATTATGTGCAGGACATTCGGGAGAAGTTCCCGGCGTCTGCTGTTGAGGACGGCATGGACAGTCAGAAGTTCATCCTTCAGCAGACCCAGGAGTGCTACGCCCAGGCGGTAGCGTTCACCGGGCTGGATACTGAGAAGGTGATTGGGTCGCTCATTGAGACGATTTGCAGCGGCCCCGCATTGTCCTCAAATCCGGGGGATTATATTGAGGCACACCCCATCGAGTACCGGGAACTGACATACTATGGCCGGTACACCCTGAAATACTGCTTCACCGAGTTTTTGAAGGGTGGACAAACTGATTTGCGCGGGCATATTATGAGATCCGCCATGGATGACATAGCGCCGGAGGCCCAGCTCAACCTATATGCCGAAACCGGACAGGAATATTTCGATACGTGGAAGGACGCCGCCATATCCGTTGGGGAGCAGCATGATATGGAATGGATTCAAACGAATCAACCGGCTATCTACCTGCTGCTCAGTATGCTTGGGGAGGCATAGACACTTTCAAAACGCAAACAGTAGCTTTTGGGGCGGATGCTCTATATCACAAGCCCTGATATACTTTATTGCCCGCTCTGCAAACATCTTGCTTACCATTGTATCCCATTCCGCCAGCCGGACGATCTCCGCTGTGCTGCTCACAAAGTCAAACTGAATCTCACCCCACTCGCCGTCGCAGTCTGCCTGATACTCGTAGACTGCGGCGGCGATTTTCTTTTTTGTCCGCTTCACCGATTTTCGCCGGAGCCGGACAGCGTGGAGCGCGCTGGCCTCCACCAGCAGGACGGTCAGCTTCTCCACCGCCTTGCGGTAAGCCCTCTCTGCGCCGCTGGCGGTACTGCCCTCAAACATCACGGCCAATTCCTCAAAGGACTTGCGCTTGGATATTGGACTGACCCGGCCACAGGTCATGCAGATGGCATTTCGTTCCTCCAAAAGCCGCTGCTCCCGATAAGTCAACTTCTCAAAAGCAGCTTGAACCGCCTCTGCCTGAGTGCCGTTCCAGAGGATCGCCGCATAATTCCAGGAATCGTCCCTGGTTACATCCTCGCCGGTTTCCTCTCCGTCCTCGTCCTGGGCTGTGACATAAAGCGGAACATGATTGCGGTTGAGCCGGGCCACGGTCAGATACTGCTCTGCTGTTTCCTCAGAGCAGCCCTCTTTTTGGGCGTAGTCGCTGACCACCTCGCCCTTAGATTTGCCTGTTTCGTTGTAGAGCCACGCAATACTCCGAACCCGCTTGTACTCGTCCAGAGAAGAAAAGGAGCCGCTTTCTTCCATCATGCGGCATTGAATCAGAGCGTTTCCAATGGCGTGATGGGCATATGTAAGGAACTCCGCACCTTTGTACGGGTCATAGCTTTCCAGACATTCCAGCATGGCGAGAACGCAGTTTTGTTTATAGTCCAGGAACCGCTCCGGGTCGTATCTGTCCAGCCCCTCCCGCAAGAGGAAATTGCTGACCCGTCTATTCAGGCGTGGTTCTATGTGGTGCAGGAAATAGGCAAAGAAGCGGAGGTCATTCCATGTTTGCGCGGCAACGATATACTCATTGACCGTATACAGTTCCGGCGGCGGAGGCGTAAGCTGGTACACATGGGTGACTTCAAACATGGTAAGGCCATGGGCGTTTCCCCGAAACGGATATTTTGCAAATCGCTCTTTCACAGCCTCACCACCTCCGTCATTTCAAATAGTTCTGCGCCTCCGCCAGCAGCACCTCCTGCGTCATTTCCGATTCATAAGAACCGGCGGCATACTCCCGGTCAGCAATAGCGTGTTCCAGCTTGTTCTTCGCCAGCCGCTTCATCACGGCGGCGGTCTTTTCGTCTATCGTTCCCCGATGCAGTTTCTGGATGATCGTGTTGGTGCGGCGCTCATAGATTTTCTTCAGCGGGTGATCGTCAGCCCGTTCCCTTTGCTCCCGCCCTCGGAGGTTGCCGATCTGACGGCAGGTGCGCCCGCGCTTGTCTCCCGGAGCCAGACCGCCGCAGTATTTTGTGGGCCTTGCGTCCGTGGTCAGGAACCATGTTCCGCAGATGGGGCATTTGCGGGGCGCATGACCTACGCACAGGCCCTCGAATAAGTCGGAGCGGAACATCCCCACAAAAGAGACATAGTGCATCCGTTTCACAAGCTGGGACTTCTCTTTGCCGGGAATGGTCGCGGCGGCATATTGGACGGAGGCATTGGCAAGGGACATCCAGCTGGGATTGTTCGCCGACATATCAGGATTAAGAGAAAAGTATTGCCCAAAGCTGGCGGCGTATCCGTCTGGTGTCCTGTTGCTCTCATGGAGTTTCTCCGCGAACGGCAGAAGCTCCCGTTTGAACTCTGCCAAGGAAAATCCCAAGTGCGCCATGACAGGCAATACCCGCAGCAGAGTAAGTGCCTTTTGGTATTCCGGCGAAACCACCCCGGCAAAATTTCCAGACTTCGCAAAGTCCATTGTGTTTTGCAGATAGCTCTCCGTAAAAACTGCATCGACATAGTTGCGGACAATTTCATATTCCAGGCAGGAGAACGGCGGTACGTTCCGCAAAAGCTTCACAATCTGAAAGGCGCTCTCCCTCGCCGCCTCCATCTGCGCCATGTCTGCCTGTCCAAGTTGGAGCGCCCCCATATACAGATTGAGCGGCGTACAGAGCTGGGACAGCTTTGCTATGACCTCATCGGAGAGGTTCAGCGCGGCACAGGCCAGTGTCCCGGTCGGCATAGACTTCCCCTCGTAGGTCACATTGTCCTGCCAGAAATCCAGTGTCAGAAGCGTGTGTTCAATCAAATTCAAGTGCGCTGCCTCCTGTCATGTTTTTTCGTTTTTCATTATACCACAGCCGCCCCTGATTGGAAAGATGGCTTGTCATGTTTTTTGAAACGGGGCTGTCATGCTGTTAGCCTGTTTTTCTCGAATTTGCTCATAACCATAATAGAAAGCCGTTGACTGGATGCGCTGGAAGCGTACCAGTCAACGGCTCTTTTTCGGAAGTCAGAGGACTTCCGAAAAATGCGGGAGTGCAGAGGGCGGCAAGCCCTTTGCGCCAAGTCCAGAGCGGCGAGCGTCTGGTCAGTGTCCAGAGGTGAAACCTTTGGGCCGGGTGCAGGGCGGCAGCGCCTGCTGGGTGTCCAGAGGGCAAAGCCCTTTGGGGCGGGTGCAGGGCGGCAGCGCCTGCTCAGGTGTCCAGAGGGTGAAACCCTTGGCCCAGTAAAGTGATGCTCTGCGTCACTTTATACTGGGTTATTATCTGGCGCAAAGCACACAGATTCGGCGGCTTCGCCGCCCTTGGCCACTCCCGGAACAGCAAAAAACGAAAAACAGGAAGGAGAACAGAATGTCAAAAAGACTGACCCGGCACAACGGGAGAGCCGGAAAAAGCGGAGTCTACAAATCAACGCACAATGACAGAACCTTCGATACCGAACACGCTGACCACATTGACGGTGAGCGCATTCAGCAGAACATCTATTGGGATTGCTTTCGGGGTGCGACCTATCCGGCCCAGCAGGACGGGACGGTTTCCTTCGCGGATGTGGAACGGGCCTTTTATTTGAACCGTTACTCGGATTACCTGGACGGCCAGCATGAACGGAACGCTAAACGCCGCCACTCCGAGCGTGACCGGAGCGTGGATGATCTGCTGGCAGACAAACGCTTCTGCCCGGAGGAAACCATCTACCAGATCGGCACGATGGAGGACTCCGTTTCCCCGGATGTGCTTCTGGAAATTGTCGGGGAATTTATGATGGAGTTGGAGCGGCGTTTCGGTGAACACGTCCATGTCATTGACTGGGCGCTCCATCTGGATGAGGCCACGCCCCATATCCATGAGCGGCACGTGTTCGACTATGTGAACCGTTATGGCGAGGTGGAGCCGAAGCAGGAAAAGGCACTGGAGGCCCTCGGATTTGAATTGCCTGATCCTGAGAAAAAGCCGGGGCGCACCAACAATCGGAAGATGGTTTTCGATGCGGTCTGCCGGGTCATTCTGTTTGATATTTGCAAGCAACATGGTCTGGTGGTCGAGGAAGAACCTGACCCCGGCAACCGTGGGCGCAGCTATCTGGAGAAGAACGACTATATCATCCAGAAGCAAAAGAAATTGATTACGGAGCAGGAGACGGCGATTGAAGAAAAGGCACAGGCGTTAGAGGCCGTTTCGCTTCGGTTGGAGGATGCCGAGGCCCTGATTGATGAGGTCACAGAGATCGCCTATGACAAGGCCGTGGAGCTTGTGACCGATGCCGTCCGCGCCGAGACGCAGTTGCAGGACGAGAAGATCATCTCCGATTACAAGGACTGGTGTCTGGCCCCGGAGCGGCGCTATTCCCCAGCGGAAAAAGGGCTGATCGGCAAGGTGCTGGGAAAGGCGCAGGAGCTGATCCACAAAGCCGCTCAAAAGGTGCTTGCCAAGGTGCAGGCGGTTTTGCGAAAACCGGAGGTCAGAGCTGCCGCCACCAGGCAGATCAAGGAGAAGGCCAGAGAGTCCGTCCTCGCCAGACTGGAACAGGGCAGGGCCGAGATTGCCAGGCAGGATGCCGAGCGCAGGGCGGCGCAAACCGCAACGAGACACAGCATGGAGCGGTAATCGCTATTACACTGACAAAGGGAATTTTGGAAGCCGCTGCCGAAATTCCCTCTGTCATGTTTTTTGAAACAGGGTTGTCATGCCATTAGCCCGGTTTTTTCAAATTTGCTCATAACCACAGCAGGAGGGCGCAACAGACGCCCGATTTTTACAGATTGGAGGTATGCAAGATTGAATGAAAATGAAGAATTGCAGTCCGGGTTTCCTGACTGGCTGACGGAGGATTACAAGCTCATAGAGCCGGAGTTCTGCCGGACATTCCTTCGGGAACATCCCATGCGCTGCATCCGGGGGCGGTTCTACACGGTGGATGGGCTGGTGGCGGACGAGAGCAGCTTGAAGAAGAAAATCTACGAGCAAATCAGTCCGTGGCTGGAAACCAAAATCGCCAGAAAGGTAGACGAGCTTCTGAACGCCCTGCGGATGGCGGCGTACTCGGAACCGATAGAATTGGAGTGCGACCGTATCCATGTTGCCAACGGCACACTGTTTGTGGATGGCCGCTTCTCGCCGGAGAAAGCCTACTGCAACAATCGCCTGACCGTCAGCTATCGCCCTGACGCGCCGCCGCCGGAGAAGTGGCTTCGGTTCCTGTCGGAGCTGCTCCACCCGGAGGACATCCCCACCTTGCAGGAATACCTGGGCTACTGTTTGCTCCCCACCACCAAAGGCCAGAAGATGCTGATGCTCATTGGTAAAGGAGGCGAGGGCAAGAGCCGTATCGGTTTGGTGATGCGCTCCATCTTTGGGGACAGCATGAACACCACCAGCATCCAGAAAGTGGAGAACAATCGGTTCAGCCGCGCCGACCTGGAGAGCAAGTTGCTGATGGTGGACGATGATATGGACATGAGCGCTCTGCCCAAGACCAATTATATCAAATCCATCGTAACTTCGGAGTGTAAGATGGACATGGAGCGCAAAGGCGTTCAGAGCTACCAGAGCCAGCTTTATGTGCGGTTTCTCTGCTTCGGCAACGGGGCCTTGACCGCCCTCCATGACAGGTCTGACGGCTTCTTTCGCCGCCAGATCGTTTTGACTACGCGGGACAGACCAGCAGAGCGGACGGATGATCCGTTTCTCTCTGAAAAGTTGATTGCCGAGCGCGAGGGGATATTCCTCTGGTGTCTGGACGGGCTTCACCGCCTGCTGGTAAACAATTACCGTTTCACTATCAGCGACCGGGCCAAAGAGAACATCTCCGTTGTAGTTCGGGAGGCCAACAACATCGTGGACTTTCTGACCTCTGCCGGTTATGTCCAGTTCAAGGCGGACAGCGAGGCCGCTACCCGTGACCTGTACGCCGCCTATAAGGTCTGGTGCGAGGATAACGCAGAAAACCCGCTTTCGCCCAAGAGCTTTTCCGGTTTCATCGCCCAGAACGCCGATGCCTACCGGCTGGAGGCCACCAACAACGTGTATATCGGCAGCGGCAAGCGATGCCGGGGCTATGTGGGCATCGAGGTTCTGATAAGACCGACTGCATTATGAACAGAGAAATGAAATTATCTGTACGTGCGTACAGGCGTACAAGGGATGCTGACCCTGTACCGATGTACGTATGTACGGATAGTTTTGAGTTCGCTGTTATCTTTTTATAGGCGGTCATGTTGCCGCCACAAGGCCGCTATGTAACGCTTTAGGCCCTTGAAAAGCCCGATATCACGGGCTTCTGGAACGTAATTGAGAGGGGGCCTGTGTAGTTGTATTCGGAGCGCCCGAAACGGGCGTCTAACCGTCCACGGATTTTATGAAAGTGAGGAAATTATTTGAACAATTTTGAGAGCTATGTGTACGAACCCATCGACCTGTGCGCCTGCTATGAGCCGATGTTTGAAGCACCCGCCGATTTTATTGAGGAATGGTACAAGGAGCATGGCATGAGAAATCCCTTCTCCTGCAAGGTGACCCGCAAAATCGGTAACACCTGGTATATCATCGAGACAGAGTGCGCCGGGGACGAGCCGCTTCCCAGCTTGATGCGCCGTATGATTTTTTCGGATAAGGGGGCGGTTTGATGTCGACAAAACGAGAAGATCATGCTATCATAGAACCATGCACTACGGTACTGTCAGCTGACCCACAGAAGAAAGGAGACAACAACGTGGATCAGCAGAAAATCACGATTTTGTACTGCCGCCTCAGTAATGAGGACACCCTTGATGGGGAGAGCAATTCGATTGCCAATCAGAGGGCTATTCTGACCAGATACGCCGCTGACCAGGGCTTCACGAACACCCGCATTCTGGTGGATGACGGGTATACCGGAACGAACTTCAACCGCCCCGGCGTACAGGAGGGGCTTTCCCTTGTGGAGCAGGGCTTGGTCGGCACCTGGATTGTCAAGGACATGAGCAGATTCGGGCGCGACTACTTGCAGGTGGGCCGGTATACGGAAATCGTTTTTCCCAGCTATGATGTGCGGTTCATTGCCGTCAACGATGGCGTGGACAGTGCCAGGGGGACTGACGATTTCACCCCGTTTCGTAATCTTTTTAACGATTTTTATGCCAAAGACACCAGTAAAAAGGTTCGTTCTGTGATGAAAACCCGTGGGACCAGCGGCAAGCACCTGGGCAAGCCGCCTTATGGCTACCAGCCTGACCCGCAGGATAAAGACCACTGGATTCTGGACGAGGATGCCGCCCCGGTTGTCAAGCGTATCTTTGACTTGGCGATTGCCGGAGCAGGCCCGTCCCGGATTGCCCGAATCCTGGAAGCGGACGGTGTGCTGACTACCAAGGCTCTCTACGCCCAGCGCAAGGGCAAGCCCATGCCGGAGCGTCCCTGCCACTGGGTGGAACAGTCTGTTGTCGGCATTCTGGAACGGATGGAGTACACCGGCTGCGTCTGCAATTTCAAGACCTACTCCAAGTCCTATAAGCTCAAGAAGCGCATCCCCAACGCCAGTGCGGATATGTTTATCCTGCCTGACACCCAGGAGGCCATCGTGCCGAAAGAGCAGTGGGACAGGGTGCAGGAGCTTCGCCAGCACAAGCGCCGCATGACCAAAGCGGAGCGGCAAGGACTGTTCTCAGGTCTGGTGGTCTGCGCTGATTGTGGGAGCAAACTCCACTTTGCCACTTGTAAGAACTTTGACGGCAAGCAGGACCACTATGTCTGCGCCAAGTACAAGAGCGGACGGGGGACCTGTTCGGCGCACTATATTCGGGAGGACGTTCTGCGGGATGTGGTGTTGGAGCGTATCCGGGCCGTGACGGAGTATATCCGAGCCGATGTGGAGGGCTTTCAGGAGGACTGGCTGATGTGCCGGAGAGAGGAACAGGAGAAATCTATCCGGGAGGACAAGCGGCGGCTTGAGAAAGCGAAGAAGCGTTTGGCCGACATCGACAAGCTCATCACCCGTATCTATGAGGACATGGTACTCGGCAATCTGAGCCAGGAGCGTTACCAGAAGATGTTGGAGGGCTATGAGGCGGAGCAGGCCAGTCTGAATAATGAGATCATCGGTCTGGACGATTGGGTGGCGACCCGTGAGGAAATGGAGGACAATGTTGACCAGTTCCTCGCCCTGCTGGAAAAGTATGTGGACATCCCGGAGCTGACGCCGACCATTGTGAATGAGTTCATCAAGCAGATCATCGTCTATGCGCCGGACAAGTCCAGCGGCAAACGGACGCAGAAGGTCAAGATCGTTTTCAACTTCCTGGAGGAAGTGGAAGTACCGGAAATCAGCGAACCTGTTATAACGCAAACCACCTATGGACGCAGAAAGACGGCGTGACACTCGGTCACGCCGCCCTCTGCGGCAAATAGTTACTTGTCACTATTAAGCCTTGCAGTTACGGGGTTTTTCTTGGAGCTGCTATCCAGATTTGAACTGGAGACCTCATCCTTACCAATTACCTTTGCGCTGTTTTTTCTTGTTCTCGCTTTTTGTAGCTTATCGCCGCTATCCGTTGCGCCGCATTGGGTTTGGAATTTTCCTCGTTGTAGCTTGTTATAAGATATCGCCTCTTGATGTTGCGCCTTTTAGCTTGCATGTTGCGCCTTTTGTTGCGCCTAAATAAATCAGGCCGGGGAGTATACCCCGGCCCTGCTGATTCATTTGAAAGATTCCCTTGCCAGCTTGTACACCCCAACGGCCACCAGTGCCGCCAGCGCCCATGCGCCCATCATATAGACCGCGCCCAGGAATACAGCGCCAGCGATAGCGTCCCGGGCCAGCCTGCACAGGGCGTTGAACCGCTCCAGCTCCATTGGCTCCCGCTCAAACCGAAAGCCGCCGTCATCTACTTTAACCTTCATGCTGGGCCCTCCCATCTCTATGTATGTAGATGTACTTGGTGAAGCGGTAAATGCGGTTCAGCAGGGATTCATCCGAAATCCTGCACAGCATGTCGGCAATCAGACCGATGGTCTTCGCTCTCTCGTTCATCTGCCTACCTCCCCTTTGGCAGCCTGACGGTGCCCTCTCCAATTCCCCACAAGTAATTGATCCAACATTGGGTACAATCCCCGGTGCAGTCCTCCGACACCATGCACAGATAATACTTGCGATTCGGCGGACATTGGTCGGCCAGAATCATGTGGGCGCATTTCAGAAGTGCAGATTCTTTCTCGCTTAATATCATTACCGGCATTAAAAAAATCCTCCTTGCAATATGCCCAGGAGACCGGTATAATTGAGTTACCGGCCTCCTGGGCTGTGTGTGGGCTTCATATCCAAACGCTTTGGTTGGCTGGTTGGATATGGGGCCCTTCTCATACGCTCAGCACAAAGCGGGCGGTGGTGGTCTGGCGGCTGTACTGGCCGTAGAGGTCGGCGTGGTCGGCCTTGAAAGCCTTGCTGTCGAAGCGCTGGCTGTTGACGTTCTTCCAGGTGGCTTTCCAGCCATCCCCCTGGAGGACTTCGGCCCCCTGCTCCACCATTGCGGCCTTGAGCTTGTCGGTGAGGGCCTGGGCCTCTGCCTCCAGCTCCTCAATCATGGACCGGACGCTCATCAGGTCCCGGGCGGTGCTGTTCAGTTCGTTCATACTCATGGTGTCGGCTCCTTTCATATTTTGGGGGCTTGCCCACCCGCCAGACACTTGCTCCTTGTTGGAAGCACCCGGTGTCCTCATGAGTACGCCTCCGGCGTTTGTGGGGGCTGTCGGCTCCCCAGTGGGCTGGTCCCTCCTGACAATATGAATTATACTATATGATTAAACATATATCAACGGGCAGAACAGACAAAGTTAATCATATATATTTGTGCATTTTATATATGGTAAATCATATATTTTTGTTGTATAATATAAGTGTCTTAAAGGAGGTGAAGTGTTGGCACCGACAGAGGCCCAGCGGCGCGCATCGGCCAAATACCAGCGGGAAAACATCGCAAGTTTAGCGTGTCGTGTGAAGAAAGAACAGGCCGAAAAATTCAAAGCCTATTGCACAGACAAAGGCAGAACATCTAATGCGGTGTTAAGGGATTATGTCCTTGACTGCATCGGAGAGCGCGACACAGAAGGAGGTCAACACAATGCAGGAGGTTGATGTTATGACAGAGAAGGAACAGGCCACAAACATGATTGACGTCTACACGGACTTGCTTCGTATCAAGCAAGCAGTAGACAAGGAGAAAGAAGTCAATAACCAGCTCCGCAAGGCAAAAGCAAAGCTAGAGGCGCTCGGGGTCGTGGTAGAGGATTTGGTTATTGAATGACAGCACAAGAGCCAGAAGACACTCCCAAATAGCTCTCACAGCCCGTCAGCGCCGTTCTGACGGGCTTTCCTTTATGGGGTGGTATTCCACCCCACACTCTTAAAGCGGCCTGTGGGCGGGGAAATAGAAAAGCGGCACCAGATAACCGGTGCCGCCTTACTGCTTATTTTACTTTTGGGAGAGGGAACTTGATGACGTTCCCGCATTCCTCTGCCCACTCAAGCAGGGCATTTACTCCGTCGCGGACTTCCTCATTGGATTCCTCCAGTTTGTCCAACCGCTCAATAATAGGCTGCAATTTCTGGTCGAACTTTTCATCCATCATCTGGCCTATAGCCTCTAGTAATGCTCTTTCATCCATGCTTCATCACTCCTTGCTTTCAATTATACGGTCCCGGGGTATCACTGTCAAGAACGGGGCCGGGGGCGCAATCTGCGCCATATGAATTATACTATATCTGCGCAGATATTTCTATTGATGTGATATACATATTTGTGCAGATATATTTGTTGACATTGTATATTTGCATAGATAGATAAACGTGATACAATAGAGTTATACTGGAGAAGGTGTCTGAACTTCAAACGCTCCCCCACTGGACAGAATGGACTAAATGGACAGAATAGGCCACAAGGGAGGGATTTCGTCCATTGTGTTCATTTAGTCCATAGAAAGCAAAACAAAAAATCAAGGAGGTTACGCAATGCCAGCATCAAAAGCGCAGCAAAAGGCGGTTAATAAATACATGGCTGCAAATTATGACCGTATCAATGTAACCATGCCCAAAGGGAAGAAGGATACCATACAAGCGGCGGCAGAAGCCCAGGGACAGAGCGTGAACGCATTTATCAATGCCGCCATAAATGGGCACATGGCCCCAGGGACAGGCCAGGAGGCCACAGGAGCGCCCATAGAGGATAGGGGCATATCCCTATCCCCCTCCACTCTAAAAGCCGCGCAGGCGGCCGCACAGGCCGCAGGAGAGGGAGTATCAGAGTTTATAGGTAGAGCGGTGGAGACACAGGCGCAGAGAGACACTATAGCCCGCAAGATGAAAAGGAGGCAAAGCTAATGAGTAACCGGGAAAAATGTATAGCCATTCTGGACAGCTTCAGCGATGGGCAGCTTGCCAACATTGCCACCATGCTCCAGGCCGCAAAGGACGCTATCAGCGAGGCGGCGGACGATGCTTTTTGCAATTCCCTGTATCGGGCGTATGAGGCAGACCCGGACAAGGGCCAGCCGGTCAGCCTGGAGGATGCTGCAAAGGCGCTGGGGGTATCTCTGTGACATACAGAATACAGATTGACAAGCCTGCCATGAAGTTCCTCCAGAAACAGCCACAGGCCCAGCGTGAGCGTCTTTTAAGGGCAATACAGGGCTTGCCGGACAGCGGGGATATAAAACCTATGAGCGGACACGAAAATCTTTACCGGCTCCGCGTGGGGACGTTCCGGGTGCTTTATACCATCATCGGGGATCTTCTCATTGTGCGAGTGCTGGACATCGGCAACCGTGGGGACGTGTATAAATAAGCAAAGAGCCGGGGGCGATTGAACCCCCGGCTTGCGTTATTATTGCGTTACTTGAACAGCCGCAGCAGCCGCGCCATGTCCTTCAGCTGGCGGCGGCGGTGCTGTTCCTGGTACTTGGCGAACCGCCGCAGATAGCGCCTATATGTGGTCTGGTGCATATATCGGGGCCGTTCTGGAATCCATTCGCAAAAGCTGAACCCATCCGGGCGCACCCTGGGCCATGTGTCCAGGTGCTTTTCTACCAAGTCACAGCCTTTGTGATAGAAATACATACTGTCCGAGCGGGTTTCCTGCTGGCTCTTATAATTCACCTGGGCGCATTTCCGGCACAGGAACACACCGCCGGACAGATACAGATACCGCCGCCGCTCCCCGCAGGCCGGACACAGAAAGAAGGCCTGACTGCCGCCGAATCCATTTCTTTTCCGGGACAGTTCCAGGGTTTGGCTCCACACCTTCCCCCACAGCTCCACAATCTCCCGGTCTGCCTCCGGGGTTGGTCCATAGTCCGTGTAGCGGTCACAGTCAATCAGCCGGTTTATCCCATCCGCGCAGACAAATAGCACACCGCCGCCCTCTGATATCGCAGGGTCGAAGCTGTCAATCCTGGGCGTATTTTCCGCCGTCCCGTGGGTCTTGTTCCAGCCACCTCTCTGTCTGAACACAGAATCCCCCTCTTTTTTTATGCCGTAATACTATGACAATCTTGCTGCCTATTTCATACGGACTCTCCTCAAAAATGAGGACAGTCCTATTTTTCCGCCCCTGACAGCTATACGCTCCACATCTCTTTCAGCCGGTTCAGCAGCTGCATTTCCTCTGTGGTATCCTTGCCTGGATTCAGGTCTGGGTGGTAGGTCTTGGACAGACTCCGGTAAAACTGCCTGAGTATGTCCCGCTCGGCGTCGGTGTAGGTACTGGAAGCGGAGACGGAGTAACTACCGCTTGCATACTGCTCGTAGGTACTGCGCCAACTTTCCCGGTACCTACGCTCTGACTGCTTCCGGGCTTTGTGCTGTGCCTGGATTTTCGCCAGATACCCTCTGTTCCTCAGTACACCAAACACGTCATAACAGCGGTTGTATTCGTCCTTCTCCACATCGTACTTGTTACAAAATTTGTTCTGTGCGGTCAGGTGATCCGCTATAATGCGCTCGTGTTCCTGCTGGGTTATGTACTCAGGGGATTGGTGGAACTCCGCTTCTATGCGTTCTCGCAGCAGCTCCAGCTTGGTTTCTATGATCTCGTACAGTTCGGCGGGGTCCATGCCTAGCTTGTCCGCTGTAGCCTGTATGCTGCCGTCCGCGCAATCGTACAGGCTATACGTAGCGATATCGTAGTAGCCCATAGTCCGAATGGGGTATTGCCGTTTTTTGACCACGCCGCTTTCCCGGTAGCTGCTGTGAATGCTGATTTTGTATGCCTCCAGGTGTGGGCGCTCAAACCGGCCGCCAGTGTGCCGATAGGACCAAGTAAAAGGCCGGTCATCAAAGCGCCATTCGTTCTGATACGCTTCCAGTTTCCGATACGCCCCGTATAGGTCCGGCTTCTTCCGCCGAACTTCTTGTATCACGCAATACATAAACTATCCCCCGTGGTTACTGCTTCTCGGCGGCTGGTAACTACGGTATAGCTTCAGCCAGTCCGTCAATGTCATGCAGACCATCCACGGCGAGCGGGAGCGGCGGAAGAATACGGCGGGAAGGCCGTCCCCGAACCGCTGGGCGTCCCGCTCGGCCTGTTCCATCCATTCAGACAGCCGCAGTGCCTCCGCCCGCTTGCACTCGACATGGATACCGGGGAGTCCGGACAAGTCCGGCACTTCCCCATAACTCAACACCTGCCCCGGCTCTACTGGATAGCCGTACCCCTGGAGGACTTTGGAAAGCTCAATTTCGGCCCTCCTGCCTTTTGTTTGGCTTTTAGCTCCCATCAACATCCACCCCTGTATTTTTTCATCCACCCGTACCGTGCCGCCGGTGAACCGCCCATCTGGTACAGCCGCCGGGACGGTTCGTTAAACTCCAGCTTGACCCTGCCCCTGGAGCCGAATTCCCGGTTTTTTAGGACGGTAAGCAATGTGGAGTACCCCAGCTCCTGCACCTTCTCCTCCGGTACACGCTCCACCTTCAGCACGTTGTCAGCCCGGTTTGTGATATCGCCGGATCCGCCTACGTCATCGGCCTCCAGGGGCCTGTTGCCCTCTGTTTTACGGGGGTGTGCCACAAGATGTACATGGACATTCTGCCGCTTGCAGAAGTCCGACAGACGGCCCGCAAAGGCCGACTGCGCCCGGTAATATCCCATTGCCGCCTCCCCCCGCAGCTGGGCCGTCATCACATTGTCAACCAGAAATGTATCGCAGCCATAGCGGCGGTGAGCGCCCTCGAACAGCCGCAAAATGGTATCCTCATCGTGGGCGTTTTTGTCGCGGATATCTGTAAGAAACAGGCTTCCCCTAAACCAGTCATCAATTGGCCCCTTCACGTCGTCGTTAACCATGTAAAAGGTCTTGCCGGTGCGGGGGTCCTCCTGTGGGGTTACGTGCAGGTACCCCGCCGCCTGCTGGCGGATAAACCGCTTGAACTGCTTCGCTGGCAGCTCCCCGGAGTAAACGCAGGCCCGGTGCCCCTGGTTGACAGCGTCCAAGAGGATTTGGCCCAGCAGCGTTGATTTCCCCTCGCCCCGGCGGCCGGTCCAGACCGACAGTTCTCCCGGGGCAAAGCCGCCAATCTCCCGGTCGAGCAAAGGCAAACCGGAGCTTGTCCGCTTGATGCTGGCCTCTGCGTCACAGTCAATCTCCGCCACATTGAGCACACCAGGGGCGGGAAGCTCCTGAGCGTCGATAATCAGCCAGTCAAGCGCCTGTGTGCCGTAGTTGTCCCGCAGCTCTCGGGTGGAAGCGCAGCCGTGAAAGGCGCTGTCCCCCGGTACAAGGACAGGGATTGGAAAGCGGGCTTGCAGTTCTTCCGCTATTTTGTCCCGCTCCGGCCCGGGAGGCACGGCCACCAGAACATAGGGAAACCGGCAAATAAGCTCTGACCATTCCCCCAGCTCTCTCCAGGGCGTCAGCAGGCCCTTACAGACGGCGTTGATTTGAACGGCCTGCATGTCCTCGGCGTCCTTGCACCAGAACAGACCGAACGGCGGCTGGTCTGGATCCATGAACTCAGGGTGGAAAAGCAGCTTTTCGTTATTGGGACCAGTAGTCATCTTCATCCCCTCCTCTCTGCTCCGTCTTGTGCCTGCGCTCCCAAGTCCTGACGGCGGCTTTCCAGTCTTTCATGGTCTGGCCCCCGTTGAGCTTCCACCCCCGAGCGGCGTAGTAGTCTACAAATGAGGCCGGGTCTATCCCGTTCCCGCGCTCAAGGCAATAGGCCCTGACTTCCTCCACCTCTGGCGGAACAAAGCGGGGGCGTTTGGGCGGCTTGTCCGCCTCTTTTGCTTCAGTTTTAGATATAGATTCAGTATAAGATTCAGTATAAGTGCTTTCGTTTTTTGAAAACCATAGGTTTTCCGAATCAGTAACCATAGGTTTTTTAGGTGGCCTGCCGCCTTTGGCACCGTTTCTGCATCTGGCCTTATTTGCGTCAATACTGGGCTTGGCCACAGTAAAAACAGCTCTTGACATTGCGTCTTTCAGGTCTGGAGCTACGCCATATAGGGCATAATCACAGATTGCAAGGAGGGTTGCCAATTTGTTGGCATCGGTCATCTCCTCGATAGCGTCTCGAAAAGACCGGTAGAAAACAAAGGATTCAAAGGGCTGCTCTGTCATCCAATTCCCGCTCCCTTCTCAATCGCTCGCGCTGTCCGCAGTATCTCCCGCGCCCTATGCTGCATTGAGCGGGCGAACCGCTGGGCCTCCGCCGGGTCATCGGTCAGAAAATAGCCGTGCTGGTTGTCACTGATAATCAGCGCCCCGGCTCTCCGCTCCCGCTCGATCTGCCGCCGAACCTCCCGGCCTGGAAGATTGGTCAAGCTCTCCAGGTGGCGCAAAGGCATGGCATTTTCTTGGCCGTAGCTGAGAAAATCAGTAATTTTCCCCGTTTGACGGCTCCGCGCCGTCGTGGTATCATCTGTGGTGGAAGTGGTGGCTTATCCAATCCCCGCTCCCGCCTTGACCTGCTCCACGGTTGCCGCCGTGGAGCGGGTTTTTCTGTTTCCCCTCATACGTTCTCCGGCTCACTCTCCGCCCCTAACTGCCGCAGCAGCGCCGGAACATTCACAAAAAAGGTCTGCCCGGATTTGGTGTGCGGGATAGAACCATCCCGGCACCCCCGGCGCAGGTAGTATTGAGACAACCCGGTTGTCTTGCTGGCCTCCGCGATTTTCTGGAAGGGTACAATTTGCTTGTTTGCCGTAGCTTGCATTTTTTTACCGTCCTTTCAATTATTTTTGTTTTACCTATTGACATTGAAGCAACACTTTATTATAATAAGGTATATAAAGTGTTGCTTCTTTCCATTAGGATAGCACACCCTACGTCAGATTTCAAGCGTTATTTTCCAGATTTGTATATGTGAAAGCAATATTTATTTGGAGGGTCAGCTATGGGGCGCAAAAAAAATGCCGCTTCCGAAATGGACGTGGCCGAAAAGCTATCAGCTCCACTTACACAGCGATTAAATGAGCTAATAACTGATAGCAATGAATTAAAGGATTTTCTGGGCTGTTCCATTCAGGCAGTAAACCAATACAAGCTGGGAACTTCCCGCCCATCCCTTGAAAATCTCTGTAAAATTGCTGACTTCTACGGGGTGTCCACTGATTACCTTTTGGGACGGACAACAGTAAGAACGTCCGCAGTGGACAAACGGGAAATGTGTGATTATTCTGGCCTGACAGAATCGGCGCTTGAATATCTCCACTCCCTCCATGATAGCCCGGACTATTTACGCATCATAAGTGCTATTCTGGAAGATAAAACCTTTCAAGCAATACTCCCAGATATTCCAAATCTTGAAAAAGTTAAACTTGCCGTTGAACTTGACCGTTTTGGTGTTCTCCCGCCGGTAAAAGAACACTGGACAAAGGAAGGGTATCTTGTTGGCACATATGATTATTTTGATATGTTAGAATTTAGAATTGCCCAAAACCTTAAACTTGTCATATCAAATATCACTAATCCACCAGCAGAGGAGGTATAACCATTGGCCAGCATCAAGAAGGAGTATGACGCCACCGGCGCAGTTGTTTATAAAGTCCAGGCCAGCGGGGGCCGGGGCCGTAAGGTCAAAAGGTCATGGAGGCCGGAACCGGGTTGGAGCGCACGAACCATTGAGCGGGAGTTAAACAAATTTGCAGCGCAACTCGAAAATGAGCTTGCAGACGGAACGATCTCCACAAAAAAAGAGGATGAAGAAAAAGCGCGGCTTGCCGCTCTGGAAAATGCAAAGTTGAAAACACTCCGCCAATATGCCACTGGCGTTTTCATGCCCACGAAAGAGGCCACCTTCTCCGAAAACTCCCGGTCAAGCTATCAGCGGAACCTTGATGTGCATATCCTCCCTGTCCTGGGCGATTTCCTTATGGTGGACATTACCCCCGCCATGCTCTCCAAACTGCTGCTTGATTTCCAGAAAAACGGACACGCCCACGCATCGGCGGTCAAGCTCTACAACATTCTGAATGGTATCTTCCAAATGGCTTTTTTAGACGATACGATCAAGACCAATCCCATGTTGAAGGTGAAGCGCCCCTCTCCACGCAAAGAGGAAAAGGCGCAGGACGAATCCGAAAAAGCCTATACTGTCCAGCAGCTTGCGTATATCCTCCAATGCCTGGAGAATGAATCCTTGAAGTGGCAGACATATATAAACCTTGTTGCTGATACCGGCATCCGGCGCGGGGAGGCTTGCGGTTTGGAATGGGCAGATATCGACTGGGCAAAAGGCACCATCACGATCCGGCGCAATGCTCAATACACCCCTACTGCTGGGGTTTATGTCACCAACCCCAAAAACGGCAAGTCCCGGACGGTGGACGTGGGGCCGGACGTGCTGAAGCTCTTGCAGCAGCTCCGCCTTGAACAGGCCGGGAAAGCTATCAGTCGGTATGTATTCACCCAGGACAGCAGCCCCGACATTATGCACCCCCAAAGCCCCACCCGCTACTTTAAGAAATTCGGTCAGCGATACGGTATAGAGGATTTCCACCCGCACAAGCTCCGCCATACTTCCGCCAGTCTTGCACTCACCAACGGCGCAGACGTGGTGTCGGTCAGTGAACGCCTGGGCCACTCCGATACATCGGTAACGCTCCGAATGTACGCCCACGCCAATGAGGAAAGCATACGCAGGGCCGGACAGGTTGTCCGGGACGCACTGAAAGCACAAGCCTAATAATAAGAAAACCGGGCGGGGTTGCACCCGTCCGGCTCTTGCTTTTGGTCAATGTTGCGCCTTTTGTTGCGCCTTATCCAAAACTGCAAAAATGGCAAAAATCCGTTTCCTGTTAAAAAATAGCGAAAGCAAAACAAAAAGCACCGAAAACCCTTGTTTTCAGTGCTTAAAGTTGGAGCTGCTATCCAGATTTGAACTGGAGACCTCATCCTTACCAAGGATGCGCTCTACCGACTGAGCTACAGCAGCAAATGGCGACGCGGAAGGGACTTGAACCCTCGACCTCCGGCGTGACAGGCCGGCGTTCTAACCAACTGAACTACCGCGCCATTTGAACATCTATATAAACAGCGAACGCTGGATTTTAAGTGGCAGGGGCAGAAGGAATCGAACCCTCGGCACGCGGTTTTGGAGACCGCTGCTCTACCTGCTGAGCTATACCCCTAAATGGTGGGCCTTCACGGGCTCGAACCGTGGACCGACCGGTTATGAGCCGGTTGCTCTAACCAACTGAGCTAAAGGCCCATTCGACCGGTTGTTCACTTCAAAGAAAGAGGAAAGGCTTGCCGCCGCATCACGTGACGGCAAGCCCAACTCTTATGGCTCCCCCTGTTGGACTCGAACCAACGACCCTGCGGTTAACAGCCGCATGCTCTACCGACTGAGCTAAGGAGGAATACAGAAGGGTCCGGTCTGGTCAGACCAGACCCTTTCCGTGTTGGCATTACCTATCTTCCCAGGCCGTCTCCAGCCAAGTATTTTCGGCGCAGATGAGCTTAACTTCC